>NZ_JBHRTQ010000006.1:0-29780 GCF_042646485.1 Novosphingobium bradum | reverse complement strand
TCCTCGGACACCTTGAATCAGCCAACAGCCTCCCGCGCAACCTTATTGAGTACGGACCCTAGAGCGGCTGCCACTTCTCGCCGGCCGGGAGGGGGGCGAAGATCGCATCGACCGCGTCTTCGGTGATGTCTTCCAGCCGGGCCGGGTTCCACTTGGGCGAGCGGTCCTTGTCGATGATCACCGAGCGCACGCCTTCGGGAAAATCGGGGCGCATGATCATCCGTCCGCCGATGCGGTATTCCATTGCCATGTTTTCGGCAAAGTCGGTCAGCGCGAGCGAGCGGGCGAGCTGGACCATGGCGACCTTGCAGGTCATCGGGCACTTTTCGAGGATCGTGGCGCGGGTGGCCTGCGCCCAGTCGCTTGCGTCGCCGGCCAGCGAGGCGAGGATGTCCTCCACCCGTTCATGGCTGAAATGGCGCTCGATCTGCGGGGCCAGCGCGGCGATCTTCGCCGGCGGCGGGGCCACGGCGAGCGAATCCAGCACGGCCTGCGGTTCCTCGCCGGCGGCGATGCGGCGCCTGGCTTCGGGCAGCGCTTCGGCCGCCAGGTAATGGGTTGCCAGGCCCAGCCACAGGCAGTCTGCCCCGTCGATCCGGGTGTCGGCAATGGCGAGATACTGGCCCACCCGGTGCGGCAGGCGCGACAGATACCAGCCGCCGCCGACATCGGGAAACAGGCCGATCGCGGCTTCGGGCATGGCAAGACGGGTGTTCTGCGTCGCCACCCGCAGGCGCGCCGGCAGGGCCAGGCCCACGCCGCCGCCCATGGTGATCCCGTCCATGAAGGCCACCACCGGCTTGGCGCAGGTGAACAGCTGGTGGTTGAGCCGGTATTCGTCGGCGAAGAAGGCCCTGGCGGCCACGCCGCCATCCTCCAGCGCCGATTGGCGGATCATCGCCACGTCGCCGCCGGCGCAGAAGCCGCGCCCTTCGGCATGGTCGATCACGATCGCCTTCACGCCCGGATCGGCCACGAAGCGGCTGACGCCCGCGATCATCGCCAGGCACATCTCGCGGTTCAGCGCGTGAATCGCCTTGGGCCGGTTGAGCGACAGCCGCCCGGCGGCGCCATCCACGCTGATCAGAACCTCGTCCATGCCGTCCCCGATTCCCTTGCTGTTCGCCGTGCGGCCCGAATGGGCAAGCCGGCCCGCTTGGGCAAGGCCCAATTCGCCGCCGCAATCGACTCGTTGCAATCGCAACCGGATTGACGGATGCTCGGCCCGGGATCGCCTTGGACGCCGGAGGGCACCAACCGAGGAGAAGATCATGGAGGCCATCGGCGCCGGCGCTCGCGCCATTGCCATCGTGGGACCAGCCGGTTCGGGCAAGACCACGCTGGCCGAAGCCCTGCTTCATGCCGCGGGCGCGATCAACCGCTGCGGCAGCGTGGAGGCGGGCACATCGCTGGGCGATGCCAGCCCCGAAGCCCGGCTGCGCGGCAGTTCCACCGAACTCAACCTTTCGCATTTCACCTGGGGCGGCGATGCCTATGCCCTGCTTGATTGCCCCGGCGCGGCGGGGCTTGCGGCGGAAACCGACTGTGCGCTGGCCGTGGCCGATCTTGCCCTGGTGGTCATTGCGCCCGAGCCGGCGCGCGCGGTGCTGGCCGAGCCGCTGCTGCGCGATCTGGCCGCGCGCGGGCTGCCCCACGCCGTGTTCGTCAACCGGATCGACAAGGCCCGCGATGCCGACAATGGGGCATCTGTTTCAGCCCTCCTCGCCGCGCTCCAGCCCTTGAGCGCGGCGCCGCTGGTGGCGCGCCAGATGCCGATCGTGGAACAGGGCGTGGTGACCGGCTATGTCGATCTCGCGCTTGACCGCGCCTTTCACTACCGCGAGGGCGGCCCCGCCGCGCCGATCGCGCTCGATCCGGCCCTGCGCGCGCAGGAACAACCCGCGCGGATGCATTTCCTCGAACAGCTTGCCGATCACGACGACGCCCTGCTCGAACGCCTGCTCGATGACGAGGAACCCGATCTCGCCCTCATCGCCGATGATCTTTCCCGAGAAACCGCCTCCGGGCAGATCGTGCCGGTGCTGTTCGGATCGGCCAGCCACGGCTTTGGCCTCAGGCGCCTGCTGAAAGCCCTGCGCCACGATACCCCGGCCCCGGCGATCACCGCCGCGCGCCTCGGCATTGCTGGACCGGCGCTGGAGGTGTTCAAGGTGCTGGGCGAAAGCCAGGTCGGCCGCCTGGCGGTGGGCCGTCTGTTCGGCGGCAGGCTGGCCGAGGGCGCGGATCTGAAGTGCCCCGATGGCAAGAGCCTGCGCGCGGCGCTGTTCGCGCTGCAGGGCGCCGCCGCCACCCGCCTTGCCGCCGCCGGGGAGGGCGCGGTGATCGGCCTCGCCAAGGCCGAGGGGATCACGGCCGGCACGCGGCTGGGCCTTGGTGCCGCCGCCGCGCCGGCCCCTGCGCGCGAGCGGCGCAAGGCCCATCATGCCCTGGCGATTGCCGTGCCCGATCATGCCGACGAGGTCCGCCTCTCGGGCGCGCTGGCGAGGCTGGTCGAGGAGGATCTCGGCCTTGCCTGGGAGACCCTGGCCGAGACCCGCGAAACCCTGCTGCGCGGGCTGGACGGGGATCACCTGGCCCTGGCGCTGGACCGGCTGGCGCGCCGCCACGGGCTGAAGCTTGCCACCCGCGCGCCCACGCTGCCCTTGCGCGAAACCGTCCGCAAGGGCGCGAGCCAGCGCGGGCGGCACAAGAAGCAGTCGGGCGGGCACGGCCAGTTCGGCGACGTGGTGATCGAACTGCGCCCGCTGGAGCGCGGCGCGGGCTTCGTGTTCGAGGACCGGATCAGCGGCGGGGTGGTTCCGCGCCAGTGGATCCCGGCGGTCGAACAGGGCGTGCGCGATGCCATGGCGCGCGGGCCGCTGGGCTTTGCGGTGGTCGATGTCGCCGTGGCCCTGGTCGATGGCTCCTACCATTCGGTCGACAGTTCGGAACTGGCCTTCCGCACGGCGGGCCGGCTGGCCATGTCGGCAGCCCTGGCCGCCGCCGCGCCCTACCTGCTTGAACCGGTGGACGAAGTGACGATCCACGCGCCGCCGGGCGCTGCCTCGCGGATCACCGCGGCGCTTGCCAGCCATCGCGCCCGGGTGCTGGGCATGGTCCCGCGCGAGGGCTGGCACCAGTGGGAAACCATTGCCGCCCTGGTGCCCGAGGCCGAGCTGGGCCGCCTCCAGGCTGACCTGCGCGCCGCCAGCCAGGGCCTGGCGAGCTTCACCGCGCGGTTCGATCATCTGGCCGAGGTGGCCGGCAAGACGGCGGACCAGCTGATCGAGCGGGCGCGGGAGGCGGCCTAGGTTGCATGGGTCGGGCAAGTTGACGCTTGCGCGACGCCAGACGCCCTAGCCCCGCATCGCCGCCACGTCCTCGACTAGCCGCATCTGCGCGGGGAGGCAGCGCGAGAGGTCGTAGCGATCCAGCACGGTCTGGCGGGCCGCCTTGCGAAGTGCCCCCAGATCGGCGCGCGCGGCCAGCGCGGCGGTGGCCTTGCTGGCGATATCGACGGGCGAATGGAAATCGCACAGGAGGCCGTTCACCCCGTCCTCCACTGCTTCCAGCACCGGCGCGGTATCGGAAGCCAGCACCAGGCATCCCGCGCTCATGGCCTCGAGGCAGGACCACGACAGCACGAAGGGCACGGTCAGATAGATGTGCAGCGAGGAGACCTGGAGCAGGGCGAGATACCGGGCATAGGGCAGCTTGCCGGTGAAGTGGACGCGGGCCGGATCGAGGCTGACCTCGCGCGCCATGTGTTCGCGCCAGTTGGGCGCTTCGGGCGGGCCGCGGCCATAGGACACTTCATCACCGCCCACGATCACCACCTGGGCCTCTGGCCGCTGGGCGAGGAGGCCGGGCAGGGCGCGGATGAAGCTGGGGTAGCCGCGATAGGGTTCGAGGTTGCGGGCGACATAGGTCACCACTTCGTCCGCCGCGGTGAGCACGCGGCCGCCGGGCAGGGTGAAGCTGGCGCGGGGATTGGGGCGGACGATCCCGCTGTCGATCCCGTCGAAGATGGTGCGGATCCTGGGCTGGAACGGGGCGGGGTGGCGGCTGTGCTGCCAGCGGGTGGGCGAAAGCCCGGCATCGCAGGCTTCAAGGCTCAACAGGTGGCTGGCATTGCGCGCCCGCACCCGGCAGATGGCATCGAGATCGGCCGGTTCTTCCGGCAGGAAGCCGATGTCGGACCCCGGGCCGCCATAGTAGAACTCGCAGTAGTTGAGCAGCGGCACATGGGGCCACACGTCCTTGACGAACAGCGCCTCGCCCCAGCCGGGATGGGCCACGATTACATCGGGCATCCAGCCGTGGCGCTGCAATTGCTGGCAGGCGCGGACCACCTGCTGGCCGGCCAGCACCGAATTCTCGAACAGGCGCACGTAGTGGTGGGTGGAGGCATGGGCGGCGCGCGGCTTGGCATAGGTGGCGCGGCGCACGCCCGGCAGGTCGACGTCGCCGCGCTGGGTGAGGAAGGTCACCTCGTGGCCCGCGCGCGCCAGGGCCGGGGCCAGGTGCTTGAACTGGCCGGGCATATTCTGGTGGACGAACAGGATCTTCATCGGCTCAGTCCGCCGGTTCGCGCGCGAGGGCGCTGGCCAGCGCCGCGCCGTCCAGCGCGCCTTCCCAGCGCGCCACGACCAGCGTGGCCACGGCATTGCCGATGAAATTGGTCAGGCTGCGGCATTCCGACATGAACCGGTCCACCCCCAGGATCAGGGCCATGCCCGCCACCGGCACGCTGGGCACGATCGACAGCGTCGCCGCGAGCGTGATGAACCCCGCCCCGGTGATCCCCGCCGCGCCCTTGGACGATAGCATGGCGACGCCCAGCAGGAGCACCTGCTGGCCCAGCGTCAATTCCACGTTGCAGGCCTGGGCGATGAACAGCGCGGCCAGGGTCATGTAGATGTTGGTGCCATCGAGGTTGAACGAATAGCCGGTGGGCACGACCAGGCCGACGATGGCCTTGGGGCAGCCGGCCCGCTCCAGCTTCTCCATCAGGCTCGGCAGCGCGCTTTCCGAGGAGGAGGTGCCCAGCACCAGCAGCAGTTCGCCGCGCAGGTAGGAGATCAGCGCCAGGATCGAAAAGCCCGCCAGCCGCGCCACCAGCCCGAGGCCGACCAGCACGAACAGCAGGGAGGTGAGGTAGAAGGTGGCCACCAGCAGGCCGAGGTGGGCCAGGCTGGCGAGGCCATACTTGCCGATGGTGAAGGCCATGGCCCCCAGCGCGCCCACCGGGGCGAAGCGCATGACGATCTCGACCAGCCGGAATACCACCACGGCCAGGTTTTCCAGTACGGTCAGCACCGGCTCGGCGCGCGGGCCGGCGGTGGCCAGCGCGATGCCGAACAGGACCGCCACCACCAGCACCTGTAGCACGTTGCCCTGGGTCAGCGCCGACAGCAGGGTTTCGGGGATCATGGCCATGAGGAAGCCGGTGATTGTCGTCTCGTGGGCCTGGTGGGCATAGTCGGCCACCTTGCCCGCATCGAGGCTGGCCGGATCGATGTTCAGCCCGGCCCCCGGGCGCACCAGGTTGGCCACCACCAGCCCCACCACCAGCGCCAGGGTGGAGAGAGTCAGGAAATAGGCCATGGCCTTGGCCGCCACCCGGCCCACGGCGGCCAGATCGCGCATCCCGGCGATGCCGGTGGCGATGGTCAGGAAGATCACCGGGGCGATCACCAGCTTGACCAGCTTGATGAAGGCATCCCCCAGCGGCTTGAGCGCCTCGCCGGCTGCGGGCGCGAACTGGCCGATCAGCACGCCCGCCACGATCGCGGCCAGCACCTGCACGTAGAGGTGCCCATACCAGTGGCGCGCCCGGTGGACCGGCGGCAGGTCGGTGGCAGGATGGCTCATGCCCGGCGTTGTAGCGCGCCGGCAGCCGAGGGCTAGCCCCCGATCGCCACGACTTCGGCGCCCAGCCGCGCCAGTTCGCGTTCGTCGTGGGTGACGTAGAGGATCGGCAGGCCCAGCTCGTCGCGGATGCGCGCGATCACGGCCAGGATTTCCTCGCGCCGCGCGGCGTCGAGCGAGGAGACCGGCTCGTCGAGCAGGAGGAATCGCGGCCCGGCCAGCAAGGCGCGGCCGATCGCCACGCGCTGGGCCTCGCCGCCCGAAAGGCTGCGCGGGCGCCGGTCGAGCAGGTGGCCGATGCCGAGGAACCCGGCCACTTCGTCCAGCCCCATGAACCGGCGTTCGGGCGGGGCCAGCCGTTCGCCATAGCGCAGGTTCTGCGCCACCGAGCGGTGCGGGAACAGGCGCAGATCCTGGAACACGTAGCCGCAGGCGCGCCGCTCGGGCGGCAGGTTCACTGCCTGCGCGCTGTCGAACAGGAGCGCGCCGCCCACCGCGATCCGGCCGGCATCGGGCCGCACCAGCCCGGCCACCATGTCGAGCACCGAGGTCTTGCCCGCGCCCGATGGTCCGAACAGGGCCACCAGCCGCGCATGGCTGGCGATCCGCGCGGCGATGGTCCGGTTCCCCCGGCGCAGGGTCAGGTCGATGTCAAAGGACATGGGCGCCTTTCCCGCTGCGCCGCGCCAGCATTTCGCTGGCCACGAGCGCGACAAGCGAGAGCAGGACCGAAATGCCCGCCAGCCGCGCCACGGTGCTTTCGCCGCCGGGCATCTGGAGGGCCGCGTAGATCGCCAGGGGCAGGGTTTGCGTTTCGCCCGGAATGTTGCTCACGAAAGTGATCGTTGCCCCGAATTCGCCCAGCGAGCGGGCAAAGCCCAGCACCAGCCCGGCCAGCACGCCGGGCAGGGCCAGCGGCAGGGTGATCGTGGCGAAGGCCCGCCACGGCCCTGCGCCCAGGGTGCGGGCGGCGGCTTCAAGGCGGGGGTCCACCGCCTCCAGCGAGAGCCGGATCGCGCGGACCATCAGCGGCAGGGCCATGACCGCGCTGGCCAGCGCCGCCCCGGTCCAGCGGAACAGGACCGTGACGCCCAGCACCCGCTCCAGCCAGCCGCCGATCGGGCCATTGGCGCCGAAGGCCAGCAGCAGCAGCCAGCCGGTCACCACCGGCGGCACCACCAGCGGCAGGTGGACTGCCGCATCGAGCAGCACCTTGCCCGGCAGGCGCGCGCGGGCCAGCACCCAGGCCAGCGCGAAGGCCAGCGGCAGGGTGAGGCCCACGGCCACCGCGCTGACCTTGAGCGACAGCGCCACGATCTGCCATTCCCCGGCGGTGAGCATTCAGCGGGTTCCGAACCCGAAGCGGCGGAACAGCGCCCTGGCCTCGGGCGACAGGAGGTAGCGCCGGAAGGCCTCTCCTTCCGGGTTGGCCGAGCGGGCCAGCCGCGCCAGCGGATAGGAGATCGGCGCGTGGCTGGCGGGCGGGAAGGTGCCCACCACCCGCACGCGCGGTTCGGCCCGGGCGTCGGTTGCATAGACGATCCCCAGCGGTGCCTCGCCGCGCGCGACCAGCGCCAGCGCGGCCCGCACGTTTTCGCCCCGCGCCAGCCGCCGGGCCACCTGCGGCCAGGCGCCCAGGCGGGTCAGCGCCTCGCGGGCATAGCGCCCGGCGGGCACGCTGTCGGGATCGGCCACGGCCAGGCGCCCGCTGCCCAGAGCCGCGCCCAGCGCCATGCGCGGGCCGATGGAAAGGCGCACCGGGCTGCCAGCGGGCGCGACCAGCACCAGCCGGTTGGTGAGCAGGGCCAGGCGCGTTTCGGGCCGGACCAGCCGGCGCTGGGCGAGATAGTCCATCCACGCCTCGTCGGCCGAAACGAACAGGTCCGCCGGGGCGCCGGCCTCGACCTGCCGGGCCAGCGCCGAACTGGCGGCAAACGAGATCACCGGGCGCGGATGGCCATGGCGCGCCCAGGCATCGGCGGCCGCGCCCAGCGATTCCTGCAGGCTGGCGGCGGCCAGCACCACTGGCGCGCGCGAGGCATCGGCCCGGGCGGCGGGGGTGAATGGGGCGGGGGCGAAAGCGGCAAGCGCCAGGGCAAGCAGCAGCCAGAGGCGGGCGGGAACGGTCATCGGCAACTCCACTGTATCCGGGCTGATATAGTGGAACGGGCCGTGGCGGAAGCCCCGGCCGCGCGGGGGATGCCTACATATAGCTCGACGGATCGGGTGCGGCCTCGACCGCGCGGTTCCACGGGAACGGCGTGGCGAAGGGCGGCAGCCCCCACGAGACCCACACCGCGATCGCAGCCGCAAGGGCCGCGCAGACCAGCGCCACCCACAGCGGGGCGATGCGCGGCGTGGCCACGGCGGTTTCGAACACCCGGCGGCCGGTGATCATCGGGGTCACCAGATTGTCGCGCTTGATGAAGCGGTAAAAGAGGATCGCGCCCACGTGCAGCGCGATCACCGCCAGGATCACGTTGAACAAGGCTTCGTGGACCTCGCTGATCGCGCTGGCGGTATCATAGGAGACAAGGAAGTTGAGCGGGCCGGAATTGATCGCGTCATGGTCCTGCGCGAACAGGCCGAGGCCCACCTGGGCCGCGATCAGCCCGACCAGCGCCAGCACGCTGAGCGCGCCGAGCGGATTGTGGCCGACCACGTGCGGGCCGGTGCCCGATTTCAGCCCGGCCAGATAGGCGCGGATCGCCGCCGGGCCTTTGACGAAACTGGCAAACCGCGCGGTCGAACTGCCGACCAGCCCCCACAGCAGCCGGAACACGATCAGGCCGAGCATGACCAGGCCCAGGGTGAAGTGAAGGTCCATGTCGCGCTCTTCCGCACTCCACCACAGCAGGGCGATCAGGACCACGAAGCTCCAGTGGACGAGGCGGACGGGCAGGTCCCAGAGGCGAACGGGGGTTCCGGCCGGGGTTTCGGCGGCTGCACGCTCGGTCATCGCGGTGCGCTCCTCAGGCCTTGGCTTTGCGGAAGCTGTCGTGGCAGTTCTTGCACGATCCGCCAACCGCGCCCGCGGCCTTCTGGATCGCGGCGAGATCGCCGGTGGCGCTGGCCGTCTGCAAGCCCCGGGTCGCGCCGACCAGGCGATCGGCGGCGGCGGCGAAATCGGCCGGGCGTTCCCAGATGGCGGGCAGGGCTTCGGTCTTTACCCGGCTCTCCGGCCCGCTGCCCTTGGGGAAGTGGCCCTTCACCTTGAGGGCGGCATCGGCCAGCACATTGGCATGGGCCTGGATCACCGCGATGCTGGGGGCGGGGCGCTTGAATTCGTCGAAGGTGCCCTTCATCGCGCGGCCCATGGCCTCGAAGTTGTGGTGGCGCTGCTTGATCACCTGGTTGGGCGCCGCGGCCCCGACCACGGCGGGCAGGGCGAGCCCGGCGGCGGGGAGCAGCAGGGCGGCAAGAGCAAGCGTGATCGGCTTTGGCACGGTGTTAGGCTCCATCGGCGAGAGGCGGGCTGACCCCTGCCCTGTCTGGTGCCCTGTCTTGCCGATCCGGCGCGCGCGGTCAACGCGCGGGCCTGTCGCGATTGGTCGCGCCGGGCGACAATCGATCGGCTGTTGTGGGCTGGGGTGTGGGCCGTGGGTGGCCTTCATGGCCAGTGTATGCTGCATTGCAATGCCGGGCATCGTCTGGCTGGGGTTGGTGGGCGGCGGTATAAAATCAAGGAAATCCAGCGATGGTGACTGCTCAGCTGCCACAAGATACGGTTCCCTGGACAACCTGTCGCTGCGCCGCACCATGCAAAAATTGGGCAGCGCTGGGGCTTCTGCCTGTTTTTTAGGCATGGCTGGGGCGCGGCAGGGGCGCGAATTCGGCGGAAATGCGTGGGCCAGGCATTTGGCACGGATTTTGCGGAGAGTTTCGGGCCAATGAGGGCAACAAGCAAATTCCTGAGGGGGAATTATGAAGAAGATCATCAAGGCAGCTCTGGCCACCACCGCTTTCGCGTCGGCCTTCGCCGCCGCTCCCGCTTTCGCCGACGACGCCATCAAGATCACCGGTTCGGCGACGCTCGCCACCGAGTACAGCCTGCGCGGCGTTTCGCAGACCGACCGCGACGCGGCGATCCAGGGCGGCATCACCGCCACCCATTCGTCGGGCATCTACGTCGGCACCTGGGCTTCGAACCTGGCCGGCTACGGCACTTTCGGCGGTTCCAACATGGAACTCGACCTGATCGGCGGCTACAGCAAGGCGCTGGGTCCGGTCACGCTGGACGGCGGCGTGGTCTACTACGTCTATCCGGGCGCCAACGGCCATCCGCTGCCGGGCAGCTCCTATGACTATGTCGAACTCTATGGTTCGGTTTCGGGCAAGGTCGGGCCGGTCAACGCCAAGCTCGGCACCTACTGGGCGCCCAAGCAGAACAACATCGGCGGCCACAACGTGTGGGTCTACACCGACCTGGGCCTGCCGATCGGCGGCACGCCGATCACCCTCAAGGCCCACGGCGGCATCTCCACCGGCACCAGCGCCTATACCAAGGGTCTGGACGTGGTCGACTACTCGGTCGGCGCCGATTTCGCCTACAAGATGCTGACCTTCAACGTGTCCTACGTTGGCACCGATGTCAGCAGCGCCAATGCGGTGCTGTGGACCTCGGGCGGCAATGCTTCCGGTCGCCAGATCACCAAGGGCCGCATCGTCGCCTCGCTGACCGCGGCGTTCTGATCGTCACGAGCCTCGCCGCAGGGGCGGCGAGGCTCGCCTTCAGGCGTGCCGCGAGCGGCGCGCCTGGCAGACAAGGCCCGGCCATGCGCCGGGCCTTGCTGCGTTGTGCGGCGCGAATGCGCTTGAGTTTCGCCGCGCCGCCGATATCGAATCCGTGCCATGAAGCGATCACGCCGCGGGCGCGCGGGGTGCGCGCCAGGGCACGGGAGGCCGGTCGGTTGGAAATGTCGGTACCCGCGGGATATGTTCCCTATGGCGGGAACAGCCCCTTCGTGCGCCATGCCGCGCAGTTCCATCGGCGCGAGGCCGATGGGCGCCGCTGGGTCGGCTGCCGGATCGGGGTCGAGCAGGCGAACAGCGAAGGCTATGCCCATGGCGGCTTCCTTGCCGCCTTCGCCGATTTTGCCCTGGCCGACACGGTCATGGGCATCACCCTCTCGCTCACCATCGACTATATCCGCCCGGCGCGGCTGGGCGACTGGATCGAGGCCGAGATCATCGAGCGCAAGCGTTCGGCCAGCCTGGTCTTCGCCGATGCGATGGTCTGCTCGGGCCGGTGCGATCTCGTGCGGATCAGCGGGGTGTTCCGGCCTTTCGTCAAGCGCGGGCCGGCCTGACCCGTGTGGCGCCCCGCCTTCCGGTTCCGCGCCGGACAGGCCGCTTAACTCTGGCTTCCTTCGCCTAAGGTGTTATCACTACACAACTACCGGCAAGAATGGCCGGGGCCAAGGAGGCGGGAGTGGATTTTGACGAGACGGTCGACGCGATCATCGTGGGCAGCGGCGCGGGTGCGGTCTGCGCCGCGCTGTATCTGAAAAGCTGCAACAAGCGGGCGGTGATTCTCGAGAAGACCGATCGTTTCGGCGGATCGACCGCCATCTCTGGCGGGATCGTCTGGGCGCCGGGCAATATGCTGATGCGGCGGGCGGGCATTGCCGATTCCGAGGAGCGGGCGCTCACCTATTTCGATGTGGTGGTCGGCGATGTCGGGCCGGCCTCCTCGCTCGCGCGGCGCAAGGCCTTCCTGCGCGGGATCGACGAGGCGCTGCGCTTCCTGGAAAGCCGGGGCATGGCGTTCTTCCGCCAGGAAGGCTATGCCGACTACTACGACGACCGGCCCGGCGGCGAACCGCGCGGCCGGACAGTCATGGCCCGGCCCTATGACCTGCGGGATCTGGGCGAATGGGCGGCCAAGCTGCGCGGCCATGGTGCGCCGGCAATGCCGATCAACACGCACGAAGGCGGCCGGCTGGCCACGGTCAAGACCACCTGGCGCGGCAAGCGGGCGGCGCTGCGGGTGGCCTGGCGGATGCTGGTCAACCGCCTGACCGGGCGCCAATGGGTGGGTTCGGGCAATGCCTTGCAGGGCCGGCTCCTGCGCCTTGCGCTCGATGCCGGGATCGACATCCGCCTCGAAACGCCGGTCACCGACCTCATCATCGACCAGGGCCGGGTGACCGGGGTGGCCGTCGCCGCGCCGGGCGGCCCGCGCCGGATCAGGGCGCGCGATGGCGTGCTGATCAGCGCCGGCGGCTTTGCCCACAATGCCCGGATGCGCGAGCACCATGGCCCGCATCCCGCCTCGGTGGACTGGACCATGGCCAACCCCGGCGATACCGGCGAGATGATCGAGGCGGGCCAGCGGGCCGGCGCCGCGGTCGACCTGATGGACGCGGTGTGGTGGACTTCTGCCTCCCTGCCTGCCCCGGGCCAGCGGATCCTCAACGTTACCGATGTCGGCCGGCCCCATGCGATCATCGTCGACCAGTCGGGCCGGCGCTACATGAACGAGGCGGCCTCCTATGTCGAAGTGGGCAACAACCAGTATGCGCGCAACCGGACGGTGCCCGCGATCCCATCCTGGCTGATCCTCGATCACCGCAACCGCAGCACCTATCCGCTGTTCATGGCCATGCCCGGCAAGACCCCGCAGGCCTGGCTGGACAGCGGCTACCTCAAGCGGGCGCCGACGCTGGAGGCGCTGGCCGAGGACTGCGGGATCGATCCGCAGGCGCTGCGCGAAACGGTGGAGCGCTTCAACGGCTTTGCCCGCAACGGCGTGGACGAGGACTTCCGGCGCGGCGCGCGCCAGTATGACCACTGGCTGGGCGGCGATCCGTCGGTCGGCCCCAATCCGAGCCTGGCCCCGCTGGAAACCGCGCCGTTCTATGCGCTGCGCCTCTATCCCGGCGACGTGGGGACGGCGGGCGGGCTGTTGACCGACGAACACGCCCGGGTCCTGCGCCCCGACGGCAGCGCGATCCCGGGCCTCTATGCGACCGGCAATTCGACAGCATCGGTCATGGGGCGCCACTACCCGGGCGCCGGCTCCAGCATCGCCGCCTCGCTGGCCTTCGCTTGGCAGGCGGTCCGCCACATGGTCGGGCGCAACGACGGGTGATGGGGATGGGAGCGGAGCCGACTGCCTGAGCCCCACGCGGGGCCGGGCGGTTCCGATGGCCCTCAGGAAATGGCGGAGACGGAGGGATTCGAACCCTCGGTACCGGATTTACCAGTACGACGGTTTAGCAAACCGTTGGTTTCAGCCACTCACCCACGTCTCCGGATCGCAGCGGCGCTGGCGGGCTATAGCGAGGGGTGGGGAGGGCGGCAAGGGGCTCTGCGGCATTTTTGCCGGAGGGGCGCAAATGGCGCATTCGGCTCCTTCGGTCGCAATTCGGACTCGGCTCATCGCCGGTTCATTGCGGTGGCCGCAGGCATCGATTCTCAACGTGGCGCAGGTTTCTCGATTGCGAGGGCCGGAGGGATGGGAAGCATCATGAACAAGCCGAGACCGACCCGGGTCGGACGACTGATCGCCGTTTTCACGGGCGCGGCGCTTGCTCTGACGCTGGCTGCCCAGCCCGCCATTGCCCAGGTCCGCGCCGTCGATCCCGATGCCGCGATCGACGGGGACCTGGTCCGGAACGGGCCGGCCCCTTCGATCAACGCCGCGCCGGTCGGCGCAACGCCGGTGGCCGAGCCGGAGGCCCGTGCGCCGGTTGCCCCGGCTCCAGCTTCCGTGGCGACACCGGCCCCGGTGGTGACCTCCGCCAATCCCGAACGCGCGGCGGCCCAGGCCGCCACCAACCCGGTCCAGGCCGGCGCGCAAGGGGCGACCTATCACGAGGACGACCTGATCGGCGCGGCCGAGGGGGTGTTCGGCAAGGGCGCCCATGGCCTGGCCGACATCATCAAGGACCTGCTCAAGAAGCAGGGCGAGCCCAACGGCTACATCGTTGGCCGCGAAGGCGGCGGCGCGGTGGTGGTGGGGCTGCGCTATGGCTCGGGCACGCTCTACCACAAGGTCGAGGGCAAGCTGCCGGTCTACTGGACCGGCCCCTCGGTCGGGCTCGATCTTGGCGCCAGCGCGGGCAACACCTTCGTGCTGGTCTACAACCTCTACAACAGCGAGGACCTTTACCACCGCTACGGCGCGGGCGAGGGGCAGGCCTATCTCGTGGGGGGCTTCCATGTCAGCTACCTGCGGCGCGGCGACGTGGTGCTGATCCCGGTGCGGATGGGTGTGGGCCTGCGCCTGGGGCTCAACGCGGGCTACATGAACTTCACCAGGAAGAGCCGCTGGCTGCCGTTCTGAGCGGCGCGGACGACCGACCCTGAAAACCCTTTGCCGCGGGCGCGAAGGCCGCTAAAGGCGCGCCCATGTCCAGCAGCACTGTCCTCTCGAACCTTCAGCAGCAGCCGGCCGACGCGCTGCTCGCGCTGATCAAGCTCCACAATGCCGACCCCAGGGCCGACAAGATCGACCTTGGCGTGGGCGTCTATCGCACCGACAGCGGGGCGACCCCGGTTTTCGCGGCGATCAAGGCGGCCGAGCAGAGGCTGCTCGAAACCCAGGATTCCAAGGCCTACCTCGGCCCCGAGGGCGACATGGACTTCGTCCATGCGCTGATGCCCTACGTGTTCGGCGCGGCCAACCCGACGTTCGATGGCCGGATCGAGGGGATGCAGACCCCGGGCGGCACGGGCGCGGTGCGCCTCGCCCTGGCCCTGGCCAAGCGCGCCGGCGTGGCCCGGATCTGGATGGGCACGCCTTCCTGGCCCAACCATGCCCAGATCGTGGCCGACCTTGGCCTTGAGTTGAAGGGCTTCGGCCATGCCACGCCGGGCGGCCAGGCCGACATGGATTCGCTGCGCGCCGCGGTGGCTTCGGCCCAGGCCGGCGACGCGATCCTGCTCCACGGCTGCTGCCACAATCCGCTGGGCATCGACTATGCCCCGGCCCAGTGGGACGAGATCGCCACCCTGGTGAAGGCCAAGGGCCTGCTCCCGATCATCGACCTGGCCTATCAGGGCCTGGGCGAAGGCATGGAGGAAGACGCCTATGGCCTGCGCCGCGTGCTGGGCGAAGTGCCCGAGGCGCTGGTGGCCTATTCGTGCGACAAGAACTTCGGTCTCTATCGTGACCGGGTTGGCGCGGTCTACGTGATGATGGCCGATGCCGCCCAGGTGAACGCCGCGCTGTCGAATGGCCATGCCCTGGCCCGCGCGGCCTGGTCGATGCCGCCGGATCATGGCGCGGCCGCGGTGCGGATCATCCTGCAGGACCAGGCGCTGGTGGCGCTGTGGCAGGGCGAGCTGGACGAGATGCGCGCCCGGATGCGCCAGGTTCGCGCGAAGCTGGCCGCTTCGGGCAAGGCCGGCGCTGTCGACCTCGCGCCGCTGGGCTCGCAGAATGGCCTGTTCTCGATTGTGCCGCTCAACGCCGAGCAGATCCTGGCCATGCGCGAGAAGCACGGGGTTTACATGGCCGGGTCTGGCCGCATCAACGTGGCCGGGCTGACCATGGGCAACATCGACCAGTTCATCGCCGCCGTGGCGGACGTGACTTCGGCCTGACAGTTCGGCGGCTGCCCCTTCCGGGGGTGCCGCCAGCGATCAAGAGGGGCGCGGGGCTTCGGCTTCGCGCCCCTTTTTCGTGTGCCCGCGGCGGGCCGGGGCCGGGGGGCGGGCTGGCGCGGCACGTGGGGGAAGGTGGGGCGGCCTTATTGGCAGGCGTCGCGGTTGCCGGCCTGGCAGGCGGCG
Organism: Novosphingobium bradum; assembly: GCF_042646485.1. Classification (NCBI taxonomy): domain Bacteria; kingdom Pseudomonadati; phylum Pseudomonadota; class Alphaproteobacteria; order Sphingomonadales; family Sphingomonadaceae; genus Novosphingobium; species Novosphingobium bradum. The sequence goes on along the minus strand of NZ_JBHRTQ010000006.1, from coordinate 14,171 downwards.
ACCTGGCGGCGCCATTCGGCCAGGCGGCGCTCGTAATCGGCCTGATCGCGTTCGTAGCCGGCGCGGTCGCGCTCATAGTCGGCGCGGGCCTGGCGGTGGGCGAGGGCCTGGGTGGTGTAGGTGTCCTGAGCGGCGGCGATCGCATCGCGGTCGCGCCACGATGACCAGCCGGCGGCGAAGCCGGCATCGCGTTCGCGTACCCGGGCCAGTTCGGCCTGGTTGAGCTGGCGGGTCTGTTCACGGTCGAGGGCGCGGGCCGCCGATGAGCGCATGGCCGGATCCTTGGGATCATCGGCCCGGGCCGGGGCACTGAGCGCAAGGACGACAGCAGCCAAGGCGATGCCGAGCGACAAGCGGACAGGCAACGAGCGGACAGGCAACGAGCGGACAGGCAACGGATTCATCGGTGGTTTCCCCCTTCTCGCGCCCGGATTAGCGGGGGCGGGCGCGGCGCGACAGCAGCCTTGCGACGAACCGACGCCCGTTCGTCGCAAGTCGGGCACGACTGCCCGGCACGGCGGCGGCGGCCATGCCACGGCCGGCCGCCGCGTGTAAGGTTTCTGTAAGGAATCAGCTAAGTCCCTGCAAATAAGTGGTAAACGCGGGGAATTCGGTAGCATATTCCGTCCGTGCCGCGGTTCCCGTAAATTAAACGGAATTGCGCTGGATCAATCGTTTCCACCTTGTCGGGAATATACAATCCGATGGCGCCGGGAACGGTTAACGGCCGTGCGAAAATAAAACCAGAAGGTCGCAAAAAAGCTTACTTTTCAATTCCTGTTTGGAGGACAATCTATGAGGACCATCAAGGGGCTGGGGTCCCGCCTTAGCAGCCATGTATCGAAGGGGCGGATTACCGCCGCGGTACTTCTGGCATCCGCCGCCGCCGTTCCGGCCCATGCCGGCACCGGCACCGTGGACAATCCCGGGTTCGAGGATGGCACGTTCACCGGCTGGACCACCGAGGGCGGCTTCACCGCCGGTGTCAGCTTCCCGGTCGACGAGACCCTCTACCAGGGCAATCCGGCCACCTACGCGACCATCCGCGCCGCCGGAGAGGTCGACGCCATTACCGGCGCGCCGGCCGTGTTTGCCGGCCAGTATTCAGCGCGGCTGAACGATTCCTACAACAACGACAGCATCACCGCGCTGCGCCAGACCATCACCGGCTACAATGCCAACAAGCTCTACTACGCGTGGAACGCGGTGCTTGAGCCTTCGCATGGCGAGAACGACAGCCCGTCGTTCCTGATCAAGGTGACCGACAAGACCACCAACACGGTCGTCACCAACATCGGCTACAGCGCCTATACGGCACAAAACGTGTCGTTCTTCCGTCCTGCCGGCGGTTTCGTGACGAGTGACTGGAAGGTCGAGGACATCGACACCATCGCCGGCCACGATTATGAAATGCTGTTCGTGGCGGTGGACTGCCCCTACGGCGGCCATGCCGGCTATGTCTATGTCGATGCCTTCGGCGGCGTCGTGCCCACCCCGAACGAGGGCGTTGCCTTCGATCCGACCAAGGATGTGGTCCGCGGCGCGAGCTTCCTCCTTCCGCTGGGCGGCATCCCCAACATCGTCACCTTCCACACGCTGACCGACCTGCAGGGCAACCTGGTCAATCCGGTGTTCGATGGCGGCACGTTCTCGATCGACCAGGCTGGCGCAAGCCCGCTTGCCACGGCCTTCACCATCACCAGCCTTGGCGGCACGGTTGACACCAACGGCAATGACATCACCTTCGCCGGCGGCATCAACGGCACCGGCCAGATGACCAAGATCGGTCTGGGCAACTGGATCCTGACCAACACCAGCCCGATCACCAACACGATCGACGGCGGCGTGGTGATCAACGCGGGCGGCCTCATCGTCAACGGCTCGCTCACCTCAGGTGGCGTGGTGGTCAACCAGGGCGGTACCTTCACCGTCAACGGCATTGCCTCGGCGCCCACCCTGCTGATCAACAAGGGCGGCCTGGCCAACATCTTCGGCCAGCTTTCGACCACCGGCGCGGTGACCGCCGATCAGGCCACGCTCAACGTCAACGGGCTGCTTCTCGCCAATGGCGGGGTGACGCTGGACAAGAGCCTGCTGACCCTCACCGGCGGCACGATTTCGGGCTCGGCGGTGAACGTCAACTCGGGCAGCACCCTGACTGGTCGCGGCACCATCGCGGCGGCGGTCAACGTCAACAGCGGCGGCTTGCTGGCGCCGGGCAATGGCCTGGGCACGCTGACCGTGGTCGGCAGCCCGGTGGTCCTGAAGGCCGGTTCGACCTTCCAGACCCAGATCGACGGGCGCAACTACGTCGCGGCCGGCGGTGCGGGTTCCTATGACCGCGTGGCGCTGTCCACCGGTGCCACTTTCGCTCCGGGCGGCACGCTGGTGCCGCTGCTGCGCGGAATCGCGGCTCCGGCGAACAACACCTTCACCCCGGTGCTGGGTGACCGGTTCACGATCGTCAGCGGCGGCACGGTGACCACTTCGGCCTTCGCCGGGGTGACCCAGCCGAGCAGCGGCCTTTCGGCCAACACCCGCTTCGACGTGCTCTATGGCGCGAAGCAGGTCGATCTCGTGCTCACGCCGATCAGCTTCGGCACCTTGGGCCAGGGTCTGGGCTGGAAGACCAACGCGATCGCGGCGGCTGACGGTCTCGACGCGGTGCGTCCGGCGGCGGGCAGCCGTTCCGGTTCGCTCCAGTCGCTGTTCGACAGCATCTACGGGCTGGATGCGGCTGGCTACAACCAGGTGTTCCACCAGATCTCGGGTGAAATCCACGCCGAGACGCTGACCTCCGCCCGCGAGGCGGCGGCCGACACCAGCCGGATGGCGCTGGGCGCGGCCGGGGCCACCATCGGCGATCCCGACTGCACCGATACCCGCCAGTCGGCCGACAAGTGCGTCAAGCCGAGCGGTTCGCCGGCACTGTGGACCCAGCTCTACTACGGCAAGAGCCGCTACAAGTCTGATCCGCGGGCGGCTCGTTTCTCGGACGAACGTCGCGGGTTCGCGGTCGGTATGCACCTGATCAACACCCCGGATACCCGGATCGGTGTGGGCGGGCGCTATTCGGACGCCAACGTCCGCAACACGATCGGCAGCCGGGCTGACGTGAACGGCTACTCGCTGTTCGCCTACGCCTCGCACGATTTCGGTCCGCTGACCGTTTCGGGCACGGCCGGCTGGGGTTCGACCGACGTCCAGACCTCGCGCGCCCAGTCGCTGACCACGGGCACCAGCAACTCCACCGCCAGCTACGCGGTGAGCGTGGTCAACGCCGCGCTCGAAGCCCGCTACACCCTGGATCTGGGTGCCGCGGTGCTCCGTCCGGTGGCCGGGGTCTCGTTCGAGCACCTCAAGACCAAGACCGTGTCCGAGGCCAATGCCTCGGCTCCGGTCGCGCTGACCCTGCCTTCGGTGTCGCGCTCGACCCTGCGCTCGAAGCTGGGTGTCGAGGCGGCGGTTCCGCTTGGTCCGGTCTCGCTGGTCGCCAACGGCGCGTGGGAACACGTGCTTGACGGCAGCACCACGATGATCCGTCGGGTGGTCCTTGGTCCGGCCAACTGGAGCGTGTCGAGCGTCGGTCTCAAGCCCGATGCCTTCGCCTTCGGCGCCGGTGTCCAGGCCAACATCGGGGCGCGGACCACGGTTCGCCTCGAATATGCCGGTATGCGCGATGGCCGCAGCTACCGGTCCGACCAGGGACTCGTGCGGATCGCCCACGCGTTCTGATCAACCGGCTTTCCGAGCCAAACAGGGAGGGCGCGCACTTCGGTGCGCGCCCTTTTTGCTGGGTGCGCCCTCCGCATTCGTGGAGGACTGGCGGTGCCCGTCCCGTCCGCCAGCCCGACCACCCGACGATAGCGCCTTGTGGGTGGGAGTGGGCTGGTGCCGCAACCCATGCGTCATCCCGGGCGTGACGTGCGATCGCGGCCCGACCCACGTAGAGCCTGGCCGCGTGCCCGCTCTCCACCGGTCCCGGGTCAGGCCCGGGACGACTGGGGACGCCCGGGCGTCGGGCTTCAGGCGTTCCGCAGGCTTTGCATCCGCTGGAGGTAGCGGGCGAGGACGTCGATTTCGAGGTTGACCCGGCTGCCGGGCGCAAGGTCGCCCAGGGTGGTGACGTCGGCGGTGTGGGGGATGAGGTTGAGCGCGAAGTGGCAGGTGCCGTCGCTCTGGTCGGCGACGTCGTTCACGGTGAGCGAAACGCCGTCGACCGTGATCGAGCCCTTGGGCGCAAGATAGGGGGCAAGGGCGGCAGGGGCGGCGATGCCGACGCGGCGGGAATCGCCTTCCGGGCAGACCCCCACCACTTCGCCCACGCCATCGACATGGCCGGTGACGATGTGGCCGCCCAGCTCATCACCCAGGCGCAGCGCCGGTTCGAGGTTGAGCCGCCCGCCCACGGCCCAGCGGCCGGGCACGGTGCGGGCCAGGGTTTCGGCCGAGATATCGACCGCGAACCAGGCATCGCCCGGCGTTCCGCCGCGTTCGACCACGGTCAGGCAGGTGCCCGAGCAGGCGATCGAGGCGCCGATGGCGATGGTCGCCGGATCCCACGGGCAGGCGATCACCGCGTGGAGATCGCCCTTCTGGGTGGCCTGGCGGATGGTGCCGATGGCGGTGACGATGCCGGTGAACATGGGGGACGGGTCTCTCAGGTGGGTCTGTGGCGCTCGTAGACTTCCAGGCAGTCGCTGCCAAGCGGGCGGCGGTCGGCCAGGGTCCAGCGGTGGTGGGCCTGGGCGAGCGAGGCGAGGCCAAGGTCGGCCACGCCCGGCTTGCCGCCGCCGATCAGGATCGGCGCGCGATAGACCAGCAGGCGATCGACGAGATCGGCGGTGAGGAAGGCGGCGGCGGCTTGCGCGCCGCCCTCGACGAAGAGATATTGCGTCTCGGGGTGATCGTGGATCGCCTGCGGATCGGACAGCGCGGTCCAGCCTTGCGGCGCGGCGCCGCGGGTGAGCAGCCAGCGTTCGGGGCTGCGGGCCTCGAGGCCGGGCAGGCGCACGTCGAGACGGGGGTGATCGGCCCGGAAGGTGCCGCCGCCGACCAGGATCGCATCGGCCCGGGCGCGCATGGCATGGGTGTGGGCGCGGGCGGGCGCGCTGGTGATCCACTGCGATTCGCCCGAGGCCAGCGCAATGCAGCCATCGAGCGAGAGCGCGAGCTTGAGCGTGACATGGGGCCGGTCATGGCGGGCGCGCACGAGATAGCCGGCGAGGCTGGCGGCACAGGCGGGGCAATTGGCCAGATCGGCCGGCGTGCCGCTTTCGCGCAGCCGGGCCAGCCCGGCGCCGGCGGTGCGCGGATCGGGATCGGCGCAGCCCACGACCACGCGGGCGAGGCCTGCCGCGGCGGTGAGATCGGCGCAGGCCGGGCCGCGTGCGCTGGCATGGGCGCAGGGCTCCAGCGTGACGTAGAGCGTGGCGCCGCGCGCCGCCGCGCCGGCCTGGGCCAGCGCCACGGCTTCGGCATGGGGGCGGCCGCCGGCCTGGGTCCAGCCGCGCCCGACGACGCGGCCCTCCTTCACGAGGATCGCGCCCACAGCGGGGTTGGGGAGGCTGAGCGGAACGCCGCGCGCGGCGAGGCGGGCGGCCGCTTCGAGCCAGCGCAGGTCCTGGGCGTCAGCGGGCAGCGGGTTTCTCCGGCGCGGTGGCGGCGGCGGTTGCGGCTGGGGCCTTGAGGCCGATCGCCCGGTCGTGCGCGGCCTTGTCCTGCGCGGCCTGGGCGGCGGCCTGGCGTTCGATTGCCTCGGTATCCATGCCCGAGACCTTGCCCAGCGTGCGGTAGATATCGCGGACCTTGGCTTCGCGCTGCGCCTGCTCGGCGGCGAGGCGATCCTGGAGCTGCTGGTTGGCGATGATCTCGCGCTTGATCTCGGCGTCGGAGCGTGGGCCGGTCCACGAATTGATGTAGGTGACCGAGGGGCGCCTGGGCGGGCCTTTCCAGCTTTCCTGCACGATCACGTTGAACACCAGCAGGGTGGTTGCCAGCGCGGCGGCAACGAAGGGCCAGCGCCGCTTGCCGGCCTGGCGCCAGACCGCGACGAAATCGGCAATGGCCCCGGTGGGCTGGATGTTGCGCCAGTAGGCGGACTTGCCGAGGGTGAGCATGGGGGCAAGATAGGCGCGCGGCGACGAAAGGGGAAGGCCGGAGCGACGCGGCGTTCAGCCCAGCGGGGCGTAGAGCGTTCGGCCGTGGTGCTTGAGCCAGCGGTTGGCCGTGGCGATATCGTCCTCGAACAGATCGGCGAGGAGGGCGTGGAAGCGGGAGCTGTGGTCGAAGTGGACGAGGTGGGTGACCTCGTGGGCTACGACCGAGCGGCGCACCGGATCGGGGGCCATGGCCAGCCGCCAGTTCATCCGCACCGTGCCTTCGGCCGAGCACGAGCCCCAGCGGCGGCGGGCATTGGTGAGCGCGAGCGCGGGGACGGCGACCCCGGCGCGCGGGGCATAGTGGGCCAGATCGGCCTCGAACAGGGCGCGAGCCTCGGCCTGGATCCAGCGTCTGAGGCGGGGGTTGAGCGATTCGGCCGGGCCGCCGACTTCCACGGTCTGCGCCACGAGCCGGACCCCGCGCGAAAGATCGGCGCGGTGGACCAGCAGATGCGGGGTGCCGCGCCACGGCAGCTTGCCGCCGGGCGCCAGCGGCTGGCTGGCGGGCAGGTTGCCGAGCTGGCTTTCCAGCCAGTCGGTGCGCGAATGGACGAAGGCGAGCGCCTCGCGGGTGGGCGCCCAGTTGGGGATGGTGATGCGGATCGCGCTGCCATCGGGGGCCAGGCGCAGGGTCAGCCGGCGGGCGGTGGCGAGCCGGCGGATCTCGATGGGGAGCGTGCGGGTGCCCAGGGTAAGGGTGGGGGCGGCATCGCGCTTGCCGGGCGAGCGGCGCAGGAAATCGGGCAGGAGGCTCATTCCTCGTCCACCCGTTCGACTTCGAGCGGTTCCTCGTCGCCCCAGTCGATATGCTGTTCGAGCGGACCGGCGAGGACTTCGCTGATCGCCTTGCCGACGACCGAGGCGCCGGCGCGGTGGACGGCATCACGGTCGCCGCAGACCAGGTAGTGCCATTCGGGCAGGGGCTGGTCGTCGGCGCGCAGGCGATAGGCGCAGGTTTCGGGGAGCCATTCGAGGCTGGCGGCGAGCGCCGGGGTGAGCCGCAGGCAATCGGGCACGTATTGGCGGCGGTGCTTGTAGTCCGAGCAGCGCGCGGTCTTCAGGTCGAGCAGCTTGCAGGCGACGTTGGTGGGCCAGATCCGCCCGCTGTCGGCATCCTCCACCTTGTGCAGGCAGCACTTGCCGCAGCCGTCGCACAGGGCTTCCCACTCCTCGCGGCCAAGGCTGGCGAGGGGGCGGGTCCAGAACGGGCGGTCAGCGCCGGGCATGGTTTGCTAGCGCACCCATTTGGCGAGTTCGGCGGCGACGGCGGCGGGGCCATCGCGATCGCCCAGGTCAGTCGGCAAGAGGGCGATGGGCTTGCCCTGCGGATCGAACAGGTAGGTGGCGCGGCTGTGATCGACCAGGTAGCCGCCGCCCGGCGTGACCGCGCCCTTGGTGTGATAGACGGCAAAGGCCTTGGCTGCGGCATCGACCTGAGCGGTGGTGCCGGTCAGGCCGAGCAGGCGCGGGCCGAAGGCGGCGGAAAATTCGCCGACGCGCGCCGGGCTGTCGCGCTCGGGATCGACCGAGATGAAGATCGGCTGGACGCGGGCGGCCTCCTGGGGATGGGCCTTGGCGAACTGGTTGAAGCCCTTCATGAAAATGCCCACGTCGGTCGGGCAGGCATCGGGGCAGAAGGTGTAGCCGAAATAGACGATCCGCCATTGCCCGGCGAAATCGGCCCAGCGCACGGTTTTCCCCGCCTTGTCGACCAGGGCGAAGGCTCCCCCGATGGAGGTGCCGGCCAGCGGCGGCTGTTCGCGCTGCTGGCAGGCGCCCAGCGCCAGGGGAAGCGCCAGCAGGAGCGGGACGAGCAGGCGCGCGGCGACGGTCTTGCGGGCAGGGCGCGACCGGGCGGAGTGTTTCATCATGGCGGGCTTCATCATGGCGCGGCGGTTCATGCTCTGCTAAACCGCCGCCTGCAAGGGCGGTTCGGCAAATGACAGGGAGTTACGGCGTGAGGTTTGGCAAGCTGCTGGGAATGCGGATCGCGGGCGCACTGGCTGGCCTGGCCATGGCCGGCGCGGCCGCGCTGGTTCCGGCCGCCCCCGCCCAGGCCCAGTTCATGGGCGCGGGCTTCAAGTTCCTGGAAGCGGTGAAGAAGAAGGACGGCGAAGCGGTCGAGAAGGCGGTGGGTGAAACGCCGACCATCGTCAACACCCGCGACGTTTCGACCGGGGACACCCCGCTCCACCTTGTCACCCAGGGGCGCGAGCTCACCTGGCTCAACTTCCTGCTCTACAAGGGCGCCAATCCCAACCTTCGCAACGACCGCGGGGTTGCCCCGCTGGGCCTGGCGGTGAGCCTGGGCTGGGCCGAGGGCGTCGAACTGCTGCTGGCCAAGGGCGCGCGGGTCAACGATCCCGATGGCACCGGCGAAACCCCGCTGATCGCGGCGGTTCACCAGCGCAGCCTGGACCTGGTGAAGCTGCTGGTGAAGGCCGGCGCCGATCCGCTCAGGGCCGACAATTCGGGCCGCAGCGCACGCGACTATGCCGAGCTGATGGGCAAGGACAGCGCGATCTGGACCGAGATCGAGGCCGCGACCAAGGCCGCGGCGGCGCGGCGCAAGCAGTCCTACGGGCCAAGCTTCTGAGGGACCGGCGATGACCGACAGCGATATGCGCGACATGACCCTGGCGGAATTGCGGCCGGCCCTGGCCCCGGCGATTGCCGACGCGGCCATTTTCGACGGTTGGACCGATGCGGCGGTGGCCCATGCGGCGGCGGCGCACGGAGTGAACCCCGACACGGCGCGGATCGCCTTTCCGGCCGGGGCGATGGACATGATCGCCGCCTGGATCGCGCGGATCGATGCCGACATGGCCGCGGCCCTGCCGGCGGCGCGGCTTGGCAACCTGCCGATCCGCGAGCGTATCCGCAGCCTCGTCCAGTTCCGCCTCGATGCCCTTGCCGGGCGCGAGGAAGCCCTGCGCCGGGCACTGTCGATCATGGCCATGCCGCAGAACGCGGCGCGCGCGGCCAGGCTGTCGTGGGCCAGTGCAGATGCGATGTGGCGGCTGGCCGGCGACACGGCGGCCGATTTCAACCACTATACCAAGCGCGCCACCCTGGCTGCGATCTATGCGGCGACCCTGCTGGTGTTCGCGGGCGACGAGAGCGAGGGCAAGGCCGAGAGCCGGGCCTTCCTCGATCGGCGGATCGGCGGGATCATGCGCTTCGAGAAGGCCAAGGCCCGCCTGCTGCGTCCGCGCGCGGAAGGCTTCAGCATGACCAGGCTGCTGGGCCGGCTGCGCTACCCGGCCAGCTGAACCGTGGCCCCCATCCCGGTCATGAACCGGGAAGGGGGCTTTACAGGATATATTTCGACAGGTCGGCGTCGCTGGCGAGGCCGGCCAGGCGTTCGCGCACATAGGCGGCATCGATGGTGACCGTTTCGCCCTGGCGGTCCTCGGCCTCGAAGCTGAGGTCTTCGAGCAGCCGTTCCATCACGGTCTGCAGGCGGCGGGCGCCGATGTTCTCGACGCTTTCGTTCACCTGCGCCGCGATCCTGGCCACTTCGCGGATCGCCTCGGGGGTGAAATCGACCTCGACCCGCTCCGTTTTCAGCAGGGCGCGGTACTGGGCGACGAGGTTGGCGCGGGTTTCGCCCAGGATGCGGACGAAATCCTCTTCGGTCAGCGCCTTCAGTTCCACCCGGATCGGCAGGCGGCCCTGGAGTTCGGGGAGCATATCGGAGGGCTTGGCCACGTGGAAGGCGCCCGAGGCGATGAACAGCACGTGGTCGGTCTTCATCGGGCCATACTTGGTGGCGACCGTCGTGCCCTCGATCAGCGGCAGGAGATCGCGCTGGACCCCTTCGCGCGAAACCGAGCCGCCGCGCACGTCGGACACGGCGATCTTGTCGATCTCGTCGAGGAAGACGATGCCGTTGGTTTCGGCATTGGCCAGCGCGACGCGGGCGACATCGTCCTGGTCCATGCGCTTTTCGGCTTCCTCGTCGACCAGCTTGTCCCAGGCGTCGGGCACCTTGAGCTTGCGCCGCTTGGTGGGGGCGCGGCCCATGGCCTTGGCCATCATGTCGGACAGGTTGATCATGCCCACGTTCCCGCCCATGCCGGGCAGGTCGAAGGGCATGGGCTGAGCGTCCTCCACCTCGATCTCGACCTCCACCGCGTTCATCGCGTTCTCGACGATGCGCTGGCGGAAACTTTCGCGGGTGGCCTCGCTGGCATTGTCTCCCACCAGTGCCTTCAGCAGCCGGTCCATCGCCGCCTTGCTGGCCGCTTCGCGCACGCTTTCGCGGCGGCGGTCCTTTTCGAGGCGGATCGCTTCTTCCACCAGGTCGCGGGCGATCTGTTCAACGTCGCGGCCGACATAGCCGACCTCGGTGAACTTGGTGGCCTCCACCTTGACGAAGGGGGCTTCGGCCAGCTTCGCCAGGCGGCGGCTGATCTCGGTCTTGCCGCAGCCGGTCGGCCCGATCATCAGGATGTTCTTGGGGGTCACCTCGTCGCGCAGTTCGGGGCTGAGGCGCTGGCGGCGCCAACGATTCCGCAGGGCGACGGCGACGGCCTTCTTGGCCTCGGCCTGGCCGATGATGTGTTCGTCCAGCGCGCGGACGATCGCCTTGGGGGTAAGGTTGTCGGTCATGGAAGATCAGATGCTTTCGACGGTGACGCGATCGTTGGTGAACACGCAGATCTCGGCGGCGACCTGCATGGCCTTGCGGGCGATGGTTTCGGCGTCGTCCTCGTAGGAATCGAGCGCGCGGGCGGCGGCAAGCGCATAGTTGCCGCCCGAGCCGATCGCGGTGATCCCGCCTTCCGGCTCCAGCACGTCGCCATTGCCGGTTAGGACCAGCATGGTCTCGGCATCGGCCACGATCATCAGGGCTTCGAGGTTACGCAGGTACTTGTCGGTCCGCCAGTCCTTGGCGAGTTCGACCGCGGCGCGCATCAGCTGGCCGCGATGCTGTTCGAGCTTGCGTTCGAGGCGTTCGAACAGGGTGAAGGCATCGGCCGTGGCCCCGGCGAACCCGCCGATCACCTTGCCGCGCCCCTGTTCGTCATTGGCACCGATGCGCCGCACCTTGCGGGCATTGGGCTTCATCACCGTGTTGCCCATGGAAACCTGGCCATCGCCGGCGATCACCGTGCGGCCGTTCTTCTTCACCCCGATGATGGTGGTTCCGTGCCACTGGATCAGGCCGTGGCTGCCCCTGCTGTCGTCCATGGGGCGGGATATGGGGAAGGGGGCGGCAGGATCAAGATTGTTTGATGGGTGCGAAAAGGCCATCCGGCCTTTTCCAGGCGGCGCAAGCCTTCGACGGATGTCGAAGACGCGCCCGGCAAATGACCATCAGCTGCCGTTCGGGCCGCCGCCGCCTTCGCCGCCCGCGCCGCCACCCATGCCGGGGGCGCCGACCGTGCCGATATTGCCGAACAGGTCTTCGAGGAAGCCGCGGTTGCGGCCAAGGGTCGGCGTCTTGTGATGATCGGGATCAAGGCGGACGACCTTTTCGAGGCCGGTCTTCTCGATCCGGCTGACATTGCCGGCGGCATCGAAATGCACCTTCAGCACCGTTTCCTGATAGGGGCGCGGGCGGGTGAAGGCGGCTTGGCGGGTGTCAATCGCGACATAGTACCACACCGGCTCGCCGAACTGGGCGACGTAAGTTGGCCGCCCCAGGGCGCGTTCGACCGACTGGCGGTTGTCGATCCCGGGCTGGACCGAATCGACCAGCGCCTGGTCAACCAGGTAGCCGCGGTGATCCTTGATCGAGGCACAGCCCGACAGCGTCACGAGCCCGGCTCCGAGCAATGCCGCGCCAACCACCAGCCGCTTGTAGACCCGCATGAACACTCCGCTTCCTGTTCGGCGATGGCGCCGGTTGCCAAAGGCCCGTCGTCGCCTGTATCGCGCCAGCCTTAGGCCGCGCCGGGCAAACCCGCAAGGACCGTGGCCATCCCGGATTGAATCCGCCCTGAACGAACGAAAGCCCCCGGCGATGTCGCTTCTTTCCCGTCTGCTCAAGCCGCTGCTCAACCGGGGCGGCGATGACCGCGATCCGGTTCGCCCGCTGTGGCATCGCACGGTCGAACTGGCCCGCGATCCGCGCTGGTATGGAGCCAGGGAAATCGGGGGAGGCGGGGTGGCCGACACGGTGGCCGGGCGCTTCGATGCGATCACGCTGGTGCTGTGTGCGGTCCTGCTGCGGATGGAGCGGGAGCCGGCGCTGGTGCCGCCCTCGGTGCTGCTGACCGAGCTGTTCGTCGACGACATGGACGGGCAATTGCGCCAGTCGGGCGTGGGCGACCTGGTGGTGGGCAAGCATATCGGCAAGCTGGTCAGCTCGCTGGGCGGCCGGCTGGGCGCACTGCGCGAGGCGCTGGCCGAGGCGGATGATGCCGCGCTGGTGGCGGCGGTGGAGCGCAATGTCTCGCTGGGCGCGGGCGCCAATCCGCCGCGCGTGGCTCAGCTGCTGCGCGGCCTGGCCGGGGCGTTGGACGCCACTTCGGGCGAGAACCTGCTGGCCGCGCGGATCGTGCTGCCATGAGCGCCGCCAGCGAATTTTCTCGAATCGTGGAGCTGCGTCAGATCACCGGAGCGCCGCTGCACCTTGTCGCCAATGCCGACGAGCGCGCGGCCCTGGCCAGGCGGTTTGCCCTGGTCCGGCTGGACCGGCTGGAGGCGACGGTCAGCCTGGTGGCCGAGGGGCTGGTGGTCGCGGTCGCCGGACGGATGGCGGCGGACTGGGTCCAGCCTTGCGCGATTTCGGGCGAGGATCTGCCGCAAGGCGGCGAGGAAGCGATCAGCCTGCGCTTCGTGCCCGAGCGCCAGCACAAGCCGGACGAGGAAATCGAGCTTTCGGCCAGCGAACTGGACGAGATCGAATATGCGGGCACCGCCTTTGACCTGGGCGAGGCGGTGGCCCAATCGCTCGCCCTGGCGATCGATCCCTTCGCGGCCGGCCCCGAGGCTGAGCAGGCGCGCCAGGCGGCGGGGATCGTGGGCGAGGGCGAGGCCGGGGCGTTCGCGGCGCTGGCCGGGCTGAAACTGCCGAAGGGCTGAGCGGGGAGCGGCTCTGCCCTGCTCCATCCGCTCCATACGTTCCATCCACAACAGCCGTTCACCCTGAGCCTGCCGAAGGTCTCAGTGCGCGCCGATCCGGCTTGGGGACTTGGGAACCGCGATCCTCAGAACGGGATATCGTCGTCCAGATCGTCGGCGAAGCCGCCCGCGCCGCCGCTGCCGCCGCCGCCCTGGTTCCAGCCGCCAGCCGAACCTCCGCCGCCCGACCGGCCGCCACCCTGGTAGCCGCCGCCCGAGGCGCCGCCTTCGTTCCAGCTTCCGCCCGAGCGGCCACCGCCGCCCGCGCCGCCTTCGCGGCCAGCCCCGCCCGAGCCATCGAGCATGGTCAGCACGCCGCCCATGCCGCCCACCGAGATCTCGGTGGTGTAGCGATCATTGCCCGAGGCATCCTGCCACTTGCGGGTGCGGAGCTGGCCTTCGATGTAAACCTTCGCGCCCTTCTTCAGGTAGCGCTCGGCCACGCCGACCAGGCCATCGCTCTGGAGCACGACCGAATGCCATTCGGTGCGTTCCTTGCGTTCGCCGGTGGCCTTGTCCTTCCAGGTTTCCGACGTGGCGATCCGCAGATTGGCGATGCGCCCGCCGTTCTGGAATGACTTCACTTCCGGATCCTGCCCGAGGTTCCCGATCAGGATCACCTTGTTGACGCTGCCAGCCATCGAATCACGTTCCTCTCGAATCTGGCGCTGGAGTTAGCCCATCGGGCGGGGTGGGGGCGAGTCTGGCGCGGGCGATTTCCCCGGCCGGAATCGGGATCGCGCAAAGGCGCAAAGGCGCGGAGGGGCTGCGGCGGGAGCGACGCCGTTTTCGGCCCCGGGCGCAGCGCGGCGCAAGGCATCGTGCCAGGCGCTACGCGGCCGTCACGCATCGCTTCGTCATGCTCCCGCGTCTCTGCGCGAAACGGCCTAGGGTCCGGACTCAATTGGCCCACCAGATGATGGCGGCGACGATGAG
>NZ_JBHRTQ010000005.1:0-132045 GCF_042646485.1 Novosphingobium bradum | reverse complement strand
GCCCCGCGCGAGGCCATGGCCCGGGTGGTGGTGGAAGCGCGCAAGAACGGCGCGCGCATCCCCTGGTCGGCCTGGCACGGCAAGCCGCTGACCGTGGAGCAATATCTCGCCGAGCCGCAGATCATCGCCCCGCTGTGCCGGCTCGATGCCGATATGCCGGTGGAAGGCGCGGCCTGCTTCATCCTGACCAGCGCTGAACGCGCCCGCGACCTGCCCAACCGGCCGGTCCAAGTGACCGGCTATGCCAGCGGCTATCCGCTGGTCCACCGCACCCAGCTGCACTGGACGCTGGACGACATGATGGACGGCGGGATCGGCCTTTCGCGCCGGCTGTGGGAGGCGACCGGCTTCCAGCCTGGCGACATCGACCTCCCGCAGGTTTACGACGGGTTCTCACCTTTCGTCTATATCTGGCTGGAATCGCTTGGCTTCTGCAAGAGGGGCGAGGCCCACGAGCTGGTCATGGCCGGCGGGATCGACAGCGACCGGCCGGGCGCCCTGCCCGTGCTTTCGGGCGGCGGCGCGATCGGCAATGGCCGGATGCACGGGGTTCCGCAGATGCTCGAATGCTACCTGCAACTTGCCGGCCGCGCCGGCGAACGCCAGCGCGCCGGGGTGCGGACCGCGCTGGCCTGTCACTCGATGCCGCATTTCGGCGGCGTGGTTGCCTATACCAACGATCCGGACTGACGCGGGTCACCGGACCGATCCATTCGCAGGAGACAAGACGGACATGACCAGGCCATTGGAGGGAGTGACCATCGTCGAGGTGGCGATGTGGGCCTTCGTGCCGGCCGCCGGCGGCATCCTTGCCGACATGGGCGCCTCGGTGATCAAGATCGAGCCGCCGACGGGCGACCCCTTGCGCGGCCTGTCGATCGCCGGCAGCGGCGGCCAGGGCAGGATCAATGTCTCCTGGGAGAACTACAATCGCGGCAAGCGCAGCGTCACGCTCGACCTGCGCCAGCAGGCCGGGGTGGAGGTGCTCTACAAGCTGATCGAGGATGCGGACGTCTTCATGACCAACCTGCTCCCCCCGGCCCGCCGCCGCATGAAGATCGACATCGCCGACCTGCAATCGCGCAACCCCAAGCTGATCTATGCCGTGGGCAGCGGGATCGGCCGCCAGGGACCGGACGGCGACAAGGGCGGCTACGATTCGATCAGCTTCTGGGCGCGCGGCGGCATCGCCTCGTCGGTCTCGCCAGCGCCCGGCGGCTATCCGGCGGGAATGCCTTCGGGCGCCTTCGGGGATTCACTGAGCGCCGCAGTGCTGGCCGGCGGCGTGGCCGCGGCGATCGCCCAGCGCGCGCTGACCGGCCATGCCGCGGTGGTGGATGCTTCCCTGCTCAACACCGGGATGTGGGCCATGCAGCGCGCGATCACCCAGGCCACGCTCGACGGGGTGAAGTCGCTTCCCGGCGGCTCGCGCGAGACCACCTTCAATCCGCTGACCAACATCTACCGCACCGCGGACGATCGCTACCTGTCGCTGTGTATGTTGCAGGGCCAGCGCTACTGGCCCGAGTTCTGCAAGGTGGCCGGCCGCCCCGACCTGGTGGACGATCCGCGCTTCGCCACCGATGCCGACCGGGTCCGCAACGCGGGCGAATGCGTGCGCGCGCTCGATGACCTGTTCGCCAGCAAGAGCCTGGCCGAATGGCGCGAAATCCTGGCCCGGCAGGACGGCCAGTGGGACGTGGTCCAGGAAGTGGGCGAACTGCACGAGGATCCGCAGGTCGTCGCCAATGGCTATATGCAGGAAGTGGCCCTGCGCGACGGGCGCAAGCTCAAGGTGATCAGCGCCCCGCTGCAATTCGACGGCGCGCCGCTGCCGGCCAGCGGCGCGCCCGAAGTGGGCGAGCACAGCGACGAGGTGCTCGCCGCGCTCGGCTTCGACGAGGAGGCGATCCTCAACCTGAAGATCGCGGGCGTCGTCTTCTAGGTTCCTTGCCGGCCGGTTCAGCCGGCCGGCGGCACCAGCCCTTCGATCGTGCCGTGCATGACAATCGCGCTGGCATCGTCGAGCACGCGGCGGGCCACCAGGAACTCGCTCCCCACCCAGCCGTGGCGGATGAACTTGCCGAAGCGCATCCGCGTACCCGGGGCGCCGGTGGCCGCCGGCATCATCTTGATCCGTTCGAGCGCTTCCTTGACCCCGCGCCCGGTGAGCGGGCGGGCGGTGGCGACGGCGGTCAGCAGCATCCGGCCGACATCGTACCACAAGGCCGGCAGGTAATAGACCTCGGTGCTGCCGGTTGCCGCATTGTAGCGCTTGAAGAAATCGCGGGCGACCTCGTTGCGTTCATCGTACTGGTCAAGCCCGATCCAGCCGGCGATCTCGTTGCGCCACATGGCGTTGCCCGAGGCCATCTCGAAGGCGGTGGTGGTGTAGCGGCGCGGCATCCAGCCCAGCTCGGCCAAGGCCTTGTTGATGCCGAGCAGGCCGAGGCCGAAGCCCACGTGCAGGATCGCATCGGGCTTGTGCTCGGCCAGTTGGGCCATGGCCGCGCGCTTTTCCTGCTCGACCTGCATGACCGCGACCTCGCCGGTGACGCGGATGCCCAGCGCGGCGCAGGCGGCGCGGGCCGAGCGCAGGTATTCGTGGCCGATCAGCGAATCCTCGTAGACCAGGCCCGCGCTGCGGCAGCCATCGTACCAGGCGACCTGGGCCATGATGATCGGTTCTTCCTCCATCGAGCCAGCGGGCAGGCCGAAGACCCATTCACCCAGCATGGTCTCGGTACCGGCGACGGTAAGGATCGGCACCTCGGCGAGGTTCTCCACGTCTTCGCGCAAGGGCGCGCCGTTTTCGGAGATATAGGGGCCAAAGGCGGCGACGCAGCCGGCATCGACCAGCCGGTAATAGGCATCGCGCACCGCGCGGAAGCTGCCTTCGGGCAAGCCCTTGACCGCCTCGGTGACGAATTCGACATCGCGCTCCAGCACGCCCTGTTCGCGCAGTTCCCTGGCCACGAAGGCGAAGACGGACTGGATCAGGGCCGCCGGCGTGGCGGTTTCGGCGACATAGTCGATCAGGATGCCGACACGGACGGGATCAACGGTTCTCATGCGCCGTGCTCCCGCGTGAGCCGGACTGTTACCTTGCACTTCCAGAGATCCGAAATCATCGCCTTCTCCCCTTCCCGAACGCCCTGCGGCGCCGGGCATCGGCCGACCTGGGCGGCGCGGCCACGCAGCCGGAAGGTTGCCAGGGCTCATCCCCCTGTCAACGCGGGCCGCCGGGCCGGCCGGATCAAACCGCCCCCGCGATAGCGCTATCGTCGGCGCGATCGCGGCGCGGGACCGGCCCTTGACGAGGCGGGCAAAGCCATGGCGAATGCCGCGCAACATCCAGGGAGCAAGGCATGGCCGATTTCGAATTGCTGCAGACCAGCCACGCGGGCGCCGCGTTGCAGGGCAATGTCCATGCGCCGGCCGGCCCCGGCCCCCATCCGGCGGTGCTGGTGATGTCCACCGCGATGGGCATGGGTGATCTGGCGAACAATGCCTGCGCCGCGCTGGCGCGCGAGGGCTATCTTGCGGTGGCGACCGATATGTATGGCGGCGGCGCCGGTTTCGTCGACGATATCGAGGCCTCGGCCAAGGCGATCGGGCCGCTGATGACCGAGGACGGCCTGCTGCGCGCGCGGGTGGTCCACTGGTTCGAGGCGGTGCGCGCCCTGCCCAACGTGGACCCGGCGCGCGTGGCCGCGATCGGCTATTGCTTCGGCGGCCAGTGCGTTCTCGAACTGGCCCGCAGCGGCGCCGAGGTGACGGCGGTGGTCAGCTACCACGGCCTGCTGACCACCCGCGCGCCCGCGCGGCCCGGCGCGATCAAGGCCCAGGTCTGCGCCTATACCGGGCGGCTCGATCCCTATGCCCCGCGCGACCACGTGGAAGGCTTCCGCGACGAGATGATCGCCGCCGACGCCCGCTTCCACATCACCGAGCTGGGCAATTCCTGGCACAGCTTCACCGATCCGGACGCCGCGCGCGTGCCGGTTCCGGGGGTGCAGTTCGACGCGCTGGCGCGCGACGTTTCATGGGCGGGGACGCTGGCGGTGCTGAAGGCGCTGTGCTGAGCCGGTTTCAGCGCGCGCCCAGGTAGGCCTCGACCGCCTCGGCCGCGCTCGCCGGCAGGACCAGCCCCAGCCGGGTGCGGCGCCACAGGATGTCCTGCGCGGTGCGCGCCCATTCGTGATCGGCCAGATAGTCGACCTCGCGGGCCGTCAGGCCGGCGCCGAACTGTTCGCCCAGATCGCTCATGGCGCGGGCATCGCCGAGCACGGTCTCGACCGCGGTGCCATAGGCATCGGCAAGGCGGCGGGCGGTGGAGGCATCAAGGAACGGCCAGCGGGCCGCGACCGTGGCGGCGAAGGCTTCGGGATCGCGGCCGGGCAGGTCGCCGCCGGGCAGCGGGGCGCTGGCGGTCCAGGCGCCGCTCATCGGCGGGAGCCATGGGGCGAGTTTGGCAAGGGCGTGTTCGGCAAGGCGGCGGAAGGTGGTGAGCTTGCCGCCGAACACGCTGAGCACTTGCGGACGGGCCATGCGGCCAAGCTGGAGGACATAGTCGCGGGTGACCGCCTTGGCCTCGGCGCGGCCATCATCGTAGAGCGGGCGCACGCCGGACCAGCTGGCGAGGACATCAGCCGGGCTGACCGGCTCGGCGAGGAAGGCGCTGGCCGCTTCGCACAGGTAGGCGACTTCGGCGGGGCTGGCCTGGGGGCTGGCGCGTTCGTCCTCCCCGACGACGACGTCGGTCGTGCCGATCAGGGTGAAATCGGAGCGATAGGGAATGGCGAAAACGATGCGGCCATCGGGGTTCTGGAACAGGTAGGCCTGCTCCCCCGCCCAGCGCCGCGCGACAAGGATGTGACTGCCCTTGACCAGCCGGACGCGGCCTTGCCGGCGGGCGGCGGGAACCAGACCCAGCACGTCCTCCACCCATGGCCCGGCGGCATTGACCACGGCGCGCGCCTGGACAGTGGCCGGAACGGCGCTGCGGGGCGCCGGGCGCGAAGGGTTGGCGGCAAGCGTGACCTCCCACAGGTCGCCCACCGGCCGGGCGCCGGTTGCCGATACGCCGGTGAGGATCGTCGCGCCGCGCCGGGCGGCGTCCACGGCATTGGCGACGACCAGCCGCGCATCGTCGACCCGGCAATCGGAATAGGCAAAGCCGCGGGTGAACGAGGGCTTGAGCACGCCGGCCAGCCCCGGATCGTCCATGCCCACCGCCTCAGAGCGCGGCAGGCTGATCCGGCCGCCGAGGTGATCATAAAGCCACAGGCCGAGGCGGAGCAGCCAGGCCGGGCGCCCGCCCCTGGCAAGCGGCAGGACGAAGCGCAGCGGGCGGATCAGGTGCGGGGCGATGGCCAGCAGCCGCTCGCGCTCCTGCAGCGATTCGCGCACCAGCCGGAACTGGTAGTATTCCAGGTAGCGCAGGCCGCCGTGGATCAGCTTGGTGCTGGCCGAGGAGGTGTGGGCGGCCAGATCATCGCGTTCGACCAGCAGGACCGACAGCCCGCGCCCCGCCGCATCGCGCGCCACGCCCACGCCGTTGATCCCGCCGCCGATCACGAGAAGGTCATAGGGGGCGGGGTTCATCGGGCGGGCACTCCGGCGAAGGGACTTCGCACTTTCCCTGAGGTTGTTCATCCGGCAGGTTCTGGCAATAGGGATGTTGCAACAGGCCGACCCCGAACAGGCCGTCCCGAGGAGACCGTCACTGTGTTCCCGCAAGACCTGCGCTTCCGGCGCGCCGCCTGACCATGGCCCGCATTGTCTGCGTGGGCGAAGGGATGCTTGAACTGGCCGGGCGCAAGGGGGAATGGGACCTGCGCTACGGCGGGGATATGCTCAACACCGCGATCCACCTTTCGCGCGGCGGCCACGATGTTGCCCTGCTGACCGCGCTGGGCAAGGACCGGCTCAGCCGCAGGCTCAAGGAAGCCTGGGCCGACGAGGGACTCGACACCTCGCTGATCCTCGAACACCCCACCCGCCATGCCGGGCTCTATGCCATCGACTTCGATCAGGCCGGCGCCCGCAGCTTCAACTACTGGCGCGAAAACAGCGCGGCGCGCGAGATGTTCGCGCTGGCCGATACGGCGCTGTGGCGCCGGGCCATCGCGGGCGTTGACCTGCTGGTCTTTTCGCTGATCAGCCTCGCCATCCTGCCGCTCAATGGCCGCGCAGCCCTGCTGATGCTGGCCGACATGGCGCGCGAGGGCGGCGGCCGGGTGGCCTTCAGCGGCAAGTACCGGCCCGCCTTGTGGCCATCGGCGGAGGAAGCCCGCAACTGGTGCGACCGCGCGATCGGTGTCGCCAGTTTTGGCCTCGCCACCCGCGAGGACGAGATCCAGTTGGGCGAGCCGGGCGATGCAGAACAGATCGCCGCCCGCTGGGCGCGGCTGGGTTGCGGCGAGGTGGTGGTCAAGCTGGGCCGGGAAGGCACGCGCCTGCCCGATGGCCACATTCAGGCGCCGGGCGCGGTGTTCACCCCGCTGGATGCCAGCGGGGCGAGCGATGCCTTCGACGCCGGCTATCTGGGCGCGCGCCTCAATGGCCTTGATCCCCAAGCAGCCGCCCTTGCCGGGGAAAGGCTGGCGGCGCAGACCGCCAGGCTGACCGGCTCGATCCCTTCGCGCGCCGCCTATGCCGGGCTGGAACCGGGCGCCTGACCGGGCGTCGGGGTCGGTCGGCGGGGTCGGTCGGCGGGATCGGTCGGAGCAGGCCGATCAGCCGAGGAAGTACTTCCCGCCATCGACCACGATGGTCTGCCCGGTGATCAGGCTGGCCCCGTCGCTGACAAGGTGCAGCAGGGTGGCGGTGAGATCCTCCGGCCCGAGTTGCCGGCCGATCGCCTGGGTACCCTTGGCCCGTTCGGCGGCGAGATGGGCATATTCGCCCATGACCTCGGCATAGCCTTCGGTGACCGTGCCGCCCGGCGCGATGGCGTTGACGCGGATATTGTCGCGGCCAAGCTCGCTGGCGCAGGCCTTGGTCATGCCGATCACGGCGGCCTTGGAGGCGGTGTAATCGAGCATCCCCGCCATGCCGAAGGCCGAGATCGACGACTGGTTGACGATCGCCCCGCCGCCGCGCTGACGCATGAAGGGCACCACCGCCCGGGTGCACAGCCAGGGGCCGCGCACGTTGACCGCCATGGTCAGGTCCCAGCGATCGACCGTGAGATCGGTGAGCGGGGCGGGCTTGAGGCCGCCGAACATCGCGGCGTTGTTGACGAGGATATCGATCCCGCCGAACAGCTCGGAAGCGGCCCTGGCCATGGCCTCGGTTTCAGGCTGGCTGGAGACGTCGACCTTGCGGAAGGCCGCCCTGCCCCCGGCGGCGGCGATGGCCTCGGCCGTGGCCTGGCCTTCGGCCTCGAGCATATCGACCACCAGCACCGCCGCGCCCGCCCCGGCCAGCGCCGTGGCATAGGCGCGGCCGATCCCGCGCGCGCCACCCGTGACGATGGCGACCTTGCCGGCGAGGCTCACGCGCCAAGTTCCCTGGCGAGAACGAAGATCGAGTTGGAGGTATCGAGCTTGTCTGACAGGCTGGAGGCATTCTGCTGGAGCGAGGCCATGACCTGCTCGGCACTGTCCGCCTCGACCTCGGTGACGCTGACATAGGGCCGGTCGGTGCGGTTGGCGGCCTCGACCTTGAAGCGGCGCACGGAAACGGCGCCCGCGACCTTCATCAGATCGCCCTTGTGCACCTCGTCGTACCAGGTGTTGTAGGCCTGTTCATCGCCTTCGCCGCCGGTGGGACCATTGAGAGCTATCAGCAGAAATCGCGCCATGCGGTTATCCTCTCCATGCCAGGCCCGCGCGGGGCTGCTTGCCATCCTGCCCCTTCTGCGGGGGTCTGGCGCGCGGTTTGCAAAGCTCGCCGGGGAGGGTCAAAGCAAAAAGCGCGCCTTGGCCTATTCCGCGCGAAAGTTGGCACAATTTGGCTGGACTTTGCGGGCCGAAGATATCGAGATGGCGGCGGCGCAGGATTTCGCCGGACTGGCCTTGGGAGGGGATAGCATGACTGCCGCCGCATCGATGGTTTCGACCGCGCTGGCCGACGGGATCGCCCTGATCACGCTGGAGCGGCCCGAAGCGCGCAATGCGTTGAACGCGGCGCTGCGGGCCGAGCTGGGCCGGGCCATTCACGCGGCGGCCGCGGACGAGGCGGTGCGCGCGATCATCCTCACCGGCGCGGGCCACGTGTTCTGCGCGGGCATGGACCTCAGGGAAATCGCCCGAACCGAGCTGAAGGGCGCCTTCGACGACGAGACCGATCCGGAGACCGCGATCCGGCATTGCCCCAAGCCGGTGATCGCGGCGGTCAACGGCGCGGCGATCACCGGCGGGTTCGAACTGGTGCTGGCCTGCGACATGGCCATCGCCTCGCGCGAGGCCTGGTTTGCCGACACCCACCTGCGGGTGGGGATCCTGCCCGGATGGGGGCTTTCGCAGCGATTGTCGCGGCTGATCGGGCTGGCCCGGGCCAAGGAGCTATCGCTGAGCGGGCGGCGGATCGATGCCGAAACCGCCTGTGCCTGGGGGCTGGTCAACCGGGTGGTCGCCCCCGAGGCGCTGCTGGCCGAGGCGCGGGCGCTGGCGCTGGAGATCGCGGCGCACAAACCGGCGCTGGTTGCCGCCTACAAGGCGCTGATCGAGGAGGGCTACCATCTGCCGCTGCCGGAAGCGCTGGCCTTCGAGCGGCGGCGCTACCGCGAGCTGGCCGGCACCTTCGACGCCAGCCAGGCCGATGCGGTGATCCGGCATCCGGACGAGCCGGGTCGCGGCTGAACACGATCCGCGCGGGTTCTGGACAGGGGGGCAGCGAGCGGGCAGTCTTGGCGCAGATGACCCAGGCTCGCCAGAAGCCGGGCCACAACGGGACAGGCGGCTTGGGGGACAGGCGGATTGGCGGACAGGTTCGATTTCATCATCGTGGGGGCCGGTTCCGCCGGGTGCGTGCTGGCCAACCGGCTCTCGGCCGATCCCGCGATCCGCGTGCTGCTGGTGGAGGCCGGGCCGGAGCCGCGCAATCCGCTGATCCGCATTCCGGCGGGGATGTCGCGGCTGTTCCATCCCGGGCCGCACAACTGGGGCTATACCTCGCAGAGCGAGCCGTTCCTCAACGACCGCACGCTGTATCAACCGCGCGGCAAGGGTCTGGGCGGATCAAGCGCGATCAACGGCATGGTCTACCTGCGCGGCCATGCCGGCGATTTCGACCATTGGCGCCAGTTGGGCAATCCGGGCTGGGGCTGGGACGACGTGCTCCCGCTTTACCGGCGGCACGAACGCTCGGCCCATGCCGACGGCGCGCTGCATGGCGGCGACGGCGAGTTGAGCGTGATCGACCCGAGCCTCAGGCACGCCTTCTCCGAGCTGTTCATCGCAGCCGCCGAGGATGCCGGCTTCCGGCGCAATGCCGACCTCAATTCGGGCGATCCCGAAGGGGTTGGCTATGTCCAGTACAGCATCGCGCACGGGCGGCGCTGTTCGGCCTACGAGGCCTTCGTGCGGCCAATTCGGCGGCGGGCGAACCTGGTGATCGTGACCGAGGCGCTGGTCGAGAAAGTCCTGCTCGACGGGCGGCGGGCAACCGGGATCGCCTATGTGCGCCATGGCCGGCGGGTGGTGGCCGAGGCGGGGCGCGAGGTGATCCTGGCGGGCGGCGCGATCAATTCGCCGCAATTGCTGATGCTGTCGGGCATCGGACCGGCCGCGCACCTGCGCGACAAGGGCGTGGCCGTGGTTCATGACCTGCCGGCGGTGGGCCAGAACCTGCATGACCATCCCTTCGCCAGCCTCTCGTTCCAGGCGCCGGCGCGCTATTCGATCAACCACCGCCTGCGCGGGCTGGGCGCGGTGGTGGAGGCCGGGCGCTATGCCCTCACGCGCGGCGGGGTGCTGGCGCTGGGGACCACGCAGAACAACCTGTTCGCGCGGGTGGCGCCCGGCGCGGACCGGCCCGACATCCAGATCTCGACCCGGCCGTTCAGCTTCATCATCAAGGGCACCCGCATCCTGGTCAACAAGGCGCCGACGATCACGGCGGCGGTCTGCCTGCTGCGGCCGGAATCGCGCGGCGCAGTGCGCCTGGCCGGGCCGGAAGCCACGCGCGCACCGGATTTCCGGTTCAATTACCTGGAAAGCCCGCGCGACCGGCAGACCTTCGTCGACGGGGCCAAGCTGGCCTACCGGGTGATGGCCGGGCCGCGCATGACGGGCTTCGCCCCGGTCATGCCGCTGCCCAATGATGACGAGGCGATCCTGGAGAAGCTGAGGGCCATGGCCGGGGCAATGTATCACCCGGTGGGATCGTGCCGGATGGGGCCGGGAGCGGATTGCGTGGTCGATCCGCGCCTCAGGGTGCACGGGATCGCGGGGCTTCGGGTGGCGGATGCCTCGATCATGCCGCTGATCGTTTCGGCCAATACCAATGCCGCCGCGATCCTGATCGGCGAAAAGGCGGCCGCGCTGGTGCTGGAAGACTGGAAAGCCTGGAGCGGGATGACATTGCGTTGAAGTGCAAAGCCCTTCCCCGATGTGGAAGGGGTGGGATGGGGGTTCCAAGCCAGCGCGGTACCCCCTCCCCCAGCCCCTCCCCAATGGGGAGAGGAGACCGGCGCTTCAATCTAATGTCATGAGTTTCTAGCGCCCGCGCCTTTCCCCCCAAACCAGGCGAACCGCCTCAATCGAACAGGGCGAAATACCGGGATTCGAGGCTGATGCGCGGCACGGCCTCGGGCCGGCTGGTATCCTCGATCGCCACGTGGATGACCTTGAGCCGATCGCCCAGGGCGGAATCGAAGCCCTTGAACAGGATCATTTCATCGATCGTCATGTCGGGGAAGTACCACCACTGGTGGTCGGCATTGTGGCGGATGCCGGTGGAGCGATAGGTGACGTCCCTCCCCCCGGCCTCCATATGGTAATCGATCGGAACCGCATCCTGCGGCGAAACCGTGCGCCCGTCGCACAGGGCCAGCGGGAAATCCTGCGGCGGCGGGCTGAGCGCGCGCCAGCCCTGGTAGAGGACGTAGCGGCTGAACGGCGCGGGGGTGCAGCCGTTCAGCTCCAGCGTCTCGCGCAGCTGCACCTCGGCTTCCTGGGGATCGTAATCGATGTGCACCCAGCCGGCCGGGGTCATCACCTGCTGCTGCCCGGTCCGCTGGCTGTAGCGCACCGAGGCGGCGTGGACCGGCACGACCTCGCGCGCGCCGCTGATGGCGAGGATGTGGGGGATGGTCTGGTCCCAATAGGCCCGCTGGACGGCCTTGAGCGCTTCGGGGCCAAGGCGCGCGCCGCGCAGGTCATCGCCGCGCTCAGCGATCACCCGCGACGGGCAGGCGGTGAGCGCGAAGCCTTCGGCATCGAGGCTGGGCGGATTGGCCCGGCCATCGCGGATCCAGCAGGGCCGGCAGTCGATCAGGTCGGCGCCGAGGATGCGGGCGGCATATTCGACGTGCAGCCGATCGAGATCGCTCCGCAGGTAGGGAACCTGCGCCGCGATTCCCGGCTGAAGCCCCGGCTCAGGCAGTGGGGACTGGTTCATCCTGGCGCCTCTCCCGCGCCGGCGCGGACCCCATGCGCCGCGCCTCGGGGTCGAGGCTGCGGCGCAGCCATGGGCTTGTCAAGCCGCAGCCGGCGGGCGGGGGAACACGGGGAACCGGCCCAGGGTCGCCAGGCAGAACGAGGCGACCAGGTAGAGCGGAAGGAAAGTGGTGATGGCCGGGGCATAGGAGCCGGTCTGGTCATAGAGGTAGTTGGCGAAGGTGGGGCCAAGCGAGGCCGCGATGGCCCAGAAGCCCGAAATCGCCCCGAAGATCGTGCCATAGCGCGCCATGCCGAAATGGCGGGTGGTGAGATAGGCGACGACATCGAGTTCCGCGCCCAGCGACAGCCCGAGCAGGACCACGGCCAGGAGGACCATCGCGGTCGATCCGGGGGCCAGCAGCAGCAGGGCACAGGTGATCGTGGGAATGACCACGACCAGCCCGCCGATGACATTGCCGTTGAACCGATCGAGCAGAAGCCCGGTGCACAGCCGCCCGACCAGCGAGGTGACGCCTGCCACCCCGGCGATCCCCGCCGCCTCGGCCCGGCTGAACTGGAACGAGGTGAGGATCGGCACGAGATTGGCGGTGGTCCCGATCGCGGCGACGGTGAACACGAAGGCGGCCACGGTGAGCTTGTAGAAACGGGGCGAGCGCAGCGCCTCGCGCACCGTGCTGCCGGTGAGGATCACCGCCGGCTCCTCGGGCGCGACGGGGGCACGGCGCAGGTTGTCGGCCGCGCTGGTGAGGAAGGCGTAGAAGATCGGCAGGGTGATCACGCCCAGCATCAGGCCGAGCGCCACATAGGCATGGCGCCAGCCGAAATGGTCGATCAGGGCCGTGGCCAGCGGCGGCATCAGCGCAGTCGCCAGCCCCGCCCCGCACAGGGTGACCGAAAGTGCGAAGCCGCGGCCCTTCTCGAACAGGCTGGCGACCGCGCAGGTCCAGATCGGCGGCTTGATCATCAGGCCACCCAAGGCGACGAGCAGCCACAGGCTCCACCACGACCAGATGCCGGGGCCGGCCTGCGACAGCAGGGCCGTGGCGCAACAGAAGATGACCGCGCCAGGCAAGGCGATGCGGCGCGGCCCCCAGCGGTCGATCGCAATCCCCAGCAAGGGGGAAAGCAGCCCGCCCAGCAGGGTGGGCATTCCCGAGCCGATCGAAATCTGCGCGCGGGTCCAGCCGAATTCCTGTTCGAGCGGGGCGATGAAGGCGCCCACCGCCGAGACATGGGTGGACGTGAGCGCGACTCCGAACACGGCGGCCAGGACCGTGGTCCAGTGGCGGCGCCATTCGGTGCGGGCGCTGACCTCGACAGTGTGGCTCATCCTCAACCTTCCCCTCGCCCTGAGCACGCCTCGCCCTGTGCGCGTCTCATCCTGTGCGCGCGTGGCAGGGGACGGAAATCCCCAGGTCAGTTGCGGCATCCCCGGATCGCGTTTGTCTTGTGCCCAGCGCCATAGGGCTATCGGGCGATCGGGATCAAGTGCACGGTCTGGCGGCGGCCGGTTCCCGTTTGATCAGGAGCAGTGCCAGGGCCGCGCCACTTGCGCTATGATCCTGCGCGAGAGCACTGGGAGGGGACCGCCAAATGCCGGCCATTCGGCACATTCCGATCGATACCTATCCGGAAAGCACCGTGTTCCTGCCGCGCCGGGACAACGGCTATTCGCCCGAGCAATTCAAGGCCATGCGTAAGGTGCAGGTAACGGGGCGCTGCGGCGAGATCCTGGCCACCCTGGCGATCGTCGATGGCGATGGCCTTGTGCGCCCCGGCGAAGTGGGCCTGGGCAACGAGGCCTTCCGCCGCCTTGGCATGACCGAGGGCGAGGAGGTGGTGATCACCCAGGCGCCCGTGCCCGCCAGCCTCGAGGACGTGCGCCGCAAGATCGACGGCGAGAGCCTGAGCGACAGCGAGATTTCCGCGATCATCCGCGACATCGCCACCCATCGCTATTCGCCCATGGAGATCGGCGCCTTCCTGGTGGCCTGCGCTGGCTTCATGTCGACCCCGGAGACGCTCGCCATGACCCGGGCGATGGTCGACGTGGGCAGCCGGCTTTCGTGGGATTCGCCGCTGGTGGTCGACAAGCACTGCATCGGCGGGGTGCCGGGCAACCGCACCTCGATGATCGTGGTGCCGATCGTGGCCGCGCATGGCCTGATCATTCCCAAGACCTCGTCGCGCGCGATCACCTCGCCCTCGGGCACGGCCGATACGATGGAAGTGCTGGCCAATGTCGATCTCGATGCGGCCCGCGTGGCCCAGATCGTGGCCAGGGACCATGCGGTGCTGGCCTGGGGCGGCAAGATGAACCTTTCGCCGGCCGACGACGTGCTGATCTCGGTCGAGCGGCCGCTGCGGATCGACACCTTCGAGCAGATGGTCGCCTCGATCCTTTCCAAGAAGGCGGCGGCTGGATCGACCCATCTCGTGCTCGACATTCCGATCGGTCCCACCGCCAAGGTCCGCAGCGAGGGCGAAGCGGTGCGGTTGCGTAAGCTGTTCGAATATGTTGCGCGGCACATGGGGATCGTCACCGAGGTGGTGTTCACCGATGGCTCGGAGCCGGTCGGCCGGGGGATCGGGCCGGTGCTGGAGGCGCGCGACGTGATGGCCGTGCTCCGCAACGAGGCCGATGCGCCCGACGACCTGCGCGACCGGGCGGTGATGCTGGCCGGCAAGGTGATCGATTTCGACCCCGAGGTGGAAGGCGGGCGCGGCTATGCCCGGGCGATGGAACTGCTCTCCTCCGGCGCGGCGCTGGCGGCGATGGAGCGGCTGATCGCGGCGCAGGGCGCGCAGACCACCATCTACCGGCCCGGCATCCACCAGTTCGAGGCGACCGCGCCGGTAGCCGGGCGCGTGGCATCGATCGATTGCCACCGCATCGCCCGGATCGCGCGGCTGGCGGGGGCGCCGATGGACAAGGGCGCGGGGATCGACCTCTTGCACAAGACCGGCGCCCACGTGCGCCGGGGCGAGGCGCTCTACCGCATCCACGCCGGCTCGAAGGACGGGCTGGCCTTTGCCCGCGAGATGGCGCTGGCCGATTCCGGCTATCTGGTGCAGCCGTGAGCGCGGCGCTGTTCGGCTTTGCCGAGAGCCTTGGCCCGGCGCAGGCGCTGGCGGCGCTGCTCGGGATGCCGTGCCACCCGGTCGAGGTGAGCCGGTTTCCGGACGGGGAAAGCCTGGTGCGAGTGTGCGGCCCGGCTGACACTGCCATCCTCTACCGTTCGCTAGATCATCCCAACGAGCGGCTGGTGGAACTGGTGCTGGCCGCCGCCGCCCTGCGCGACGGGGGGTGCCGCAAGGTGGTGCTGGTGGCGCCCTATCTCGGCTATATGCGCCAGGACATGGCCTTCCGCCCGGGCGAGGCGGTGAGCCAGAAGGTGATCGGCGCGCTGCTGGCCGATCATTTCGATGGCCTCATCACCATCGATCCCCACCTCCACCGGATCAGCCACCTGGGCGAGGCGGTGCCGCGCATTCCGGCCCTGGCGCTGACGGCGGCGCCCGTTCTGGCCGCCGCGCTGGCCGGGCACAGACCGCCGCCGGTGCTGGTGGGGCCGGACGCGGAATCGCGCCCCTGGGTGGAGGCCGTGGCCGCGCCGGGCGGGCTGGACGTGCTGGTGGGCGAGAAGCAGCGCCACGGGCCGCGCTCGGTGGAAATCGTCATTCCCGGCATCGCCGCAGTAGCGGGACGGCCAGTGGTGCTGGTCGACGACGTGATTTCGAGTGGCGGCACCCTGCTGGCAGCCGCGCAATTGCTGCGCGATGCGGGCGCGGTGCGGATCTCGGCGCTGGCAACGCACTGCCTGGCCGGCCCGGACGATCTCGCCCGGCTGGCCGCGGCGGGCATTGCCCCACTTCAGGCGACGACCAGCGTGCCGGGGCCGGCGGCGATCCTGCCGATTGCCGGCCTGCTGGCCAGCGCCCTGCACGACGCGGGCTTGCTCGCGGGCGGTTGAGAAGCGAGCGCAGCGGCGTCGGGTAATCGCTCCCCCACGCGAGCCGCCCGCACAAACGAAAACGCCCGGACCTTGCGGTCCGGGCGTTTCCTGTTTCAGCCTTGGGCCAGGATCAGAATTCGACGTTCAGGTCGAGACCATAGGTCCGGGCCGTCACGAAGTTGACCATGGTCGCATAGCGCACGTTGAGCGCATAGAGCGGATCGCGGCGGTTGGTGAGGTTCTTGCCCCACACGGCCAGTTCGGCCTGGACCGGACCCAGCGGGATGTGACGCAGGGCCACACGACCGTTGACCAGCCAGTAGGGCTTGGAACGCAGGACCGATGCGTTGGCATTGTCCGGCTGGAGGAACAGCGCCGGGTTGGCGGCGAATTCCGTGGTCGAACGATACTGGCCGTCGAGACGCATCTGCAGGGTCATGTCACCCGTCAGCGGCTGCGTTTCGTAGGCGCCGAAGACCGCGGCGGTCACCTTCGGACGATCGGTCGGCTGCACGAAGCCGGCATTGGCCGTCAGCACGATCGGGTTGATGTAGGTGTACTTGAAATCGGTGTAACCGATGTTGGCACCCAGCGTCAGGCCGCGAACCGGAGCAGCGGTGACTTCCGCTTCGATACCCTGGGCACGAGCGTTGCCGAAGTCGATCACGAAGGTCGAGGCAGCGCTGAGCAGGGCCGTGGCGGTGGCCGAACCGTAGAGCGGGGTCCAGATGCCGGTGGCATAGGCAGCCGCGGCAGTGGTCGAGGTCGAACCCGGCGTGCCGTAGTGCTTGTAGTCCACGTGGAAGGCCGTGATGTTCGTCCGCAGGCGGCGATCGAACCAGTCAGCCTTGATGCCGACTTCGTACGAGCTGGCGGATTCCGGCTCGAACGGCAGGCCAACCACGGTACCACCCGACACGAAGCTGCTCGACCACTTGCCATACAGCAGGATGTCGCTGTTCGGCTTGTAGTTCACGCCGATCATGTAGCTCGGCTTGGTCTTGTCGTAATCCGGCGAGACCAGGGTAGTGGTCGGCGAGATCACGCCCGAGCTGGACTTCGAGTTGTAGACGAAGCTGCCGGTCTTGCGGTCGTTGGTGACGCGAATGCCGCCAACCAGTTCGAGTTCCGGGGTGATCTTGTATTCGATCTGGCCATAGGCGGCGAGCGAAGTCACCTGGTTGTAATTGATGCCCTGGTTGCCCTGCGGGACGATACCCGTGGTATCATTGACCATGGTGTTCAGGTCGAAACGGAACGACAGGGTGTTGGCCATCGTCACCGGGCCGCCAACGCGGTCACGCCCACGGTACCACAGCGCGCCGGCCGTGATGTTGAGCTTGTCCGAGCTGTAGTTGACCTGGGTTTCGTTGCTCCACTGCGACGACACCGAATAGGGCGCCGAGCCGATGATCATCAGGCGGTTGCCGACGATGCAGCGCGGACCCGAACCGGCGGCGCAGTTGTACAGCGGGGTCGTGGCGGCGATGGCCGCACCGACGGCCGCGCCCTGCTGGGCCGGGGTCAGGCTCGAGAAGCCAGGGGTCGCGGCGGCAGCCGAGGCGCCGAACAGCGAACCAAAGGCGCTGGCGACGGCCGGGGTCACCGAGACCGGGCTGATGCCGTCGATCGGGTTCGGCGAGAACACGTGCGACTTGCGGTAGGAGAAGATGTTCTTGACGGTCAGGTTATCGAGCGGCTGCCAGGTGGCGGTGACGCTGTGACCTTCGGCCTGCTGGTCGCGCGGGATGGTGAAGCCGTTGGTGGCCACGTCCGGACGCTTGCCATTGGACGCGAGGTAGAGGTTGTTGGTCGCGGCGATGGCGGCCAGGATGCCGTCGGTCAGCGCGCTGCCGGTAGCCTGGGTGTTGAAGCTGATGGCGGGGGTGCCATCGGCCGTGCCATGGTCGACCGAACGGTCATACTTGTAGACGACCTTGAAACTGTCGCTCGGCTCGAACTTCACCGCGGCGAAATAGCTGTTGGTGTCGATCGTGCCCAGGTATTCGGGCGAACGCGCCGTGCCGAGGCCGGCGGCGGTGCGATCCCACAGCATACCGGCGGCCGCATTGCGGATTTCGCCGTGGCGGTAGTTACGCAGGTAGCTGAAGTAGGCCGAGAACGGGCCGAACTGCGGCGTGCTGACCGAGCCGCGCACGCGATAGGCGCCAAGGTTGCCAACGGTGCCTTCGAGGCGGCCGCCCAGCTTGCCATCGGGATCGCGGGTGGTGACGCTGACCGCGCCGGCGGTTGCGTTGCGGCCGAACAGCGTGCCCTGGGGGCCGCGCAGCACTTCGAGGCGGGCCACGTCGGGCAGGTCGAAGATCGAGCCGCGCGGCGAGCCGATGTAGACGCCATCAAGATAGATCGAGACCTGCTTGTCCGAGCCCGGAACGAAGCCGTAGCTCAGCTGGCCGCGGATGGTGAAGGCCGGCGTGGAGGTGCCGCCCGTGGTCTGGCGGACCGAGACGCCCGGCGCGATCGACGAAAGGTCGTTCACGGTGGTGATGCGGTTGGCCTGGAGCGTTTCCTGGGTCAGCGCGGTGATCGCGATCGGAACGTCCTGCATGGACTGTTCGCGCTTCTGCGCGGTGACGACGATTTCTTCGAGGCGGCCCTCGGAATCAGTGCCGACGCCCTGGGCCAGGGCAGCGCCCGGCACCAGCAGCAGGCTGGTGATCGCGCTGCAGGCCAGCATACGCGCTCGAGTATTGAATTTCCCCATTTCGGTGTCCCCGTCCTGTGACCGAACCATCCGCCCGTCCGTTATCGAACGCGGCCTGTTCGTTGCGGCTCCTTGATATGGGGCTTGGCTCAGGGCAATTCCAAAACGTGTGGCGACTTCACAAAATTCCCCGAGTGCGGCCTTCTTGCATCACCTTTCGGGCACCGCCGCCGCGCGCTCGGCACGGTCATTGTTGAAAATGCTTCATTCTTGTCAGAATCGCTCATTTTCCGCCAGAACCTGCAGGGACAGGCCAGGCCTCGGGCCTCGCTCGTGGAGGACGCCTCGCCGCGTGCGGGCTGCCAGGCCTGCCTGCCGCAAATGGTTAGAGGATTGCACCGAAACACGGACGGAACCTGGCCTCTCGCCACCCTGGCCCTGGCCCTGCCCCGCCCTGCGATCGCCGGCCAGCGCGGCCGGGACCGTCAGCCGCGCAATCTGGCGAACAGGGCGGGAATGTTGGGCTGGCCGGTGTGGGCCGAGATCCCGCCATCGACCAGGAGGTTCTGGCCGGTGATGAACGAGGCGCGCGGGCTGGCGAGATAGAGCACCGCGTCGGCGATCTCGCCCGGCTGGCCCTGGCGCCCCATAGGGATCGAGGCGCGATAGGCATCGGTGAGCACCTGCGGCACGCCGGCGCTCATCGGGGTCAGGGTGGAGCCGGGGCTGACGCAGTTCACGCGGATGCCCTCGCCGGCATAGTCGATCGCCAGGCAGCGGGTGAGTTCGATCACCCCGGCCTTGGCCACGCAATAGGCGGTCAGCCCGAAATCGGCCGCGACCCCCGACAGCGAGCCGGTGTTGACGATGCAGCCCTTGCGCTCGATCAGGTGGGGCAGCGCGATGCGGCTGGCCCAGAATACCGCGTCGAGATCGATCGCCATGGTCTTGCGCCAGGACTCGATGGTTTCGCTCAGGGCAAGGCCCATGGCCGCGATGCCGGCATTGTTGACCAGCACGTCGAGCCCGCCGAAGCGCGCCACGGCCGCGTTCACCGCGCCTTCGACCGCATCCATGTCGCTCAGCTCCGCGGCATGGGGCACGAAGGCCTCGCCCAGCTCGGCGGCGAGCGCG
Organism: Novosphingobium bradum; assembly: GCF_042646485.1. NCBI lineage: Bacteria > Pseudomonadati > Pseudomonadota > Alphaproteobacteria > Sphingomonadales > Sphingomonadaceae > Novosphingobium > Novosphingobium bradum. Next base: position 112,717 of record NZ_JBHRTQ010000005.1, on the reverse strand, counting down.
GCAAGGCGTTCCTCGCTGCGGCCCACGCCCATCACCCGCGCGCCCTCGGCCACGAACCGGCGGGCGATATGTTCGCCGATGCCGCTGGAGGCGCCGGTAACGAGGACGGCCTTTTCGTGAAATTCCATGTTCGGGGAAGCCTTCTGTTCGGGGGGCGCGTCAGGCGTCTTCGATGACTTCGATCAGGAAGCCTTCGGGATCGGCGAAGAAGGCCAGGCGGCTCTGCCGGGTGCCGAGATCGATCGGGCCGATCGCCTGGACCACCGACCCGCCCGCCGCCAGCACCCTGTCCTGCAATTGCGCGATGTCGGAGGTGAAGAACAGCAGGGTGGCGCCCAGCGGCGAAGGCGCATGGCCATCGGCATAGGCCAGCAGGATCAGCCCGGCCTGGCCCTTGGGCGCCAGGAAGATGATCTCCTCGATGTCGCGCCCGACGATCTGGCCGGTCATCCGCAGGCTTTCACCGAAGCCGAAGGCCTCGCGGTAAAACCGGGCCTGCCGGTCAAGATCGCGGACGATCAGCCGGGTCGAGCCAAGGCGGGTCTTGAGGGGGCTGGACATCGGGCTTCCTTTCCTTGGCGCCGGGCCGGCGGGGCTGCGTCAGATGGCCCAGAGCTTGCCGGTGATCACGCGGGAATCGTCGGAGGCGAGGAATTCGACCACGGCGGCGATATCGTCGGGCCGGGTCGGCTCCTTGAGCAGCGACTGGTTGATCAGCCGCTCCACCTGCTCGGCGGTGAACAGCGTTTCCAGTCCCCTGGTCAGCACCGCCGGCAGGATCAGCGTGTTGCAGCGGATCTTGTGGGGGGCGAACTGCACGGCCATGTAGTGGGTCATCGAATTGAGCGCGCCCTTGGAGGCGCCATAGGCCGACATGGTCATCTGCCCGTTGGTTCCGGCGCCCGAAGAGGTGTTGATGATCGAGCCGCCCCGCCCCCCGGCGATCATGTGCGGGACGACCGCGCGGGTCAGCTCCATCTGGCCGCGGACGTTGCCGGCGAAGATCTTGTCCCAGACCTCGCTGTCCATCTCCAGAAAGCCGCCGTCGCGGTGGAACACCTCGGGGGCGTTGTTCACGGCATTGTTGTGCAGCACGTCGATGCGGCCGAACCGCGCCATGGCGGTGGCGGCCAGGGCATTGATGCTTTCAGCGTCGAGCAGGTCGAAGCGGGCCGCGATCGCCTGGTGGCCTTCGACGCGGATGCGTTCGGCGGTCTGCTCGGCGGTGACGAGGTTGATGTCGGCAACGACGACCGCCGCCCCGGCCCGGGCCAGGCGCTCGCAGGTGGCCTCGCCAACGCCGCTGCCCCCACCCGTGACGATGGCGACCTTGTCTGCGAGTTTGCCTGAGGACATGGCGGGTTACCGTTCGTTCAATTGCGGAAAAGGCGGAAGATGCCGATCAGCGCCGGCAGGGTCATCCCGAACAGGCCGGTGATGAGGCCGGCTTCGTGCATATCGGCGATGACGAAAGTGCTCTGCTTCAGGGTGACCACGCCGGCCGGCGCAGAGAGCCACGAAGCGACGAACTGGAGCGGCATCAGCAGCCAGACCAGGCAGGGCATCAGCCAGAACCAGCGGCTGCGGGCGGCCGGTCCGGCGGGAAAGCGATGTTCGATCAGCGCGAAGAGCTGGAACAGCACCCAGCCGGTGAAGATCCAGCCAAGGTAATTGGTGAGCGGCACGCCGAAGTAGCCGCTGGGGTATTTGTAGGTCCAGTCATGCCGGATTGTCGCCCCGATGGGATCGTTGGGCAGGTCCAGCCCGGTTAGGACGAAGGCGGCGATCAGCGGCACGGTGAAGCGGGCAGCGCCCGTCAGGCGCTCAGGCCGATCGAGCAGGATGGCGCGGGCGATGGTCCAGCCGTACCAGCCGGCCAGGACATAGGTGAGGATCGCCTGGATCGGCACGCCGGCGGGCTTTGGCCCGGCCAGGTTGTGGACATAGCTGCCGAAGGGGAAGCCGGTGGCCACGCTGCTGGCTTCCAGCGAAAAGCCGATCGCGGTGCCGAGCACGAGATAGAGCGCCGCCCCGCGCCAGCCATAAAGCAGCACGGCCTGGACCAGGACCAGCCCGATCAACGCCAGCAGCATGACCCCGCCGAACGCGGCGCCCGCGCCGGCCGGGCCGAGCAGCAGCGCGCCCGCGAACGACAGGACCCAGGCGACCCCGATCCCCAGGCAGAGGCGCAGGCCTTTTGCGGACCCGCCGGCCTCGGCGTTCATGGTTTCTACCATTGGCATTCTCCCCCTGGGCGGGCCATCTGCGTGGCCCCTGCCCGTTTATTTCGCGCCGAGCGGCGTGCGGCCCTCGCCGAAGCCATAGCGGTCGTGCGGGCCGATCACGGTCTGTTCAAGCACGCCGTGGCCGACCTGGTCGCCGGCCGTGGCGCGGATCACCTGCTGGATGTGCTGGAAGTGGACCGCCTGCTTGTCGATGTCGTTCACGTTCCAGTGCTCGCTGGTATATTCCAGCTCGCCCTTCCACATCCCGTGGCCCCATTCCGGGTGGCCATAGCCGATGCCGTACATATGGAAGCGCAGCAGCGGCTCGACCTTGACCGTGGTGATCCGGCTGCCCTCGATCAGGTCGAACTCGCCGCCGGTGGCGAAGCGCGAGTCCGGGTCCTCGAACCTGAGGCGGTGTTCGCCGGCCTTGATCGTTCGGAAGCCGGAGCCGTCCATCACATCAAACGCGGTATCGTTCTCGTAGAGCGGGAAGACCTGGGCGAAGTCCTTGAGCGCAAGGCCATCGGCCTTTTCCCAGGTGCTGTAATGGGTGCAGCGATCCGGCCAGAAAATCGGCGCCCACAGGTAGAAGGCCTGGTTGGGACGCAGGCGGTGGGTGCCGCCCTGCGGCTCGCCGCAGAAGCGCCAGCCCCACGAGCGATCGCGCATCCCGCAGGCATTGACGATGGCCTGCTTCTCGCCCTTGATCGCGATGAAGCCGTTCCAGCGCCCGAACTGGGTGTAGCGCTGCATCTTGGCCACCATCCGCACGCCGCCTTCCTGGCGGACCCGGTCGACCGGCTCCTCGTGGACCGGCGAGGTGGCGGTGAAGGTGAGATCGGCGGTGATGCCGGTATCATTGTCGGTGATGGTGACGCGCAGCACGCGCATCAGTTCGACGATCTCGAGCTTGAGCGGGCCGACCTCCATCTCGGTGCGATCGAGCGGGCAGCGGCGCGAGGCGCGGAAGCTGTCCTGCGAGCCATCCTTGCGGACGATCGACAGGGCGCAGTCCATCACCTCGCGGTTGGGATACATGGCAAAGGCGATGCCGAAGTAGAATTCGCCATTGGGATCGTAGCCGTTGAACCAGTAGCGACCATAGGCGTCGCGGTCGCTCGTCTCGACATAGGCGAGCGATTCCACGGTCTGTTGCAGCGGCAGGTCGTCATACTTGATCAGCACGGCTTGGGTTCCTTTCCCAGCGGTCACGGTCAGCGCAGGAACTCGTCCGCGCCCAATTCGAGAATCTGCCGCGCATGGCGCTGGGCCATGGTGGCAAAGAGCCGGTCGCCCCGTTCGGTCTGCCGCACGAAGGCCATGCCGGCCATTGCGTACATCGTGCCGTGCCAGGCGGCCTGGCGATAATCGGACCAGCACTGGGCGAAGGTATAGTCCTTCACCCCGCTGGCGCACATCGCATCGTGGTATTCGCGGACGAGGTCCTGCTCGATCCGGCGGCGCAGCTCGGGCAGGAGGCAGCCGCCGATGAAGTAGGAAACATCGCGCATCGGATTGCCCGAGCCGTAGGTCTGCCAATCGACCACGCGCAGGGTTTCGGCCGGGTTCTCCGGAACGAACAGGAAGTTGTCGAGGCGATAGTCGTTGTGGGCAAGGCAGCGCGTGGCGAGGCGCGGATATTCGCTGGGCAGCTCGTCGCAGTCGGCCGCGCGGCGCAGGAGGGCGAGCTCTTCGGGCTCGAGCGCCTGCGCGCAGCGGTCCACGAAGGCTGGCAGGCCGGCGCGGTAGATCCGCTGCATGATGTTGGCCGCACGCTCGGGCAGGCTGGTGTAGCGCACGAAATCGAGATCGAGGATCGCCGGATTGTCCCAGGTGGGCGCGTGGAGGCCGACCAGTTCGAGGACCGACAGGCGCGCCATTTCGGCATCGCAGCCGGCGATCTGGTCGCCCTGGTCGGCGGGGGCGAGGTCTTCCAGCAGCAGGGCGAAGCGGGCGCCGCTGGCGTTGCATTCGGCCAGGTAGCTGCGCGGGGTGCGGATGGTGAGCTGCGCGCGCAGGGTGCGGTAGAACTGGATCTCGCGCAGGTAGGTTCCCGAATTGGCCGCGGCATTGGCGCTGCCTTCATCGTCGGACGGGAACTTGGTGATGATCGAGCGCGGCAGGTCGGGGCGCGGATCGCGGTATTCGGGCAGGATCCGGAAGCAGCCGGCGGCCTGGCCGGTGCCGACCGCCCTGGTCGAGAACCCCACGACGCCCGCATCGGCATGGCCCGCCGCGGCAAGGGTCCGCTCGAGCCAGTCGGCGGTGATCTGGCCGGCCTGGTAGACTTCGGGAGACTGGTCGATCACAGGACAACCACCGCGTTCAGCTCGTCGGTCCGGTTCTCGACGATGTCCTTGAGGATGCCGAGGAACTTCTCGGCCGCCGCCCCGTCGATCACCCGGTGATCGTGGGTCAGGCTGTAGGGCAGCATCGGCGCGACGACGATCCCGCCGTTGCGGACGATCGGCTTGTCCTGCAGCCGGCCGATGCCGAAGATGCCGGATTCGGGCGGGTTGATGATCGGGGTGGAATAGGAGCTGACGCCCAGCGAGCCGAAGTTGGTGACGGTGAAGGTGCCGCCGCTCATTTCGGCGGACGACAGCCGGCCTTCGCGCGCGCGCTTGCCCAGGTCCTTGGTGGCCCTGGAGATTTCGACCAGGCTCATCCGGTCAGCATCGCGGATCACCGGGACCACCAGCCCCTTGGTGCCATCGTCGCCGATCGCCACGGCCATGCCGACGTTGATCTCGTCCCAGATGCGGATCTCGCCCTCGATCAGGCTGGAATTCATCAGCGGGAAGGCCCGGAGCGCGCGCGAGACGGCGTGGATCAGGAGATCGGCATAGGTGATCCGGGTGCCGAGCTTGCCCTCGTTGCGGACGAAGTTCTGGCGATACTTGGCCATCATCGTCAGGTCGTAGTCGCCCGACATGGTGTTGGGCGCGTTGATGGCGAGGCTCCGCATCATGTTCTCGCCGATGGCCTTTCGCATCCCGGTATAGGGGATGGTCTCGCGCACCCGGCGATTTCCCGCTTCCTTGCTGGTGACAGGCGCATAGGCCGAGGCGACGGCAGCGGCCGGTGCAGCCCCCGCGCCGCCGCCCGACGCGCGGTCGGCGACGGCCTTGAGCACGTCGTCACGCTGGACCCGGCCGGAGGGACCGGAGCCGGCAACACTGGCGATGTCGATCCCGTGTTCCTTGGCCAGGCGGCGGGCGATCGGGGTGGAAAAGGCGCGTTCGCCGTTCGCCGGGGCCGGAGCCGGTTCAGCCGCGGGCGCGGCGCCGGCCGGTGCCGGTTCGGCCACTTCGGCGGCGATCCCGCCGGCCGTGCCGCCGGCCAGTTGCGCGTATTCTTCCTCGGTGGCGGCGATCAGGCCGACCACCGTGTTGACGTCCATCTCGACGCCCTGCTGGGCGAGGATGTGGAGGAAACCGGCAGCCGGCGCGCTCATCTCGAACGAGGTCTTCTCCGCCTCGATGTCGAGCACGGGATCGCCCTTCTCCACCCGGGCGCCCTCCTGCACCTTCCATTCCGTGAGGGTGACGACGGCTGCCGCCATCCCCAGCTTCGGAACGATAAGATCTTCTGCCATCTCTCAAATCCTTGAAACGTGGCCCGTGGTGGCCTGGCCCGGATGCCCGCGCGCCGGCTTTCACCCGCGCGGCGAAGCGCGGCTACTTGCCGGTCTTGATATCGACCAGCACGCGCTCGGCGCCGACCAGCGCGGTGATCGCGTCGGCAATTTCCTGCGGCTGGGGCAGCACGAAGCGATCGACCGAGGTGGCCGGAACCCAGCCCTTGGTGCCGATGCGCTTGATCGGCTGATCAAGCCAGTCGAACGCGTGCTCCATGATCTGCATGGCGATCTCGCCGCCCGGCCCGCAGGTGATGAAGTCCTCGTCGACGACCAGCACGCGGTTGGTCTTCTTCACCGACTTGACGATCGTGGCGATGTCGAGCGGCACCAGGGTGCGCGGATCGACCACTTCGACGCTGATCCCCTTCTCCGCCAGCCGGGCCGCGACATCGAGGCACAGCTTGACCTGGTAGGCCGTGGCCACGACCGTGACGTCGGTGCCTTCGCGCTTGATGTCGGCCACGCCGAAGGGGATCGGCTCGCCGTGCTCCGCGATCTCCTGCTTCTCGCGCATCAGGCGCTTGTGGAAGTAGTAGACCACCGGATTGTTGTCGCGGATCGCGGTCATCAGAAGGCCGCGCGCATCCTCGATCGAGCTGGGCACCACCAGCTTGAGGCCCGGCATATGCATGACCTGGGCTTCCGGGCAGCCGGAATGTTCGGCGCCAAGGCCCAGATAGCCGCCCATGGTGGTGAGGATGACCATCGGCAGGGTCATCTTGCCGCCGTGCATGAAGCGGTTCTTGCCGGCGATGGTCATCGCGGCATAGGCCGGGGTGAGGAAGTCGGCCATCATCGGGTCGATGATCGGGCGATAGCCGCGTTCGGCAAGGCCGATGCCGGCGGCGACCATGGTGTTCTCGACCAGGCCGGTCTCGATCACCCGGTTCGGGCCAAACTCCTCGTAGAGGCCATTGGTCATCCCCATCGCGCTGCCGACCACGCATTCGCCCATGTAGACGACCTTGGGATCGCGCAGCATTTCCTCGCGCAGGGTCGACTTCATGACCTCGAGCATCGTTCGCATTTGCGTTGCCATCTTCCGGCTCCTCCAGTCGATTTCTTGGGGTCAGTCGGCGAAGAGCAGCGACTGCAGGTGTTCGAAATCGGGGATCGGCGGCGCCGCGAGCGCAGCCTTGTAGGCCTGCTCGATCTCCTCGCGCACCTCGGTGGTCATGCGGTCGATGTCGGCCTGGGTGACCACGCCCTCGTCTAGCAGCTTCTGGCCATAGAGCTTGATGGGATCGCGCTCGCGCAGCCACAGCTCGGCTTCCTCGGCCGAGCGCGGCTTGTCCATCGACACGTTGGGACCGCCTTCGGAATGGCCGCGCAGGCGGAAGGTCTTGGCCTCGATCATGGTCGGCCCGCCGCCGGCCCGCGCCCGCGCCACGGCTTCCTCGGTCGCCTCGAGCACGGCGATCACGTCCTGCCCGTCAACGATCACGCCCGGCACCCCGATGCCCTTGGCGTAGTTGGCGACATCCTTGTTGACCACGTAGGTTTCGATGGGGGTGTGCTGGCCCATCCCGTTGTTCTCGACCACGACCACCAGCGGCAGGCGGTTGGCGGCGGCGAAGTTGAACGCCTCGTGAAATTCGGCCTTGGCCACGGCGGAATCGCCCTCGAAGGCGACGACCACGCGGCCCTTGCCATCCAGCTTGTGGGCCAGCGCCGTGCCGCAGGCCAGGCCCAGGTTTTCCGAGATCAGCGCGGTATACATCGGGAAGCCCTTTTCCGGCACGCAAGGGTGCCAGCCCGAGGCGCCGCCGCAATAGCCGGTGAGCTTGCCGTAGTGTTCGGCCATGATGGAATCGATCGAGACGCCGCGCGGAATGAGCTTGCTGATCCCGTGCCCGCGATGCGTGGCATAAACCGAGTCCCCATCTTCCAGGAACGTGCAGGCGCCGACGCCGACCGCTTCCTGGACCTGGGTGGAATGATAGAACAGCGGCAGCTTGCCGGCCATCAGCGCATCGATGAACCACTGATCGAGTTCGCGGACCCGGATCAGGTTGTCCAACAGCGTTTTCTTCTGGTCCTTCGACAAGTCCATCGAACCATCTCCCTTGGCTGCGGCCCACGCCTCGTGCGGATTGTGGTCAACAACCACTCCGTTCGGCATACGTCCAGTCCTGTTGTTATCTTTGCGACGCACGTCCATCACGTTTATGATTGCCGGTGAAAGACCTTGCGCCATACGCGGGGGAATCAGAACGTCCGGCCGCGCCCGCCGGGAGCCGGCCCACCTTGCCCTGACCGCAACCGAACCGCTTCGAGGAAACCCACCATGACCGACCAAGACCTTGCGGCATCCCCCTGGCAGGGCGAACTCGCGCCGGATCGCGCCTACAACCTGCTGATCGACGGGGAGTTCGTCGGCTCGGAAGATGGCCGCACCTTCCAATGCGAATATCCCGCGACCGGCGAGAAATGGGGTTCGGTGCCCGCGGCGACCACCGGCGACGTGGACCGCGCGGTGCAGGCCGCCCACCGCGCCTTCGAGGGCGGCTGGTCGACCACGCGGCCGGGCGAACGTTCGAAGCTGCTGCGCCGGCTGGCCGACCTGCTGGTCGAGGATGCCCGCAACCTCGGCTACCTCCAGGTCCACGAGAACGGCAAGCTGCTCAGCGAGATGATCGCCACCGGCGACCGCATGGCCGAGCACGCCCATTTCTACGCAGGCCTGGCCGAGACGATGCACGGCGAATCCGGCCGGTCCAACGTGCCCAACACGACCAGCTATTCGGTGCGCGAGCCGATCGGCGTCTGCGCCGCGATCACGCCGTGGAACAGCCCGCTGGCGCTGCTCGGCTGGAAGCTGTTCCCGGCGCTGGCGGCGGGCAACACCATCGTGATCAAGCCCTCCGAGGTCACCCCGCTGTCCACCCTGCGGCTGGGCGAACTGTGCATGAAGGCCGGCATTCCGGCCGGCGTGGTCAACATCGTGACCGGCGACGGCGCGGTGGGCGCGGCGCTGGTGGAGCATCCGCTGGTGGAAAAGATCGCCTTCACCGGCGCGACCAGCACGGGCCTGCGGATTTCCCAGGTCGCCGCCGCGCGCAATGCGCGGGTAACGCTGGAGCTGGGCGGCAAATCACCCAACATCGTGTTCGACGATGCCGACCTCGACAAGGCGATCGACGGGATCATCGCCGGGATCTTCTCGTCCACCGGCCAGGCCTGCATCTCGGGCTCGCGCATCCTGGTGCAGGACACGATCGGACCGGACTTCTTCGCCGAGCTGGTCCGCCGCGTGGAGGCCATGCGGATCGGCGATCCGCTTGATCCGCGCTCGCAGATCGCGCCGCTGGCCTGCCGCCCGCACTTCAACAAGGTGGTCGGCTTCTTCGATGTCGCCACCGCCCAGGGGGCAACCGCGATCACCGGCGGCGGGCAGCCGGGCGATCCGGCGCTGGCCGGGGGGCTTTACGTGCAGCCCACCCTGTTCACCGGGGTGGAGAACCATTTCCGCATCGCCCAGGAGGAAGTGTTCGGCCCGATCGGGGCGATCCTGCGCTTCAGGGACGAGGACGAAGCCGTGCGGATCGCCAACGATACAGAATTCGGCCTCGCCGCCGGGATCTGGACCGAGAGCGTGCGCCGCGCCCACCGGATGGCCGCGCGGATCCGGGCCGGCTCGGTCTGGGTCAACACATATCGCCCCGCCGAAATGGCACGGCCCTTCGGCGGCTACAAGAAGAGCGGGATCGGCCGCGAGATGGGCATTCACGCGCTCGATCACTATACCGAGGAAAAGTCGATCTACCTCGCGCACTGAGCGGCGCGGGCAAAGGCATCGGGCGGCGCCGGGCGGTCAACCACCGCCCGGCGCCGCAAGCCCGTTCAGGCCGCCTGTTCCCAGCGCAGCACCTTGCGCGCGGTGCCGCCCAGGACCCATTCGAGATCGCCCTCGGACAGGTCGGGATTGCACTTCATGTAATAGAGCGCATCGGCCCAGCGCACGTCCGGCCCGCCGCAGGTGGTGCGAACCGCCGGTTCGGCGGTGAAATCGCTGGCCCACATGATCCGTTCGCGCCCGAAGGCCTCGAGCGCGCGGTTCAGGAAGGGGCGCACCTCGGGATAGGGGAAGGCCTTGGCGCCGAACACGCAAGGGGCGTGGCTCCACTTCAGGTGGACGTTGGGATAGCGCGCGAGGTCGAGCGTCCTCTCGAATGCCCCCTCGCCCAGCGGAAAGCCGCAATGGTCGATCACGATGGGCAGCGAAGGGAAGGCCTTGGCATAGGGCTCGAACAGCGGGGCGTGGGAGTGTCCGCCGGCGAAGACCACCAGGTCATGGTCGCTGGCCGCCTGGAAGAAGCCCATGCGCGCGCCGGCCAGCAGGGCGGCGGCATCGTCCTTGTCGGCCAGGAGATAGCGCATCGCGCGAAAGCCCGGGGTGGCGGCGGCCTGTTCGACCCAGGCCTCCAGCTCCGGATCGAGCGGGTTCACCCGCAGCAGGAAGCTGAAACGATCCGGGTGGCGCAGCGCAGCGGCCGAGCCGCCCGGGCTGATCGGCCGGTTGGCGCCATGCTTGGTGACGTAATAGGGCAGCGCGGCGTGGGGCGGACGACCCTCGCCGAAATCCCAGGCCTCGTCGACCAGCATCGCGCTGATCCCCAGCGCGTTCATTGCCGCGATCGTCGTCGCCTCGTCCATCCAGTGGTTGAGGTGAACCTGCGTGTCCACGATATCCATAAGGCGATCTCTGCTCCGGCTGCCTGTGCGCGAAGCGCCACTTCGGGCGCGACGGCGGGGTTTGTCAATTCACCGGCGCAGGCGGCCCGGCGCGGCGCGGGAGCGGAAAACCCATGATCAGAAATGTGATACGCGTTGCGCGCCAGCGGGTGCTATGCTGCCCGAACGGCTTCGCGCCGGCCGCGAAACCGGGCTGATTTGCACCTTCGGGCGCAGCCGCCACGGCCCGCGCATCCGGCAGGAAAACAAGAGGATCACCACGCCATCATGACATCGTCGACCAACGGCGCGCAGCAGGACGCGAGCGGCTTCACCCGGCAGGTTGTCGCCACCGCCGAACAGGTTCGGCTCGGCAATTTCTCCGAGGCGCAGCGCGCGCGGGTGCGCCATTTCGTGCTCGACTGGCTGGGGGTGACCATCTCCGGCTCGCACCAGCCCAGCTCGCGCGCCGTGCAGACCGTCTGCGCGGCCGAAGGGGGCAACGGCGTGGCCCACGTGATCGGCACCGGGCAGACCGCCACCGCCCGTCAGGCGGCGCTGTGCGGGGGCGTGGCCAGCCATTCGCAGGACTTCGACGACATGGGCTTCGGCAGCCACCCGGCGGTGGTGATCCTGCCGCCGGTCTTCGCGCTCGCCGAGGAACTGGGCCTGGGCGGCGCCGAAGCGGCCGAGGCCGCCGCCTGGGGCTGCGAGGTGATGGACCAGATCCACGTGGCCTGCGGCCTCAGCTCCTATCACCGCGGCTTCCACACCACCGGCACCTTCGGCGCCTTTGGCGCGGCCATGGCCGCCGGGCGCCTGCTTGGCCTCGATCATGACCAGCTGGTCATGGCGCTGGGCATCGCCGGCACCCAGGCCGCCGGCCTCAAGGCCAGCTTCGGCACGATGTGCAAGCACCTCAACGCCGGCAATGCGGCCTCCGTGGGCGTGGTCTCCGCCCGGCTGGCGCAGGCCGGCTATACCGGCGCCGCCGACGTGCTGGAATCGCCCCAGGGCTTCGTGCGCTCGCACAACGGCGTGTGGGAGGAGTTCGATCCGGAGCGCCCGCGCGATGCACGGCTCGCGGTCGAGAAGGTGATGTTCAAGTTCCACGCGGCCTGCGGCGGCACCCATTCGGCGATCAACGGCATCCGCCAGATCAGGGCCAGGCGGCCCTTTACGGCTGACGAGGTGGAAGAGATCGACCTGCTGTGTTCGGTGCAGATGCCCACCGTCTGCGGCATTCCCGAGCCGGTCACGGGCGTCGAAGCGATGTTCTCGATCCGCTATGCCGCCACCCTCGCCCTGCTCGACCGGGCGACCGGCCCCAGCGCCTTCACCGACGAGGCGGTCAAGGATCCCGAACTGATCGCCCGCCGCGCCCTGATCAAGGTCCGCACCACGCCCGACAAGCTGACCACCGGCGCGCCGACCGACGTGACCGTGCGGCTCAAGTCCGGCGAGGAGCTGACCGCCTCGATCAACGTGCTGGTGCCCGCCACCGATGACGAGCTTGATCAGCAGTGGGCCAACCTGGAATCCAAGTTCCACGACCTGGTGACCCCGATCCTGGGGGCGGAGCGTTCGCACGAGCTGGCCCGGATGGTCGCCCGCTTCGAAACGCTGGAATCGATCGGGGCGCTGGCCGCCCTGTGCCGCCCTGCCTGACAAATTTCCGAGCAGTAACATCATCATGCAAAGCAATTCCGGTACCGAAACCTATCTTGATGGCGTGCGCGTGGTCGAAATGGCCGACGAGCAGGCGGAATATTGCGGCCTGCTCCTGGCCGGGCTGGGCGCCGAAGTGGTCAAGGTCGAGCCGCGCGACGGCGCGCCGACCCGCGCGATCGGCCCGTTCTACGAGGACGTGCCCGATCCCGAGCGTTCGCTCCACTTCTGGACCCACAACCGGGCCAAGCGCTCGCTCGTGCTTGATCCGGAAGTGGCGGCCGAGCGCGAGGCGCTGCTGGGCCTGCTGGCGCGGGCCGACGTGTTCCTGGTTTCGGGCAACCGCGAACAGCTGGACCGGCTGGGCCTGTCCAGTGATGAGCTGGCCGCGCGCTTCCCGCACCTGATCGTCGCGCGGATGTCGCCGTTCGGCGATACCGGGCCGTGGAAGGACTACAAGGCCTCCGATCTGGTCCATCTCGCGCTCGGCGGGCCGATGATGAACTGCGGCTACGATCCCCGGCCCGATGGCGAATATGATACCCCGCCGATCGCCGGGCAATTGTGGCACGCTTACTATATCGCGGGCGAACAGTTCGCGATGGGCATCCTGGGGGCGCTGATCCACCAGCGCCGCACCGGCCGGGGACAGTACGTTTCCTGCGCGGTCCACGATGCGGTGTCGAAGAACACCGAGCTTGACCTGATGAACTGGGTGATGCGCCGCGCGCCCCTGTTCCGCCAGACCTGCCGCCATGCCGCCGAGAAGGTCTCGGTCGCCCCGTTCATCGCCAATACCAAGGACGGGCGCTGGATCATGACCTTTCCCTTCCGGGGCAAGGGCGCCTCGCTGATGGGCGATTTCGCGGCGAAATACGGCATTCCATCCAACCTCGACGCCGAGGCCGACAAGGTCAAGGCCGGCGGCGGGCGCGAGATCCCCGGCTCCAACCCGGAGTTGAGCGAAGTGCTGGTCGGCGAGGTTGGCGGGCGCATCTGGCGCAAGTTCCTGTTCGACGATGCGCCCTGGCGCGAAGGCCAGGAGATCGGCCTGCTCACCGCCCCCTTGCGGAAGCCGCACGACAACGTGGCCGACGCGCACTGGTGGGAACGCAAGACCTATGCCGAGGTGGACCATCCGGAGCTGGGCAAGTCGTTCACCTATGTGACCGGCAAGTGGCTTTCGACCGCGAGCGACTGGGTGGTTGGCCGCCGCGCGCCGCTGCTCGACGAAGACCGCGCCGAGGTGCTGGCCGATGGCTTCTGGCCCGCCCGGCCCGCCATGGCAAAAGTTGCCGCCAGCGCCGCCGCGCCGGCCGAGCCACGCCTTTCGGCCCGGGGCAAGCCGTTCCCCCTGCAGGGCGTTCGCATCTGCGACTTCACCTGGTTCCTCGCCTCGGCCGGGGCCATGCGCTTCCTGGCGGCCTTCGGCGCGGAATCGATCAAGATCGAGTGGAAGGGCAATCCCGATACCCGCATGGGCGCTTTCGCCCCGGTGGGCGGGCGCGAGGCGCGGCGAAACGCCACCGGCCCGCTCCCCGGCATCGTCGATGAGAACATGGGCGGCCAGTTCAACAACAAGAACCCCGGAAAGCTGGGCATCTCGCTCAACGTGCGCCATCCCGAGGGCATGGAGATCGCCCGGCGGATCGTGGGCATCAGCGACATCGTGGCGGAAGGCTTCTCGCCCGGCGTGATGGACAAGTGGGGGCTTGGCTACGATGCCCTGCGCCAGATCCGCGAGGACATCATCTATGTCCAGCAATCGGGCATGGGCTCCAAGGGCCGCTATGGCCGGTTCCGCGCGCTGGGGCCGATCGCCGGGGCACTCGCCGGCACCTCGGAAATGTCGGGCCTGCCCGAACCGGCGATGCCCGCCGGCTGGGGCTATTCCTACCTGGACTGGATGGGCGCCTATTCGATGGCGGTCGCCACCATGGCCGCGATCTTCCAGCGCGACCGCACCGGCAAGGGCCAGCACATCGATGCCTCGCAGTGCGAGAGCGGCATCTTCCTGACCGGCGTGCCCACGCTCGACTGGTCGGCCAATGGCCGCGAATGGCGCCGCTTCGGCAACCGCTCGCCCTACAAGCCCGCCGCCCCGCACGGTGCCTATCGCTGCCAGGGCACCGACCGCTGGCTGACGATCGCCTGCTTCGGCGAGGCCGAGTGGCAGGCGCTGGTGCGCGTTGCCGGCGATCCCGACTGGGCGCGCGACCCGCGCTTCGCCACGCTGGCCGCGCGGCTGGCCCACCAGGACACGCTCGACAAGGCAATCAGTGGCTGGACCGCGCAGTGGGACGCCTATGCCCTGATGCACGCGCTCCAGGGCGCGGGCGTGGCCGCCGGGGTGTGCCAGACGGCGGAAGATCGCTGCGACCATGATCCGCAGCTGGCCGCGCTGGAATGGCTGACCGAGGTAACGGGCACGAAGATCGGCACCTGGCCGGTGGCCGAAGTGCCGGTGAAGCTCTCCGAGACGCCGACCTGGATTGGCGGCCCGACCAATCGCGGCGCGCCCTGCTATGGCGAGGACAACGAATACGTCTATGGCGACCTGCTGGGGATGTCGTCGGGTGAGATCGGCCGGCTGGTGGACCAGGGGATCATCTGATGGCCCATATCCTCAAGGCCGAAACCTGGCGCGGGAAGACCGCCATCGTCGGCGTCGGCACCACGCGCCAGGGCGAGCATCCCGGGCGCAGCGCGGAGCAGATCGGCGTGGAGGCGCTGGGCCTCGCGCTGGCCGACAGCGGGATCGACAAGAGCGAGATCGACGGGCTGATCACCTGCGCCACCACCCAGGGGCAAGGGACCGACGCTTCGTTCGGCCCGCTGCTGGGGATCGATCCCGCCTTCAGCGCCACGCTGGACTATGGCTCGTGCAATTTCTCGCTGCACCTCGCGGTCATGGCGATCGCCTCGGGCCTCGCCTCCACCGTGGCGCTGATCTACGGCTGCAACCAGCGCACCAACAAGGCGAGCTTTGCCGGCGGCTATGGGGCCGGCGCCGATTTCACCCACCCCTATGGCTATCTCCACGTGGCCGCGCCCTTCGCCATGGCCTTCAACCGCCACCGGCACCTCTATGGGACCACCGAGGAGCAGCTTGGCCACGTGGCCGTGGTCCAGCGCGAATATGCCCGGATGAACCCGCTGTCGGTGTTCACCGATCCGCTGACCATCGACGATTATCTCGCCACGCCCTACCTGATCGAGCCGCTGCGGCGGCACGACATGACGATGATCTCCGATGGCGGCGCAGCGCTGATCGTCACCTCGGCCGAGCGCGCCCGCGACCTGCCCGGCAAGGCGGTGTCCGTCGCCGGGATGGCCGAACAGGCGGCCTGGCGTTCGAACGACCTTGAAGACAATGTCATGCGCCCGTGGATGAAAAACGTGGCCGCGCGGCTCTACGGCAGCTCCGGCTTCACGCCGGACCAGATCGACCTGCTCTACGTGCAGGACCCGTGCAGCTTCTATATCCTGGAAATGCTGGAGCATTACGGCTTCTGCCAGCCGGGCGAGAGTGGGCCGTTCGTGGCTGCGGGCAACACGCGGCTGGGCGGCAGGCTGCCGGTCAACACCAATGGCGGGCAATTGTCGGAAGCCTATATGTGGGGCTGGCTCCACCTGTGCGAGGCGGTGCGGCAATTGCGCGGCGAATGCGGCGCGCGGCAGGTGCTGGGCGCGCGGGTGGCACAATATGCCTCGGCGGCAGCCGGCCTGCGCGGCGCGGCCACCATCCTGACCGTGGAGGACTGAGCCATGGCAAGCATCCCCCTGCCCGCCCTCGACCGCCCGCTGACCGCGCCCTACTGGGCCGCCGCGCGCGAGCAACGCCTGAT
This sequence comes from Novosphingobium bradum, assembly GCF_042646485.1. Lineage (NCBI taxonomy): Bacteria > Pseudomonadati > Pseudomonadota > Alphaproteobacteria > Sphingomonadales > Sphingomonadaceae > Novosphingobium > Novosphingobium bradum. The sequence continues at coordinate 96,656 of NZ_JBHRTQ010000005.1, read as the reverse complement.
GGTGCAGCAATGCAACGCCTGCCAGACGCGCCAGTGGCCGCCCAAGCCGGTGTGCAGCACCTGCCTGCGCGAGATGACCGCCGATGACTGGGTGGAGGTCGAGCCGACCGGCACGGTCTGGTCGTTCATCGTCTACCACCGCGCCTTCCATCCCGGCTTTGCCGACCGTTTGCCCTACAACGTCGCCATGGTCCGGCTTGACGCCGGGCCGATGGTGATCACCAATGTGGTGGACTGCGAGAAGCCGGTGATCGGCCAGCGGGTGACGGCGCGGTTCTGCCCGGAAGGGGACGAGGCCGTGCTGGTGCGCTTCGCCCCGGTGGCCTAGCGCGGCACCGGCGGCCGGGTGGGCGTTGCAAAAAGGGAAGGTTATGAACGACATGACTGGCCACAAGCAGCCCCGCCCCCGCCTGGTCCGAGCGATGAGCGAGGCCGAGGCCGCCTATCTCCAGGGCGGGGAACATCCGCCGACCGGCAGCTTCCTCACCTCGAATTCGAAGTTCCTCAACAGCCCGGTGTTCCGCGATGCCTGGTGCCAGGCCTCGCTGCGGCGCTATGGCTGGGACCTGCCGGTGACCTACCACCTGCCGACCTCGTTCCGCGCCGTGGCCGAGGTGACCGACGTCGATCGGTTCGTGGCGCTGGTGGAGGCGGAAAAGCGCACGAATCCGGGGTTCCGTGACTGGGTGGACGCGCGCAAGCTGCCCGTCTGGCCGCTGGACCGGGTGCGCGAATGCGCGCCGGGAACGCTGGGCGCGGCGATCCATGAATTCATGGCGAAATCGGGGATGAGCGCCGATTTCATGCGCCAGGGCGATCCGATCGAAAGCGATGTCGACTATATCCTCAAGCGCCGTTCGGCCGGGCATGACGTGGAGCACATCGTCACCGGGTTCGGCACCAACCAGCCGGGCGAGCACGCGATCTCGCTGCTTTCCAGCGTGGGTTCCAACCTGCACCTGACCCCGGAGCTGGCGGGGATCGTCAACCTTGGCACGGCGATGGCCAATTCGGCCAGTTTCATGCGGAATTCAATCCATTACCCGGCGGGGATGCCCTATCTGCTCAAGGCCACGCAGAAGGCGATCGAGATGGGCTTCGCCCTGCCCTGCCCGATGTACATGGTGGACTGGGACCAGTATCTCGACATGACCATCGCCGATACCTGCGCCGATCTCGGGATCACCTACAACACCGAGGCCGAGGAGTGGTACGCGGTGGATCACCTGTTCCGGGGCTAGGCCGGTCGGGGCCATCTGCAACGGCCCTGCAACGCCCCTGCAAACACCCCGGACAGCCAGCGCACCGCAACCACGGCCTTATTGCACGGCGGATGCCTTCCGGCCGCGGATCAGGTCGGCGGCTTTTTCCGCGATCATGATGGTGGGGGCATTGGTATTGCCCGAGACGAGGCGCGGCATAACGCTGGCATCGACCACGCGCAGGCCGTCGATCCCCCGGACCCGCAATTCGGAATCGACCACCGCGCCGGCATCGCTGCCCATCGCGCAGGTGCCGACCGGGTGATAGATCGTGTTGCCGGCGCGGCGGGCGTGGGCGAGCAGGTCATCGTCGGTCTGAAGGCTTTCGCCGGGCATCATTTCGTGGGCGATGACATCGCGCAGCGGCGCCTGCTCGGCAATTCGCCGGCCCCAGCGCAGGCCGGCAATGGCCACCCGCTGGTCTTCCTCGGCGGAAAGATAGTTGGGCCGGATCGCGGGATGGGCGGCCGGATCGATCGAACGGATGCGGACCTGCCCGCGCGATTCCGGGCGGAGCTGGCAGGGGGCCATGGTGAGGCCCGGCTCACGGTCGAGTTCGACCTTGAGATTGTCTTCCATCGAGCGGCGCGAGGTGGCGGGCAGGATGTGGAACTGGATATCCGGGCGGGCGACATCAGGGCGCGACCTGACGAACGCCGCCACGTGGGCGGAGGACATGGCGAACAGCCCCTTGCGGGTGAGCAGGTACTTCAGCCCCTGGGCAAGCAGGCGCGGGCCGCGGGTCAGCGCGTTGACCGAGGGGACGCCCGGCTTCAGCCGGAAGTTCTGGGCGACCACGTAATGGTCCTGGAGGTTCTCGCCCACGCCGGGAAGATCGGCGGCGACCGCGATGCCGAGGTCCGCGAGCAACGCCCCCGGCCCCACGCCCGACAGTTGCAGGATCTGGGGCGAGCCGATCGAGCCGGCGGCGAGGATCACTTCGGCATTGGCTTTCACGGTGATGCGCTGGCCATCGCGCAGGAATTCGACGCCGGTCGCCCGCCGGCCTTCGATGACCACGCGGGTGACCGTGGCCCGCGAGATTACTTCCACATTGGGCCGCTTCAATGCCGGGTGGAGATAGGCGACGGCGGCGGAGCAGCGGCGGCCCTTGCGGATGTTGAGCTGGAACCAGTCCACCCCCTCCTGCTGCGCGCCATTATAGTCGCGCCGGGGCAGGCCCGCGGCCTGGCAGGCTTCGACCACCATGGCCGAGACGGGGTGGGCCATGGTGGGATCGGACACGGTGAGCGGGCCGCCGGTGGCGTGGTATTGGCTGGCGCCGCGTTCCTGGTCTTCGGAGCGCAGGAAATAGGGGAACACGTCAGCCCAGCCCCAGCCGGTGCAGCCCAGATCGCGCCAGCCATCATAGTCGGCGTGCTGGCCGCGCACGTAGAGCATCCCGTTGATCGACGAGGAGCCGCCGAAGACCTTGCCCTTGGACCAGGTGAGGACGCGGCCATCGATGCCGGGATCAGGCTCGGTCTGGTACTTCCAGTTGACCGCGGCATCCTTGATCGTTTTCGCATAGCCGATCGGCACGGTGACCATCACATTGGAGATGACCTGGCGCAGGTTGGTCAGCCGGTCATCATCACCTGCCTCGATCAGCAGGACGCGGAACTTGCCGTCTTCGCTCAGGCGGTTGGCCAGGACGCAGCCAGCCGAGCCGGCCCCCACGATCACATAGTCCGCTTGCATGAGCCGCCTCCCCGCCCGCCTCTCCTCGACGCGCCCTTCGAGCGCCCCTGGCTTTGCCCACTATGCACCACTTGCGTGGAATACCATCATGTAGGCGATCTGCACCGCCCCCGCCCGATCAGGGGGCGGTGCGCTCGGTCAGTTCGGCGATGGAGGCCAGGGTTTCGAGCCGTTCGACCAGGCCGACCAGTTCGCGCGAACGTTCGGCGCCGAGGATGGGGGCGACGATATCGTGGAACTTGGCAACCAGCGCGTGCCACTGTTCGTCGAGGCGATCATCGGGCGTGACGACCAGCAGTTCGTTGCGCTCGGTCAGCACCTGGCCATCGGTGAAGCGCAGGCGGACCTCGGTGGGGGTGCCGGCATTGCCGCCGGGCATGGGGGTGACGCGCACCTTGTCGCGCGCGGCGAGCAGCAGCGGATCGTTGACGCAGGCATCGGTGAAGCCGCTCGGGCCGGTGCTGGTTCCGGTCAGTGCCAGGGCGGCGGCGTGGCGCAGGCTGAACATCCCCTCCACCCCGGTGCGCGGCTCGGGAATGGCGCAGACGGTCATCGCCTGTTCCGAGACGACCAGTTCGACATCGGCGACATCGGCCAGGGTGAACGGGCGGCGGGCGCGGATCAGATTGATGCCGTTGATCGCCGAATGGGTGCCCCCGCAGGCGGCGTGCTGCTTGAACATGATCCGTTCGACCGCCAGCCGTTCGCCCAGCGAGGCGAAGGGGGCGGCGGGGTCGAAATCATCGGGGGCGGGATTGTGGGTTATCGCAAAGCCTTGCGGGCTTTCGATCACGTCGGTCGCCCCGGTGAAGCCGTGTTGGGCCATGCGCGCCGAGAGCACGCCGACCGCCGCCGCGTGGCCGGCGTTGAGGTGCTTGGACATGGTGCCGAAATTGGCCTTCAGACCCGAGGCCTGCGAGCCGGCGATGCCCATGGCGCGCTGCATGGTGAGCGGATCGAGATCGAGCAGGGTGCCCGCGCCGACCGTGGCGCCGAAGGCGCCGAAGGTGCCGGTGCAGTGATAGCCGCGCGCATAGGAGGCGTTGGTGCAGGCCGCCGAGACCATGCCCATCGCCTCGTAGCCGCGCAGCAGCGCGATGATCGTGGCAAGGCCGCTGGCCCCCACCTCCTGCGCCACCGCGAAGACCGCCGGCAGGACCACCACCGAGGGATGGCCGCCCACGCCCATGTCGTCATAGTCCTGCGAATGGCCGGCGATGCCCACGGCGAGCGCGGCCTGGCGGGCGGTGGCCCTTTGCGCGGTGCCGATCACGCGGGCGGCGCCGGGGCCGCCCTCGCTCGCCAGGAAAGCCTGGGTGGCGCGCGCCGAATCCTGCTGCGCCCCCGAGATGCTGACCCCCAGCCAATCGAGCACGGCCTGCTTCGTGCGCGCGAGCACATTGGCGGTCAGCCGCTCGGGACCGATCCGGGCGGCTTCGGCGACCACGTGGGCGGTGAAGCCATGGCCGGGCGCGGTCCGATCGGCCGGCGCATCGCCGATGATTTCACTGGTTTTCATGGCTCTCTCCTGGATTTTCGGCGCGGCCTTCCTGCCGCTTGGGCGGTGCGGGCGAACCGGCGTTCACGGGCCACCACCATGCTTGACGCCAAGGCTAGCGCGCACTGGCCGGTTGGCAATGGACAGGGACAGGGCCGACGCGGAAAACGCCCCCGCGAAGGTGCCGCCTGCCCCGCCCTGCTGCCCGGTCCAGCTGCCCGACCGTCAGGCGGATTGCGGCGCGGTGGCGGGCCAGTCGTAGACCTGGCGCGCGGTGCGGCCGAGCAGCCAGGCCTTGTCCTCGGCCGACAGGTGCGGATCGTCGCGGATGTAGAACAGGGCTTCGGCCCAGGAATAGGGTTCCCCGCCGAAATTGGCGCAGACCATGGGAATGGCGGTAAAGTCGCTCCCCCACATGATCCGGTCGCGCCCCCAGGCGTCGATCGCGCGGTAGAGCTTATCGCGCGCGGGCTGGAAGGGGTAGGCTCCGCCGTGCAGGATGCGCGGCGCGTGGCTCCATTTGAGGCGCAGGTTGGGATAACGGGCAAGGCCGAGGATGTGCTCGAAATCCGCCTCGCTGCGCGGCACGCCGCAATGGTCGAGAAGGAACAGGAGGTCGGGGAAGGCGCGGAAATACTGCTCGAAATCGGGGATACGGCCAGTGACCGAGATTGGCCGGCCAAGGCGCTGGGCGATGCGGAACAGGTCCATCCGATCTCCGGCGGCGGCGGCATCACGTTCGTGCGCGTCGCGCGAATCGTAGCGGAAGGCGCGGTGGCCTGGCGCGCGCGCGATTTCGGTCATCACCGACTCGAGATCGGGATCATTTGGGTAAAGGCGCAGCTGGAAGCCGTAGCGCTCAGGCCACCGCAGGCTGGCCATCTGCCCCCCCGGCGAGGTCGCCCGCCACTGGCCGCCAGGCAGGCGCAGGCCCGGCATCGAGCCATCGGGGTCCATGCGCGCGCTGGTCGCCCCCCACAGCTCGTCGATCAGGACCGAGCGGATGCCGAGCGCGTCCATCGCGCAGAGCCCGGCTTCGGCGTCCATGGTCATGAACAGATGGAACTGGGCGTCGACAATATCCATGCGATCCTCTCGTGCCGGTGCGGGCTGGCGCACTACAGCCGGTTGGGCGCGCGCAATCAAGCCAGGGCCGGTTTCATCGTCCCGGTGTCGATGAAGCGCTGGTGCCAGGACAGCGCCTCGCCGGGCAGCGAGGGGGAATGGAAGCCGTAGGCGCCATGGCAGGCGCGGTCGAAATAGTCCTCCAGCATGGGCCGGAAAGTGGGATGGGCGCAGCGCTGGATGATCAGGCGGGCGCGCTGCTTGGGCGAAAGGCCGCGCAGGTCGGCCAGGCCTTGTTCGGTCACCAGCACCTGCACGTCCTGATCGATGTGATCGACGTGGGAGACCATCGGCACGATGGTAGAGATCGCCCCGCCCTTGGCTAGCGAGGGGCTCATGAAGATCGAGATCCACGCATTGCGCGCGAAATCGCCCGAGCCGCCGATCCCGTTCTGCATCCGCGAGCCCATGATGTGGGTGGAATTGACGTTGCCGTAGATATCGGCCTCGATCAGCCCGTTCATGGCGATGCAGCCCAGCCGCCGGATCAGTTCGGGGTGGTTGCTGATCTCTTGCGGGCGCAGCACGATGCGATCCCGGTAGCGGGCCATCTCGGCATTGAGGCGATGCGCGTAGTCCGGGCTGAGCGAGAAGGCGGTGGACGAGGCCATCCGCAGCTTGCCGCTATCCAGCAGGTCCACCATCCCGTCCTGGATCACCTCGGTGAAGGCGGTCATCCCCTCGAACGGGCCGGTGATGAGGCCGGTCAGCACGGCATTGGCGATATTGCCCACGCCCGACTGGAGCGGCAGCAGCGAGGCCGGCAGGCGGCCCTGGCGCACTTCGTGACCGAGAAATTCGAGAATGTGCCCGGCAATGGTGTGCGAGGTTTCATCGGGCTTGCGGAAGGCCTGGTTGCGATCGGGCGAGTCCGTTTCGACCACGGCGACGATCTTGCCGGGATCGCAGCGGAAGGTGGGCGAGCCGATGCGATCATCGGCGCGGACCAGCGGGATCGGCTGGCGGTTGGGCGGCAGGGCGTCGCAGCACCAGATATCGTGCATCCCCTCCATCTCGCGCGCCTGCCAGCAATTGACCTCGACAATCACCTGGCGGGCCTGGTCGAGCCAGGTCTGGTTGTTGCCGACCGACGAGGAGGGCACCAGCGCGCCATCCGCGCGGATCGCGGTCACCTCGATCAGCGCCGTGTCGAGCGGGCCGAAGAAGCCCTGGAGGGTCATCGGGGCGACTTCGCTGAGGTGGATGTCGCAATAGTCCAGCTCGCCGCGGTTGATCTGGTCACGCACCACGGGATCGGAATTGTAGGGCGCGCGGAAATCGATGCCCCTGGCCCGGGCCAGCGCGCCATCGAGTTCCGGGCCGGTCGAGGCGCCGGTCCACACCTTGAGCGAGAAGGGATCGCCGGCCGCGTGGGCCATCTCGATCCGCCGGGCGAGCGCCTGGGGCACCGCCTTGGGATAGCCGGCGCCGGTGAACCCGCTCATCCCCACCGCGGTGCCTGGGCGGATCAGCGCCGCCGCGCCTTCCGCATCCATGATCTTGCCGTGCAGACAGGGGTGAGCGACGCGGGTGTTGGCCATGGGCCAGACCTCTACGCGCGGGGCATCGCTGTCAATCCGTGCCGAGGCTGGCCGTGCCCGGGGTGGCCGTGCCGAGGCTGGCGATGAACCGGGCGATCTCCGCGAAGGTTTCGGCGGCTCCCGCCAGCGCCATGTCGCGGGTGACGGCAACGTGTTCCATGCCGGGCACCAGTCTGAGCCGCGCGGGCACCCGGGCGGTGACGAGCTGCGCGTGGAACGTGCAGGCATCGTCCGCCAGCACCTCGCCCTGCCCCGCGCTGACCAGCGTGGGCGGAAACAGGGTGGCGGCGGCGAACAGCGGCGAGGCGAGCGGATCGGTGGCGGGCGCGCCTTGCAGGTAGAGCGCGGCGGCCTCGCGCGCGGACTGTTCGGAGAACAGCGGATCGCTGGCCGCATTGGCGCGATAGGCCGGGCTGGTGACGGTGAGATCGAGCCATGCCGAGAGCAGGACCAGCCCCAGCGGCGGGGCGGGATCGCGGGCGGCAAGCTGCGCGAGAGCCGCGGCGATGCCCCCGCCGGCGGAATCGCCGCTGAGGATCAGCCGCCTCTCGCCCGCCGCGACGAGCGCCTGCTGCGCGGCCCGCGCATCGACGATGGCGGCGGGAAAGGGATGTTCGGGTGCGAGGCGGTAGGCCGGGCAGACCACGGTCACCCCGCAGCGCCGGGCGAGCGCGGCGGCGAAAGGGGCGACCTGTTCGGGCTGGCCGATACGGTAGCCGCCGCCGTGGAAGTGCAGCACGGTGGCGGCCGATGGCCCGGCCGGCCGGAAGCGCAGGGCGCGCACGCCGCCAAGGTCAATCGCCTCGGCCGGCGGATCGGTGCGCCACAGGCCCGCCGCCGCCGCGCCGGCCAGGCCTTGCCGGCGCTGGGCGAGATCGGCGGGCGCGGGCTGGCCCGGCCGCTCGGGCGGCAGGTGCGGGGTGGCGGCGGCCATCGGGCAATCGGACGGCATGGGCTTCCTTCCGGCGGTTCAGAACGGCGTGGTCTGCGCCGGTTCGATCTGCGGGCGATCGACCAGCCGCCCCAGTTGCGGGCCGTTTTCCCCCAGGGTCACGCAGAAGAACTGGCCGGTGATGGAGGCATCGGCGCCGACATGGGCGATGGCCCGGGCCAGGTCATCGGGCGCGAGCATGGGCACCGACTGCGCGGCGGCCGAGGCCAGCGCCATCGGGGTTGCCGTCAGCGCCGGGAGCACGGCGTTGACCCGCACGCCGATGGCGGCGAACGACGGCGCCATCGAGCGGACCATGCCGAGAACGCCCGCCTTGGTGGCCGAATAGGGCGGCGAATAGGGCACCGGCACGATCGCGCCGAACGACGAGACCGAGACGATCGAGCCGCCGCCGGTCTTCGCCATGACCGGCGCGAGCAGATAGGAGCACAGGAAGGTGCCGAGCAGGTTGACGTCGAGCACCTGCCGGATCTGCGCCAGCGGCCAGTCGGCCAGGCTGTCATGGCGGCCCATGATCCCGGCGTTGTTCACCAGGAGGTCGATCCGGCCAAAGGCCTCCACCGCCCGGCTGGCGAGCGCCTGGACATCGGCTTCGGCCGCCACGCTGCCGGTGACCGCGATCGCCTCGCCGCCGGCCGCGACGATCCGCGCGACGCGGTCGGCGGCGGCCGGGTCGGTGTCGAAGATCACCACCCTGGCCCCCTGCCCCGCCAGCAGATCGGCGGTGGCCCCGCCGATGCCCATGGCGCCACCGGTGACCACGGCGACCTTGCCGGCCCAGCTCATTCGGCCGCTTCTACGGCCATGCGCCCGGAGGGAACGCTATTGTCCAGCCCCTTGAGCGTGGGCAGCACGTGTTCGGCAAAGAGGCGCAGGTTGTCGCAGGCATCCTCGTGCGTGAGGGCCGCGGCCTGGGCCATGATGCCGAGGTGGCCAAGCCCTTCCATGTGTTCGTTGAAGGCGAGGATCTGGTCGAGCACCTCCTGCGGTTCGCCGGAGAAGACCATGCCGGCCTCGGCCAGTTCGGCATCGGTGGGCACGGCCGACATCGCCTTGCCGCTGGGCAGGTAGCGCGGCGGGCCGCCGCCGGCGTTCATCCGGCCGCGCGACGGGCTACGCAGGGCGGCGGCGAATTCCTCCGGCCCGCCATAACCGGAGGGAGCGACGTGGGCCGCGTTCATCCGGCGCACGCTGGCGAGATAGGCCTTCATCTGCGCGGTCCGCTCGGCCGCCTCGGCGCGGGTCTTGCCGATCGCGACCATGCCGAGATAAGCCAGCCGATCGACCTGCGGCGCATGGCCGAAGGTTTCGGCATAGACGCGGCGGTAGGTGTCGTAGACCGGCTTGCTCGGGAAGCCGCCGATGAAGCCGAACATCCGGTAGCCGCGCCGGGCGATGAGCGTGGCGCTGCCGTTGCTGTTGGCCGACATCCAGATCGGCGGATGCGGCTGCTGCACCCCGCGCGGCCACAGGTTGATGTTGCGATAGTTGAAGTGTTCGCCCTCCCAGGCAAACGGCGCGTCGTTGCGGGTCATCGCCGCCAGGATCAGGTCGTGCGCTTCCCAGAAGCGGTCCATCATCCCCGCCGGGTTGGCGTTGGAGGCGAACAGTTCCCAGCCCGCGCCCTTGACCATGCCCATTTCCAGCCGTCCGCCCGAGACATTGTCGATCCAGGCATATTCCTCGGCCACGCGGACCGGATCGGGGCGGTTGGAAATGATCGAGCCGAGACCGAGGAGCCGCGCATTCTTGGTCTGCCGCGCCATGACGCCAAGCGCCATGGTGACCGAGATGTTGAGGCAGGTGGCGGCGGTGTGATGTTCGTTGAACATGATGTTCATGCCCAGCTCGTCGGCCAGAACATACTGGTCGAGATACTCGTTTAGCAGCTTCGACATCAGCGCCGGGTCGGCATGGTGGCCGGGAATGTCCACCCGCAGCGCGCCGGGAAACTTGTCCCAGGCCGGGTGATAGCTCTGCTCGGTGAAATACCAGACGTCCATGGGATGGCCTCCTTACGCCTTGGCCTGGGCGGCGGCTTGCGGGGTCAGGGCGAAATCGGCGACGGCCCGGGCCACGGCTTCGGGCTGATCGTGAAAGGCATAGTGGCCAGCCCCGGCGATCGCCTGAAAGCGGGCCTGGGGAAGCACCCTGGCCACCGCCTCGGCATAGCCGCGCGAGGCGACCGCATCCTCTTCGCCCCACAACACGAGCGCCGGCATGGCCGCGCGGTGGAGCCGGGCCTTCAGCGCCGGACTGTGGAGATAGGGCGCCCAGCCGAAGCGGGTGAAGGCCTCGCGGTTGCGCGCCGCGCGCAGGGCCACATCCTCGGGCTCGGCGCTCCAGTCGCGCTCGTCCTCGGGGGCGCCGGCGAGGAAATGGCGCGACCAGTCGGGCGGGGGCAACTGGAACAGGTCGATGAAATCGCGGTCCGCGCGCTCGGCAAAGCGCAGGCCCAGCGGATTGTCGAGCACCAGCCGGCCGATGCGGTGGGCATATTTGGTGGCGATCTCCAGCGCCAGCCAGCCGCCGAACGAGGAGCCGACCACGGTGAGATCGTCCCAGCCCTCGGCATCGATCAGGTCGAGGTAGAAATAGGCGAGATCATCGACGGTGCGCGTGGTGCGCGGCAGTTCGCTGAGGCCGAAGCCGGGGTGCGCCGGAGCGATGACGCGGAAATTCTCCGCCAGCCGCGCGATCACCGCCTCGTCCGGGTCCAGCCCTTCGCTGGCGTGGAGATAGAGCAGCGGCGGCCCTTCCCCGCGCTCCAGACATTCGAATGTGATGCCGTTCAGCTGCCGCCTCCGCGGCAGTGCCCTGGGATAATACATCGCATCTCTCCACCGGCGCCTTGACATTTTTATTGCAATGTCGAAAACGTTCTACATGATGCAATACCGATGCGCCTCCGTCAATGACCCCGGCGGTCGTGAAGCCCTGCCCGGCGACAATCGCGGGAAGCGGCGGCCATGACCCGGCCCGCCCTGTCGGCGCTGCGGGCGCTGGAGATCATCGATTTCCTGTCGCAGGCGCCCAGCCATGCCTACACCCTGTCGGAGCTGGTCCGGCACACCGGGACCAACGTGGCTTCGCTCCATGCCGTGCTCGCGGTGCTGATGCGGCGCGGCTACCTGGTGCGCCATCCGGTCCACAAGACCTACCGCCTCTCGCCGGCGCTGGCCGCGCTGGGCGAGGCGGTGGCCGCCAACGACCCGATCCTGGGCCATGCCCGCAATGCCGCCCGCAACCTGGCCGAGCGCACCGGGCTGGAAGTCACCGTCACCGCCCGCGCCGGCGAGGACGCGGTGTGCCTGGCGCGGGCAGCGGGGGCCACGGCGCCGCGCACCAGCATGAGCGTGGGCCAGCGGCTGACCCTGCGGCCGCCGCTGGGCACGCTGTATTATGCCTGGTCGGAACCGGACGAGGTGGAGGACTGGATCGCGCGGGGCGACTGGTCGGACGCGGCGCGCGCGCGCGCGGCGCTGGACCTGGTGCGGTCGCGCGGGTTCCTGGTCACGGTCGGCTCGTCGCTCCACGACGCGCTGGCCGAGCAGCGCGACGACCACCAGCCGCGCGCCCGATCGAACGAGAACCTCGCCCGGCTGCTCAAGGGGCTGGAGCGCGCGGTCTACCAGCCCGAACGCATCGAGCCGGGCGAAAGCCATGCCGTGGATCTCATCTCCGCGCCGATCTTCGACCATACCCGCCAGGCGACCTATGCCATGAACCTCACCGGCTTCGCCCAGGATCTGACCGGCGAGGACATCCTGCGCCATGCCCGCCTGCTCACCGAGGAATGCGACGGGGTGATGCGCGACAGCGGAGTGCACGGCGCGCCGCGGCGATAATGCGCTGGATGGGGCCACGGCCCGCTTGACTTGTCCGCGCCGGCAGGCGCTCCCTGTCGCGCGAACAGGGCCATGCGCCGGACCGGCCAAGGCCAGCAGCGATGCGGGGAGGACAGATGCAGGACAGCGACAGGAAGGTGGCGATCATCACCGGCGCGGGCGGCGGGATCGGCGGGGCGACCGCGCGGCGCCTGGCGGCCGATGGCTTCCACGTGGTGCTCAGCGACCTCCATCCCGGCGCGGCCGAGCCGCTTGCCCGGGAACTGGGCGGGCGCTTCGTGCAGACCAACGTGACCCGCGAGGAGGAGGTGGCCGCGCTGGTCGATACGGCGGTGGCGACCTATGGCCGGCTCGACGCGATGATCAACAATGCCGGCATCCGCGGGGTGAGCGGCTCGATCCTCACGCTCAGCGCGCAGGACTGGGCGCGCGACATGGCGGTCCTGCTCGACAGCGTGGTGTTCGGCATGAAGCACGCGGCACGGGCGATGATCGCGGGCGGGCGCGGCGGGGCGATCCTTTCCACCAGCAGCATCGCCGCCTTCCGCAACAATTCGCCCCACCCCTACACGGTGGGCAAGACCGCGGTGATCACCCTCACCCAGTCGGTCGCCACCGAACTGGCGCCGCATGGCATCCGGGTGAACGCCGTGGCGCCGGGCTTCGTGCCTTCGCCGATGACGGCAACCTTCTATGGCTCGGTCGACAAGGCGCGCGAGAGCATCGCCGCCTCGACCCCGATCGGCTATGCCGTGGAAGCACGCGACATCGCCGCCGCCTTCGCGTTCCTGGCGGGCGAGGATGGCCGCGCCATGACCGGGCAGGTGCTGCTGGTCGATGGCGGAATGGCCCATTGCCCGTCGCCCGCCGGTGGGCGCTATGCGATGGAGCCGGTGTTCGTGGGCAGCGCGACGCTGGACGCGCCGGCGCCCTGACGCCCGTGCGGGGCGATCAGGGCAGCCCCCAGAGCCCGCCGGCGACATAAAGCGTCTGCGAGGTCAGGTAGGCGGATTTATCGGAAGCGAAGTGCATGACCGCATCGGCCACTTCCTCGCAGGTGCCCTGGCGCGGGATCGCGATCTGCGAATTCTCGCGCTGGTCGTCCAGCCGGTCCACCAGCGCCTGGAAATCGGGATAATCCACCTCGTCGCGGCTGGTGGCGATGTTGCCGGGCACCACGATGTTGGCGGTGATGCCGTGAATGCCGAATTCGAGCGCGATGGCCTTGGTCAGGCCGATCAGCCCGGCCTTGCAGGCCACGTTGTGCGCGCGCAGGCGCAGGCCGCGCACGCCATCGGGGCCGCCGATGTTGACGATCCGCCCGAACCCGCGCTCCGCCATGCCCGGCAGGACCAGGCGCGAGAGGTAGAAGATCGACGAGAGATTGGTGCCGATCACCGCGTCCCAATCTTCGGGCGCGATATCAAGGAAGGCCTGGCGGCGGCGGCGCGCGGCGTTGTTGACCAGATAATCCACCGGTCCCAGCGCCGCCGCGATCTCGCCGACCATCCTTTCGCAGTCCCCGGCCTGGCCGACATCACCGAGCGCGATGGCGGCCCGGGCGCCGCGTTCTCGCACCTCGCGGGCGACGGCTTCGGCCTCCTCGCGGTTGGCGCGGACCACGATCCCGACATCAATGCCCCGGTCGGCGAAGGCCAGGGCGATGGCCCGGCCGATGTTGCGCCCCCCGCCCGTCACCAGCGCGGTGCGCCCGCTGAACCCGCCTGCCGCCGACTGGGCCATCTTCCGCTCTCCCCCCAAGCCGTTCAGGCCACGATTCCATCGATCAGCCGGGCCAGCGCGATATCGCGCTCGGACAGGCCGCCGGCATCGTGGGTGGTGAGCGTGATCGTCACCCGGTTGTAGACATTGCTCCATTCAGGATGGTGATCGGCCCGTTCGGCATGAAGCGCGACCCGGGTCATGAAGGCGAAGGCCTCAGTGAAATCGGCAAACCGGAAGGTTCGGTGGATGCCATCGGGATCGGCCACGGCGGACCAGTCCGGCAGGCTGGCGAGGGCGAAGGCGCGGGCCTCGTCGGTGAGTTTTTCCAGCTTCGGCATTCGCTTGTTCTCCCGTGGCCCTATCCTGGTGGCCGGGCTGGCCGGCGTGGCGCGTTGGTAGCCGCGCAGGGTGATTAATGATAGAACATTACCTTTGGTCCACCACCGCGATTTCCCGGGCAAGCGCGGCGGTTACCGGCGCGGAGAGGATGGCCACGGTCGCATCGATGACCGCCTGGACCAGCATGGGCAGGAGCGCGCCGTTGCCTTCGCCGGATTCGAGCCAGGCCTCCACCTGGGCCAGCCCCGAGATGAAATGGGTGCGCGCGAAGGCCAACCGGATCGAGACGAGCCGGGGCGGCAGCGAGGCGGCCAGCAGCCGGGCCAGCAGCGCCTCGGCCACCTCCCACTGGGCCATGACCTCGCGCGGCACGAAAGTGCGCGCGAGGCGGGTTTCGATCAGCGCGCGCTCGAGGAAGCGCAGGTAATGGTTGCCCTCGGCCCGAGGCTCGAGAAAGACCGCCAGCGCGCGCACCAGCGGGGCGACGATCCCCTCCACCTCGGCCGACCGGCGCATGGTCGCCAGATCGAGGCGGACCGTGCGCGACTGGAACACCGCGGCCAGCAGGCCTTCCAGCGACCCATAGTGATAGTGGATCGCCGAGGCATTGCGGGTTGCCGCCGCGCGGTGAATTTCCTGGACCGTGGCGCCCGCGAACCCGCGCTGGGCCACGACCCGCTCGGCCGCGAACAGCAGCCGGTCCTTGAGGGACTGGCCAGCTGGGGCCGGGGCCGCGCGGCTTGCGATATCGTCGAACATGGCCGACCATTGCACGCCACCCGCCCCAGTCAAGCGGCGCAGATGACAATTCCCGGCGCACCCGCACCAGCCTTATTGAACCAGCTTCATTTTTCCGATAGCCATGCCCCATCTGTCGCCCTACCTGTGAGTCCCGCCAGGGACCATGCGGAGAATTTTGATGAAGATCCTCTCGAAGATTTCGGAAATCCGCGAACTGCTCAACCCGGCCCGGGCCTCGGGCAAATCCATCGGGGTCATGGGCACCAGCGGGCGGATGCACGCCGGCCACCAGTCGCTGGTCCAGCGCGCGGTCGACGAGAACGAGCTGGCGATCATGTTCTGGCTCGGCGCGGCCGGAACCGCGCTGTATGATCGCAACTGGGACGATGACCGCAAGCTGGTCGAGGCCACCGGCATCCAATATGCCTACCTGCCCGACTATGCCGACTATATGCCGGTGCGGCCCAACCTCACGCTCACGATCATCCCGCAGCTGTCGACCGGCGCGCCGCCGATGGAGAAGATCGAGCATCTCGACGCGGTCACCACCTCCACCGCCAAGCTGTTCAACATCTTCGGGCCGATGCGCTACTATTCGGGCGAGAAGGACTGGCAGCAGCTGGCCATGTTCAAGCGCATGGTCATCGATATGGCCTATGACATCGAGGTGATCGGCTGCGAGGTAGTGCGCGAGGACGATGGGCTGGCCATGTCGAGCCGCAACGTCAAGCTGACGCCCGAGGACCGCGCCAAGGCGCCCGCGCTCTACCAGGCGCTCGAAGCCGGCAAGGCGGCGATCGAGGGCGGGGAAACCAGCTCGGCCAAGGTTACCGACCTGGTGCGCCGGCGCATGGCCGAGGCCGGCGAGGTGGTCTATGTCCACGCGGTCGACGCGGCGACCCTGCAACCGATGGACAGGCTGACCGGCGACATCCGGATCATTGCCTCGCTGCAACTGGGCATCGTGCCGCTGGTGGACAATATCGGGGCCGTGGCGGCCTGACAGGCGCCGCGGCGGGACCGGAATCGAAAACGACAACAGCAATGGTGAGGTGGCATGGCCAGGAAATATCGCGTCGCGCAGTGCTATACCGGTCCGGTCGGCTCGGAGATCGTGCGGCGGATGGCCGGCCACCCGCAGCTCGACCTGGTTGGCGTGCTGGTCCACTTTCCCGAGAAGGTCGGGCTGGATGCCGGCGAGATGGTGGGCGCCGCGCCCAACGGGGTGATCACCACCAACCGGCTTGACGACATCATCGCGCTCAAGCCCGATGCCGCGATCTGGAGCGGCTCGGTCAACGACATCGATGCCTATGTGCAGCTGCTCGAGGCCGGGATCAACGTCTATACCGGGATCGGCTGCTACTACCTGCCCCACTCCCCCGACGAGCCGCGCCTGACCGCCGCCGCGCTGAAAGGCGGCGCCTCCATTACCGCGGGCGGCAACATTCCCGGCCTCATCGCCGATGCCCTGCCGCTGTTCCTGTCCGGCTATACCGGCAAGATCCGCCAGCTGCGGATGTGGCAGCGCAACGACATGGCCAATGGCCCCTCGGCCACGCAGATCCAGTCGCTCGGCGTAGGCTTCTATCCGGGGGAGTGGCCCTACACCGAGGCCATGAACGCCGGGTTCACCTGGACCATCGGCCAGTCGGCCCGGATGGTGGCTGATGGTCTCGGTCTCCAGTGGGAGGACGTGCGCCTGGAAAGCCACGAGCTGGCCCTCGCGCCCGAGGACTACGTGCTTCCGGCCAGCGGGCTGGAGATCAAAAAGGGCATGGTGGCCGGCGTGCGCTGGACCTGGTACGCCCGCGCCAATGGCGGCCGCGATTTCTACCGGCTGGTCAACGAGCAATCGACCCGGCTCGATCACGGCGACGACTGGCGCAAGACCTATGACGATCCGGCCTGGCGGGTGGAGATCGACGGCGACCCGCCGATCGTGTGCACCTTCGGCTGGCCGAGCGGGACCGCGCCCGGCAAGGCCTGCCACGATCTCAACGCGGCGCGGGCCATGGCCATCGTCCCCCGCCTGATCGAGGCCCGGCCCGGCGGAGTGAGCGTGCTCGACTTCCCCGCCCCGGTGGCCGGCGACGGGCTGTTCGGCTGACCGGACCGGCCAGGCCGGGGCCGCGCCGGGCAGCGCATGGGCATAAGGGCGGCCACCGGCTTGCCGAAGCCGGTTTTTTCCGCGAACACAGGCCGCGATGACCTTTGCCGCGTGGGATACCGATGGCTGATACAGGGGCTGCAACCGGGCCGGCCAGCGCAGGGGCGCCTGGCGACGACTACAGCGTGGCGGGACAGAAGCTGGGGCCGAAGGGCCGCCAGGTGCGCGAGCGGCTGAAAACCGCGGCGCG
Organism: Novosphingobium bradum; assembly: GCF_042646485.1. Lineage (NCBI taxonomy): Bacteria > Pseudomonadati > Pseudomonadota > Alphaproteobacteria > Sphingomonadales > Sphingomonadaceae > Novosphingobium > Novosphingobium bradum. The sequence continues at coordinate 79,564 of NZ_JBHRTQ010000005.1, read as the reverse complement.
TGTGCTGATGGCCTCGCACCCCACCTCGCCGCCCACGCTGACCGCCATCGCCCAGGCCGCCGAGGTCAAGCTGACCGCGGTCTATCGCTACTATGCCGATGTCGGCGCGCTCTACCTTGATGCGATGCAGCCGCTGCGCGAGGAGATGGCGCCGGTGGCGGCCCTGCTGGCTCAGCCTTGGGCGCCGGGCACCGAATATCGTGAAGCCCTGGCCTTCGCCACGGCCCATTTCGACTACTGGCTGGAACGGCGCGGCGCGCTGTTCGTCCGCAATGGCCTGGCCGAACATGGCGACCCCCGGTTCATCGCCTTGCGCGCCACCTGGGCCAATCCGCTGTTCCAGGCGCTGGGCCGCAAGCTGGCCGCTGCCCACGGGCGCGAGGTAGGCGACGAGGACATGGCGGTGGCCGCTGTGGTCGCCTCAGGCATGGAGCGGACCACCACCATCGTGCTCCAGCAGACGGCAAGCGGGGAAAGCCCGGGGATGTTCCGCAAGGCCAGCCAGCAGACCGCGATCGCCCGCATTCTCACCACCCTGCTGCGCCACGACTACCTGGAATCCTGACCGCGCGAGGGCCGGCGCCGGCGGTCAGGCCCGGGCCGGTTGGGCACTGGTCGGATTCAGCCACTTCAGCCTGAAGCCATCGCCATCGGTGACGATCTCGGTCGAATAGGCATGGGCCATCATGTGGCGGATGAACGACTGGATGGCCTCGGGCAGGCGCTGCTCGGCCCAGCTCACCCGGATCTCGACGATGCTTTCGGCCGGCTGGTCGGCGATCGGCGCGAAATAGACCCCGTCGAACTGGTTCTGCAGGCCCGAGGCAAAGGCGAAGCCCGCGCCCAGCCCCGCCGCGACGAGAAAGCGCATCTCCGAGGCATCGCGCGCGTGCTTGGCCAGCAGCGGGCGGAAGCCGGCGGCCATGCAGCAGGCCATCAGCGCATTGTGCGCCTCGGTCCCCACCACGGGATCGGGGATCAGGAACGGGCGGTTGCGAAGCAGGGTCAGGTCGATCGGCACGCCGCGCGGCACGTCCCAATCCGACGGCAGGGCCAGGATATAGGGTTCGCGTCCGATCGTGCGCCAGTGCAGGCCGCGCGTTTCGAACACGGTCGCCCCGGCAAGGCCGACATCGATCTCGCCGCAGCGCAGGGCATCGGCCTGTTCGTTGGCCGACATCAGCCGCAGGTCGAGCTGGAGTTCGGGATGGGCCATGCGGAACGCGCGGATGCCGCGATAGGCCATGTGGCTCCACATCGAATTGCTGTAGGCGACCCGCAGGGTGCGCGGGGCGCCGCTGCCCGCGATCTGGGCGCGGCGCAGCGCGAGGCTGGCATGATCGATCAGCCCCGGCGCCTCATCAAGCAGGGCCGCGCCGGCCGCGGTCAGCGCGATGCGCCGCCTGCTGCGATCGAACAGGGGTTCGCCCACCACGTCTTCCAGTCGCTTGATCGTGCGGCTCAGCAGCGGCTGGGTGGTGCCCAGCTGCTCGGCCGCGCGGGTGAAGCTGAGGGTGCGCGCGGCGACGACGAAGCATTCGAGCAGCCGGGTATCCATCGGCAAGATCCTTGTGCCGGCGCGGGCGATTGCGGCCTGGCCGGCCCGACTCATGCAGATTGTGCATGATAACTGCTGGCGTTTGCGCTGTGTCGCGTATCGATAGCGCGGTATTCTGCGCGCCAACAAGCCCGAAATAACGGAGGCGAGGATGATCACCGAAGAACAGAACCGGCTGTTGACCCATGTGGAGGGTGATGCCCCGCTGGGCCAGATGATGCGGCAGCGCTACTGGATTCCCTGCGCCCGCAGCGCGGCCCTGGTGCCCGATGGCGCGCCCCAGCACGTGCGCCTCCTGGGCAGCGACTATGTGGCCTTTCGCGCCACCGATGGCCGCATCGGCTTTTTCGACGAGGCCTGTCCGCACCGGGGCGCCTCGCTGGTGCTTGCCCAGAACAAGGACTGCGCCCTGCGCTGCCTTTACCATGCGTGGAAGATCGACGTTTCGGGCACGGTGGTCGACATTCCCTCGGAAGGGGAACGCGGCGAGGCGATCGGCGCGAGGATCAAGGTCAACAAGTATCCCACCTTCGAGGGCGGCGGGATGCTGTGGGTGTTCCTGGGCGATGGCCCGCCGCCGCCGCGCCCGCCCCTGCCCTTCCTTGATCTTGACGAAAGCCGGGTCTGGGTTTCGCGCAGCATTTCGCCGAGCAACTGGTTCCAGGGCGTGGAGGGGACGATCGATTCGGTCCACGTGGGCACCATGCACCAGAGCTGGATCGCGCAGCATTTCGGCAAGGCCAGCGCCGACAAGCCGGGCGAAGGCTCGATCGGCCTGACACTCAACACCCACCCGCGCTACGAAGTGCAGGATACGCCCTATGGCATGAAGGCCGCGGCGATCCGCACGCTGGCCGATGGCAAGCAATATGTCCGCGTGACCAGCTACGTGATGCCCTTCGTCTCGCTGGTCCCGGCCAGCGGATCGGACCGCACCGGCACGATCTTCATCGCCGTCCCGCGCGACAACACCCACCACATCCTGTTCTGGGGCTTCTGGAACGAGGACGGGCCGCGCATGGAATCCGAAAAGCAGATGACCGTGGGGACACGCGATCCCGACAACTGGGTAACCTTCGACGAAGGCCCCAACCGCACCTGGGGCCAGGACCGCGAGGCCATGGCCAGGGGGCACTTCACCGGCTTCACCAGGTGCCTGGTCGATGAAGACCTCGTGCTCCAGGCCAGCCAGGGGGTGATCCAGGATCGCACGAAGGAGAACCTGGTATCGAGCGACGTGGGCATCGCCCGCCTGCGCCGCCGGATGCTTGACGAGATCGCCGCCTTCCAGCGCGGCGAACCGGCCGCCGATGTGCCCGACACGGTGCGCCCGCTCGACACCGTCCAGCCAGCCGATTACGTCTGGCGCGAATTGGCCTGACAACCGGCGCCGCATAGGCGATCAACAGCGCGATCGCCCCGGCACCGGCAAGGCAGGCCGGGGCGCAAGACAAGAACAAGGGGAGATGTGAATGCCCGATGCGCCCTGCATCACCGTGCCCAGCGCGCAGAGCCTCATGGACGCAGCGCGCGGCCGGACCGGACTGGAAAATTTCGGATCGCCCAGCTTCGCGGGCGGCCTGGAGCAGTTCCTCGGCAGCATGGCGGAGGAGCGCGCGCTGTTCACCCAGGAGGGGATCGACCGTCTGGTTGCCACCCTGACCGACAGCCTCGCCCAGCGCCTGCGGATCGAGGACTGGTATGCCGGACATCCCGAGATCGAGGCCGAGCAGCCGGTCAGCCCGCTGCTGATCACCGGCCTGCCGCGTACCGGGACCAGCGCCTTTGCCAACGTGCTCTCGATCGAGCCGGCCTTCCGCCCGCTGCGTCCGTGGGAGCAGGCCTCGCCGGTGCCGCCGCCGGTGGCTGGCGAGGAGGCGAACGATCCGCGCCGGCTGGGCATGATCCGCTCCATGGAGATCATGCAGCGCGACCATCCCGAGCAGATGACCATGCACCTCCACGAAGTCGACGCGACGACCGAGGACGTCCAGATCCTGCGGCTGGATTTCCGCGCGCAAAGCTTCACCGCGCCACTCTATGGCTATCACCGCTGGTGGCGCGACCAGCCGATGCGCGATGCCTATGCCTACCAGAAGCGCGTGGTGAAGTTGCTGCAATCGCGGCGCGGCCCCAACCGCTGGCTGTTCAAGGCGCCGCACTATGTCTTCCACCTCGAAGACGTGATGACCGCCTATCCCGATGCGCGCTTCGTGGTTACCCACCGCGATCCGGTGAAGACCCTGCCCTCCTGGGCCAGCCTGCTGACCAGCCTGTTCCCCCCCGGCACGCGCGAGCGGGTGGCGATGGACCGGTTCGGCGCCCATCTGGTGGAGCACCAGGCGATCGGGATGCAGCGGATGATCGAGGCCCGCGCCCGGATCGGCGAGGATCGCTTTCTCGACATTCACCACCACCACTTCGTGGCCGATCCGCTGGGAACGCTGGGCCGGGTCTATGATTTCATCGGCCTGCCCTTTGCGCCCGAAACCCAGGTCCGCATGGCGCAGTGGTCGGAGGACAACCGCCCCGGCAAGCACGGCACGCACCGCTATACCGCGGCCGAGTTCGGGCTGGATGAACAGGCGATCCGCGAGCGGTTCGCTTTCTACACCGACCGCTACGACGTAAGGCTGGAAAAGATCGCCGCGGCCTGACCGGCCGGGCTGACAGGGAGACGATTGCCGTGAGCGACAGCTTCACCAAGTGGACCGATATCGTGGGCGGGCTGGAACCCGTCTCGGCGCGGCTGATGGAACGCTGGGGCCGCACGGGCGGCGATCCGGCGGACCGGCAGGATCTTGACCGCCTGCTGCTCTCCGCCGTCGCGGGCGCCTGGCTGAGCCACGTTGCGCTTGATCCCGCGCAGCCGGCCTTTGCCCCGCTGTGGAACAACTGGCTCAACATGGCCGGCCCCAACCCGGACTATGTCTACCGCGTGGCCGATGTCGATCCCAAGGGCGTCTACCGCATCTCGGGCTATCGCGGCTCCTCGCGCTTCGTGGAAGTGGCGCAGAGCGGGTGGGAGATGATGCTGCCGCGGCCGCCCGCGCCGAAGACACCGCCTTCCCCGGACGCCCCGCGCCCGGCCCCGCCCAAGCCCCTGCCGTTCCACGATCTCGACGACCTTGCCGTGGGCGCCGATGGCTATTTCAGCGTGATCCTGAGCGCCGAGCGCCCGGAGGGGCATGAGGGCGACTGGTGGCCGCTCGATCCGCGCTGTATCAAGCTGATGATCCGCTCCTGCGCCTGCGACTGGCTGCGCGAGGTGGACGTGCGCCTGGCGATCATCCGGCTCGATGCCAGCGCCCCGATGGACCGGGTGGAGCTTTCGCGCCGCATGGGCAATGTCGCCAGGTGGAGCGAGGGCATCCTCGCCTTCGACATCAGCCACGCCCAGCACTACCGCGACACCCACGAAACCAACCAGCTGCTGGTCAGCCAGGCCATGCTCCAGGGCGGCGGGGTGGCCGAGCAGCTCTATTACGACTGCTGGTACGAGATCGGCGAGGACGAGGCGCTGATCATCGATACGGCCGTGCCGGAAACCGCGCGCTACTGGCAATTGCTGGTCGCCGATGACCGGTTCAGCACGGTGGACTGGGTCTATCGCCAATCGAGCCTCAACGACAGCCAGATGCGCGTCGATCCCGATGGCCGGGTGCGCGCGGTGGTGAGCGGGCGCGATCCGGGGGTGCACAACTGGCTCGACAAGGCCGGCAACCGCACCGGGATCGTCCAGATGCGGCTGAAATCGGCCAGCCCGGTGCCCGATCCGGTGACCAAACTGGTGCCGCTGGCCGAGGTGATGGACCACCTGCCGGCCGGCACCCCGCGCGTCTCGCCCGAGGAGCGGGCCGAGAGCCTGCGCCAGCGGGCCGAAGGCGCCCAGCTGCGGATCTACTGGTGAGCGCGTCCGATCCGCACCTTGCCAATGCGCTGGCCGCGCAGTTTGTGCGGATCGGCTATGTCGCGGCCAATGTGCGCGACCTGGAACGCTCGCGCGCTTTCTACGAGGCGGTCACCCCGCTGCGCGCCAGAACCCGCACCCGCGCGCCGCTCCAGCCCTTCACCCTGCTGGGCGAGGCGCAAGGGCGCTTCGATGGCTGGCTGATGGATGATGGCAGCGGCGGCGACCCCACCTGCCTTCACCTGATCCAGTGGCAGGAACCAGCGCCGCGCGGGCAGGCCAACCCCACCTTCTTCCATGCCGGCTGGGGCAAGATGGCGATCAGCCACCGGGGCGCACAAGAGGTGCTCGATCGACTGGCCGCCCATGGGGTGAGGCCGTCCAATCCGACGATCCACCGCGACTATGTCTCGATCACCGATCCCGATGGCATCGTGATTTCGTTCCTGCCCAATCCGCAGCGTCCGCCATCGCTGTTCCACTGCGTGTCGGGGCCGAGCGATCCGGCGCGCACGGTGCGCTTCTACCAGGCGCTGTTCGGCCTGGAATACTGGATGAAAAGCCAGCCGCCGGCGCCCCTGCCCACTTCGCAGGGGCCGGGGGCCGAGATCGTCCAGTGGGATTCGCACATCCTGCGCGCCTGGGGCGACCACCGCTTCAACATCGATGTCTCCAAGATCCTGTTCCCGGCCCAGACCGGCACGCCCAACCCCGATCCGCTGGCCATCGGCATCGCCCGGATCGGCATGGAAGTGCGCGACATCGAGCCTGCCTTCGACCTGATCGGCCGGGCGCTGGCCACTGGCGAGCATGGCGCGGCGCGGCTGGCCGGCCCCATCGAGGACTGGGACTACGGCCCCGATGCGCCGCGCCGCCGGGCCTTCGCGCTCAAGGACCCCGACGGGATGCACATCGATATCTACCAGCCCGAACGCCACTTCGTCGCCTCGGCGCCGACCGCCGCCTGAACCATCCGGAGAACCGCAACCGTGAACTATCGTCAACTCGGCCGCACCGGCGCCTTCGTTTCGGAAATCGCGCTGGGCGCCGGCACCTTTGGCGGCGATCCGGCCCAGGGCGGGATGCTGCAATCCACCGCCGACGCGCTGGTGGCCTGCGCGCTTGAGCACGGGGTCAACTTCTTCGACACGGCCGATGCCTACCTTTCCGGCCAGTCGGAAACCCTGCTCGGCCATGCTTTTCGCAACCTGGGCCTGTCGCGCTCCGACATCTTCGTGTCGAGCAAGGTCCAGAACCCGATGGGGCCTGGCCCCAACGATCGCGGCGCCTCGCGCCTGCACATCATGGACGGGGTGAAGAAGAGCCTGAAGCGGCTCCAACTCGATCATCTCGATCTCTACCAGATCCACAGCCACGATCCGGTGACCCCGATCGAGGAGACGATGCGCGCGCTCGACGATCTGGTGAGCCAGGGGCTGGTGCGCTACATCGGCGCCTCCAACTGGCGCGCCTACCGCATCGCCAAGGCCAATGGCATCGCCGATCACTTCGGCCGCGCCCGCTTCGTCACCACCCAGGGCTACTATTGCCTTTCCGCCCGCGACGTGGAGCGCGAGCTGATCCCCTGCCTGGAAGAGGAAGGCGTGGGCCTGCTCGCCTGGTCGCCGCTCGACGGCGGGTTCCTGACCGGCAAGTTCCCGCGTGACGGGACCATGGCCCCCGGCACCCGCCAGGCCCGCCTCCAGGGCTATCCGCCGGTCAACCGCGAACGCGCCTGGGACTGCGTCGACGTGATGCGCGAGATCGCGGCGGAAATCGGCGCGACGATCCCGCGCGTGGCCATCGCCTGGGTGCTCCATCGCCCCGCCGTGTCCAGCGTGCTGGTCGGCGCCAACCGGGTGGAGCAGCTGGCCGACACGCTCGCCGCCGCCGAGATCAGCCTGTCGCAGGACCACCTCGACCGGCTCGACGCGGTCAGCCGGCTGCCGTCCGAATATCCCGAATGGATGCTGACCCGTCAGGCGCCCTCGCGCTTTCCGGCCGAATTCAAGCGCAAGCCGGATTGACGGCCCCGCCCACCGCCGGGTCTGATCTTGAAGCGAAGCCCGCAGGCCGGTGATCCGGCCCGCGGGCTTGGCGCCTTGTCGGGAAGCCCGAGTGGCCTAGTCGCCCTTGTTCATGATCAGGATCGGCTGGGCCTGGTGGCACAGCGCCCCGCCCTCGATGAAGATCTGCGATCCCGTGACATATTTGGATTCGTTCGACGCGAGGTAGATCGCGCCGTTGGCGATATCCGCCGGTTCGCCCAGCTGCGGCACCAGCACCAGCTTCTCGAAGGCTTCCTTGATGTGCGGCGTCCCGAGCATCCGCTCGAAATTGGCGCTGCGGGTGTTGATGAAGCCAACGATGATGGTGTTGGTGCGGATGTTCTCCTTGCCATAGGCGAAGGCCATCTGCCGGGTCAGCGAATTGATCGCGCCCTTCGAGGCGGCATAGGACGGACGCTCCGGAATGGCGCCGACCGAGGACGAGGCCGAGATGTTGATGATCGATCCGCAGCCGACCTGGCGCATATAGGGGATGATGTGCTTGCTGGCCCAGATCGTGCCGTAAAGCGCGCCGTGCATGATCTCGTCGAGGACCGACGTCTCCAGCTTGTCCACCTGGGAATCCCCGCCGGAACCCACATCGTCGCTGGCGATGGCATTGTTGACCAGGATCGAGATCGGGCCGAGCGCATCGGCGGCCTGCTTGACCGCGGCGGCCAGATCGGCCTCGCTCTTGTTGTTGGCGCGGATGAACATCCCGGTGCCGCCGACTTCCCGGAGCCGCTCCTCCACCTCGTAGCCGGCGTCGGACCGGCCGGTGAAGGCGACCTTGGCGCCCTGCTGGGCCATCATGATGGCGATCACCCGGCCAATGCCGCGCGTGCCGCCGGTGATGAAGGCGACCTTGCCCGCCAGGCGGTTGCCCTTGACCTTTTCGCTTTCAAGCAAGTCCATCGCAAATCTCCCAGTCGCACAGTGAATTGAAGGTAGTTCACTTTTATCCGGGGTAGCCAGACTGCCCTGCCCTGTCAATGCGGCCCGGCGTCGGTCCCGCACAAGCCAGGGGCCGGTGGCGCGTTCCCGCGCCACCGGCCCCTGGTTCGACATGGCGATCGGCCCGGGCGGTCGCGCTGGCAACCGCCCGGACCAATCCGGTTCAGTACTTGTAGCCCAGCTTGACGCCGAAGGTGCGCGGCGTGCTCAAGACCTTCTTCGAGCCCAGGCCTTCCGCCGTGAAGAGGATGGCATAGCGCTTGTCGGTGAGGTTGTTCACCCAGGCGCCGATTGTCAGGTGATCGCCGGGCAGGTGATAGTCGATCGTGGCATTGGCCTGGAAATAGCCCTTCTGCTCGTAGACCGCGCCGGTCGTCAGGTCGAAGCCTTCGGACGTGGGAGCATACTTGCTGGAATAGGCGCCATTGGCGGCAACCACCACGCTGCCCTCGCCCACCGGGATCGTGTAGTCGGCCCCGATGTTGAAGGTCCAGTCGGGCGCGCGCGAGATGCGCCGGCCCGACCAGTTCTGGCCGCCCGTCACCGACCCGTTGACGCCGGGCAGGATCTCCACGATCGGGTTCGCATTGGCAAAATTGCGATAGCGGGCGTGGGTATAGGCGGCGGCGGCACGCACGTTGAACTGCTCGGTCAGCGGCGCGGAGACCGATGCCTCGAAGCCCCAGATCCGGGCCGTGGCCGCATTGGTCAGGCTGGTCAGGGTGCGCTGGGTGGCGGGGTCGATCTGGACCGCGTTAACCTGCAGGTCCTTGTAGTCGTAGTAGTAGGCGGCGGCATCGAAATAGATCCCGTGGCTCGCCGCCTTGAGGCCCACTTCGTAGGCATCGTTCTTTTCGGGCCGGACCGGGGTGGTCATGGTCGCCGGGCTGCCGGTGCTGTTGAACAGGCCGCTCTTGAAGCCGCGGCTGTAGGAGGCATAGACGCTCATGTCGGGCTGGAATTCGTAGCGCACGGTGAAGCGCGGGGTCCACGAATCGAACGAAGCCCTGGTCAGCGGCACGACCACCGTGGCCGGCGAGACCAGACGATTGAACGATTCGATGCTGCGCTTGTCGCGGCTGTAGCGAACGCCCGCCGTCAGGTAGAGGTTCGGGACCGCCTGCCAGGTGGCATCGACATAGCCGGCCAGGCCTTCGGTGCGCTGGGTGGTGAAACCACGGGCGCGCATCACGCCGAAGCTGTAGAACGGCGCGTCCTGGCTGGACTTGTCGTGGTAGTACATCCCGCCGACGGTGAGATCGAGATTGTCCGCCGGCTTGGCCTGGAAGTCGAGCGCCTGGGTCCAGGTCTTGCGGTACCAGCGGGCATCGAAGCGCTGCAGCGGAACCTTCGTGCCGTCGAAATCGACGTCGACGTGGAACAGTTCGTTGGCATAGGACGTGTAGGAGTTCAGCTTGCCAAAGCCGGTATCCCACGAAAGCTTGCCGGTGAATTCATCGAGCCGCGACGAGTTGATCGGCGGGGTATCGACCGACGAGGTGTCGGGCTGGTCGGTGCGAAGCGGACCGATCGGCGGGATCGGCACCACGCCGGCCAGCGACTGGTTCTTGTAGAAGCCATAGGCGTAGGTGGAGCCATCGTCCTTCCACATATGGTTGTAGCCCAGGGTCAGCGACACATCGGCCGAAGGCTCGTACTTGAGCTTGGTGCGGACTTCCCAGTTCGAATAGGGCGCCGCGTTGCTGCCATCGACATCCTTGATGTAGCCATCGTTCGAACGATAGTAGCCACCCACGCCGAACGACAGGCCATTGCCCAGCGGCACGCCGGCATAGGCGCGCAGCCGCACGTCGTTGAGGTTGCCGTAGCCGGCATCGGCATCGAAGATCACCTTGTCGGCGCTGGGTTCGCGCGTGGTGACGAGCAGGGCGCCGCCGGTGGCGTTGCGGCCATAGAGCGTTCCCTGCGGCCCCTTGAGGATCTGGACATTGGCGACGTTGACCAGGTCGCCGCCCAGCGAGGTGCTGATCGGCTGGTAGAAGCCATCGACATAGACCGCGATGTTGTTTTCGATGCCCGGCCCAAGGGCGGTGCTGGTGATGCCGCGGATCGACAGCTGCATGAACACGCCGGTGCTCGACACGCGGAACGAGGGCGCGATGTTCTGGACATCGCGGATGTTCACGATGTTGGCCTTCTGCAGGGTATCGGCCGACATCGCGGTGATCGAGATCGGCACGTCCTGCTGCTTTTCAGCCCGGCGCTGGGCGGTGACGATGATTTCGCCGCTGGAGCTGGCCGACCCATCCGGCGCAGCGGCGGCTTGGGCCACGCCGGGCGCGAATGCGGCCAGCCCGACCAGGCACCCCGACGCAAGCAGATGCGCCTTCGCGATTTTGCTGATCATATCCTCTCCCTCCATCATGAGTCCGAGCGGTTGGTCGCCAGGATCTCCATCCCTTGGTCTTGCCGGCGATGATATCGCCGCCTTGCCCAGTTCCCATACCGGGCGGATTTTTACCGCCCCGGCGATCCGGCAATTCCTGGTGCTGCCGGTCTAGTTATGCAGCGCGCACTTTATATGATGCCGCCCACCTGTCAATCACTTCCCGGCAAGCCGCACATCGCGCGTTTCCGGCCAAGGATCGTGGATCGCGCGGGACCAGCGCCGGATGGGCCTTGCGATATGTTGTGATTACTGCTCATCTCTGCGCCGCCCGGGGCAGCGCCAGCGCTGCTGCCCTGCACCCGACAAGACGCCAAGCACAAAGATCTGGAAGGATGCGGAAAAATGGAAGTGGTGGTCCACTATGCGATGACAGCCCGCCCCGATCGCGGACCGGAACTGGGCGCGCTGCTGCTTGACCTGGCCGGGCGCCTGGCAACCATGCCGGGATGCCAGGGAACGCGGACGCTCGTCGACCAGGCCAATCCGGCTACGTTCGTCTTCATCGAATTCTGGGCTTCCGCGGAGAGCCAGGCGACCGCCGGCGCCGCGCTGGGCAAAGCGGTCTTCGGCGCGATCATGCAGTGCCTTGACGGGCCACCGCAGATGCGAAAACTGTCGCCAGTTCCCCAAGCCCCGGACGCGTCGGCCCGGTAGGACGCTCCGGCAAGCCGACGGCGGTTCGGCACCCGTCGGTGCCCGGTTTTGCGATTGACAGTTGCCGTCCAACTTATAAAGTATGCACTACACATAAGCGGGAACGGCCACGGCAGCCCCCACCCCGTCCCATTCCGGGGCCAGGTTCGGGAACTGCGAGTCGGACCAGGCCTGCGCGGGAGAGAAGACGATGCGTTTCGCGGTAACCTACAACCTGGAATACGTCCCCGAAGTCCACAAGACCCCGCAGAACTACTGCAACCAGATCCTGGAGCAGTCGGTCCTGCTGGAGAAGCTCGGCTTCGATGGCGTGTGGTATTCCGAGCATCACACCGGGCGCTATTCGTTCGGCAATCCGGCGGTCATGGCCACGGCCGCCGCCATGCGGACCAGCCGGATCAAGGTCGGCACCGGCGTTTCCCTGCTGCCGCTGCACCAGCCGGTGTTCCTCGCCGAGGAATATGCCCTGCTCGACGTGCTGAGCGGCGGCCGCCTCGAATATGGCATCGGCCGCGGCTACCTGAAGCACGAATATGACTGGGTGGGCGTGCCCGCCGAGGAAAGCCACTCGCGCTACCACGAGATCATGGACTTCCTGATGCGCGCCTGGACCGAGGAGGGGAAGATCGACTTCCTGGGCCAGCACTACCAGATCAAGGGCTACGAGTGCTTCCCCAAGCCGATCCAGAAGCCCTTCCCGGCGGTCTACGCCTCGGCCGGATCGACCATGGAAAGCTTCCGCTGGGCCGGTGAAAAGGGCCTGCACCTGGGCACGGTGTTCTTCCTGCCCGACATCAGCCACCTGCCCGAGGGGATCGCCAGCTACAAGGAGGCCCTGGTCGCCAATGGCCATGATCCGGCCACCCGCGAGGTCATGGCGATCACCCAGATGTATTGCCACGAAAACCACGAGACCGCGCTGCGCGACGGGCGCACCTATGCCAACAACTACTACCGCCACTTCGCCAAGCTGGGCGGCGTGGGACCGCAGAACCCGGTCTATGCCTATTACAACGAAGCCGACTCGATGGACATGAACGATCGCGGCCAGACGCTGATCGGCTGCCCGGACGTATTGTGCGAACGGATCGCCGGCTACGAGCGCGACTATGGCCTCGACTACCTGATGATCGAGGTGGCCCAGGGCGGCGCGCCGCACGAAAACGTGTGCCACGCGCTCGAAGTCTTCGCCCGCGAGGTCATGCCGCACTTCAAGAAGGAGCGTGTCGCGGCATGACGCAAGCCGGAAAGGTCGCCGTGGTCACCGGCGCGGGCCAGGGGCTGGGCCGGGCGCTGGCGATTGCCCTGAGCGAGGCGGGATTCAAGGTCGCGCTGCTGGGCCGGACGCTCGCCAAGCTCGAGGCGACCGCGGCGCTCTGCCCGGGCGAATGCCTGCCGCTGTCCTGCGACCTGATCGACCCCGATCGGGTGCGCGAGGCCTTCGCGCGCATCGTCGCCCGGTTCGGGCGCGTCGACGTGCTGGTCAACAATGCCGCCTCCTATGCCGCCTTCCCGCTGGACGGGGCGACGGACAGCCAGATCATCGACGTGGTCCACCAGTCGCTGGTGGCGCCGATGTTCTGCGCGCGCGAGGCGATCGCCCGGATGCGCGCCACTGGCGGCGACATCGTCAACATCTCCACCCAGTCGGTCATTTCGCCGCAACCGCTGATGATCGTCTATGCCGCGGCCAAGGGCGGGCTGGAGATCTTCTCGCGCGGGCTTCGCAACGAGCTGCGGGGTGAGAACATTCGCGTGCTCACCGTGCAGCTTGGCGTGGTGGCCGGCACCGTGGTCGACGACCTCGCCGAGGATGTTCGCGAGCGCTACGGGCAGGCGCTTCGCAATGCCGGGCTGGACCGGGCCTTCGTCTTCCCCGGATCGGAGCCGGCCGACATCGCCGCGAGCGTGGTCCACGCGGTTACCGCGCCGCGCACCACGATCATCGAGGACATCGTGATCCGCGGGCTGGACCAGGGTCCGGCCTGAGGCGCCGCCCCGCCTCCGGATGGCGGGCGCGAGCCGGAACACGACAGGACAACAAGATACCACGAAGGGACAGGACATGGCTGAAGTGGATGTGGCCGAAGTGGACAGGGCCAACGAGACAATTCCGGCCTCGGTCGAGGAACTGGACCTGCCGACGCTGAACCGGCTGGTGCGCCAGATGCATCCCGATGCCACGGTGACCGGCTTCGAGCTGGTCGAGGCGCGCCAGCGCGGCGAGATGGTGTCCACCGCCGGACGGGTGAAGCTGCGGCTCGACTACGGCCCGGATTCGCCGCCGCTGCCGCGCGACGTGCTGATCAAGATGTGCCTTGATGACGACAGCGCGCCGACGGTACTCTATGAAACGGAGGTCAAGGTCTACCAGCGGATCCTGCCGCATCTCGCCATCGAGAAGCCGGTCTGCCTGGCCGCGGCGTTTGATGATGCCACCGGCCGGTTCGCGCTGATCCTCGAGGACCTGTCGGTCCGCGATGCCCGCTTCCCCAACGTGCTGCAACCGCCGCTGACCCCGGCCGAGGTTGGCAAGCTGCTCGATCTCCAGGCCGTGCTCCACGCCCGCTACTGGAACAGCCCCGATCTGGATGCGGAAAAGTCCTGGCTGAGCAGCCTGACCGAGGGCAGGCAGTTCGCCTTCTTCGAGCAGGCCGCCCCGGCATGGATCCCCACCTATTGCCGCGAGATCCCCTATCGCCACGACCTGATCACCCGGGTCGGCCGCTCGGCCGAGCACCTGTGGGAAAACGTCAAGGCGGTCCACGCCTGGCAGGAGCGCAATCTGCCGATGACCTTCGCCCACGGCGATACCGGCGCCCATAACAGCTACCACCTGCCCGACGGCCGCTGCGGCTTCCTGGACTGGCAGCTTTCGGTGCGCGGCCACTGGAGCCACGATGTCCACTACACCGTGTGCACCGCCCTGTCGGTGGCCGATCGCCGCGCCCACGAGAAGGCGCTGGTCGAGCGCTATCTCGGACGACTGAAAGCGCTCGGCGTGCCCGACGTGCCCACGCTGGACGATGCCATGCGCGAATTCGGCCGGGCGATCATCTGGGGCTTCACCATCGGCTGGCTGATGGTGCCGCCGACGAATTACCCGCCAGCGATCATCAATGCCAACCTCGAACGGCTCTACGCCGCCGTGCTCGATCACCGCACGCTCGACCTCGCCGACGCGGTCACCCCACCGCTGCGCTGAGGCCGCCCCCGCCCGCAACCTTGCCCCGCACCACATCCCCTGACCAACCGAGAGAGCCATGCAGACAACCGACACCCCGGCCCTTGGCACCGCCAATCCCCTTGCCCCCCTGTTCACGCCGCTGAGCATCGGCTCGCTTACCCTGCCGAACCGGATCGTGATGTCGCCGATGACCCGCGGCTGCGCCACAGATGGCGTGATCCCGGCCGAAGCGGTCGATTACTATCGCCGGCGCGCGGAGGGCGGGACCGGCCTGATCATCACCGAAGGCATCGCGGTCAACCTGGATGGCACGCTCGACCAGACCATCCCCCGGCTGGATTGCGAAGCCAGCCGCATGGCCTGGCGCGCGGTCACTGATGCCGTGCACCAGGCCGGCGCCAAGATCATCGCCCAGCTGTGGCACACCGGCCTCATGCGGGGGATGCAATCGGGCGAGGCCGGCGACGAAGGCCGACGGCTCGGCCCCTCGGCGGTCTATCCGATCATCGATGGCCAGGGCGAGACGGTTTCGGTTTTCGCCGAGGGCGAGGCGATGAGCCGCGCCGATATCGCCCGGACCATCGCCGACTGCGCCACCTTTGCCCGGCGCGCCGAGGAAGCCGGTTTCGACGGCGTGGAAATCCACGGCGCCCACGGCTACCTGTTCGACGAGTTCTTCTGGGACAAGACCAACCGCCGCGACGACGAATACAACGGCGACATCGCTGCACGCACCCGCTTCACCACCGAAACGATCGCCGCCATCCGCGCGGCCACTTCACCCGGTTTCGTGATCGGCCTGCGCTTCTCGCAGTGGAAGAACCCGGCCGAGCACTATCCGATCAAGCTGGTGCGCGATCCGGCGGAGCTGGCCGCCTTCCTCAAGCCGCTGGTCGCCGCGGGCATCGACTTCTTCGACTGTTCGACCCGCCGCTACTGGGAGCCGGCCTTCGCCGGATCGGACAAGAGCCTGGCGCAATGGACCCAGGAATTGAGCGGCAAGCCGGCCATGGCGGTGGGTTCGATCACGGTCAGCCTCCCGCTCAACACCCGGGACATCGGCGAAACCGCCGCCGTGGCCGACAATCTCGCCCCGCTTGCCGCCCTGGTCGACGCCGGCCGGATCGACCTGGTCGGCGTGGGCCGGGCGGTCATCGCCAATCCCGATTGGGCCAATGTGGTGCGCGCCAGCGGTATTGCCGGCCTGCGCCCCTATGAACAGTCGCAATTGCTCGAACTGTACTGACCTTGCGGCCCCTGTCCCCGTCCGCCGCCAGGCCGGCGGCGGACGGGGATCAGGATACTGGCGGCTCCGCGCCGTCCACCCGCGGATCCTCGTAGGCGGCGATGGTCCAGGTCCAGATGCCATCGGCCGGAGCGCCGGTTATGCCATATTCCTCGCGAATATCCTGCACCTGCCAGTCAAGCAGGTCCGCGAACGGCACGAGGAACAGCGGCAGCTTCCAGCTGCGCCCCTGGGCCGCCCCGATATCCAGCGCATCGTTGTGGACCTGGACCACGCCGGGATAGTAGAGGTTGCTCCGCATCATCCTGGCCGCGCCGAGGAAATTGGCCAGCCGGTCGAGCCAGGCGGCGAACTCGGGCACGAAATAGGCATAGAAGGCGCGGGTGTTGGCCGTGGCCAGTGCCACCTCGCCGGCGGAATCGGTCGGAAAGCCAGTGATCATGTGCTCCACGTCATGGGCGTGCATCCGCTTGCGCTGGAACCGTTCGATCTCAGACCCCGGCTCGGCGTCGCCGCGCCCGAAATTGAAATCGAAGCCCATTTGCAGGAACTGGTGAAGGCGCTCGCGCAGGGTGCCGGGAGCGGCGCCCTTGAGCTCGTCGGGTGAGGTCGGGATGGTGCGCGGGTCTTCGCAGAATGCCCGCAGGGCCGGCAGGCGCGCCTTTTCCGCTTCGAACAGGGCGAAGAGGCCCGGCCAATCCTCCAGCCCGCCCAGGATCATCGCGCTTTCGGCGATGAAGGCGGTAGGGCTGATGTCGGGGCCATTGCGGCGCAGCATTTCCTGCGCGGTGATCTCGCGCATGGCCGCGCTGTTGAGGTAGTGCGAGGCGCTGACCAGCGTTGAACTCTGCGTCCCGAACCTGGGCAACGCGCCGTTGAAATAGGCCGCATTGGCTTCGTTGTAGAGTTTGGGCGTACTCATTGGCGGCCTCCCGCGAGCGGACGTGCTCGGGCTTTCCGCACGTTTAATGGAATGCCATTACTCGTCAACGTCTACCTGCTCACAACCCGGCGCAAACGGCCACCGCGAAATCGTCGTGGCGGGCCAGTTCGGTGAACCCCTGCCGCATGGTGCAGATCGCGCCGGCGCTTGAGGAAATCGGCGGCCTTATCCACGCCCCGCGCGCAAACCGGGAACGCCTCCCGCCCGAAGCTGGCGACATCGCGCCCCCGGGCTTCCAACTGCCAGGCCCATTGCCTGCCTCCCTTGATCACGCCGGAGAACATATGCCCCTCCCCCAGCCGCCCGCCACGCGCGAAGGCGGTTTCGGCGAAGCCGCCGATCGGCAGCGGAATCCGCCGGCGCGGGCGCGCGCTGAGATTGCCTCGGGTCACCCGATGGAACCGCCCGTCCATCGACAGCAGCGGTTCACTCCACAACCGGCGCAGGTAGCCAATCCGCTCATCCAGTTTGGCGCCGCGCTGCTGGAAATCCTCGCGCAAGGCCTCGTATTCAACCGCGTTCCAGCCGGTGTCGCGCTCCAGCCGCAGGCGTTCGCCCGACAGCAGGCCAATGTCCGCCTCCTCCTTGCCTTCAGAAGTGCCGCGTCCGCCCGCCGCGCGACGGATCGCCGTCATTCACGCCGCGCCAACCGGCACGCGGGTAGTGAACAGCCGCGAGGCCTCGCGCTGATCGTTCGCCCCGCAGACCAGCAGCGTGCGCCCGTCGGCGCCGCCCAGCGCGCAGGCAAAGGCGATGAGGCCATCGGGCAGGTCGACCGAATCGACGATCTCCCCGCCCGGCGCCACTCGCAGGCAGGTGGACCGAACATCGGCCACCCAGATGTGCCCCTCGGCATCGAGCGTGCAGCCATCGAGCGCAACCCGCTCGGCCGGCAGCGGCATCCGACCGGCGGGCCGGCGATCGATCCGTCCCGCCAGGTCGCCCCAGATGCGCCGGTCGCCCAGCGTGCCGTCCGCGGCGATGGAGAACTGGCTGAACCGGGTGCTCATCGTCTCGGCCACGATCAGCGAGCGGCCATCTGGGGTGAACATCATGCCATTGGGCATTGCCATGTCGCGCGCAGCAACGCTGGCCCGCCCCGCCGGATCGACCCGGATGAGCAGGCCGCGATCGGGATAGAGCCGATAGTCGGCATCGAACCCGACATAGGCGTGGCCCCCGGCGCTCACCACCATGTCGTTGAGGAAGCCCGCGGTATCGCCGCACAGCGCGGCAAGGTCGGCCCACGGTTCCAGCCCGCCGCCGGCCCGGCGGCGCAGGACCTGGCGCTCGTCCATCGCCACGACCAGCAGGTCCCCATCGGGCAGCCAGCCGATGCCGCCGGCCCGGCCAGACAGCCGCGCCTCCTCGCGCCGCGCGCCATCGGCGGAAAAGCTGAGCACGGCGTGGTCGCGCATATCGGACAGCCACCAGCGCCCGTCATGCCAGCGCGGGCATTCGTAAAATCGTCCGGCAACCCCGAATTGCGTGATCGTCATGCTGTTCACCCGTCTCTCCCCTGCCGCAACCTTTCCACCGATAACATGATCGTCTGCAAGCACCGCTCCGACCACCTTGGGATCGTTCCCGAGGCGGTCGGAGCGGCCTAGAGCCGCGGGCGGACTTCCTCGGCCACCCATTGCGCGTAATCCAGACAGGCCTGCTCGTCGGCGACCGGCGGCACCGGAACCGAGCTCGACGTTACCCCCAGCGCCTTGTAGCGCGACAGTTCGTCGATGATTTCCTGCGCGCTCATCCGGCCCGATCCCCTGGTGTCGCCGCTGGGCGCGTGGCCGGTGGTCATCCGTGCGGTGCCCAGGCTGTAGCTCACGTCGAACGGGCGTTCGCGCCAGGTCGGCTGCGACTTGAGATAGTCGATCCGCGCCGGGATGTCCTCGGACCGGGTGCGGTAGGACACGATCCAGCCCGAAGCGAACCGGGCCGCCCGGCGCAAGGCGGCATCGCTGTCGCCCCCGATCCAGATCGGCAGGTGCGGGCGCTGCACCGGCTTGGGATCGAAGCCCACATCGCGGAACCGCACGAATTCGCCCTCGAAGCTGGGCCGCTCCTGGGTCCACAGCGCGATCATCGCGGCCAGGTATTCGTCGGCCATCGCGCCGCGGCGTTCGAAGGGCACGCCGAAATAGGCATACTCTCCGCGCATCGAACCGAGGCCGAAGGAGGCCATGATCCGCCCGCCGCTCAGCCAGTCGGCCGTGGCCAGCATCTTGGCGAGCATCACCGGGTGATGCAGCGGCAGGATGGTCACCGCCGAGTTGATCCTGATCCGGCTGGTCGCCCCGGCCAGCGCGGCCTGGGCCACGGTCGATTGCAGCCAGAAGCTGCCGGAATGGGCGATCTGATCGGGCGGCATGGCCAGATGCTCGGGCACGGCGACCATGTCGTAGCCCAGTTCCTCGGCGCGCCGGGCGATCCGCAGGACCGCCGGCCCATCGACCGCCGCCTCCCACGGCTGCGAGATCGCGGCGATCTCCATCAGGTGCGGCAAGGCGAACGAGAGTTTCATGGCGCCTCCTCGGGGCTGCTTGCGGCCTGCGGGTGATCAGGGAAAGCTGGTCGTGGCCGGAAACGGCGCCACGATCGCCTCGATCCGGCCGGCGGTCTCGGCCGTGGCGATTTCCGGCTCGTAGGGGCCGCCGGTGCACAGGAACAGGGTCCGCCGATCCCGCCCGCCGATGGCGCAGGCATAGGCGAACCGGCCCGGCTCCAGGTCGATCCGATGGGTTATCTCGCCGCCTTCCACCACCCGGTAGACCACGCCGGCATTGGGCGATGCCACCCAGATGCCGCCGGCATCGTCGCCGCAGATGCCATCCGGCCCCAGCCCGGCGGGAAGCTGGGCGAAGACCCGGCGGTTGGCGAGGCCGCCCTCCCCGTTGTCGTCATAGGCGAGCAGGCGCCCGGCCATGCTTTCGGCCACGATCAGCGTGCGATCGTCCCGCCAGACCATGCCGTTGGCCACCGCGATCGCTTCGGACGTGGCCAGGCAGGCGCGCCCCTCGGGATCGACGGCGATCAGCGGCGCCGGCTCGAACGGCGGAGCCATGGTCAGCCGGCCGACGAAACAGCGGCCATCCGGGGTGCTGATCATGTCGTTGATCGAAGGCGCCAGCGCGCCGAGGTCGGCATGGACCCGCATCCCGCCGTTGGCGTCGAAGCGCAGAATCCGGGCGCGCTCCATCTCGTTCACCAGGAGATCGCCATTTGGGGCAAAGCCGATGCCGCCGGGCCGCCCCGGCACCGGCCAACTCGCTTCGACCACGCCGGTCTCGCTCATGGCAAAGGCCTGCTGACCATACATATCGGAGAAATGGAGCCGCTCGCCGCGCCAGCGCGGGCATTCCGGCAGGTGCAATCCGGCCAGCAGCGTGCGGGGCGTGCCCATTTGCCTTGCCATGTCCCGTTCCCTCGCCAATGCGCCGACCGGCACTGCCTTACATCTCCACGTAGGGGCGCAAGGGCCGAGAACCGTCCCAGCCCGCGGCGGCCCTGGCGATCTTCTCGTAGACCGCCTCGATGCCCCGCCCGCCGCGATAGATTTCCACGAAGAAGCCCAGGCTGTCACGGCAGTCGATGAACACGATGTCGTCGCTGCGCTGCCACCAGGCGAAGCCCTTGCCCGCGAAGTCGGCCACGGCCGCTTCGAGGTCGTGGGCAAACACGGCGACGTGGTGGAAACCGGCGACGCCAGTGCCCAGGGTGGCCTGGCTGAAGATGCTATCGGTCCCCTCGATCAGTTCAACCAGCTCGATCTGGACCGGGCCGCACTGGCCCAGCGCGATCCGCGCCACGGAACGCGACTGGCTGCCGTCCGGGCGTTCGCGCACGCCCACGAAGGGATCGAGCAGGAAGAACGGCCCCGCGCCCAGATCGCGCGACCAGGCGGCGACCGCCGCCTCGACGTCCTTCACCACGAGGCAATACTGGACGACCTCGCTCGCCAGGGCGGAAACGCGCATGATATCCTCTTCCCGTTGTGGCGTTCCGTTGCAGCCTTCACGCCCTGGCCCGGCGCAGCCCGACTGGCGGGCCTTGCCGGCGAGTGTCGCGGCAATGGCGGCCAAATGCAAATCGCCACGACGGGATCGACGGCAAAGGCGCAGCTTCGGGCCGTTCGATGACCGGGACTGGCCCCGGCACGGCCTAGCCGGGGTCGAACCGCACGTGCAGCGCGTTGGGTCCGCGCCCCACCAGGCCGCCGCCCGCGATCCGCGCCGCCGGCTGGTCCGGATCCCAGCGCAGGTTGGGTAGGCGATCGAGCATGGCGCCCAGCGCCACTTCCATCTCCTGGCGCGAGAGGTGCTGGCCGAGGCAGGCGTGGACTCCGGCCCCGAAGGCGAAGTGCCGCTTGACCGGGCGGTGGATGTTGAAGATGTCGGGATCGTCCCACATGGCCGGATCGCGGTTGGCCGTGGCCATGCACAGGTAGACGCCCGAACCGGCCTTCAGCTCCAGGCCTTCCAGCTCGGTATCCTGTTCCACCCAGCGCAGCATCAAGGGATCGGTGGGATACCAGCGGGTCGCCTCCTGGATGGTCGGCCGCAGCAGCGAACGGTCGGCGCGCAGGGCTTCGAGCTGGTCGGGATGGTCCAGCAGCGCCTTGATCGTGATGCCCAGCTGGCGCCAGGTCGTGCCCCCGCCGGCGAAGACGATCAGCGTACAGTAGCGCAGGATCTCGGCATCATCGAGCTTGCGCGGACCTTCGTCGGTTTCAAGATCGGCGGTCACGAAGCGGCTGATCAGATCATCCTGCGGATCGACGCGGCGCCGGGCGATCAGGGTCAGCAGGATCTCGGCCAGGGTCTGCCCGGCCCTGGCCGACACTTCCGGCGAAGGCCCGTGCAGGGCATCCTCCACCGCCTGGCGGAACGGCAGGATCTGGGCCATCGGAAGGCCGAACCCGGTCGAGACCACGCTGACCGGCAGCGGCCCGCACAGTTCCACGTTGAGATCAGCATGGTCCTTGGCGGTGATCCGGTCGAACAGGGCGTCCACCGCCTGGACGATCCACTTGTCGTTCCACCAGCCTTCCGCGAACGACGGCTTGAAATAGGGTTTGGCGATATCGCGCATCCGCCGGTGGGCCAGGCCATCCATGGTCAGCAGGGTTTCGCCCAGCGCCGTGCCGATGGTGTGCTGGTAGGCCTTGTTGCTGAAGTTCACGTTGTCCATGAACACCTTGTTCACGGCGGCAAAGCTGAAGGCGGTGACCGAATCCGCCTCCGACCATGGCCCGGCCATGCCCTGGGGCGGAATGCCCATCAGGCCATGGAGCGAGCCGCGCAGTGCCGGGCCACGACCGGCCAGTTCGAGCAGCCGGGGATAGGGCTCGAACGAAAGCCGGCCGCTGGCCGCGGCCTCGTCCTCGGGATTGAACAGGGCGCGATCGCGCGCGCTGGTCAGTTCGACGGCGTGGGTGTCACTCATGGCAGCTTGCTCCAATGCGATCGTGGCCCGTTTCGGCCGAACTCATTCCTCGGGCACGAACCCGTCCTTTTCGGCCCCGCACATCGGGCAGGACCAATCATCGGGAACGGCCGCCCATGGCGTGCCCGGCGGCACCCCTTCCTCGGGGCAGCCGGCGGCCTCGTCGTAGACGTAGCCGCAGTAGGTGCAGGCATGGCGCCCCTTGGCCTCCGACATCCTCGCTCCTCCTCGCGGACGGCCTGGCGCGCCGCGTTCCTCTCCGGTCCATCACCCGGTTCGCTTCATCGGACGGACAGAGCCTAGGACCGATCGGGCATGGCCTGAAGGTCGATTTTCGTGCAAATCAGGCCATGGCCAAGCGAATCGCCTGCCTCGTCTACAACGGGTTCCACCTGCTTGATCTGGCCGGCCCGCTATCCGCCTTCGAGATCTGCGGCTATCTCGGCGCGCCCGGCTATGCGATCGCCTACCTCGCGGCCCAGCCGGGCGTGGTCACCAGCGGCGGCGGCGCCCGGCTGGTCTGCGATGCGCTCACCGATTGCCGGCCCGACGATACCCTGCTCGTCCCCGGCGGCTTCGGCGGCTATGATCCGGCAGCGGTCGAACCGCTCTTGCCGCTGATCACCCGGGCGATCCGCTCGGGCCAGCGGGTCATCGCGGTTGGCGCGGGCGTGCGGATCCTGGCGCGCACCGGGCTGCTGGCGGGCCGCAAGGTGGTCTCGCACTGGGCACCGGCGGCGCGCCTCGCCAGGGACTATCCCGAGGTCATCGTCGATGCCCAGCACCTCTACCTGAAGGACGGCAACATCTGGACCTCGGCTGGGGTCAGCGCCGGGACCGACGTGGCGCTGGCCGTCGTTGCCGAGGACCATGGCAGCCGCCGCGCCCGCGAAACCGCCCGCGCTCTGGTGCTGACCGCGCACCGCGGCAGCGGCGGCAACCAGCGTTCGCCCCTGCTCGACCTGCCCGATCGCAGCCACCGCTTCGGCGATCTGGTGATCTGGGCGCGCGAACGGCTCGACGAACCGCTCCCGGTCGAACGGCTGGCCGAACAGGCCGCGCTCAGCGTCCGCCACTTCACCCGCGCCTTCACCGAGGTGTTCGGCATCGGCCCGGCCAAGGCGATCGAGAAGCTGCGGGTGGATGCGGCCTGCGTGGCGATCGAGAGCGGCCTTTCGCTGGATGATGCGGCGCTGGTGGCGGGCTTTGGCAACACCAACCGGATGCGCCGCTCGTTCCAGCGCATCCTCGGCACGCCGCCGCGCGCCCGCAAGCAGGCCCGCCCCCGCGACGGCTGGGACGGGTAACCACAAGCCCCATTGGAGCCGGCGCCATTCGCGCTATGGTCGGCCCCATGACCAGCGATCCGATCCTCGCCATCCGCGGCCTGGGCAAGACCTATCCGGCCCGGGCGAACACCCCGGCCACCACCGCGCTCGACGGGGTTGATCTCGAGATCCGGCGGGGCGAGATCTTCGCCCTGCTCGGCCCCAATGGCGCGGGCAAGACCACGCTGATCGGCGCGGTCTGCGGGCTGGTGCGCCCCGGCAGTGGCACGATCCACGCCTTCGGCCTCGACATGGCCCGGGACTGGCGCGCGGCCCGCGCCCGGATCGGGCTGGTGCCGCAGGAATTGAGCGTCGATATGTTCGAGCCGGTGCTGCTCTCGGTCAGCCATTCGCGCGGGCTGTTCGGCCTCGCGCCCGACCCGGCGCGGATCGAGCAGATCCTGCGCGCGCTCTCGCTGTGGGACAAGCGCGGCGCCCGGATCGGCGAGCTTTCGGGCGGCATGAAGCGCCGCGTGCTGATCGCCAAGGCGCTGGCCCACGACCCCGCCCTCCTGTTCCTCGACGAGCCGACCGCCGGGGTCGACGTGGAGCTGCGGCGCGATATGTGGCAGCTCATCGGCCAGCTGCGCGATCAGGGGGTGACCATCGTGCTCACCACCCATTACATCGAGGAGGCCGAGGAAATGGCCGACCGGGTGGGCGTGATCCATCGCGGCAAGCTGATCGTGGTGGAGGAAAAGGCCGCCCTGATGGCCCGGCTCGGCCGCACCGAGGTGCGCGTGGGCCTGGCCGAGCCGCTGGGCGCGATCCCCGCAGCCCTGGCCCCCTTCCCGGTGCAGGTGGGCGATGACCGGCTCACGCTGATCCTGCGGACCACCGGCGCGCAGGGCCACGAACGCACCATCGCCAGCCTGGTCAAGGCGCTGGTCGGGGCCGACATCGCCTTCACCGCCCTCGACGTCCACCAGTCGAGCCTGGAAGACATTTTCGTCGAACTCGTCGGAAGGAAGGCGGGATGAACCTGCGCGGCACCTGGACCATCTACAAGTTCGAGCTGGCCCGCACCTGGCGCACCCTGTTCCAGTCGATCTTCACGCCCGTGCTGACCACCTCGCTCTATTTCGTGGTCTTCGGCTCGGCGATCGGCGGGCGGATGAGCGAGGTTGGCGGGGTGCCCTATGGCGCCTTCATCATCCCGGGCCTGCTGCTGCTCACCATCCTGGCCGAAAGCACCGCCAATGCCAGCTTCGGGATCTATCTGCCGCGCTTCACCGGAACGATCTACGAGCTGCTCTCCGCCCCGGTCGGCGTGGCCGAAACCCTGCTGGGCTATGTCGGGGCGGCGGCGACCAAGTCGGTCATCCTGGCCGCGATCATCCTGGTGACCGCGCGGTTCTTCGTCGATTACACGATCCTCCACCCGGTGCTGGCCGCCGGGTTCATCGTGCTCATCGCGCTGGCCTTCTCGCTGTTCGGCTTCATCCTGGGCTGCTGGGCCGACGGGTTCGAGAAGCTCCAGGTCGTGCCGATGCTGGTCCTCACCCCGCTGACCTTCCTGGGCGGCACGTTCTATTCGATCGAGATGCTCGCCCCGCCGTGGCGCACGGTCGCGCTGGCCAATCCGGTGGTCTACCTCGTCAACGGCCTGCGCTGGACCTTCTATGGCCGCGCCGATGTCAACATCGCGCTGGCCGCCGGGCTGACGGTTGCCTTCCTGGTGATCTGCGTGGGCATCGTGACCTGGATCTTCCGCACCGGCTGGCGCCTGCGAAGCTGAACCGGCGCCAGCGGCGCTAACCGCGCGGGGCCGGCGCGGCCACCGGCTGGCCCGGCTGGCCGGGGCTGCCCTGCCAGGCATAGCCGGCCAGCGCCGCCAGCAGCGCGGCGCCGGCCAGTTCCAGCGCCAGCCGGTTGACCCGCCCGCCCTGCCACAGCCCGCCAAGGGCCAGCGCGGCCAGCCCCACGGCAAACAGCCAGCCCATCAGCCCGTCTCCTGCTTGCGCGATCCACGCCGGCCGGTCCGCAACCGCCGCGAAACCAGCCAGCCGCCGCCGGCCAGGGCCAGCAAGGGCACCAGCCACAGCGGCGCGGTCTGCCCCCTGACCTCGGGCCGGAAGCTCACCCAGTCACCATATTTGCCCACCAGCCAGGCTCGCACCTGGTCCGGGCTTTCGCCCGCCGCGATGCGTTCGCGGATCATCCGGCGCATATCGCCGGCAAGGTCGGCATTGCTGCCCGAGATCGGCTGGCCCTGGCAGACCACGCAGCGGATCGCATCCATCAGCGCCAGCGCCTGGGCCTCGCGCGCAGGGTCGGACAGCGAGACTTCCGCATAATCCGGCGCGGCGCCCTGCTGGGCGGCGGCGGGGGCGGCGGCAAGCAGGACCGCCAGCATGATCGAACGCATCACCTCCCGCCCCCCAGCATGGCCAGCAATTTGGGCACGTCGGCCTCGGTCACCACGCCGACGTGCTGGTAAAGGATGCGCCCCCGGCCATCGACCACGAAGGTTTCCGGCACCCCGGCCGAGCCGAAGGCCATCTGGGCGCGGCCGCCGGCGTCCAGCCCGATACGGGCATAGGGATCGCCATATTGCGCGAGGAACTGCTGGAGATCGGGCGCGCTGTCATGAACCGCGATCCCGTCGACCTCGGCGCCCATCGCCTGGAGGCGCGCCAGCATCGGCACCTCGTCACGGCAGGGCACGCACCACGAGGCGAAGATGTTGAGCAGGCGCGGCTTGCCGTCGGCAAAGTCACCCGTGGCCGCGCCGGGCCGGCCGGGAAAGGCCGGAGCGGCGGCGAATTGCGGCAAAGGCTGGCCGACCATGCGCGAGGCGATGACATGGTCATCCGGATGGCGCAGGCCCGCGTAGAACACGGCAAACAGCCCCGCCACCAGCGCGAAGGGCAGCCACAGGAGCAGCCGGCGCCTCATGCCGCCGCCCCCGCCCCCGCGCCGAAGCCGCGCTGCCACGGCCAGCGATGGCCCCACCAGTCGCGCCGCACCCGGCCCAGCAGCGAGAGCGCCCCGCCCAGCGCGATCAGCGCCCCGCCCAGCCAGATCAGGGTAACGAACGGCTTCCACCACATCCGCAGCAGGAAATTGGTGCCGTCGCTGTTTTCGCCCAGCGTGATGTAGAGCTGGCCGTTCCAGAAGGTGGCGATCGCGGCCTGGTTGGTGGTCATCGGCGGGTCGGTGAACTGGTGCAGCTGCGGGCGCATGGCAAAGCCCTCGCCGCCACCGCGTGTCACCGCCAGCACCGCCTCCAGCGCCTGGTAGTTCGGCCCCGGCTTCTCGCGCACACCTTCCAGCCGCACCGCGAAGGGGCCGACCATGCGGGTCTCGCCGGCGCGCACCGCGGCCATGTTCTCCACCGTGAAGGCGCTGTCGCAGGCCATGCCCGCCAGGCTCACCGCGCAGCCCAGGTGCGCCAGCACCATGCCCCAGGTAAACAGCGGCGTGCGCCCCAGCCGGCGCTTCCACAGCGGCGCAAGGCTGGCCACGCCAACAATCGCGGCGGCCACCAGCCCCAGCAGCGGCAGGGCGCCGATGCGGCGGGCGAACAGCGCCAGCAGCAGCAGGGCCGCCGCGCCCGCCACCAGCGCCAGCGCCATCCGGTCCACCACCAGCCGCGCCCGGTCCGAGCGCCAGCGCAGCAGCGGCCCGGCCGCCAGCAGCACCATCAGCACCAGCGCCAGCGGCCCGGCCACGCTGTTGTAATAGGGCGCGCCGACCGAGATCTTCGCCCCCGTCGTCGCCTCCAGCACCAGCGGGTAGAGCGTGCCGGCCATGACCACCACCAGGATCACGCAGAGGACCAGGTTGTTGATCACCAGCGCCGCCTCGCGGCTGACCGGATCGAACCGGCTCCCCTCGCTCACCGTGGCGATGCGTGCCGCGAACAGGGCCATTGCACCGCCGATGTAGAGCGCGAGCAGGGCAAGGATGAACACCCCGCGCTCCGGATCGACCGCGAAGGAGTGGACGCTGGTGAGAATGCCCGAGCGCACCAGGAAAGTGCCCACCATCGACATCGAGAAGGCCAGCACCGAAAGCATGATCGTCCAGGCGCGCAGTCCGTCGCGCGTTGCCAGCACGGTAACCGAATGGAGCAGCGCGGTGGCCGCCAGCCAGGGCATCAGCGAGGCGTTCTCCACCGGATCCCAGAACCACCAACCGCCCCAGCCGAGCGTGTAATAGGCCCAGTAGGAACCGGCGGTTATGCCGATGGTCAGGAACACCCAGGCGCCCAGCACCCAGGGCCGCATGGCGCGGGCGAAGTCCGGCCCGACATTGCGGGTGACCAGCGCCCCCACCGCGAAGGAAAAGGCCGCCGACATCCCGACATAGCCGAGGTATAGCGTGGGCGGATGGAAGGCGAGGCCGGGGTCCTGCAACAGCGGGTTCAGCCCCTGCCCCTCGCTCACCCCAGAAATCCGCGCGAAAGGGTTGGAGGCGAACAGCAGGAAGGCATAGAAGCCCAGCGCGATCGCCCCTTGCGCGGCGAGGGTGGCAAGGCGGGTATCGGCGCGCAGGCGGCGCTCGAACAGGGCGATGGTCGCCCCGGCCAGGGCCAGGATCGTCACCCAAAGCAGCATCGAGCCTTCGTGATTGCCCCAGGCGCCGGCCACCTTGTAGAGCATCGGCTTGGCCGAATGGCTGTTGGCCGCCACCAGCAGCACCGACATATCCGACCGTGCGAAGACCGCGACCAGGCAGGCGAAGGCCGTGCCCGCCAGCGCCGCCTGGACCACCGCGACCGGGCCGATCGCTTCGCCCAGCGAAGCCCGCCCCGCCCCCAGCGCCAGCGCGCCCAGCACCAGTTGCAACAGGGCCATGGCCGCGCCCAGCCACAGCGCGGCCAATCCCGCCTCGGCGATCATCGCCCGGCCCCGCCGCGCATCGCGCCCGCGCCGGTCATGCTCAGAAGTCCAGCCGGTAGCCGGAGGAGAGCACCCAGCCCTGTTCCCGGATCCGGTCCCACGAGGCGCCGTTGTACTGGCTCTGGCTGGTGAAATTGCCGCCCAGTTCCACTTCGATCTCCGAATGGCGGATCGGGTAGTAATTCATCCGCAGGGTCGGCTGGAACTGCCGGTAAGTGCCCGGAACCGGCGTTGCCGCGCTGGGCTTGTTGTCGCGGTAGCCATAGCGCAGGCGCGGGCTGACGCGGAACTTGCCGGTGATCGGCACGCGGGCGTTGAAATCGGCGGTCCAGACGCGGGCCATGGCCGTGTTCGAATAGCGCCCGGCCAGGATGTAGATGTCGTTGTCCCACAACAGGCCCGAACCGATCAGCTGGGTGCCATAGTAGAATTCCTTGCCGGTGGCGGGCAGCGCCCCCACCGCCATGGTCCCCGCGCTGGCCGGGGTCGGCGGGGTGCCGCCGGTATCGGTCATGTTGAAATCGGCGCTGATCTGGAGTTTGCTGGTGATCGGGCGCGAATAGGTCAGGGTCATCGATTTCGAGGTCAGCGTGCGGTCCCTGGCCAGCTGGTAGATCTGGTCGTCGGTGAAGAACGGCCGCAGCCCGCCCAAGGTCAGGATCGGCAGGTTGGTGACGAGGTCGATCTGGGCGATCAGGGCATTGGTCGTGGTCAGCAGGGGCGACTGGCGATAGTCGGCCGTGAGGCTCAGGCTCGAGGCATCGGGGAAATTGTAGTTGAACGACATCAGCCCCAGGTTCAGCCGGCCGAATTTCACGTCATAATCGGCCATGGCATAGGCGTTGAACCGCTTCTTGAGCAGCCGCGCCTCCACGCCCAGCGAACGGCGATCGATGAAGCCCCCCTTCGCCCGCTGGTCGAACCAGTAGACCGAGGCCTGCAACGGGCTGCGCTTGGCGCCGAAATCCACGCTCAGCCCATAGAACGGCCGCTCCTTGAGCACCGACATCTGGTGCGATGAGAGGACCGGGAAGCCCGCCACGGCATTGACCTTGAGGTGGGGATTGGCCTGGAAGCCCAGCAGCGCGCCGTCATAACGGCCCAGCACGCCGGCTGAATTGCGGGTCTGCCGGCCGATCCGCAGCGAGGTATCGAGATCGGCATCGGCATAGTCGAGATAGAGCGCGGTCAGCGCCTCGATCCCCCCGCCCGGGCGGGAGCGGAAGGTCAGGGTCTGGTTGCCGTTGTTGATGGTCGAAACCGACGCGCTGGTGCCGAAGTTCTTGGTATAGGACCCGGCCGCGCGCAGCTGGAACTGGCGGCGGTCGTTGCCGGCGGTCAGGGTCACGTCGCCGGCGGTGAGCAGCTGGTTGACGTTGACCGAATTGTCCACCTCGGTGCCCAGCGTGGAACTGGTGGTGAAGGTGCTGGTGCGCCCCTGGTCGCGGAAATAGAACTGCGAGAAGCTGCCGCGCAGGCCGAAGGTCCAGGCCTTGGCCGTGCCCGCCCCGCCGTTGCCGGCGTGCAATTGCTGCGAGGCGCCGGGCGCCGGGGCCAGTGAGGCCAGCCGCTGGCGCACCCGCTCGGCCGCCTCGCCCTCGGGGAAACGGCGCAGGTATTCCTCGTAGATCGCGGTGGCATGGGCTGCCTGCCCCTTGCGCTCGCGCGCCAGGCCAAGCAGCTCCAGCGCGCGCGGGGTGCTGGCGGTCTCCGGCAGGGCGGCGGCATTGGTGAGGAGCGGGATCGCCCGGTCGAGGTTGCTCTCGCGGATCGCCTGCTCGGCCTCGCCGATCAGACGGGCGGCCTCGGCCTGGTCGGCCTGCGAGCCGGACAGGGGCGCCGCCGCGGGCGCGCCCGCCACGGGCGCGGCCGGCGCGGTGCAAGCCGCGGAACCGGGATTGCTCACCCGGATCACCAGTTGCTGCGGCGTAGCCCCGGCTTCCACGCCGAACTGCATATCACGGGTGAAGAACAGCGAGAGGATGGGGCCGGCCGGATTGTCGCCCTCGTACTGGACCGAACGCAGCGCCGGCACGGCCCCGGGCGTCCGCAGCGAATCGCGCAGCTGGGTGGGACTGGTCCCGTCGAGCGGGAGGAGCCGCACGTGCAGTTCGCGCCCGGCGGTTTCCGGAAACCAGCTGACGATCTGCACCCGGATGTTGAAGTTCACCGTGAGCGCGGAACAGCCGCCGGCGGTTTCGGCCTTGATGTCGGACAGCGCCCGGTCGGCCACGGTCTGGGCCGCGGCCGGCGCGGTCAGGGCGGCGCCGGTGGCCAGCGCGCCGCCGATGGCGAGCGCAAGCCCGCCGATCCTGGTCATCTGCTTCAAGTCAAAAACCCCTCTCGCTTGGCGATCCCGTCAGCGTCCCGATAGTCTTGCGATCCCGCCACTCACATATCCCAGGTGGTCGTGCGGTGGCACGAGCCGCAGTCCTGGCTGGTCGTCGGGTGCTCGCGCGGCTTGCCCCGTGCGATGACCCCGTTGTGGCAGGAGGTGCAGGTGCCGATCACGTCATTGTGGTTGACCCGCCGCTCGGGCGACCAGGCCGTGGTGTAGTGACAGTCCTCGCACAGGTTGTTGGTGGCCATGTGAGTGGCGTTCTTGCCGGGCGCGGTCGTGCCGTTGTGGCAGGTGGCGCAGCCGCTCGAGATGCCGGAATGGCTGAAGGTCGCGGGCAGCCACTGGGTGGTGCGGTGGCAATCGCTGCAGGCTGCCGTGGTCGGAATGTGGGTTGCGGTCTTGCCGGTGGCGGTGCTGCCGTTGTGGCACGAGGCGCAGGTGCCGATCACCTGGGTATGGTCCACCACCACGTCGGTCCAGGTGGTCGTCTTGTGGCAGAAGTCGCAGGAGCCGGTGCTGGCGATGTGGGTCGCGGTCTTGCCCGGCGCCGAGGTGCCGTTGTGGCAGCTGGCGCAGGTGCCGATCGCATCTGCATGGTTGAAGGTGCGCGCGGGCGACCAGGCGGCGGTCGAGTGGCAATCCTCGCAGGTGTTGGTGGTGGCCACGTGGGTCGCGTTCTTGCCCGTGGCCGAGGTGCCGTTGTGGCAGGACGAGCAGGTGCCGGTGATGCTCGCGTGGCTGAAATTGGCCGGGGTCCACCCGCTGGTGCGATGGCAGTCCGCGCAATCGGCCGTGGTGGCGATGTGGGTGGCGGACTTGCCCTCGGCCGCGCTGCCATTGTGGCACGAGGCGCAGGTGCCGATCACGTCGGCATGGTTCACCGTCTTGACCGGCGACCACACGGTGGTCGTGTGGCAATCGCCGCAGATGCTGTTCGTGGTGATGTGGGTGGGGCTCTTGCCGGCGGCCGTGGTGCCGTTGTGGCACGACGAACAGGCTGCGGTCACATTGGCGTGGCTGAACGAGGCTGGGGTCCAGGCCGAGGTGCGGTGGCAATCGCTGCAATCCGCCGTGGTCGGCAGGTGGGTTGCCGGCTTGCCGCTGGCCTTGGTTCCGTTGTGGCACGAGGCACAGCTGCCGATCACGTCAACATGGTTCACCGCCTTGACCGGCGACCACAGCGTGGTCGTGTGGCAATCGGCGCAATTGCTGTTGGTGGCGATGTGCGTCGCGCTCTTGCCGGTGGCCGTGGTGCCGTTGTGGCAGGACGAGCAGGTCGCGGTCACGTTGGCGTGGCTGAACGAGGCCGGGCTCCAGGCCGAGGTCCGATGGCAATCGCTGCATTCGCCCGTGGTGGGCAGGTGGGTTGCCGGCTTGCCGCTGGCCTTGGTTCCGTTGTGGCACGAGGCACAGCTGCCGATCACGTCTGCATGGTTCACGGCCTTGGCCGGCGACCACAGCGTGGTCGTGTGGCAATCGGCGCAATTGCTGTTGGTGGCAATATGGGTGGCGCTCTTGCCGGTGGCGGTCGTGCCGTTGTGGCAAGAGGAACAGGCCGCGGTCACGTTGGCGTGGCTGAAAGTGGCCGGGGTCCAGGCCGAGGTCCGGTGGCAATCGCTGCATTCGCCCGTGGTCGGCAGGTGGGTGTTGGCCTTGCCACTGGCCCGAGTGCCGTTGTGGCACGAGGAACAGGTGCCGATCACGTCGGCGTGGTTCACCGCCCGGGCCGGCGCCCAGGCGGCCGTGGTGTGGCAATCGGCGCAATTGGTGTTGGTGGCGATGTGGGTCGCGCTTCTGCCGGCGGCGCTCGTCCCGTTGTGGCAGGACGCGCAATCGCTGCCGACCGCGGCGTGGCTGAACGCGGCCGGGGTCCAGGCGGCAGTCTTGTGGCAATCGCTGCATTCGGCGGCGGTGGGCACGTGGTTGGCCGGCTTGCCGGCGGCCCGCGTGCCGTTGTGGCAGGTGGTGCAGGCCGCCGTGGTATCAGCATGGTTGAACGATGCCGGCGACCAGGCTGCGGTCTTGTGGCAATCCTCGCAGGCATTGCCGGTCGGCAGGTGCGATGCGGCCTTGCCGGTGGCCGTGGTCCCGTTGTGGCAAGAGGCGCAATTGCCGGCCACCCCGGCGTGGTCGAACCGGGCGCCGGCCCAGTTCTGGGTGGTGTGGCAGGCGCCGCAATCCTTGGCGGTGGCAAGGTGCGCCGCGCCCTTGCCGGTGGCCCGCGTGCCGTTGTGGCAGGAGGCGCAGGTTCCGCTCACGGCCGCATGGTCGAAATGCAGCGCCGACCAGCTGGCGCTGGTGTGGCAAGCCGCGCAATCCTGCGCCGTGGCGATGTGCCCGGCCGGCTTGCCGGCGGCCTGGACGCCATCGTGGCAGCTCTTGCACGAGGCACTGGTGCCCGAATGGTCGAACCGGGCGATCTGCCAGGTCTTGACCGTGTGGCACGTGTCGCACCGGCCCTGGGTGCGGACATGGCGGCTCGGCTTGCCGCTGGCGATCACGTCGTTGTGGCACGAAGCGCAATCGGTCGGCGTGCCGGCGAACACCCCGCCGCGATGGCAGGATTCGCAGCGGACCGCGGCATGGGCGCCGGTCAGCGGGAAGCCGGTGCGGAAGTGGTCGAAGCTGGCGGGCGGCGCGGCCGAGGCCGCTGCTGCAACCGGAGCCGGCGCCGCGACGGGCGCGGGAACCAGCGCCGGGCCGTTCACGCGCGCGCCAGCGGGCAGCGCTGCGATCAGCAGCGCCACCACCAAGGCCAGAACCGCCCACAGCCGTTCCCCGCGCAAGTACGTCCACCCTTCCCGAGCCAGCCCACCGAACCGTTCGATGGCATTCGACCTTGCCGGGAAGGCTTAACCACTTACCGAAGGAAAAGCGTAAAGCACCGGCCTCGGATCATCGTCGATCCGATTCCGTTCATCGGAAAAAACAAAGACTTGTAAGATTAACGTCAGGTAACCGTCAGCACTTCATCGCTTGCTGTTCATCAGGATCTCGCGGAACCCGGTGGTCACGTGGCACCGTTCGCAATCCTCGCCGAAGCCGCCGCGATGGGGGTCGTTGCGGCGGTGGCAATCGACGCAGCGCGCGCCCAGTTGCGCGGGATCGCCCGGCCGCTTGTGGCAGGCCGAACAGATCAGCCCCTGGTGCTTGCCGGTCAGCTTGAAGCTGGTCGCCTGGTCGTGGTCGAACCGCCAGGCCCGCCAATCCGACGCGGTGTGGCAGGTCCGGCACTGCGCCGGCTGGCCA
Organism: Novosphingobium bradum; assembly: GCF_042646485.1. Classification (NCBI taxonomy): domain Bacteria; kingdom Pseudomonadati; phylum Pseudomonadota; class Alphaproteobacteria; order Sphingomonadales; family Sphingomonadaceae; genus Novosphingobium; species Novosphingobium bradum. Next base: position 45,441 of record NZ_JBHRTQ010000005.1, on the reverse strand, counting down.
AGCGTGCCGGCATGGTGCAGGTCGGCATGGCAATCCTGGCAGGCGGTGCCCTTGCTCGCAAAGGTCCGGTCGGCATGGCAGACCGTGCATGGCTGGGCGGCGTGCCGGCCCAGCAGCGGGAAGCGGGTGAGATCGTGGTCGAAGCGCACCCGGCCTTTCCACGCCGTGCTGTCGTGGCAACGGGCGCAATCCTTGCCGAGGCGACCGGCGTGGACATCGTCCTTCGCATGGCACGAGACGCATTCCACCGCCGTGGCCGAGCGCAGGCCGCTGGTCCCGTGGCAATCCTCGCACCTGGCACGGGCATGGGCGCCGGCCAGCGGGAAGCCGGTCATCGTGTCGTGGTTGAAGCTGGAACTCTTCCAGCTCACCGCCGTGTGGCAGCGGCCACAGTCCATGCCGTTGGCGCCCTTGTGCACGTCGTCGCGCGCGTGGCAGCCAAAACAGGTGACCGGCGGGCTGGCGACCTTGGGCGGCTGGACATGGCAGGCCTCGCACCGGGTGGTGCGATGAACCCCGCGCAGGGCGAAGCCGGTCATCCGGTCATGATCGAAGCTGGTCTGCTTCCACGAGCGCGGATTGTGGCACGAGGCGCAGTCGGTCCCGTTCTGGCCCTTGTGGGCATCGTCGCGGGCATGGCACGAAATGCAGGTGCGCGCGGGGTGCCTGTTCGCATTGCCCGCCCCGTGGCACGCCGCGCAGGCCGCCTCGGCATGGCCGCCCAGCAGGGGAAAGCCGGTACTCGCATGGTCGAAGCTGGCCTGCTTCCACCCGGCGGTAGTGTGGCATTGCGCGCAATTGGCGCCCCGGCTGCCGCGATGGGCATCGTCCCTGGCATGACAGGCCGCGCAGCCCGTCCCCAGTCCCTTCCAGCGCTGCCCGGCATGGCACGAGAGGCAGGCGGCCGCGCGGTGCTGCCCGGTCAGGGCAAAGCCGGTGGCGGCATGGTTGAACCCCTGGACCGGCTTCCACGCGGCGCTGGTGTGGCAGGTCTGGCAGGCCCGGCCCAACTGGCCGCGATGCGGATCCTTGCGGGCGTGGCACGAGGCGCAGTCACGCGGGACGCCGCGATAGTTGTGGACCGTGCCATGGCAGCCGGCGCAATCGACCCGCGCGTGGGCGCCGGTCAGCGCGAAGTCGGTGAAGGCGTGGTTGAAGCCGATCCGGCTGAACCGGATCAGCCCCGCGGCGCGGCCCTTGTGCTCGGAATGGCAAGCCTTGCAGGTGCCCCGCGCCGGCGCGAACTTGCCGTGGAAGTGGCTGCCGGTGGCCAGATCGGTGGCGATCCCCTTGTGGCAGGCCAGGCACTTGCCGTTCTGCGCCTCCTTGCGGAACGAGGAGTGGCAGCTGTCGCACTGGCTTTCGAGCCGGGCATGGCCGGCGCTCAGTAGTCCCGGCGTGATCAGGCGCTCCATGATCGACTGGCCGGATGCCGGCACGGCCACCGGCGCCAGTGAAGCCACCAGCACCGCCACGATCCATGCCAGGCGCCGCCACAGGCCCATCAGTACATATGCACGGCAACGATGTGGAGCACGGCGGCGGCCACCAGCAGGATGAACAGCGGCAGGTGCAGCAGGTGCCACAGGCGCAGCAGGCGATCGTAGAAGGCGAATTCGGCGGCGCGGCGCACGGCCTCGAAATAGTCGTCGACCAGCGCGCGCACTGCAATCCGCCCGCGCTCGGCCCCGCCCAGCTCGTGGCGCAGCCCCGCCCTGGCGCGCCGGGTGCGAAACCCCAGCCCGATTATCGCCCAGGCGCCGGCGCGGAAGCTGGCCCCGGCGGCGATCGCATCGGCCTCGAACGGGCGCAGCCGCTGCATGATCGCCTCGGCCGGCACCCCGCGCGCCGCCAGGGCGGCAAGCTTGTCGTCCATTTCCTCGCGCAGGGACCGCAGTTCGAGCTTGCGCCCGGAATAGCCGCGATGGACCCGCGAATAGAAATAGCGCCCGATCAGCCCGCTGCCCGAGACCACGATCATCGCGCCCAGGGCAAAGGCGCTGTTGAGCGCGCCCCAGCTGAACCGGGCATGATAGAGGATGGCAAGCGGCCCGATCAGGCCGAGCAGCATATGCAGGCGGAACCAGAAGCCCACGCTGCCCATCGCCCGCGAGGCCGGACGCACCCGCTTGCGGACCGGATAGGCCAGCAGAATCAGCATCAGCGAGCCGCCGACGATGCCCAGCGCATAGCCCAGGCCATGTTCGGGATTGATCCACGGATCATGGCGGTGGAGCCAGCCGTAAAGGATCGCGCCGGCCACCAGGACGACGACCAGCAGCGAAATCGTCCGTTCCACCGCGCTGGCGGTTAACCGTGGCTGTTGACCCGATGCTGGGAGGTGTTCTGCTCTTGTCGCCATATATCCGTGGTTAGTTTCGGGTGAATGCAAGCCCTTCCATGCCAAAGTCTGCTTAGCGATTGGTTGCCGGCGGTCCGCGATTTATTCCATCGGCCCGCCGCTTGCCCGCCTCGTCATGACGACGATTGGGCCGATTGTCAGCTTGGTGTCAGGAAACAGGTGTTCGGCGCCAGTGCCGGCGAGGCAAGGCTGCGCGTGGAACGGGTCTGCATCATCCCCGCCAAGAGGGAGCAACTATGCTGCAATACATCCTGACAGGTCTTGCCGGCCTCGTTTTCGGCGTCGTCGCCATGCGGGTCTGGCAGGCGCGCGAGTCCGCCCCTACGGACGCGCTTGCCCCACCTGCGACGAACGCCGTGCCGGCCGGGGCTGCCCCTGCTCCGGCCGGCAATCCCCGCCGACTCACGGCGCGCCACCTGCTGCTCGGCGCCGGCGCGCTGGCCGCGGCGGGCCTGGCGGTGATCGCCCTGCGCGGCGAGGACGAGGCTACCGGCGACGCGGGGAACGCGGCCCTGGCCGACGGGCTTGCCGGGCCAGCCGGCCAGAAGCCGCTTGACGATGTGGACACCGCCATCGGCCGCCTGGCCAAGCGGCTCGAACAGACCCCGGGCGATGGCGAGGGCTGGCGGATGCTCGGCTGGTCGCAGGCGATGACCGGGCACCCCGACCGCGCGATCGAACCCTACAAGCGGGCGCTTGCCCTGCTGCCCCGTTCGGCCCTGGTCGCCTCGGGCTATGGCGAGGCGCTGACGGGCGTTGCCGGGGGCACGGTCAGCGCCGAGGCGCGTGCCCTGTTCGAGCAGGCCATTGCGCTTGATCCGAACGAACCGCGCGCCCGCTATTTCCTCGCCCTGTGGCAGGCCCAGCACGGCGAGGGCAAGGCCGCGCTCGACAAGTGGATCGCGCTGGCCAATTCCGGCCCCGCCGATGCGCCGTGGCAGGCCGACGTGCGCCGGCAGATCACCGCGGTTTCGGGCAAGCTGGGGATCGACGTTTCCGGCCGCCTGAAAGCGTCCGCGCCCGCCGCCGGCCCGCCCTCAGCCGCCCTGTCCGGGGCCAGCCCGCCCCCGCTCGATCCCGGCGCGGTCCAGGCCGCCAGCGCCCTGCCCGAGGCCCAGCGCCAGACGATGATCGATGGCATGGTTGGCGGCCTTGCCGCCAAGCTCAAGGCCAATCCCGCCGATCCCGAGCGCTGGGTGCTGCTGCTGCGCTCGCGCATGGTGCTCAAGCAGGGCGAACAGGCCCGGCAGGACCTGGCCGCCGCGCGCCGCGCGCTGGCCCGCGATCCGGCCGGCCTCGGCAAGGTCGATGCCGCCGCGCGCGATCTGGAGGTTCCGGGCGCCTGATGACGACTGATCCGCTCACCCTGGTCTATGCCCTGCCGCTGGCCGTGCTGTGGCTGGCTTGGATCGTGCTGGGCAAGCTGCGCTCGCGCCGGGCGCGCGCGATCCTCGAGGAAAACCGCGAGGCCGGGCTGATGGAGCCCAATACGCTCCACCCGGTAATCGATCCGGCGCGGTGTCTGGGCTGTGCCGCCTGCGCCCGCGCCTGCCCCGAACAGACCGTGCTCGGGATCATCGACGGCAAGGCCGCGCTGATCGAGCCGACCATGTGCGTGGGCCACGGCGCCTGCGCCACCGCCTGCCCGACCGGAGCGATCACCCTGGTTTTCGGCAGCGCGACCCGCGGGGTCGATATTCCCCTGCTCAGCCCCGAGTTCGAAACCAGCGTGCCCGGCCTGTTCATCGCCGGCGAACTGGGCGGGATGGGCCTGATCAAGAACGCCATCGAACAGGGCCGCCAGGCGATCGGCCATGCGGCAACGGCGGCGCGGCGCAGCAGGGCGCAAGGGAGCGACCTGCTGGACGTAGTGATCGTGGGCTGCGGCCCGGCGGGGCTTGCCGCCAGCCTTGGCGCGCTGGAGCGCGGGCTGGCCTTCGTCACGCTCGACCAGGCCACGCTGGGCGGCACGGTCGCCCATTTCCCGCGCGGCAAGCTGGTGATGACCCAGCCCGCCACGCTGCCGCTGGTCGGCAAGGTGCGCTTTGGCGAGGTCAGCAAGGAGAAGCTGCTCGCCTTCTGGGAACAGGTGCTGGCCGATACCGGCCTTGCCCCCCGCTTCGAGGAACAGGTGCTCGCCGTGCGGCGCGAGGACGAGGCCGAGGGCGCCGCTTTCATCGTGGAAACCGGCGAGGGCCGCTACCGGGCGCGCACCGTGCTGCTGGCGATCGGCCGGCGCGGCACTCCGCGCACGCTCGACGTGCCGGGCGAAGACCTGGCCAAGGTGGTCTACCGGCTGATCGATGCCGAACAATATGCCGGGCGCCGGGTGCTGGTGGTGGGCGGCGGCGACAGCGCGCTGGAGGCCGCGCTGCAACTGGCCGACCAGCCGGGGACCGAGGTCACCCTGTCCTATCGCGGGGCCAGCTATGCCCGCGCGCGCAGCCGCAACCGCGAGCGGATGGCCGAGGCGGTCGGCTCCGGCGCGATCGCGCAGGTGCTGGGCAGCGCGGTGCAGCGCATCGCGCCCGGCCACGTGGATCTGGCCGTGGGCGGCGAGACCCGTCGGATCGCCAACGACACGGTAATCGTCTGCGCCGGCGGGGTCCTGCCGACCCAGTTCCTGCAGGCGACCGGGATCGCGGTCGAAACCAAGTTCGGCGTGGCATGAGCGGGCCGGGCGCAGCCAATGGCCGGGAGGCCGGCCCGTGCTGGTGATCCTGATCGACCAGCAAGGCCCGGCCATCGATCTGCTGGCCCAGCGCCTGGCCCAGGCCGGCTTCGCCCCCGAAGTGTTCGGCGCGGTGGCCGATGCCGCCGCCAGCCCGCTGAGGGCAAGCGCCCAGGCGCTGCTGCTTGCCCTGGGCGGCGGCGCCCCGCCGGCCGGCGAGATCATCGCCCGGTTGCGCCACGCCGGGCTGGCCCAGCCGCTGGTGGTGCTCTCCACCCGCGACGAATGGCGCGAACGGGTGGCCGCCTTCGATGCCGGGGCCGACGATTTCCTGCTGGTTCCGGCCCATTCCGAGGAAGTGGCCGCGCGCCTGCGCGCCGCGATCCGGCGCGGGGCCGGCTGCGCCTCGCCGCGGATCGCGGTGGGCGACATCGAGCTGGACCTCATCGCGCGCTGCGCCTGGCGCGGCCAAGCGTGCCTGGCGCTCACCCGCAACGAATTCCGTCTGCTGCAGCGCTTCCTGCTGGCCCCCGAACACGTGCTGACCAAGGACCAGATCGCCACGGCGCTGTGGGCCGGCAACCGCAATGTCAGCGGCAATGCCATCGAGGTGCTGGTGGCCCGCCTGCGCCAGAAGCTGGGGACCGGGCGCATCGCCACGGTGCGCGGGCTGGGCTACCGGCTGGCCGATCCGCCCGCCGCCGGGCCGCAGCCGGCCGAGCCCGCGCCGCGCCAGGCCTGCGCCCAGGCCGGCGGCGCCATCGGCCAGCCGGTCCCGCTGGCCTGATCCCTCTGGCCTGATCCCGCTGGCCTGATCCCGCTGGCCTGATCGGGCAACCTTGCCAGCCGCCGCGAGTGGCGCGCGCAATGTCCCGGCTGGGCGCGGGCGACCGGCGCGCCTAGGGTGCACGGCGTCAGGCCTGCGAGGATGCCCATGCTGATCATCGATTCCCAGATCCATCCCTATGGCCCCGGTGCCAACCTGGCCCCCGGAGGCAGCCACCTGCCCGGCCCGCCTAGCGCGACCGGCGAGGAAATCCTTGCCGCCATGGCCGCCGCCGGGGTGGACGCGGCAATCCTTGTCTCGGCCTGGGCCTACTATCGCTACGATGCGCGCTATGCCGTTTCGGTTCGCAACCAGTGGCCCGAGCGCTTCGCCCTGGTGAACCCGGTGGACCTTGACGACCCGGCGCTGGCCGAAACGGTCGCCGCCTGGGGCGCCACCCCGGGCGCGATCGCCATCCGCCTGCTGCTGCCATCGACCACCCGGCTCGATCCGGACGATGCACGCCTGCATACCGCGATCCTTGCCGCCAAGCGGGCCGGGTTGGCGATCAACATGGCCTGCGTGGACCAGATGCCACTGGCCGGGCACCTCGCGAGCCGCCACCCTTCGGCCCGGTTCGTGCTCGACCATCTCGGCCTGCGCCAGCCGCTGGAGCCGCCGCCCCTGGCCGAGCCTTTCGCCGATCTGGCCAATGTGCTGGCCCTGGCCGCGCACGACAATATCGCGATCAAGGTTTCGGGCGTGGGCACGCTCTCGCGCCAGGCCTGGCCCTTCGCCGACATCTGGCCGCCCCTGGCCCGCGTGTTCGCGGCCTATGGCCTGGCGCGCTGTATGTGGGGCAGCGACTGGACCCGCACGATCCATTTCCTGTCCTATGCCCAGGCGGTGGCCATGTTCCGCGACCACGCCGGGCTGGCCGGCGAGGAACTCGCCCAACTGATGGGCGGCACGCTTCAGCGGATCTACGGCTGGACCCCGGCCATCGCCGCCCCGCCGCCGGCTCGCGCCATGGGCTAAATCCATGCATAAAAGTCATAGGATCGTGACTATTAATGCATTTGACGACAAGTACGCGAGGTGCAAGGTTCCCCGCCTGATCGATGCCCAAGGCTGGACGCTGCCTGTTGAACCGGCGCGCCGCAGGAAAGGATGACCGTGACCTTCCAGACCCCCAACCGCGACATCTTGCCGCGCCACACCACCATCATCAACGGCCAGGTCGGTTTCGGCTCGGGAGCCGAGCTGGCCCACGTCTATGCCGGCACCGGCGAGGTGACGACTGAATTGCGTTCGGGCACCGCCGCCGACGTCGATGCCGCCGTGGCCGCCGCCCGCAAGGCCTTCCCCGCCTGGCGCGCCCTGCCCGGTGACAAGCGCCGCAACCTGATGTTCAAGCTGGCCGAGCTGTTCGAGAAGTACGCCCCGCTGCTCGCCGAGCTGACCACGATCGAGACCGGCAACCCGATTGGCGGCACCGGCAGCGCGCCTGCCGACGGCGCCCAGAAGTTCCGCTATTTCGGCGGCTGGGCCGACAAGATCCAGGGCCGCACGATCAGCCCCTTCACCGGCCCCGCGCACGACTATGTGTCGTATGAGCCCTATGGCGTGATCGGCGCGATCATTCCGTGGAACGGCCCGCTCTTCGCCACGACCATGGCCACCGCGCCCGCGCTTGCCGCCGGCAACTGCGTCGTCGTCAAGTCGCCCGATCTCGCGCCGTTCTCGGTGCTGAAGCTGGGCGAGATGTTCATCGAGGCTGGCTTCCCCGAAGGCGTGTTCAACGTGGTCATGGGCGGCGGCGACGTGGGCGAGGCCATGGTGGCCCACCCCGGGATCGACAAGATCCAGTTCGTCGGCTCCGGCCCCACGGCCAAGAAGGTGCTGCGGACCGCCGCCGAAACGCTCAAGCCCTGCGGGCTGGAGCTGGGCGGCAAGTCGCCGGTGATCGTCTTTGCCGATGCCAATATGCAGATCGCCAGCCAGCGCGGCCTGATGGGTGCGGTGCTTGCCAACGGCCAGGGCTGCTCCAACGGCACCCGCCTGCTGGTCGAGCGCCCGATCTACGACCAGTATCTCGAAACGCTCAAGACCATGGCCGGCTACTTCCCGGTCGGCGATCCGCTCAACCCCGGCACCCGGCTTGGCCCGGTGATCTCCGAGCAGTCGCTCGACCGCATCCTCGGCATGGTCAACAAGTCGGTCCACGAGGAAGGCCACCGCCTGCTGTGCGGCGGCGAGCGTGCGGGCGGCGATGCCGCCAACGGCTTCTTCCTGCCCGTCACCGTGGTGGCCGATGTCGCCCATGACAGCAGCCTGGCCCAGCACGAGGCCTTCGGCCCGGTGCTGACCGTCACCCCGTTCGACGGCGAGGACGAGGCGATCGCGCTGGCCAACGACACCGAATACGGCCTGGGCGGCTACATCTTCACCGAAAACCTGCGCCGCGCCCATTTCGTGGCCAGCCAGGTCGATTCGGGCATGATCCACGTCAACGGCTCGGGCGAAGGGATGACCCCGTGCTGCCCGTTCGGCGGCATGAAGCAGAGCGGCTTCGGCCGGCTTGGCGGCGAGGAAGGCCTGCACGAATTCCTGCGGGTCAAGAACGTCTGGATCAACATGAACAAGCCCGCCTGAGGAGCGCCCGATCATGGCTAATGCAACCGACATGAGCGGCAAGGCCGCGCTGGTGACGGGCGCGGCCTCGGGCCTCGGCCGGGCCGCCGCGATCAGGCTGGCCGAGGCCGGCGCCGATGTCGCGCTGGTCGATCTCAACGCCGACGGCCTGGCGGAAACGGCCAGGGCGGTCGAGGCGGCGGGCCGCAAGGCGCTGGTCCACCCGACCGATCTTTCGGTCGCCGAAAACGCCGCAGCCGCGGTCGCGGCGGCGGTGGCTGCGTTCGGCGGGCTGGATGCGCTGTGCAACGTGGCGGGCGTGATCTATTTCGCCCATTCCGACGAGATGGACCCGGTGCTGTGGAACCGGACCATCGCGGTGAACCTCACCGCGCCGTTCCTGCTCAGCAAGGCGGCGATCCCGCACCTGCTGGAGCGCAAGGGGGCGATCGTCAACGTCACCTCCAGCGCGGCCTTCATCGGTGAAGCCTATGCCGCCGCCTATTGCGCCAGCAAGGCGGGCCTGGCCAATCTCACCAAGGCCATGGCGATGGAATACATCAAGAAGCCGATCCGCATCAACGCGGTCGCGCCCGGCGGCATGGCCACCAGCATCAGCGCGGGCCTGAAGATGCCCGAGGGCGCCGACATGGAGCTACTCAAGCGCTTCATGCCGGTGCGCGGCCTGGTCGAGGTTGACGACGTGGCCGACATGATCCTCTACCTCGCCTCCGAGGCCGGGCGCGGGCTGCACGGCACCTGCATCACCATGGACCAGGGCATCACGGCGGGCTGAGCCGCCTTCCCCAGCAACTCCCCTTCCAGACTGGACACCAAGATGACTTTCTCGATTGATCAGTTCCGCCTCGACGGCAAGGTCGCCATCGTGACCGGCGCGGGCGGCCGCGGCAACAGCATCGGCCGCGCCTATGCGCTGGGCCTCGCCAAGGCCGGTGCTTCGGTCGTCGTCACCGACATCAACGCCGAAGGCGCCAAGGCCGTGGCCGACGAAATCGTCGCCGCCGGCGGCAAGGCCATCTCGGTCGGCGTTGACATCACCAGCGCGCAAGACGCCGCCAGGATGGTTGCCGCCGCCACCGAAGCCTTCGGCGGGGTCGACATCCTGGTCAACAACGCCGCGCTGATGGCCGAGCTGAGCTCGCCCTCGCCGGTCGACGTTCCGCTCGACGAGTGGAACCGCACGATGAACGTCAACGTCACCGGCCCGCTGATCTGCAGCCAGGCGGTCATCCCCGCGATGCGCGCGCGCGGCGGCGGGCGGATCGTCAACCAGGTCTCGGGCGGCGCCTTCCCGGCGGCTTCGGTCTACGGGATCAGCAAGCTGGCGCTGGTGGGCCTCACCACCACCTTCGCCCGGATGCTCGGCCGCCAGAACATCGCGGTCAACGCGATCGCCCCGGGCAACGTGACCAGCGATGCCGGCAAGTCGATGACCCCGGACGATTCGCCGTTCATCAAGTTCCTCGAAATGAACGTCGCCATGCGCGTGCGCGGCGAGCCCGATGAACTGGTCGGCACGCTGCTGCTGCTCTGCTCGGACGCAGGCAGCTGGATCACCGGCCAGGTCATCCACGTCGACGGCGGCTGGGTCCTGCGCCCCTGATTTCCTGATTCCCTGAGGCCGGAGGTCGGGCCGCCGCGCGCCAGCGCCGCGACGCCCGGCCCCCGGCCCGGCCTGCCGAACCCGATCAAGAGGAGAGGACAAGAACAATGGCATTCGATCCAGACCGCACGGGCATTGCCCATGCCGACCGCCGCCAGCAGGGCCACGAATGGTACGAATTCGTGATGCGGACCCCGCCGCCGCCGCCGGCGACCACCTTCCTCGCCAATGGCATCCTCGACTTCGTCTTCTCCGAGATGTGGAGCCGCCCCGGCCTGGATATGCGGGCGCGCCGCTGGGTCACGCTGGCCTGCGTCTGCGCCGCCGATACCGTGCAGCCGATCGAGAGCCACATCTATGCCGCGCTCAAGAGCGGCGATGTCACGCTTGACGAGATCAACGAGTTCGCGCTGCACTTCGCGGTCTATCTTGGCTGGCCCAAGACCTCGATCATCCAGTCGACGATCGGCCGGATGTGGGCGCAGGTCCAGGCCGAAGGCGGCCCCGAACCGCGCGATCCCCCGGCCCGCCAGCTCGACGTGGGCGCCAAGCCGCTCGCCTGGACCCCGCCGACCCCGGCCTGATCGGACTGACCGGACTGACAGGAGCTGAGAGCCACGGCATGGATGATCTCCGCAAGCTGCGCCATGCCGTGACCCTCGCCGCCGAAGGCTCGTTCGCCCGCGCCAGCAAGGCGCTCAACCTGACCCAGCCCGCCCTCTCGCGCAGCATCCGCGCGCTGGAGGATTCGCTCGGGATGGTCCTGTTCGAGCGCCACGGCACCGGCATCCGCCTGACCGCCTCGGGCGCGGCCTTCGTGGAGCGGGCGCAACTGCTCCTGTCCCACGCCACCAGCCTCGCCCGCGAGGCGCGCGATATGCGCGACGGGCGCAGCGGGCGCCTGAGCGCCGGGGTCGATCCGATGCTGGCGCCGCTGCTCGAACCCTGGCTCAGCGAGGCTGCGCGCTCGGGCGGAGCGATCCAGCTGCACATCTACGTGCAGCCGATCCGGCGACTGCTCGAGATGCTGCTCGAACAGCAGATCGATTTCTTCATCGGCGATACCGGCATGGCGCTCCATGTCGAAGGGCTTCGCACCACCAGCCTCGCGGTCATGTCGGCCAGCTACTATGTCCGTGCCGGCCACCCGCTGCTGGCCCTGCCCAATGTCCAGGTCCAGGACCTGCTGGCCTTTCCCCATGCCTCGCTCGATGCCCGCGACGTCAATCGCGGCCTCGACCTGCCCGGCAGCATCCACCGCGCGGTGATCGTGTGCGACGACGTGCGCGCGCTCAAGGCCGCGACTCTGGCCAGCGACGCGGTGCTGCTGGGCACCCGGCTGGGGCTGGAGCCGGAACTGTCGGCGGGCCTGCTCGTCCCCGTCCCGCTCGCGCTCACCCGCAACTGGATCTCGCACCTGGGCGCGATCGAGCTTCAGGGGCGCGAGCGTAGCGGCCTCGCCAACCAACTCATCGCCCGGTTCCAGGCACTCCTGTCCGAGGTGCACTGAGCCGCGCGAAGGCCCGGTGCCGCCCGGCCGGTTCCCAACGAAAAAGGGCGGATCCGCAGACCCGCCCCATTTCGTTCAGAAGAAGGCCGCGCGGGCCTCATCGGGGATCGGTACCCCGGTCACGTTGGCGCGCTGGAGGCAGCTCCAGAAATAGCGGTAGGTCGCGCGGTCGTGCAGCTCACCCTTGTACTGGATCGGTCCCCAGTCGGCCGCCTGGGCCGCCAGCAGGATCGCCGCGCCGTCCTCCACCTCGGAGAAGTCGGGCTGCATCGCCTTGACGATCGGCTCGATCTGGGCGGGATAGATGCTCCACATCCGCAGGAAGCCGAATTCGTTGCGCGCCCGGCTGGCATCGCCGAACACCACGTCGGTGTTCTTGAGATCGAGGCAGACGTTGTGCGCGGGAACCACCCCGTTCCGCAGCGCGGCGGCGACCAGCTCCGTCTTGGCGCGCACCAGCAGCTTGTGCTCGAACTGGCCGGGCGTCCGCATGGCCGAGGCGGGAATGGCCCCGTTGTGCGCGCTCACGAAATCCATCTGCCCGAAATCCAGCACCTGGACCCAGGGGAGCGCCGCGATCTCGCGCACGTCGGCCAGGGCGCCGTGGGTTTCGATCAGGACGTGGATCGGGATTTCGCGCTTGATCCCGCGGCGGGCGCAATCGGCGCGGACATATTCGATCACTTCGCGGGTCTGCGCCGCCGAGGTCGACTTGGGGATGGTGATATAGGCCACCTGCTCGCCGCAGCCTTCGAGGATGATGTCCACGTCCGCCTTCCAGTGCGGATGGGCCGGATCATGGATCCGCACGCCCGCCTGGCGATGCTTGTTGTCCGGCGAGGCGATCACCCGCGCGACCATTTCGGCGTGCGCCCGCTCCTGCCCGGCGGCGGCGCCGTCCTCGCAGTCGCAGGTGATGTCGAACACCGGGCCATACTGGTCCTGCAAGGCCAGCGCCTTGAGGATCAGCTTCTCGCTGCCGGCGAAGTGTTCGCAGCTCGGGATGTTGGGGAAGGCCTTCTCGCCGTCGAACAGGGCATCGGCCGGATGAACTTTCACGCTCATTGTCTCTCCATTCCTCGTGGGCGCGGGCTCAGCCGCGCGGAATCATCACAGTGTAATCAAGGTCGAGCACCACCGCAGGATCGAAGCGGACCTTGCCGCCTTCCTCCACTTCGGCCAGGAAACCGGCGGCGGGCCTGTTCTTGATCCCCACCAGCCGCAAGCGCAGCCCGCCAAGGTCGGCGCGGCCGGGCAGGGCGAACTTGTCGAGCACCTCGGTGAAGCAATAGAGCGTGTCGCCGGCAAAGGTCGGCGCGCGGTGCGAGCCGCCGTTGATCGCCAGCATCCCGATCACGTTCTCCAGTCCCTCGAAGGCCAGCGCCCGGCACACCGAGATCACATGGCCGCCATAGACCAACCGGCGGCCATGCGGGGTCGAGGCCATCATCTGCGCGTCGAAATGGACCTTGGCGCCGTTCTGGTAGAGCCTGGTCGCCAGGGTATGGTCGGTTTCGTCGAGGGTCATGCCGGCGGCATGGTCGATCCGTTGGCCGATCGCATAGTCGTCCCACAAACGCGCCGCGCCGCTGGCGCGCACCAGCGCCGCCACGTCGACCGTGATCGCCGGAACGCGCAGGTCAGCCGGCTCGACCCGCTCGGGCAGGTCGGGCACCACCGCCTCGCCCACCGCGCCGCCCCTGGCCCGCGCGTGGACCAGCACCCAGCGGATCCAGGTGAGCACCGGGCGGCCGTGCTGGTTGAAGGCGCTCGAACGCACGTAGACCACGCCATTGTCGCCGCTCGAGGTCGGGCGCAGCCCGATCACCTCGCTGCGCGCGGTCAGCGTGTCGCCGGCGTGAACCGGCTCGAGGAAGCGCAGGTCGGCATAGCCGAGATTGGCCACGGCATTGGCCGAAATGTCCGAAACGGTCTTGCCGAAGGCCATGTTGAACAGCAGTCCATCATCCAGCGGCGCGGCGCGATAGCCCATCGCCATGGCCAGCGGCTGCGAACAGGGCAGCGGCTGGCGCGCCCCGGTCAGCGCGATGTAGAGGCTGGCGTCGCCCTCGGTGATCGTGCGCGGCGTTGGGTGAAGGAACTGCCGCCCGATCGCGAAGTCCTCGAAGAAGTTGCCCTCGGGGGGCGTGTGAACATATCGCTCGGTCAAGTCACCGGCACTCCCTGACGCGCCAGCCCGCCCGCGGCAGGTCTGGTCGCGAATCCGGACCGTGCCCTAGCGGCCGGCGCGAATATTGCAACGCCGGCAGTTGCCTCCCCCGCTTGCGCCGCATCGCCCGGCGGAGCCGCCGGAAGCCAGCCTGACTCGCCGCATACCCGTCACATGGCGCCGGCCCCGGGATCGGCTTCAAGGCAATCGCAATTTCAAGGATGGGAATGATGAGCCTGCATGGCGCGCCCGACCTGCAGCCAAGGAGCGCGTGGCGGCATGATCGCCCCCTGCGGCCGCGAAACGCATTCCAGATGGACCCCGAGAAATCCGGCACGGGGCATCCCGACCGAAGGTGACACCTCCGGCCAGGAAACAGTTGCCCGGTTCATGATCATCCCGGCAGTTCAAGCCCGCCCTATACGGGAGATCACTGGTGCACTAGTTTTGCCGGCGAACCGGAACTGTAAGACCGGGTTGAGGAGGCCGCCATCAAAGTTACCCGTCGGCAATTCGGAGCAATTGCCAGCGCCACCGGCCTTGCCACCTCGACGGGCGCACGGGCGGCAGCACGCACCTCGGCCACGCCGTGGTATCAGCGGGTCCGGCGCTGGGCCCAGGTCAATTTCACGACCGACGATGTCGCTCAACCGGACCTCGCATTCTGGCGCGAATACTGGCGCGCCACCCGTTCGCAGGGCGTCATGCTGAGCGCGGGGGGCCATGTCGCGTTCTACCCATCCAGGATTCCCGACCAGCGGATCGCGCCGCAATTGGGCGGCAGGGACTTCTTTGGCGATCTCGTCAAGGCGAGCCGCGACGATGGGCTCGAGGTCCTTGCCCGCCTGTCGCTGCGCGGTTCGCCGGAACTGGTCGCGAAGTATCCGGATTGGGCGAACGTCGACGCCAAGGGCAAGCGGCTGGCCACGCCCTGCATGAATGGCGGGTACTTCTACACCTACGGCGCCGATATCGTTCGCGAAGTGGCCCATCGCTATCGCCCGTCGGGTTTCACGCTCAGCGGCTGGGGTCCGAACTATGCCCTCTGCTACTGCGAGCGTTGCACTTCGTTGTTCAAGCAGGACGTGGGCGAGGCTCTCCCGCGCGCCCGGAACTGGGATGATCCCCTGTTTCGCCGCTGGATCGAATGGAATGGCGAGCGCGTGCTGGCCTTGTGGGACTACAGCAACAAGGTAGCGCAGGACGCCGGCGGTCCCGATTGCCTGTGGCTGGGCCAGTTGATCGGCTCGATGCTGACGCGCAATCTCAAGCGCATCGCTGAGCGCGCGCCGCTGATGATGATCGATCACCAGGCGCCGGAAGACGAATCGGGCCTGGCCGACAACAGCGTCTTCGCCCGAACGCTCAACGGCCTGGTCGACTGGAAGAAGCCGATTACCATCGCCTCCGCGCTCTACGCGCCGCGATTGACTTCGCCCCATCAAGACGAATTGTCCGCCTGGATGTACGAAGGAATGGCTGGCGGGGCGCGGCCCTGGTGGAACGGCATCGGCGGTTACTCGCAGGACAAACGCCGTTTTCCGATGCTTCCCCCGATCCTGCAATGGCATGAGCGCAATCAGGAATACCTTTTCGATCGCCGTCCGGTCGCCACCGTCGGTCTCGTCTGGAGCGATACCAACAACATTTTCCATGGACGCGACGCCGTCGGCGATCTCGTCCGATCCCCGTTCCAGGGCATGGTCAACGCATTGATCCGGGCGCGCATTCCTTTCGTGGTCGTTCACGCCGACAATCTTGACCGGGATGCGGCCGCACTGACCGGCATCGTCCTCCCCAACCTCGCGGCCATGACCGACGAGCAGATCCAGTCCGTCCAGCGCTTCGCCGCCCGCGGTGGAGGAATCCTGGCAACCGGCAACACGTCACGGCTCGATCGATACGGCTCGGCCCGAGCCGACTTCGCCCTTGCCGATATCTTCGGAGCGCACGTCGATGGCGCGAAACCGGCACCGCCTCCAGCGAAGGGGCTGACCGAGGACGTCCTCGGCTATATCCAGACAAGTATGCTTCAGGGTGCGGGAAGCTATGTGCCCAAATCGCTGATCGCCGAAAACTCAAGCCCCCAATCGCTCCTGCGCCTGAATCCGAGCCTGCGCCGCAACGCTGCCGGTCCGCACCGCGCTGATGAGCCACCCGTCGCCCCGGGCATCGCCCGACATCCCGCACTTGCCGGCTTCGATGCAACCGACCTGATATATTTCGGCGGCAACCTGGGATCCCTGCGGGTGGATTCCAACGCCACCGTGCTCCTGACCTACGTCCCGCCCGTCGCAACCAATCCGCCCGAAGACGCAGTCCTCCAGTCCGCCCCCACGGACCTGCCGGGCCTGGTCGTCCACGAGCGCGCCGACGGCGGCCGCACCGCGTTCCTGCCTGCGGACATTGACCGCCAATACGAACGGCACAATCACCCCGACCACGCGGATCTCCTCGCCAATCTCGTACGCTGGATCGCGCGAGACAGCCTGCCGGTCACCGTCGAAGGGCACGGGTTATTCGACTGCAATCTCTATCGCCAGCCTACGCGAATGATCCTTCACGTAACAAACCTCAACAATGCCGGCGCCTGGCGCAAGCCGATCGAGGATCCGGTCGCGGTGGGACCGCTCGATGTGCGGGTGCGACTGGCGGCCGGTATCAAACCTGCCACGGCGCGCCTGCTCGTCGCCGACAAGCCCGTCGCGTTGAGCATAGCGGATGGCTGGGCCTCAGCCCGGATCCCCTCGATCCTGATCCACGAAGTCCTGGTGATCGAGTAAGGGAATGCCGGATCCCGAAGACCGTGGGACACACCGCCGAAACGCCCCCCAGTCGGTCGTCGCATTGCGGTTCGCGCCCTTCGCGCACCGGCCGCCGGAATCCGACCGGGATGCGCGGCAGGCCGCAATCAGGCGCCGGTCATTGTCCGGGCCACGACTTGTGGATCGCCGAGCGCGAACCGGGCCTGACGAGACCGTTCATGGCTCGACGGCATCGGAACGGATCAGCCTGACCGGACCGATCAGTCCGGAAGGGGTAAGCGGGGTCGATGCGGTAAGCGATCCGGCCCCCATATTGGTCCACGTCCGCGTTTCGGCGTTTGGCTGGAGGTCGCCGACAATGCGATTTTGCCATGTGTTGGCAACCTTGACCTCGATCCGGTTGCGTCCCGATACCAGCCAATCGGTTATGTCCACGCGATAGGGCGGTTTCCAGGCGGTGCCTGCCAGGGTGCCATTGATGTAGACCTCCGCCACGTCGCCCACCTGCCCCAGATCAAGAAGGGTGCGGCTCCCCTTCGGGCGCGGGTCCGACCCGACCCGCAATTCACGCGCATAGGTGGCAACGCCGGAGAAATAGCGCTGGTCCGCACGATCGCTCTCGGTCCAGGATCCGACGGCGGCGGATGTCCTGATCGGCGCGCCCCCGGAAGGCGCAGGGATGGACAGCGTCCAGCCATTGTCGAGCGTCATCACCGTGTGCTCGACGGGCGATGCAACGTCCAGCGCGGGCGATGTCGCCGGCCTGCGGAAAACCACGAATACCGATTCATACGCGCCCAGCGCCAAGGGCACTTCGGTGTAATCGCCCATGCCGCGATAGCTGAGGGCACGCTTGCTCCCATCGGTCGCGTCCCACCGCTCGGGCTGCTTGCCGGTTACGCGAAACCGTATCGGAACGGTCGCCGCCACACCGCTCTGGTTGGTGACGAAATAGATGTCGCCATCGGCGATCCGACGATGGGCGAACCGCAAATCCATTGCCGGATCGGCTGGCCGCGCCTCGAAATCGGGCAACACCCGTTCCGCCGCCAGCACCTGGAGCACGTCGGCCTGTGCATAGACCCGGCCCTTGCCGAAGCTGCGCGGCGCCGGCGTGCCGTCATCAGCCTTGCCCCAGAGTTGATCCGCGATCATGCGGACCGCCGCGCTGTCGGATGACAGGCTGGGCGAGGCCATGGGCCGGGGACCGACCAGAACCGCGCCCGCCGCGACGAGGTCGCGCAACCGTGTCACCATCGGGAGCGTCATGCGGGTGGTGGACCCGGGCAGGACGAGCACCTTGTAGGAGGCTCCGCCCGGAAAGGCGATGCGCCCGTCTTCCACCTTGGCCAGACGGGTCAGCGCATCCGCGTTGACATAGTCGAAACCGAACTGGCGCAGATCCGCCGGCTCGCCCTCGCGGTCATAGGGGACGCCCGAGGGCGCGCCCTCCCCATAGAAATAGAGGACATCGGCGATGGGGGCGCCCTGTTGCAGCAGGTAGGAGCCACGCGACAGATAATCGATCCACGGCTTCGCCATCTCGCCCCAGGTTTCGTGACGGGTGAAGGTCTGGCCGAATGGCCCCAATGACAGTCCGGGCCTGCGATCATCGGTCGGCTGGTGCACCGATGTGTGAATGACAAGGCGATTGACGCCCATCGCCATGTAGCGGTCGGCAATCCATTTGAGCCTCCACGGCGTCGAGATCCACAGCGGCAACGCCGAAGTCAGCGCCTCCGCGGCGACCAGGGGCTTGCCGTAGACATGGGCCGTCGAACGGGTCTCGATGATGTCGGCCGGGAATTCATCAGTGGGGACCCGATGATAGGAGAATGGTTTGCCGCCCACGGGAAACGTCCAGAACTCGCCCATGGGAATGTCCGTCTGACTCTTGGCCAGCATCCCGTCCGCGACCGTCGGCCATGCCGTGCCTGTCGCTTCCCCATAGTAGCCCAGCTTGTGTTCCTTGGCGAAACGGGTGATCGTTCCGTAGTGGTTTTCCGCGACGAGATCGGCCAGCGTTCGGCGGAAATCCCACAGGAAGGCATCGCTCTTCTCGGCGCTGTCCACAACGTAGCCGGCCAGGACCGGCAACATTCGCATGAGGTCGTAGCCGCGCCGGCGGCTGAACTCGGCCGGCATCGGCTCCGTCCAGTTTTCCTGGCCGGCTTCCCAGCTATCGGTCAGCAAATAGCGCAGTCCGCGCTCGCCGACCAATCCGTTCAGTCGCTGGATGACCGGGGTGACATAGCCATCAAGATGCGCGCGGACATGGTCCGCATTGAGTTTGTCAACTTCCAGCCCGGTGCCTTCCGGCGTCGCCGGATGATTGATCTCTCCCGTCAGCGACCAGCCGGTACGCAATACGATCCATTGGCCCGCAGGCGCGGTCCAGTCCAGCGTGCCATCGGGACGCAGGCGGTCGGTCAGGTCGAGGATGCCGGATGCACGGATGGCGGCGGCGGGCGCGACCTCGGGCGTCGGCTGCTGGTCGACTTCCGCGAGGACGCCGAATCCGGCGCGATCCTCGAAGAGATCAACCCGCGCCCCGGGCACCAGGGCGAGTTCGGCCAGTTCGATTTTCGACGGCTTGTAGGACTCGCGCGACAGCACCCCGCGATCGAACACGACGCGGAAATGCCTGGCTGTCGTGGCCGGGAAGGCCAGGGTGCGCTGCGGCGCAGGATGATGCACGGCCCCCACCAGCGTGCGGATCGTCCGCCAATTGGCGCCGTCGTCGCTTGCCTCGATCCGCCCGGCCGGGCCTTCCGCGAACTGGCCGCCCAACATACCGACATAGGTCAGCGCGCGGATCGTCTGCGGCTTCGCAAAATCATAGCGGACCCATTGGGGCTGGCCCGGTGTCGGGTTCGGGATCCTTGTCAGGGTGTTCAGATCGCCGTCGGCAAACCGTCGGGCATCGACCCCCGCCACGCTGGTTGAGATCGTGGGGTTCAAGGCCGCGAGCAGCTTTTCGCCCTTCGGCGCGCGGAAGGCGAGTACCGCCACGTCACGCGCCATCGCCGGCGTCTTGGCCCCCGGCCGCTTGATGCCCTGAAACGGCCCCACCGCGCTGGGCAGGGGCGCAAGCTGGCCAGCGCGTTGCCGACCGGAAACGCGCGTCTCGGACCAGACGAATTTCTTCATGGCCTGTTCCGGCTTTACCCAGGGGCCACCCGTCTCGCTCCAGCCGGGCGCTGCCGCCATGGTAAATTCCAGCCCGAGCCGCTCTGCTTCCCCGGCGGCAAAACGGAGGTTGTCGTACCACGCAGGACTGAGGACCGTGACGGGGTGGGGAACGATCTTGGCGCCGCCGAGATTCCCGTCAAACATCATCGCACCGGCAATGCCGACGCGCTTCATCCATTCAAAATCCTTGGTGATTCCATCCTGGCTGACGTTGCCTGACAACCAGTGCCACCAGACCCGCGGATGAGCGCTGCCGGGTGGGGACCGAAAACCATCGCCCAAATCCGCAGCGCTGTCTGTCGTGGTAGCGCTGGCGGCGGTCTCCGCCTGCTGTGCATGGGCAACCGGGACCGAGAGGAAGGTAAGCGCCACCAGGGCCGAACGAAGACGGAAATAGCGCATGGGACTCCGAACGCATGGGCTGTGCCGGGTTGGCGACAAGGCCCGGATTACCATATCGCGGCCAAGGGGCTACCCCCAAACAAGTCTGGAAGGTGCGCTAGAGGCCTTGCGCCCAGCCGCCAGGATTTTCCTAGATCATCTGCAAACTTCAGCTGCGACTGACCAAAGCCTCGCGCGCGCCCACGCGGGCGAACAACTTTGTTTGCGTTTTCATGCGGGACACAGGGCGGTCCACATGAACCTGGCCCATCAGATTCTGCCCTCCCCCCGCCGCACGGCTAGGGTCAAAGTCTGAACTGCGGATGCACGCGAATACGATCCATTGCGGTCCCGCCGATCGATGACCCAAGGATGCAGACCACCCCTCCCCCGCCAAGAATCCTTGTCGCAAAGGTGTTGCACGGAGTTGCGAGCGATCGGATGGAAACGTAGGAAACCGCCGGAAATCGGCGCAACACGATGCCAAATGGCCAGCCGCGCCAACCACTCGCCTCGCTTGAAAAGCCATCGAAAATTCAAGGATATGGATGGTAGCGGAGGAGGGACTCGAACCCCCGACACGCGGATTATGATTCCGCTGCTCTAACCGGCTGAGCTACTCCGCCCCATCAGGCCCCCGGCGCAAGCCGGGCAGGCCGCGCTCCTAGCCGCGCCGCGCGGGCTGGTCAACACCTCTTGCACCCCGGAATGGCCAGCGCCCGACCGTCTCCCATTCGGGGCCGAGATAGCGGTGCAGGCCAAGGCCAGCGAAGGCGAATTCGCGGTCGGGCACCAGCCCGGCGAGCGCCTGCTGGAGCGCCCTCGCCTCGGCCGGGCTGACCTTGTTCTGCACGGTGATGTGCAGGCGCGGCGGGTGCTGGTCCTGGGCGGTCAGTGCGCCGTGGAAATGGTCGGCGATGGCCGCGCGCAGGGCCAGCATGGCCGGGCTGTGGAGCGCGATGGCTGTCCCCCGCCCCAGGTTCATCAGGCCGCTGACCCGCGCCGGAACGGGCGCGTGGTCAGCCGCCATGCCGGCGAGCAGCGGCCGCAGCTCTTCGCGCAGCGAGGGCGCGAAGGCGTGGAACAGCGTGACATGGGCGGCCAGGTGATTGCGTTCGGGCGGGAAATGGGCGCGGCGCAGGCCATCGGCCCAGGCGAGGACCGGCGCCGGCAGTTCCGCCGTGACGATGAACGGCCCGGCCCGTTCGCCCGGTCCGCTCATGACTCGGTGCCCGCCGCCCGCCGGTCAGGTCGCGGCCAGCTCCTCGGCGCCCATGGCCGGCGCCGGGTCTTGCAAGGCGCGCAGGATGTGCTCGGGCGCGGTCTCGCCATAGGGATCACTATCGGCCCCAGTGTCATTGATCCCGGGCTCCTCGAACCAGTGGGTGATGCGGTTGTCGTCCACCACCATCGCATAACGCCACGAACGCAGGCCGAAGCCAAGGTGATCCTTGTCGATCAGCATCCCCATCCGGCGGGTGAAGTGGCCCGATCCGTCCGGCAGGAGGCGGACCTTGTTCACCCCCAGCTTCAGCCCCCACTGGTACATGACGAAGGCATCGTTGACCGCGATGCAATAGACCCCGTCGATCCCGACCTTGGCGAATTCATCGTGCAGCCGCTCGAAGGCCGGGCACTGCTCGTTCGAGCAGGTCGGGGTGAAGGCGCCGGGCAGCGAGAAGACGATCACCCGCCGGCCGGCAAATTCGTCGCGCAGCTTCAGGTCCTGCCAGCGGAACGGATTGTCGCCGCCGAGCGCATCGTCGCGGACGCGGGTCTTGAGGGTGACATCGGGAATCTCGCGACGGAACATGGGCGCCTCCTCTGTGCTGAGGGGAGAACCCGCGCCGGAGGCTGCCGGTTCCAAAGGGCCGGTTCCGGCCTACAATTCCCCGCGCGCGCGGCGCAGGGCGAACCACTTCGCCACGTTGCGGTTGTGCTCTTCCAGCGTGGCGGCAAAGGCGTGGCCGCCGGTGCCGTCGGCCACCATGTAGAGCGCGTCGGTCGGCGCCGGATCGAGCACGGCCTCGATAGACGCGCGCCCGGGATTGGTGATCGGCCCTTCCGGCAGGCCGACCATCGAATAGGTGTTGTAGCCGTTCACCGCCGCGATTTCCGATTGGCGGATGCGGCGCCCCAGCGGCTTGCCCCTGGTGATCGGATAGATGATCGTGGGATCGGCCTGGAGCATCATGCCCTGGCGCAGCCGGTTGGAATAGAGCCCGGCGACCATTGCCCGCTCGGCCGGCTTGCCGGTTTCCTTCTCGACGATCGAGGCCAGAACCAGTGCCTCCTCGGGGCTTTTCGCCACGGTGGACGGCGAGCGCCGCACCCACAGCGCCTTCAACTCGCGCTGCATGGCCGCCTGCATCCGCAGAACCACCGCCTGCCGGCTCTCGCCCATGCCAATCTCGTAGGTATCGGGCAGGACCGAGCCTTCCGGCGGCGTGGCGACATCACCGGTGAGGTTGGGCTGCGCGGCCAGGCGTTCGGCCACCATGATCGACGGCATACCTTCTGGCACCGTTACGAAGCGGCGGATGATCCTGCCGCCCTGGAGAATGTCCACCAGCGTGCGCTGGCTGGCGCCGCTCGGCAGGAGGAAGGTTCCCGCCTTGATCGGCGCGCCGCCACCCAGCAGGCGCGCGCGCAGCTTGAAGGCGAGCGGCGAGGAAATGGCCCCGGCATCACTCAGGTTCTCGACCACCGTCCCAAAACTGTCGCCGCTGCGGACAACGAACTCGGCGTCCTTGCCCAGTGGCCCGGGCACGAACCAGCCGCCCAGCCCCCAGGCCAGAGCAAGCGCCGCCGCGACCAGCACCAACAGCTTGCCGCGGCGGCCCATGAGCTCAGATCTTCTTCATCACCAGGCTGGCATTGGTGCCGCCGAAGCCGAACGAATTGTTCAGCACGGCGCGCACTTCGCGCTTCTTCGCGGTGTGCGGCACGAGGTCGACGCCCACGCAGCTCTCGCTCGGATTGTCGAGGTTGAGCGTGGGGGGCACGACCTGGTCGCGCAGCGCGAGGATGCAGAAGATCGATTCCACCGCGCCGGCTCCGCCCAGCAGGTGGCCGATAGCCGACTTGGTCGACGACATCGAAACGGTCTGGATCGCATCGCCGAACAGGCGGCGCACCGCGCCCAGTTCCAGCTCGTCGCCCAGCGGAGTCGAGGTGCCGTGGGCGTTGATGTAGTCGATGTCGGCCGGGGTCATGCCCGCCTTCTTGAGCGCCATCTGCATCGAACGGAACGCGCCCGAGCCTTCCGGGTGGGGCGCGGTCACGTGATAGGCATCGCCCGAGAGGCCATAGCCGACCACTTCGGCATAGATCTTCGCGCCGCGCGCCTTGGCGTGTTCATATTCTTCCAGCACGACCACGCCGGCGCCTTCGCCCATGACGAAGCCATCGCGGGCCTGGTCATAGGGGCGGCTGGCGCGCGTCGGCTCGTCGTTGAAGGCAGTGGAGAGAGCGCGGGCCTGGGCGAAGCCGGCGATGCCGATCGGGCAGATGGTGCCTTCCGCGCCGCCGGCCAGCATGATGTCGGCATCGTCGTCGCGGATCATCCGCGCGGCATCGCCGATCGAGTGGGCGCCAGTGGAGCAGGCGGTGACCACCGCGTGATTCGGCCCCATCAGGCCATACTTGATCGAGACCTGGCCCGAGATCAGGTTGATCAGGCGGCCGTGGACGAAGTGCGGGGAAACCCGGCTCGGCCCCTTTTCGTGGAGCACGAGCGATTCGCTCTCGATCCCCGGCAGGCCGCCGATTCCCGAACCGATCGAGCAGCCGGCGCGCAGCCGCATGGCTTCGTCCATGTCGGTGAGGCCGGCATCCTCGATCGCCTGGCCTGCGGCATCGATGCCATAGACGATGAACGGATCGACCTGGCGCTGGACCTTGTGATCCACGCGCTTGTTCGGATCGAAGCCATATTCATGGTCGGCCGGCTTGACCTCGCAGGCGATGCGGCACTTCTGGTCGCTCGCATCGAACCGGGTGATCGGGCCGGCGCCGGACTTTCCGGCGATCAGGTTGGCCCAGACTGTTTCGACATCAGCCCCGAGCGGGGTGACAAGGCCAAGACCGGTAACGACGACGCGACGCATAGGCTGCTCCGAAATATTCTCTTGGCCGCGCGGGTTAAACGGCTGGCGAGAAAAGGCAACAGGCCCAGACCCTGACGGGACGGGCCTGCTGGCTGCCCTGCGGCGCGGGCGAACCGCGCTTCGCGATCCGGCCACCCGCCACGGGCATGGGACGTAAGGGCCTCAGCCCTTGTTGTCGTTGATGTACTTGATCGCATCCGAGACGGTGCTGATCTTCTCGGCGGCATCGTCGGGGATTTCCACGCCGAATTCTTCCTCGAAGGCCATCACCAGCTCAACGATGTCGAGGCTGTCGGCACCCAGGTCGTCGATGAAGCTCGCGTCTTCGGTGACCTTGTCGGCTTCGACGCCGAGGTGCTCGACAACGATCTTCTTAACGCGGTCGGCGGTGTCGCTCATGGATAGTCCTCTCGTGAACGGGAGATGAAACAGTTGGCAGCCGCCCTAATGCCGAGATTCCGTGCTGGCAAGAGCCAGCGCGGCACGGATGCCGCCTGAGGCGGCGGGGTGTGGAAAAGCGGGGGCGTCAGACGCCTGTCCCCGCCCGCGCCCCAACTCACACCCCGAATGTGACGCGCCCGTCCCCATCGACCCGCCAGGAGGGATTCCACGCGATTTCCCAAACATGGCCATCGGGATCGGCGACATAGCCGCGGTATCCGCCATGGAGCGGCGCATCGGGTGCGCGAAGCAGGCTCGCCCCGGCGGCGACCAGTTGGTCGATGGCCGCATCGACCGCCTCGCGGTTTCCGACATTGTGCGCCAGGGCCACGGAGCCCGAGCCCGCCGCTCCCGTTCGGGCCGAATCTTCGGCCAACGCCGCCCGATCCCACAGCCCCAGCATCAGCCCGTTCATCTGGAAAAAGGCGATGTCGGCCGCCTCGAAGACTGGCGCCCAGCCGAAGCCCTCAGTGTAGAATCGCTTCGCGCGCGCCAGATCGGCAACGCCAAGGGTGATCAGCGAAATCTGCTGCTGCATCAGGTGCACTCCTGCTCTCCCGGCACGCCATGCGCCGGATCCAAGCCAGGGGGCTTCACGGCCATAGCCTCGGCGCCCGCCAACGCCTCGGCGCTCTGCCATTGCCAGGACCGGCATCGCCGCCGGGGCCGGCCCAACCCGGAGCCGGCCTGATCCATTTAAGGCGCCGGGGAGGCTATCACCCCTTCGGCGGTTCGACCACCCGCATATGCAGTTCGCGCAGCTGCTTGGGCTCGGCCGGCGAAGGTGCGCCCATGAGGAGGTCCTCGGCGCGCTGGTTCATCGGGAACAGGGTGATCTCGCGCAGGTTCTGCGCGCCGCAGATCAGCATGACCACGCGGTCCACGCCCGCGGCCATGCCGCCGTGCGGCGGGGCGCCATACTGGAAGGCGCGGTAAAGCCCGCCGAAACGTTCCTCCACGTCGGCCTGGCTGAGGCCCACGATCTCGAAGGCCTTGACCATGGTGGCCGGGTCCTGGTTGCGGATCGAGCCGGAGGCGATCTCGAAGCCGTTGCAGACGAGGTCGTATTGGTAGGCGTTGATGGTCAGCGGGTCCTGCGTTTGCAAGGCCTCCATCCCGCCCTGCGGCATCGAGAACGGGTTGTGGCTGAACTCGACTTTCTTGTTGTCCTCATCCCATTCGTAGAACGGGAAGTCGACGATCCAGCACAGCTCGAAGCGGTCCTGGTCGATCAGGCCAAGCTGCTCGCCCACCCGGGTGCGCGCCGCGCCGGCCAGCTTGGCGGCCTGGCCTTCCTTGCCGGCGGCGAAGAACAGGCCGTCGTCCGCCCCGAGGCCCAGCTCGGCATAGAGCTTCTCCATGCCTTCGGCCCCGTGGTTCTTGGCGATCGGCCCGCCAAACTCGCCGCCCTTGCGGGTGACATAGCCGAGGCCCGCATGACCTTCGGAACGCGCCCAGTCGTTCATGTCGTCGAAGAACTTGCGGCTCTTGTCGGCCGTGGCGGGCGCCGGAATGGCGCGCACCACCCCGCCCGAGCCGACGATCTTCTCGAACAGGCCAAAGCCGCTCTGGGTGAAGTGCGCCGAAACGTCGGAGATGATCAGCGGATTTCGCAGGTCGGGCTTGTCGGACCCGTACTTGAGCATCGATTCCGAATAGGGAATGCGCGGGAAGCTGCCGCTCGGCGTGACCTTCTTGCCATCGGCGAAGGCCTCGAACACGCCGCCGATCACCGGCTCCATCGTTTCCCAGATTTCCTCCTGGGTGACGAAGCTCATTTCGAGATCGAGCTGGTAGAATTCGCCGGGCAGGCGGTCGGCGCGGGGGTCCTCGTCGCGGAAGCAGGGGGCGATCTGGAAGTAGCGGTCGAAGCCGGCCACCATCAGCAGCTGCTTGTACTGCTGCGGCGCTTGGGGCAGCGCATAGAACTTGCCGGCATGGATGCGGCTGGGCACGAGGAAATCGCGCGCGCCTTCCGGGCTGGAGGCGGTGAGGATCGGGGTCGAATATTCGGTGAAGCCGGCCGCTTCCATGCGCCGGCGCATATCGGAAATCACCTTGGTGCGCTTGACGATGTTGGCGTGCAGCGTCTCGCGGCGCAGGTCCAAAAAGCGGTAGCGCAGGCGGATGTCCTCGGGATAGTCCTGCTCGCCGGCCACCGGCATCGGCAGTTCCTCGGCGCGGCTCAGCACCTCGGCCTCGCGGGCGAAGACCTCGATCGCGCCGGTCGGCAGGTTGGGGTTCACCGTCCCCGCCCCGCGCGCCTTGACCGTGCCGTTGATCGTGACCACGCTTTCCACGCGCACCGATTCCAGCAGCGGCAGGGCCGCGCTGTCGGCATCGGCGACGACCTGGGTGATGCCATAGTGATCGCGCAGGTCCACGAATAGCACGCCGCCATGGTCGCGCTTGCGGTGCACCCAGCCCGAAAGCCGGACCGTCTCGCCTTCGTTCGCCTTGGACAGGGCGCCGCAGGTGTGGGATCGGTAGGGATGCCCAACTCGATTCATGACAACTCTTTCCATTCGGCCCGCGTTCGGGCAGGGGGACGGATCAGGGGCGGCTAACAGGCGATGGCCGCCCTTTTGTCAAGCCGAGGGTCCGCACGGGCTCGCTCACAGGCCCACAGTGGCCCTCTACAGAAAAGTCCGATGAAGATACATCCGCTGATCACCACCACCGATGCCCTCGCCGAGCTGTGCGATCGGCTGGCCAAGGCCGATTTCATCTGCGTGGACACCGAGTTCATGCGCGAGAGTACCTATTGGCCCGAGCTGTGCCTGATCCAGATCGCCGACGAGCATGAAGCCGCCGCGGTCGATCCGATGGCGTCCGGCCTCGACCTGTCCCCCCTGCTCGACCTGCTGGTCGACAATGAGGACGTGCTCAAGGTGTTCCACGCCGGCGGACAGGACGTGGAAATCATCTACAACCTGACCGGAAAGACCCCGCACCCGATCTTCGACACCCAGATCGCGATGATGGCGGTCAGCCAGTCGGAGCAGATCGGCTATTCCAACCTGGTCGAATCGTGGCTCGGCTTCTCGATCGACAAGGGTGCCCGCTTTACCGACTGGTCGCGCCGGCCGCTCGATGCCCGCCAGCTTGAATATGCCATCGGCGACGTCACCCACTTGGCGAAAATCTTCCCCCGCCTGCTCAAGCGCCTGATCAAGACCGGGCGCGGCGAATGGCTCGATGCCGAGATGGAAAAGCTCGCCGATCCCGAGAATTACCGCAACGATCCCAACAAGGCGTGGGAACGCATCCGCGCCTCCGGCCGCAATCCCGCCATGCTCGGCCGCCTGAGGGCGCTGGCCGCCTGGCGCGAATATGAAGCCCAGGACAAGAACATCCCGCGCGGCCGCATCGCCCGCGATGAAACGCTGGCCGATATCGCCAGCCACCCGCCCAAGGCCCAGGCCGATCTCGGCAAGGTGCGCGGCCTGTCCGCCGGCTGGAAGGAAAACGAGATCGGCCGCCGCATGATGGCCACGCTGGCCAATGCCAAGCCCCTGACCGACGAGGAACTGCCACCCCGCACCCCGCGCGGCGCCCCGCTCGGCAAGGAAGGCGCGCTGGTGGCCGATCTGCTCAAGCTGCTGCTCAAGATCCGCGCCCGCGAGATCGACGTCGCCTCCCGCCTGCTGGCCCGCAGCGACGACCTCGAACTGCTCGCCGCCGGGGTCCGCAAGAACCTGGCCCTGCTCGAAGGCTGGCGCTTCGAGCAATTCGGCCGCGACGCGCTGGAGCTGGTGGAGGGAAAGTTGGCCTTCGCCGTGCTCGGCGGACGCCTCAAGATGACCCACATCGACGAAATCCACGAGGAAATGGGCGCAAGAAGGGCCGCCGATGATGCGGCCGAAGTCGATGCCGACCCGGCCGACGAACACCGCGGCCCGGGGATCGCGGTCTCGATCGAGGAATGAGCGTCTTCCAGCCCACGCTCAAGCAACTCCAGTATCTGGTGGCGCTGCACGAGCATGGGCACTTCGGCCGCGCGGCGGAGGCCAGCTTCGTTTCGCAGTCCACGCTCTCGGCAGGGCTGCGCGACCTGGAAACCCTGCTCGGCGTGACCCTGGTGGAACGCACCAAACGCACCGTGCGCTTCACGCCCCTGGGCAATGCGGTGGTCGCCAAGGCCCATCGCATCCTGCGCGAGGCCGAGGAACTGTCGGACCTTGTCCAGTCCAGCGGCCAGCCGTTGGCCGGCGAGATGCGGATGAGCGTGATCCCCACGATCGCGCCGTTCCTGCTGCCCCGGATGCTCCCGCGCCTGCGCCGCGAGCGCCCCAGCCTCAAGCTCTACCTGCGCGAGGAAACCAGCGCGGCGGCGATGGAATCACTCCAGCACGGCCGGGCCGATTGCGTGCTGCTGGCCCTGCCCTACCCCACCGGCGAGGTGGAGAAGGAAACCATCGAGCTCGATGCCCTGTTCGTCGCCTTCCCCAAGGAGGATGACGGTCTCTGGCCGCGCGGCCTCCCCGACGAAATCCTGCCCGAGCTGATCGACGAACACCGCCTGCTGTTGCTGGAAGACGGGCACTGCCTGAAGGAACACGCGCTGGCCGCCTGCAACCGCCCGGAACTGCGCGCCTCGGCCACGATGATCGGCACCTCGCTGCACACCCTGGTGCAGATGGTCGACAATGGCCTGGGGCTGACCATGCTCCCCGAAATGGCGGTGGACGCCGGCATCCTCAACGGCACCGACGTGGTCGCCCGCCCGCTCTCCAGCCCCATGGCCAACCGCGAGATCGCGCTGGTCTGGCGCCGCAACAGCCCGCGCGGCGAGGAATTCCGGATGCTGGCGGAAGAACTGCGGGCGGGATAGCGCCACACGCCAAGCCAGCCAGAATACCCGTCACCCCGGACTTGATCCGGGGTCCAGCTTTCTTTCGCAACGTCGCAAAAGGCAGCCCGGCCCCGGGTCAGGCCCGGGGCGACGGGGTGCTGGTTGACGAGCTTGCGCTCAACCCCGCGGCGGCTTCGGCCCGCGCGGCGGACCCTTGCGGTGCGGGCGCGGCGCGCCGTGGCCGTGGCCACCCTGCGAGGAACTGGCATAGGGCGCCCCGCCCGGTCCGCCGGCCCCGCCGCCGCCCGCATTTTCACGCCGCCGGCCCTTGGCCACCTCGCGCGGGGCTTCGGCCGAAGCCTCGATGCGGATGCCGCGTTCGTCCTCGGCATCGACAACCCCGGTGCGCTTGACCGCGTCGGCAAACTTGCGGGCAATGGCGCTGGGCACCTGGAAATAGGTTTCGAACTGGCCGATGCGGATCGCGCCGATCTCGTTGCGGGTGATGTGCCCACGCCGGCACAGCAGCGGCAACAGCCAGCGCGGATCGGCGTTCTGGCGGCGGCCGATGTCCATGCGGAACCACTGCACGTCATCGAAGCCTTCGCGCCGCACCGGGGCCGCGCGCGGATCCTGCTCGGCCAGGTCTTCCGGCTCGGGCAGCTTGGCGCGATAGGCCTGGACCAGCGCCAGGGCGAGGTCCTGGGGCGAACGCTTCTCCAGCAGGGTCGCGGCCAGCGCCTCGTCGGCCTCGATCGGCTCGATCGGCTTGAGCAGTTCCTCCAGCAGGCGCTCGTTGTCCTGCGCGCGAATGGCCTCGGCGGTGGGCACCGGCACCCATTGCGCCTCCACCTGCGCGCTGCGAAGCATCATCTCGACCCGGCGGCGGCGCGGATAGGGGACGACCAGCACGGCCGTGCCCTTGCGGCCCGCGCGGCCGGTGCGGCCCGAGCGGTGCTGGAGCACTTCGGCATCGCGCGGCACCTCGACATGGACGACGAGGCTGAGCGAGGGGATGTCGATCCCGCGCGCGGCCACGTCGGTCGCCACGCAAATGCGGGCGCGGCCATCGCGCAGCGCCTGGAGGGCGTGGTTGCGCTCGTTCTGGCTGTGCTCGCCCGAAAGCGCCACGGCCGTGAAGCCGCGCTCGGTCAGGGTGGCGTGCAGGTGGCGCACATTGTCGCGCGTGGCGCAGAACAGGATCGCGGTCTGCGCCTCGTGGAAGCGCAGCAGGTTGACCACGGCATTCTCGATCTCGGCCGGGGCAACGGCCACCGCCTGGTAGGCGATGTCGCCATGGCCGCGCTCCTCGCCCACCGTCTCGATCCGCAGCGCATCGCGCTGGTAACGCTTGGCAAGCGCGGCGATCGGGCGGGGCATGGTGGCCGAGAACAGCAGCGAGCGGCGGCCATCCGGGGTGGCGTCGAGGATTTCCTCGAGCTCCTCGCGGAAGCCCATGTCGAGCATCTCGTCGGCCTCGTCGAGCACGGCGCAGCGCAGGGCCGAAAGGTCAAGCGCGCCGCGTTCGAGGTGATCGCGCAGGCGCCCTGGCGTGCCCACCACGATATGGGTGCCCTGATACAGTGCCCGGCGTTCGACCGTGGGATTCATGCCGCCCACGCAGGTGGCGATGCGCGCGCCGGCCGGGGCATAGAGCCAGGCCAGTTCGGTGGCGACCTGCAGGGCCAGTTCGCGGGTGGGGGCGATCACCAGCGCCAGCGGGGCGCCGGGCTGGCCAAGCCGGTCGGCATCGCCCAGCAGGTCGGCGGCGAAGGCGAGGCCGAAGGCCACGGTCTTGCCCGAGCCGGTCTGGGCCGAAACCAGCAGGTCGCGGCCCACGGCCCCGGGTTCGAGAACGGCGGCCTGGACGGCGGTGGGCTGGGCATAGCCACGGTCGGCAAGCGCGCCGGCAAGGGCGCGGGGAAGCTGGGTAAACGGCATGGGAACAGGACTCGTCACTGGCCCGCTTGACGCAGGCGGCGGTTTTCGGGGTTTGCGGCCGCATCCACGCGGCGCAACGGGGCACGACGGAAAAGCGCGCCCACCAACCGGACGACAGGACCGTCTGCGCTGCCCCCTAGCAGCAAGTTGCGCGATTGGCGACAGGTCTTCGCAGGTGCAACACGAATTACCCGCGCCCTCAATCCCGCGCCCTCAATCCATGTGCTTGAGGCCGACCCGCAGGTAATCCCAGCCGGTGATCACGGTCAGCCCGGCGGCGGCCCACAGCGTGGTCAGGCCCACGGTGTGCGGCAGGTTGATGGCCAGCCCGCCCAGGTTCACCGTCCACCACGGCGTACCCCGGCCCAGGATCAGCGCGCCCAGGCAGATCAGTTGCAGGGTGGTCTTCCACTTGGCCAGCCGGCTGACCGGGATCGACACCTGGATGCCGCCAAGGAATTCGCGCAGGCCCGAAACCGCGATCTCGCGGATCAGGATGATGAGGCCGGCGATCACGTGGAGATCGCCCACGTAAGGCCCGGTCAGCACGCCCTGGGCGCTGAGCACGAGGATCACCGCGGCCACCATGATCTTGTCGGCGATGGGATCGAGGAACACGCCCAGCTTGCTCACCGCGCCTTGCGCGCGGGCCAGATAGCCGTCGAAATAGTCGGTGATGCCCATCAGGCAGTAGACCGCGAAAGCGGCGAGATAGCCGGCTTCCCAGCGCGGCCACCACAGCAGCGCGACCAGCACGGGCACGGTAACGATCCGCGACAGGGTGAGCAGGTTGGGCAGGGTCAGCATCGGCCGCATGGCTAGCCGCAAGGCACGGCGCCTGTCGAGGGGGCTTGGATTCGATCCGGGTGCAACGGCCTTGCATGGCGCCAGCAACCGTCACGCAAATGTCTTGCCCATGAGCCAAGTCCCGCTAGGGTCCGCGCCGGGACTGGCTGCCGCCGAAGGAATGCATGACAACCTCGACCCACCTGCTGCGGCGGCGCCGCTTTCTGCCGCTGTTCGTCACCCAACTGCTCGGTGCCTTCAACGACAACCTCTTCAAGAACGCCATGGTCCTCTACGTGGTGTACAGCCTCTACAATTCCGAGAGCGCGGAAGCCGCGTTCAGCGGGGTGGCCTCGGCGCTGTTCATCATTCCCTTCGTGGTCTTCTCCGCCCTGTCCGGCCAGCTTGCCGATATGCGCGACAAGGCGCGGATCATCCGGCTGGTGAAGCTGGCCGAGATCGGGATCATGATGATCGGCGCCGCCGGCCTGCTGCTGGCCTGGAAGGGCGTGGCGGTGGGCACCCTGGCAATCCCGCTGATGCTGGCCGCGCTATTCGCGATGGGCCTGCATTCCACCTTCTTCGGCCCGATCAAGTACGCGATCCTGCCCCAGCACCTCAGGGCCGACGAGGTGCTGGCCGGCACCGGGCTGGTCGAGGCCGGAACCTATGTGGCAATCCTTGCCGGAACGATCCTGGCGGGCTGGATCCCGGTGGAATGGGCCGCGGTCGGCGTGGTGATCACCGCGCTGGCTGGCTGGGTGACCGCGCGCTTCGTGCCCCCCGCCCCGGCCCAGGGCGAGGTCGTGCCGCTCGATTTCCACTTCATCCGCGCCTCGATCACCCTCATTCGCCAGACCGCCCACGATCGCCGGGTGTTCCTTGCCATCGGCGCGATCAGCTTCTTCTGGGCGGTGGGCACGATCCTGTTCATCCAGTTCCCGCCGCTGGCCAAGAACGTGCTGATGGCCAGCAAGGAAGTGGCCAGCCTGTTCCTGGTGGTCTTCTCGATCGGGGTGGCGCTCGGCTCGGTCTCGATCAATGCCCTGCTCAAGGGCACGGTCTCGGCGCGCTATGCCCCGCCCGCCGTGCTGGCCATGGCCCTGTGCGTGGTGGCGTTCTGGGCGGTCTGCGCGCGCTGGACCACGCCGCCCGGCGGCCGGCTGATGGATGCGGCGCAGTTCCTCCTTCACCCGCTCGCCGTGCCGCTCCTCGCCAGCCTGCTCGGGATCGCGGTGTGCGGCGGGATGTTCGTGGTCCCGCTCTATGCCTTCATGACCACCTGCGTCGACAAGGACCAGACCGCGCGGACCGTGGCGGCCAACAACATCGTCAATTCCGTGGCGATGGTCGGCGGCGCGCTGCTGGCCATGGGGCTGAGCGCGGCTGGCATGGGCATCGTGCGCCAATTGCTGCTGAGCGCGATGCTGTGCCTGGTCTCGGCCTGGCTGGGCTGGCGGCTCTACCGTGCGGAATGCCGCCACTGCGCGGCGACCCGATAGCCGCGATCAGCTCAGGAAGGCACTCACCGCCATGAAGCAGGCGACATAGGCGATCAGGAAGTCCTTCACGTCCTGCGCGGTCAGGCCCGAACGGCGCGGCGGCGCCTCCGCATCCGCTTCCGGCGGCCGGAAGGCATCGATCCGCGCCTGCACTTCCGGTTCGTGGCGCGGCAGGCGGCGCAGGGTCCGCAAGGGCAGCGTGGCGCGGAACGGATGGCGGGCGGTGCCGAAGGTCGCGGTACTCATGCCGGAAAGAATTAACGCGGCGCTAACTTTGTTCCAGAGCCGCGCCGCCCCGATTTGCCCACCATCCCGGAACGGCACAGACCGGGCGACAAGCCCCAACGCAAGACGCCGGACAGGTGGCCCTGCCCGGCATCTTGCGTTCCGGTCGAGAGGTGGCGGCCCTCCCCTACCCCCTCCCGACCCGGGAGGGGGTAAATGGCGCCCTTCCTGATCCGGGAGGGGCGAGGGATCGAATCAGGCGGCGATGGCGGCCGTCTTCCTGGTCGATCCGGCGTGGATCTCGTCGATCGCGCCGGCCAGCGAGGCGTCGAATTCATCGTCGCTCATGTGCGCGCGCAGGTCTTCCAGCAGGGCGCGGCTGAAGCTGGCGATGATCCCGGCGTTCTTTGCCAGTTCCACGCAGGCTTCGGGGCGCTTGTAGCCGCCCGACAGCGCGACCACGCGCAGCACCTTGGGGTGCTTGACCAGCGGATCGAAGGTGCCGGCCACCACGGGGAGCGACAGCTTGAGCATGACCTGCTGGCCTTCGGGCAGTTCATCCAGGTTCTTGAGGATTTCGGTGAGCAGGATCGCATCGCACTCGGCGCGGGTTTCGCTCTTGATGTTCACTTCCGGCTCGATGATCGGCATCATCCCGTGGGCCAGGACCTGCTTGCCGACCGCGAACTGCTGCTTCACCACGGCGGCGATCCCTTCGGCATTGGCCGAATTGATCACCGAACGCTCCTTGGTGCCATAGACGCCCAGCGCACTGGCCTTGGTGAGCAGGGCATCAAGCTCGGGCATCGGCTTCATCAGCTGGACGCCATTGGCTTCGTCTTCCAGGCCCTTGTCGATCTTGATGAAGGGCACCACGCCCCGCTCGATCAGGGCTGCGGGAACGCTCTTGCCATCCACCGTGCCGTCCATCGTGCGCTCGAACAGGATCGCGCCGATCACCTTGTTGCCGCTGAAGGCGGAAGACCGGATGATCCGGCAGCGCATTTCGTGGATCAGGCCGAACATTTCCTCTTCGGTGCCCCAGGCATCTTCCGTGACGCCATAGCCGGCGAGCGCCTTGGGGGTGGAGCCGCCCGACTGGTCAAGCGCGGCGATGAAACCCTGGCCGGCGGCCATCTTGGCGGTCATTTCGGAAGTCTGCATGAGGTTCTTGCCCTTTTCCCTGATGATCTTGAGCCCAACGCGCCGAGGCCGATTCCCGGCGGGCGCATACGTATGCTGGGCTCCATAGCAACATTCGCGGCCGCCGCAATGGGGGGAGATCCGCGACCTTCGCCTTGGCGCGGGGACGCGCTTGCCCTAGACCGCGCGCCCATGGACCAGGGCCACATCCGCGCGACGAACATCGCCTGCCGCCGGGGCGAGCGCGTGCTGTTCGCCCGGCTGTCGCTGGCGCTCGGCGCGGGCGAGGCGCTTCATGTCACCGGCCCCAACGGGGTGGGCAAGTCCAGCCTGATCCGCGTGCTGGCCGGCCTGCTTCCGGCCTTTGCCGGCGAAGTGGAGCTGCACGGCGGCGCCGGCCTGGTGGATGAACGCCCCGCGCTCGATCCCCACCTGCCGCTCGCCCGCGCGCTTGCCTTCTGGCAGCGGATGGATGGCCCTGCGCCCGAGGCGGCGGCCGCTGCGGTCGCGCGGCTCGGCCTGGCCGATCTGGGCGACGTGCCGGTGCGCTTCCTGTCCACCGGCCAGAAGAAGCGCGCCGCCATGGCCCGGCTGATCGCGCAGGGCGCGCCGGTCTGGCTGCTGGACGAGCCGCTCAACGGCCTCGATTCGGCCGCCGTCACCCTGATCGAAGGGCTGGTGGCCGAGCATTGCGCCGCCGGCGGCCTGGCCGTCGTCGCCTCGCACCAGCCGATCGCGCTGCCCGGCGCCATGCGGCTGGCCATCGCGGACTTTGCCGCGTGATCCGGCAGCTCGGCACGCTCCTGCGCCGCGATCTCGCGCTGCTCCTGCTGGGTGGACGGCGCGGCGGGGCCATGCTGCCGCTGGTGTTCTTCCTGGCGGTCGCCACGCTGTTTCCCTTCGGTGTCGGCCCAGATCCCAGATTGCTCGCGCGCACCGGCGGCGGGGTGATCTGGGTCGCCGCGCTGCTCGCCGCGATCCTCCCGCTTGACCGGCTGATCGAACCCGACGTGGAACTGGGCCTGTTCGACCAGTGGGCCTTGCGCGGGATCGGCGAGGAATGGATCGTGGCCGTGCGCGTGCTGGCCCACTGGCTGAGCTTCGGCCCGCTGCTGATGCTGGCCGCCTTGCCCGCTGCCGCCCTGCTGGGGCTGGACGGGGCGACGGTGCGGGTGCTGGAGCTGGGCTTGCTGGCGGGAACGCCGGGGCTGGCGGCGGTTGGCGTTACCGTGGCGGCCTTGACGGCGGGCCTGCGCGGCGGGGCGGCGCTGGCCGGCCTGCTGGTGATCCCGCTGGCCGTGCCGCTGCTGGTCTTCGGCGCGGGCAGCCTGGCGCCCGGCGGCGAAACCGGCGTGGCGCTGACCGGGGCGGTCAGCCTGGTGCTGCTGGCGATGGCGCCCTTTGCCGGCGGCGCTGCGGTTCGCGCTGCAAGGGGATAATCAGATGTGGAATTCAATCTGGCACCTGCGCGGCTCAGTTGAACTTGAACCAGAAACGACCAATGAAGATGCACTCACGCAGATAGAATCGCTGCTTTCTGGACAAATGAAAGTCATCTCAAGCGCAGGAGAAGACTTCATAGAGTTTGGCGATTCTTGGCGCTTCTGGTTTGGCCCCAGCAACCGGGGCTTGGCAATGGCGGTGTACGACCAAGGAAGGTTCCAGATCGACGACAGGGGAGCGGGCAAGATTGTTCAATATGACCTAAGCAGCCTCACCGATTTTCTATTCTGTCTGCTGGGCGCGTGTGTATTTTTCGCGTTCGCGTCAGCCGGTTCTAGTTTGGCGTATGGAGCAAAAATCGGAACATTCGCTTTTGCGTGGCTCTACGGAATAAACATGATTCTCGCGCGACTGCGAATTCCGCGAGCTATTCGCAAGGCACTCGGTAGCTAGCGCCTGCAACCTGCAATTCAATACGGCGGCTTGTGCAAGCCCTTGGGGCTGAGCGTGAAAATTTCGCAGCCGTCTTCGGTGATGCCGATGGAATGCTCGAACTGGGCCGAGAGCGAACGGTCGCGGGTGACCGCGGTCCAGCCGTCGTCCAGCATCTTCACGCCCGGCTTGCCGAGGTTGATCATCGGCTCGATGGTGAAGAACATTCCGGGCCGCAGTTCCGGGCCGGTGCCGGGCCGCGCGGCGTGGATCACTTCGGGGGCATCGTGGAACAGCCGGCCAAGGCCATGGCCGCAGAATTCGCGCACCACGCCGTAGCGGTTGCCCTCGGCATGGGCCTGGATCGCCGCGCCGATATCGCCCAGCCGCCTGCCCGGCCTGGCCTGCTCGATCCCGATCATCAGGCACTCGTAGGTGACGTCCACCAGCCGGCGGGCCTTGAGCGGAACGTCGCCCACCAGGAACATCCGGCTCGAATCGCCATGCCAGCCATCGAGCAGCGGGGTCACGTCGATGTTGACGATATCCCCGTCGCGCAGGACCTTGTCGCCCGGAATACCGTGGCAGATCACGTTGTTGATCGAGGTGCAGCACGAATGGGCATAGCCGCGATAGCCCAGCGTTGCCGGCACCGCGCCGCCATCCAGCGTCATCTGGCGCACCAGGTCGTCAATCGCCCCGGTGGTCACGCCCGGCTTTACCAGCGGGGCCAGCGCGTCGAGGATTTCCGCCGCGAGCCGCCCGGCCCGGCGCATCCCTTCAAAGGCCGCGGGGCCATGCAGCTTGATCGTGCCGTCGCGCAGCAGGGTCTCGTCACCGGTGACAGTCTGGTATTGATTCATCCCGCTTCCATAGCGAAGGCCGCCCGCTTTTGCGAGGCAGGTTTAATTGCCCGCCGCAAAGCTGGCCCGGAATTGAAGCCGGACCGCCGCCAGCACGGCCGCGCTCACCGGCACGGTCACCTCGTAGCTGCCTTCGGCATAGGGGCCGGCTTCGTAGGGCGCGACCAGGATGCCGATCCGGTCGAACAGGCGGTGCGAGCGCGAACCGAGCAGGACTGTCTGCTTCACCGGATCGATGCATTCCTCGAAAGGCGCCGTGCCGCCGGGCTTCACCGGTTCACCGCGCCGCTCCGCCCGCTGGCGATCCAGCGCGGCGCAGAAGTCCTTGCGGATCGCCGCCGAAAGGGCCGCGCGCGAAGTGAACAGGTCCAGCGGATTGCGGGGGCGGGACGCCTTGCGATCCCACAGCATCGCCCCCGACCAGCGCATCCCGTGAGCGCCGCCGGAATAGGTGTCATAGGCGGCGGACAGGCTGAGCCAGCCCGGCAGGCTGGCGACAACCTGCCAGGTCTGGCTGTAATCGTGCTTGCGGACCGGAAAGCCGCCGCGCCGCGCTTCGGCCGCATCGGCGGCGGCCTCGCGGCGAACCCTGGCCAATTGCCGCGCCCGGTCCGCCTCCAGCCGGGCGCGAAGCGCGGGAATGGCCGCGACCGGCGGGGGAATGGTGTAGTCAAAGGCATAAAGCCGGTTGGCCGGGGCTGTCCATTCGCCGGGGCTGGCGGCCAGGGCCGGCATGGAGATCAGGGCGGCCAGTAGGGCCAGCGTGGGCTTCATCGTCATTTCCTCTCGACCCGTGCCTTATCGCGCGCCAAGATTGATGGAACATGACCGACAGACACGCCCTGATCCAGGCCGACCGTGGCCAGAATGCCATTGCCATCCATCTGGTGACCAAGGACAGCCTGGCCGAGTGGACGAAGCGCCTTTCCGCCGGCCAGCGCGCCGCGATCGCCGCGCAGAAGTTCGAGGGCGCCGGCTACGAACACGCGATCGTGCCCGATGGCGATGGCTGGTTCGCGGTGGCGGGCGTAGCCGATCCGTCGGCGCTTTCCTCGTGGTGCCTCGCCAGGCTGGCCGATGTCCTGCCCGGCGGAACCTATCGACTGGCGGAGCACGAAACGGGCCGCGCGCTGTTCGGCTGGGTCAGCGGGCAATACCGGTTCGACCGCTATCGCAGCGAGGCGAAGGACGAGGAGCCGCGAATCCTGCTGACCAAGGACGCCAGGGCGATCGATCCAGCCCTGCGCGAGGCCGGCGCGGTCGAACTGGTGCGCGATCTGGTCAACACGCCCGCCGAAGACATGGGGCCGGCGGAACTGGAAGCGGTCGCCGCCGCCCTGGCCAAGGCCCATGGCGGACGGCACGGGGCCGAACTCCACGTGACCAAGGGCGATGCGCTCGAACAGGACTATCCGATGGTCCACATGGTCGGCCGTGCCGCCGGGCGCGCCCATGCCCCGCGGATGATCGAGCTGGAATGGGGCGATCCAGCCCACCCGCGCGTGGCGATCGTCGGCAAGGGGATCTGCTTCGATTCGGGCGGGCTCGATATCAAGCCGTCGGGCGCGATGCTGCTGATGAAGAAGGACATGGGCGGCGGCGCCCACGCCCTCGCCCTCGCCCGGCTGGTGATGGAACATGGCTTGGCGGTGCGCCTCCACTGCCTGGTGGCGGCGGCCGAGAACGCGGTTTCGGGCAATGCGTTCCGCCCCGGCGACGTCTTGCGGAGCCGAGCGGGAATCACGGTCGAGGTGGGCAATACCGATGCCGAGGGGCGGCTGGTGCTGGGCGATGCGCTGGCCCGGGCCGGCGAGAAGGCTCCTGCCCTGGTGATCGATTTCGCCACGCTGACCGGCGCGGCGCGAGTCGCGGTCGGCCCTGATCTCCCGGCCCTGTTCGCGCGCGAGGATGCCACCGCCCACGCCCTGATCGAGGCCGGCGCGGCCTGCGACGATCCGTGCTGGCGGCTGCCGCTGTGGGACGGCTACCGCGAATACCTCAAGAGCGACGTGGCCGATCTGGGCAACAATTCCACCAATGGCTTTGCCGGCGCCTCGGTGGGCGCGCTATTCCTCGATCGCTTCGTGCCGGCGGGCACCGACTGGGCGCATTTCGACACCTATGCCTGGCGGCCGGCGGGAAAGCCCGGCCGGCCCAAGGGCGGCGACGCGCTGGGCCTGCGCGCGGCCTGGCATATGCTGAAAGCGCGCTACGGCGCCTGAGGCCGCGCCGGGAACGGCCACGCCACCCCCGGCTGCGGCAAGCCGACGGCCTGTCGCCTTGCCCTTCGCCGCGCGATTGTCTAAGCGCGCGCCTTCGAAGATTAAGGGGTCTCCAAAGAGTTGCCGCACGACGGGTCATCCGAACTGGCTGCGATCATCGCGCCGGGGGCAAGTTTCGCCCTCGCCGGGCCGAGCGTGAAGCTCGACGCGGCGCACCTGCCCGTGCGCGGCGACCTTGCCCACATCCGCCTCGCCGGCAAGGTGTTCGTGCCGCACTATGTCGTGCCGATCGCCCATGCGGTAAACGGCAACGGCGCTGCGCTCCATGCGGCCGGCCGGGCCGAATCCGACGTGATCGGGCAACTGGCCACCGGCACGGTCTTCAACGTGCTCGACATGGCCGGCGTGGCGCCCAACGCCTGGGCCTGGGGCCAGGTTGGCGAGGATGGCCCGGTGGGCTACGTTCCGCTGGCCGCGCTCCACCCGCTGCCGTAAGCTGGCGCCCATGACCCACCAGGTATTCATCGATGGCGCGGTCGGCACGACCGGCCTCGAAATCAAGGAGCGGCTCGCCGGCCGGGCCGAATTCAGCCTGATCACCCTGCCCGAGGATCGCCGCAAGGACGATGCCGCGCGCAGCGAGGCGCTCAACGCCGCCGATTTCGTGATCCTGTGCCTGCCAGACGATGCCGCCCGGGCTGCCGTCGGCATGATCGCCAACGATCGCACCCGCGTGATCGATGCCTCGACCGCCCACCGCGTGGCGCCGGGCTGGACCTATGGCCTGCCCGAGATCATCGGCCGCGAGGCCGTGGCCGGGGCCATGCGGGTGGCCAATCCGGGGTGCTATCCCACCGGCTTCATCGCGCTGCTCGCCCCGCTGGTGCGCGACGGGCTGCTGCCGGCATCCTGGCCCTACACGGTCAACGCGGTTTCCGGCTATTCAGGCGGCGGCAAGGCGCTGATCGAACGGTTCGAGGCCGATCCCGACATCGCCTTTCGCGCCTATGGCCTGGCCATGGGCCACAAGCACGTGCCCGAGATGCAGCGCTATGCCGGGCTTGATCACCCGCCGGTCTTCGCCCCGGCGGTGATCCCGGCGCATCGCGGCATGGTGGTCGAAGTGCCGCTGCCGCTGGCCGCCATCCCCGGCGCCGCCACGCCCGATGCCCTGCGCGCCGCGCTGGCCCGGTACTATGCCGGTTCGGCGCTGGTCCGCGTGCGCGACGAGAGCCCGGACGAGCTGCTCCTGCGCCGGTCCACCCCGGCCTGGGACGGGATCGATCTTCACGTGTTCGGCGCCAAGGACGGCACCCAGGCGCGCCTCGTCGCCGTGCTCGACAATCTCGGCAAGGGCGCCAGCGGGGCGGCGGTG
The DNA here is from genome assembly GCF_042646485.1 of Novosphingobium bradum. Lineage (NCBI taxonomy): Bacteria > Pseudomonadati > Pseudomonadota > Alphaproteobacteria > Sphingomonadales > Sphingomonadaceae > Novosphingobium > Novosphingobium bradum. The sequence continues at coordinate 4,089 of NZ_JBHRTQ010000005.1, read as the reverse complement.
CAATGCCTCAACCTGATGGCCGACCTGCCCGAGACCGCCGGGCTGACCCTGCCCGGCTGAAACGGCATCCTGCCCAAAACTCAGGCAGTTCTGCACAAATATGCGGCAACTGCCTTGACTATCCCCCTGCCCGTAATTCGTCCCACTTGTGCAGCATGGTGCGAATCGTTCGATTCCGGTCTTTTCGCGGCCGCAACCTTGGCCTAGGCAGCAGGGGACGCCTTGGCACGATTCTTGATAATCATCGGGCAAAGGCGATTTGGACATCCGGCCCGCAAGGCCCCACGCAAGCTGCGCGGGCGCCAACCGGGACGACGCGCAGGGGTCTGACTGACGTGAAAAAGATCGAGGCGATCATCAAGCCGTTCAAGCTCGACGAGGTGAAGGAAGCGCTCCACGAAATCGGCGTCTCCGGCATCACCGTCACCGAAGCCAAGGGCTTTGGCCGCCAGAAGGGCCACACCGAGCTTTATCGCGGCGCCGAATATGTCGTCGACTTCCTGCCCAAGGTGAAGCTCGAGGTCGTCGTCAGCGACGCCCTGGCTGATCGCACGGTCGAGGCTATCGCCGCCGCCGCGCAGACCGGCCGCATCGGCGACGGCAAGATCTTCGTCATGCCCGTGGAGAGCGCGCTGCGTATCCGCACGGGCGAACGGGACGATGCCGCCATCTGACCCGCGGGTCGGCCCGGCATCGAGGGGCTGAATTACCAACCAGTTTCGCGCCGCACCGGGCCATCCCGGGCGGCGGAAAAAATCCGAGAAAGAGGGATCACGAATGACCAAGGCTAGCGACGTCCTGAAGCGCATCAAGGACGAGGAAATCGAGTGGGTCGACCTGCGCTTCACCGACCCGAAGGGCAAGTGGCAGCACCTGACGATGGTCGCCGGCATCCTCACCGAGGGTGAACTGGAAGACGGCCTGATGTTCGACGGTTCGTCGATCGAAGGCTGGAAGGCCATCAACGAATCGGACATGATCCTCAAGCCCGACCTCGATGCGATCTACGTCGATCCGTTCTCGGCCACGCCGATGCTGATCATCAACTGCGACATCGTCGAGCCGTCGACCGGCGAGCTCTATGGCCGCGATCCGCGTTCGTGCGCCAAGCGCGCCGAGGCCTATGTCCGCGCCGGCGGCTTTGGCGACACCGTCTATGTCGGCCCGGAAGCCGAGTTCTTCCTGTTCGACGACGTGCGCTTCTATGACGGCTACGACGGCAACGGCTTCAAGATCGACGACATCGAGCTGCCGACCAACTCGAACCGCGAATACGAAGCCGGAAACCTGGCTCACCGTCCGCGCGCCAAGGGCGGCTACTTCCCGGTCGCCCCGGTTGATAGCTGCGTCGACATCCGCGGCGAGATGGTTTCGACCATGATCGAGATGGGCCTGCCCTGCGACAAGCACCACCACGAAGTGGCCTCGGCCCAGCACGAGCTTGGCCTGACCTTCGGCACCCTGGTGCAGACCGCCGACCGGATGCAGGTCTACAAGTATGTCGTCCACCAGGTCGCCCAGGCCTATGGCAAGACCGCGACCTTCATGCCCAAGCCGATCATGAAGGACAACGGCTCGGGGATGCACACCCACATCTCGATCTGGGACAAGGGCAACCCGCTGTTCGCCGGCAATGGCTATGCCGGCCTGTCCGATATGTGCCTCTACTTCATCGGCGGCGTGATCAAGCACGCCAAGGCGCTGAACGCCTTCACCAACCCGACCACCAACAGCTACAAGCGCCTGGTGCCGGGCTATGAAGCCCCGGTGCTGCTGGCCTATTCGGCCCGCAACCGTTCGGCCTCGTGCCGCATCCCCTATGGCGCCGGTTCGAAGGCCAAGCGCGTGGAATTCCGCTTCCCCGACGCGATGGCCAACCCCTACCTGTGCTATGCCGCCCTGCTCATGGCCGGCCTCGACGGGATCAAGAACAAGATCCACCCGGGCGAAGCCATGGACAAGAACCTCTACGACCTGCCGCCGGCCGAACTCGCCGCCGTGCCGACCGTCTGCGGTTCGCTGCGCGAAGCCCTGGACTCGCTCGAAGCCGACCACGCCTTCCTGCTCGAGGGCGGCGTGTTCACCAAGGACCAGATCGAGAGCTACATCGAACTGAAGTGGCCGGAAGTGCTGCGCTGGGAAACCACGCCGTCGGCCGTCGAGTTCGATATGTACTACTCGGCCTGATCCTGCGGGACCGGCTAGAAGAAAGGGGCGCTCCGGGAAACCGGGGCGCCTTTTTCGTTAGGGGGGGGCGAGAACGGCGGGCGCGTAAGCGATACCCGGTCCGGTCAAATCAAAACCTATCGTCGCCCCGTGCTCAACACGGGGCTTGGCTACCTTGCGGCGCCGGGATCAGACACCTGACCAACGGGATGCCACTGCTCCCACAGGTCCAGCCATTCCGGGTTGTCCGCCTCAATCAGGGCAAACTTCCATTCCCTGCGCCACTTCTTGACCAGCTTCTCGCGGGTAATCGCTCGCTCGATGTCCTCGTGGCGTTCAGCATAGACCAGCCGCTGTTTGAAGAAGTCGGCGACATGGATCGAGCCTTGTCCTTCGCGGTGTTGCCACTCCCGCCGGATCAGATTGGCCGTGCCCCCGACGTACATTCCACCGCGATAGCGGTTCGCCATGATATAGACCCAGCCGCCCTTCTTCATTTGCGCGTCATGCCAAACGTCGGGACGCAAGAAAAGCCAAGCCCGGTGTCAAGCACGGGGCGACGACGGGTCAGGAGGGCTGATTGTCCGGAATTGCGGCCGCAAGCTGCCGTTCCGGACAGGGCCGCTGGCTCCCCCACCTAGACCGCCTGCCCCGCCGCCCAGCCGCTGGCCCAGGCCCACTGGAAGTTGTAGCCGCCCAGCCAACCGGTCACGTCGACCGCCTCGCCGATCACGTAAAGCCCCGGCATCTTGCGCGCCTCCATGGTCTTGGAGGACAGTTCGGCCGTGCTGATCCCGCCGACCGTCACTTCCGCCTTGGCGAAACCTTCGCTGCCGGTGGGGCGGAAGGTCCAGCCCGCCAGCCGCGCCTCGGCCGCGCGCAAGGCCTTGTCGGTGGTTTCGCCCAGCACCCCGGACAGGCCCAGGCGCTCGGCCAGGGCATCGGCCAGCCGCGTGGGCAGCAGGCCGCGCAGCACCGCCTGAAGGCTGGTGCGCGGCCGCTCCTGCTTGGCCGCCAGCAGCCACCCGGGCGCGGCATCGGGGAGGAAATCCACCGCCACCTCCTCGCCGCGCCGCCAGTGCGACGAGACCTGGAGGATCGCCGGCCCGGAAAGCCCGCGGTGCGTGAACAGAGCCGCCTCGCGGAAGGCAGCCTTGCCGCAGCCCGCCACCACCTCGGTCGCCACGCCTGAAAGCTCGCGGAACAGCGCATCCTCGCCGGAGAGGGTCAGCGGGACCAGCGCCGGGCGCGGTTCGACGACCTTGAGGCCGAACTGGCGGGCGAGATCATAAGCCAGGCCCGTCGCGCCGAGCTTGGGAATGGACGGGCCGCCGGTCGCCAGCACCAGCGCGGGGGCGCTGGCCTCGCCGCTGTCGGTGCGGACGGTGAAGCGGCCATCGGCATGGCTGACCGCGCGGATCGTCTCGCCGCAGCGCAGGGTGACCGCCCCCTTGTCGCACTCTGCCAGCAGGAGGTCGACGATCTGGCGGGCAGAGCCATCGCAGAACAATTGCCCCAGCGTCTTCTCGTGCCAGGCGATCCCGTGGGCCTCGACCAGGGCCAGGAAATCCTGCGGCCCATAGCGGCTGAGCGCCGAGCGGGCGAAATGCGGATTGGCCGAAAGGAACCGTTCGGGCGCGGTGTGGAGGTTGGTGAAATTGCACCGCCCGCCGCCCGAGATCAGGATCTTGCGCCCCGGCTCGTCGGCATGGTCCAGCACCAGCACGCGCCGCCCGCGCTGCGCGCCTTGCGCGGCGCACATCAGCCCGGCGGCGCCGGCGCCCAGCACTATGGCATCGTAAGTGGCGGTCATCGTGAGCCGCCCTAGCAGCAATCGGGCGCGCGGGAAGCCTTTCGGGCTAGGGTCCGTACTCAATAAGGTTGCGCGGGAGGCTGTTGGCTGATTCAAGGTGTCCGAGGAGG
>NZ_JBHRTQ010000004.1:0-352809 GCF_042646485.1 Novosphingobium bradum | reverse complement strand
CTCCTCGGACACCTTGAATCAGCCAACAGCCTCCCGCGCAACCTTATTGAGTACGGACCCTAGAGCCCCAGCGCCACCGCGCTCCAGTAGGTCACGCCCGCCGCGACGTAGGCCAGGGCGAACAGGTAGGCGAGCATGAAGGCCGGCCATTTCCAGCCATTGGTCTCGCGCCGGGTGACGGCGATCGTGCTCATGCACTGGGGCGCGAAGACGAACCAGGCGAGGAAGGCCAGCGCCATCGGCAGGGTCCAGCTGCCGCGCAGACGTTCGCCCAATTGCTGCGAGCCGGCGTTGTCGTCGGCGGCCTGGACCGCATAGGTCGTCGCCAGCGAGGACACCGCCACTTCGCGCGCGGCCATGGCCGGGATCAGCGAAAGCGCCATGTCGCGGTTGAAGCCGATCGGTTCGACCACCACGGCAAGGCCATTGGCGATGTGCCCGGCGAAGGAGGCATCGACCTGGTTCTGCCCTTCGTGCGCGCGGGGGAAATTGAGCAGCAGCCAAAGCACCACGGTGACCGTGAAGATGATCGTGCCGGCGCGGCGCAGGAAGATCCAGGCGCGCTGCCACAGGCCGATCGCCATGTCCTTGATGCGGGGCATCTGGTACTTGGGCAGCTCCATGATAAAGCCCGAGGCCGCGCCCTTGGTGACCGAGCGGCGCAGCACCAGCGCCACGACCATGGCGCCCACGATCCCCGAGACATAGAGTGCCAGCAGCACCAGCCCTTGCAGGCCCACGCCCCAGCCGACCGAGCGGTTGGGGATGAAGGCGGCGATGATCACCGCATAGACCGGCAGGCGGGCCGAGCAGGTCATCATCGGCGCGATCAGGATCGTGGTCAGGCGATCCTTGGGATCGGTGATCGAGCGCGTGGCCATGATGCCGGGAATGGCGCAGGCGAAGGACGACAGCAGCGGGATGAAGCTGCGGCCCGAGAGGCCGACGCGGGCCATCATCCGGTCCATCAGGAAGGCTGCGCGGGCCATGTAGCCGGAGGCTTCCATCGCCAGGATGAAGAAGAACAGGATGACGATCTGGGGCAGGAACACCACCACCGAGCCGACGCCGGAAATGATCCCGTCGGTCAGCAGATCGCGCGCGAGGCTTGGCGGCATGGCGGCGCGCACCGCATCGCCAAGGGCGGAAACCCCGGTGTTGATCGCATCGGCAAAGGGGGCTGCCCCGGCGAAGACCGCCTGGAACACCACGAACAGCAGGGCGAACAGGATCAGCGGGCCGATCCACGGGTCAAGCAGCACCTTGTCGAGCCGGGCGTGGAGGCGGTGGCGGCTGGTTTCCGAGACGATCGCGGCTTCGGCGATGGCATGGGCGCTGAGCCGGCGTTCGGTCAGGTCGATGTGCGGGCGGGGGTGTTCGGCGTGGGGCGCGGCGGCGCGGGCCTCGGCCCCGGCGATGGCGGCGGCGAGTTCGTCCAGCCCGCGGCGGCGCACTGCCACGGTGGGGATCACCGGCACGCCCAGCGCCTTTTCCAGCGCCTGGGGATCGAGCACCAGGCCATCGCGTTCGGCCAGGTCGATCATGTTGAGCGCAACCACCGTGGGCCGGCCCAGCGCGATCACCTCCTGGGCGAAGACGAGGTGTTGCTCGAGGTTCGAGGCATCGAGCACGATCACCAGCACTTCGGGTGCGGATTCGCCCGGGAACTGGCCGAGGATGACCTTGGCGGTGACCGCTTCATCCGGGCTGGTGGGGTGCAGGCCATAGGAGCCGGGCAGGTCGGTCAGCTCCACCGGCTCGCCCGAGGGCAGGACCAGCCGCCCGCTCTTGCGCTCCACCGTGACGCCGGGATAGTTGGCGATCTTCTGGCGCGCGCCGGTCAGCGCGTTGAACAGCGCGCTCTTGCCTGCATTGGGATTGCCGACCAGCGCGGCCGAACGCAGCCTGGTCATGCCGCCTCCCCGACCGGGGCGGCAGGGGCGCTATCGGCCACGGGTTCCACCTGCATGGCGGCGGCGTGGACCCGGCGCAGGGCCACGGTCATCCGGCCGACCATCACCGCCAGCGGATCGCGGCCGCCGAACACGCCGCGATGGGCAAGGGCGACCCGGGCGCCGGTATCGATGCCGAGGGCGCGCAGGCGCTGCGCCTCTTCATCGACCAGCAGGGTCCAATCCACCGCGACGATGCGCGCGCGCTTGCCGATGGGGAGCTGGTCGAGGGTCATCGACCGCAGATGCCGCAAGCGGCAGCTATTTGCAAGTGGTTCTCAATAAGCAATGCAGGACTCCCCCTTTGCTTCCCTTTGCGGGACAGCGGCTGGCCTGTCCATGCCGCAGGACTGGCCGGGCGGGCCTTGATCGGGATCAACCGGAGCCGGCCGGGCGGGGCCAGATAGTCAGGCCCCGTTCGCTTCAGGCCGGGTCCGCTTCCGGCCCCAGCCAGCGCCGCATCGCGCCGCGCACCAGCAGGACATAGGCGCCCGCCGCCCCGGCGATGGCCGCCGTGGCCAGCCAGAACACCGGCGGCGTGGTGGTTTCGTACCAGGAACCCATGGTGCCGCTGAGGATCGATGCGGCGGAAACCGACAGCGCATCGATGCCCAGCAGCGAGCCGCGCCACTGTTCGGGCGCGCGGGCGGCATAGAAGGTTTCCATGACCGGCGAGAAGAACGCCCCGCCCCAGTTGGAGGCGAGGTGGAACAGGACCGGAAGCCACAGCGGGGCAAGGCCATCGGCCCCGGCAAACAGCGGCGCGGCGGCGAGCAGCAGGGTGGACAGGCCGAAGATCACGCAGCCCGTCCCCATCTTGGTGAACAGGTCCGGCTCGGTCCCGCGCCGGGCCTGCCAGCGCCACAGGAGGATGACGAGGGGCACGTAGGCGGCCGGCGCGAGGCCATCGAGCGCCTGGAGCCAGGGGACGGGCACGGCGAAAGTGCCCACGCTCATCCGCACGTGATCGCGCAGCCACAGGTTGTAGACGTTCCAGATCTGCGCCTGGGCGGTCCAGAAGCCGAGGCTGACCGGCCACATCGCCAGCAAGCCCAGGATATCGCGCTTCTGGTGCGGGCTGAGCGGGGCGCGGTGGACGTGGACGCCTTTGGGCGGATCGGGCGGCAGGTGGGCCGATCCGGCAAGATACCAGACGAGGCCGATCAGCATCCCGAACCCGGCCACCGCGAAGCCGGCGTGCCAGCCATAATACTTGGCCACAGCGCCGCTCGCCAGCGGGGCGAGGAAGGCGCCGAAGTTCACCACCATCGAATAGAGCTGGAAGGCATCGGCCAGCCGCCGGTCGCCGGCGTGATAGAGCGCGCGGATCTGCGGTTTTAGATTGCCGCGCAAAAGCCCCGCGCCGGTGACCAGCAGCGCAAGCGCGATGAGGAAGGTGGCATCGAAAGCCATGGCAAAGTGGCCCGCGGTCATCGTCAGGGCGCCGGTGGTGACCGCGAAGCGGCGCGAGACGAACTTGTCGCCCAGCCAGCCGCCGACCAGCGGGAGGCAGGTGAGGACCGCATAGTAGAGGCCGAAGGTCTGCGTGGCGATGGCCGCCGGGGTGACCGCGCCGAACAGGCTTTCGAGGAACTGGCGATAGGCGCCGAAACCCAGGATATGCTCCATCCGGCCGGGTTTGAGCAGATCGCCGGTCATGTAGAGGACCAGCATGGCGACCATGCCGTGGAAGCTGATCCGGTCCCACAGTTCGGTGCCGTTCAAGGTCCACAGGCCGCGCGGGTGGCCCCACTTTTCGGGCATGGCGGCGGGCGGGGAGACGATCGAGCGGTCGGTGGCGGCTTCCATGCACGGCCTTTGCTGTGGGGCTGACGGGCGCCGAATGTGCAGGGGCGAGAGGGCGGGAGCAAGGCCGATCCGCCGTTTTCCCGCTATGTCGCATCGCCAGGCCCGCTCACCCCGGGCGGCGGTTGGCTGGAGCCGCGCAGGCTTGCCGCTGCGGCGGGCTTCGTCCTACACTCGTTCCATGCACCAGACCCCCGAGGACCGCCCGATCTATCGCCTGCTCACCGGCAAGGACGACCGCGCCTTCTGCGAGCGCGTGTCCGAGGCACTGGCGCAAGGGTGGCGGCTCTATGGCTCGCCGTCGATCTCGTGGGACATCGAGAGCAATTGCATGAAGGCGGCGCAGGCCGTGGTGTGGCACGAGGCCGACGTGGTGAAGTGAGCGGCGCCGCTCAGGTGGCGGGGGCCGGCGCGGGCGCGGGCGTTGCCCCGGCCCGGGCCGCCGGATTGCCGATCAGCGCGGCGGCTTCCAGAATGTCGAGCGCGCGGCGCGCATCGTCGTAGCGGCGGGCGGCGGTGAACCAGTCGGCAGCGCCAGCAGCGCCCGGCAGACGTTCCACTTCCGCGATCGCTTCCTCGGTGCGTCCGGCTTCGAGCAGGATGCGGGCGTGGCCGAGCACGGTCTGCGGGGCCGGGCTGGCGGTGGCTTCGCGGCGGATGACGAACAGGCCGGCCAGTTCCTTGCGGATGCGGGTCCAGGTGCCGTCCTGCGCGGGTGCCTGGGTGAGGCCGGGGGCCAGGCTGTCCAGCCCGGCGACGAGCTGGTCGAGCGTGACGGGCTGGCGCGCGGCCTCGATCACCGTGGTGACGGCGTGGGGCTGGGTATCGCCGAAGCGCAGGCGCAGCTGGTCCTCCAGCGCATTGAGCGGCGCCCCGCGATCGAGCGCGCGGCGCGCGGCGAAAGCCACCAGCAGGGCTTCGGCGCGGCCGGCATTGCCCGAGGCGGCCTGGGCCTGGACGGTCAGCGCATCGAGCCGCGCCGACAGCGCGGCAACGCGGGCCTCAAGCTGGTCCTGCTGGCTGGCGAGCGGACCGGGCGCGGCCCCGGCGGCGGGGGCTGCGGGCCTGGCCGCCGGCACCGGCGCGGCCAGCGGGACAGGATCGGCGCGATTGGCCGTGGCGGGGTTGGGCAGGGGGATCAGGCCTTCCCAGGCGGCATAGGCGAAGCCGGCGGCACCAAGCAGAAAGGCCACGATCAGGCCGAGCAGGATCGTGCCGGCGCCGCGCCGGGCGGACCGCGTGGGCAGGGCGTGAGCGGTCAGGTCCCCGGGGGGCACGGTCTGGCCGGACTGGACATGACCGGACTGCGCCTGGTTGGACAGGGGCGGGAGAGCATCGCTGAACACGTCTTCGGGCATTGCGGGCTGTTCGTCCTTCAGGGTCCTCAACCGGTCGTGCCCGCGGTTTGGCACAAGTCGTGCGCCTTCGCCAGCAGGGTGGCATCCTCGGGCCTTTCCGCGGTCAGGACAGTTTTCCAGCCCGGACCGGCCGCGGCGGTGACGCGCGGGCCGATGGTGGCAAGGGCAAGATGGGCGCGGGCGAGGCCGAGCCGATCCAGCTCTGCGGCGACATGGCGGGCGCCTTGCGCGGAATGGAGCGCGATGACGGCCGGCGCGGCGAGCAGGGCGGCAAGGCTGGGCGGCAGCGGCTGGGCCGTGGCGGCATAGACCGTGCGTTCGGCCATGGTGACGCCGGGCGGCGGGACGAGCGCGATCCGTTCGGCGCCGGCCAGGCGCAGGGCGCGGGTTCCCGGAGGCAGGGCCGCGAGCACCGGCTGAAGCCCGCCCGCGCCGGTGGCGGCCACGTTGAAGCCGGCGGCGCGGGCGGCGGCGGCGGTGGTCTCGCCCACGGCGTGGACCGGCAGGGCGCGCAGTCCGGCCAGCTGCGGCCCGCCGTGGCGAAAGACATTGGCGCTGCCGGCAAGGACGAGGTCGAAATCCGCCGGGTCTGGCGCTGGCCACGGCACCGGCGCAATTGCGAACAGCGCAAAGGCGCGGGCATCAAGGCCCAGGCCGCGCGCGGCGGCCACCGTGGCCCCGCAGCCCGGCTCCGGGCGGACGACGATCAGCGGCAGGCCGCCGGGTTCGGCGCCGGCCTGGCTCATGCCGGGGCGAAGTGGACCCGGATCGCCTCGGGCGCGCTGGCGAGCAGTGCTTCGGCCAGGCGCGCGGGGCCGCTGGCATCGGCAGCGGCGAAGACCAGTTCGAGAGCGGTCCGCTCGGCCCCGTCTGGGCTGAACAGGACGGCGTGCATTTCAAGGCTGTCGGCCTCGGCGCGGGTGAGGACGGCGACCGGGCTGTGGCAATTGCCGCCCAGCGCGGCAAGCAGGGCGCGTTCGGCGAGCAGCGCGGCATGGCTGGGCGCATGGTCGATCGCGCTGAGCAGGGCGCGGGTTCCATCGTCGGCCGCGCGGCATTCGATGGCGATGGCGCCCTGGCCGGGGGCCGGGAGCCACTGCGCGGGATCAAGCGGATGGCCCACCCCGTGCTGGCCAAGGCGGTTCAGTCCGGCGAGCGCCAGCAGGGTGGCATCGGCCTCGCCCGCCGCCAGCTTGGCGAGGCGGGTCTGGACGTTGCCGCGGAAGGGGACGACCGAGCAATCGGGCCGGGCGTGGAGCAATTGCGCGGCGCGGCGCGGGGCGCTGGTGCCGATCCGCGCGCCGGCGGGCAGGGCGTGGATCGAGGCGGCGCCAACCAGCACGTCGCGAACGTCCTCGCGCGGGAGGACGGCGGCCATGGCGATGGCGGCGGGGCGCAGCGTTTCGACGTCCTTGGCCGAATGGACCGCGAAATCGATCTCGCCAGCCATGAGCCAGGCATCCAGCTCCTTGGTCCACAGCGCCTTGCCGCCGATTTCGGCCAGCGGACGATCCTGCACCTTGTCGCCGCTGGCGGTGACGGGGACGAGTTCCACCGCCTCTTGCGGCCAGCCGTGGGCCGCGCAAAGCCGGGCGCGGGCCTCTTCGGCCTGGGCCATGGCAAGGGGCGAGCGGCGGGTGCCGAGGCGCAGCGGGGACGATGGCTGGGGATGCGATGGGGCAAGGGTCATGGCGCGCCTTGTGCTAGGCGGCTTTCTCGCTAGAGGAAAGGCGAAGATGAGCCTTGTTCTCGGCATTGAATCTTCCTGCGATGAAACCGCAGCCGCGCTGGTCCGCCTTGGCGCGGGCGGCGCGCGCGAGATCGTGGCGCAGCACATCGCCTCGCAGGACGAGGCCCACCGGCCCTATGGCGGGGTGGTCCCCGAGATCGCGGCCCGCGCCCATGTCGAGCGAGTGGCTCCACTGGTGGCCGCGACCCTGGTCGATGCCGGGCTGACCCTGGCTGATGTTGATGCCATCGCGGCCACGGCCGGGCCGGGGCTGATCGGCGGGGTCATGGTGGGCCTCGTCACCGCCAAGGCGCTGGCCATGGCTTCGGACAAGCCGCTGATCGCGATCAACCACCTGGAAGGCCACGCGCTTTCGCCGCGGCTGGCCGATCCGGGCCTTGCCTTTCCCTATCTGCTGCTGCTGGCCTCGGGCGGGCATTGCCAGTTGCTGCGGGTGGAGGGTGTGGGCGCCTATCGCCGGCTGGCGACCACGATCGACGATGCCCTGGGCGAGGCCTTCGACAAGACCGCCAAGATCCTGGGGCTGGGCTATCCCGGCGGCCCGGCGGTGGAGCGGCTGGCGGCGACGGGCAACGCGAAGGCCGTGCCCTTGCCCCGGCCCCTGCTGGGCAGCGCCGATCCCAACTTTTCCTTCGCGGGCCTGAAAAGCGCGGTGCTGCGGGCGCAGGAGGCGGGCATCCACGCCGCCGCCGATATCGCCGCCGCCTTCCAGCAGGCCGCGATCGACTGCGTGATCGACCGCAGCCGCCGGGCGCTGGACGTGGCCGGCGAAGTGACCGCGCTGGTCGTGGCCGGCGGGGTGGCCGCGAACCGGGCGATCCGTCTGGCGCTGGAAGAACTGGCGGCGGAGCGCGGGCTGCGGTTCGTCGCGCCGCCGGTGGCGCTGTGCACCGACAATGCGGCGATGATCGCCTGGGCCGGTCTGGAACGGCTGGCCGCGCCGGGTTTCGTGGCCGATCCGCTGGATTTCCCGGCAAGGCCGCGCTGGCCGCTCGATCCCGAGGCGGCGCCGGTGCGCGGGGCAGGGGTGAAGGCATGACTGGTGGGCAAGCTCAGGATGGCCGGATGATCGGCGTGATCGGCGCGGGCGCCTGGGGCACGGCCCTGGCCCAGGCCATGGCCAGCGATGGCAGCAAGGCGCTGATCTGGGCGCGCGAGCCGGAACTGGTGGCCGAAATCAACGGCGCGCGCACCAATGGCCTCTACCTGCCCGGCGCGCGCCTTGCCGAAACGATCCGCGCCACCGGAGACCTCGCCGAACTGGCCGGGCTGCCGGTCCTCCTGGTGGTGACCCCGGCGCAGTTCCTCGCCTCCGTCCTGGCCGACCTGCCCGCTGGCCCGCGTGACCTGGTGCTCTGCGCCAAGGGGATCGAGGCGGGGAGCGGGCGGCTGATGGCCGACGTGGCCCGCGATGCCGCGCCCGGCGCGAACCTTGCCGTATTGTCCGGCCCGACCTTCGCCCATGAAGTCGCCGCCGGCCTGCCCACCGCGGTGACGCTGGCCTGCGCCGGGGGCGAGAGCCAGTGGGCGCGGCTGGCCCCGGCGATCTCGCGCCCGATGCTGCGGCCCTATTATTCCGACGATGTCACCGGGGCCGAGATCGGCGGCGCGGTGAAGAACGTGCTGGCCATCGCCTGCGGCGTGGTCGACGGGCTGAAGCTGGGCCAGAACGCGCGGGCCGCGCTGATCGCGCGGGGCTATGCCGAGATGCTGCGCTTCGGCGTGGCGCGCGGCGCGAAGGCGGAAACGCTGGCCGGCCTGTGCGGGCTGGGCGATCTTGTCCTCACCTGCTCCTCCACCTCCAGCCGCAACTTCTCGCTCGGCAAGGCGCTGGGCGAGGGGTTGAGCGCGGCCGAGGCGCTGGCCGGCAAGGCCAGCGTGGCCGAGGGCGCCCATACCGCGCCGGTTCTCGCTGAACTGGCGAGCCGCGAAGGCATCGCCATGCCGATCGTGACTGCGGTCAACCGCCTGCTCAGGGGCGAGGCGAGCGCGGGGGCGGTCGTGGCCGAGTTGCTGGCGCGTCCGCTGCGGGCCGAACAGGGCGGCGGCGCGTGACCACCGCGGCGGCCGATGCCGAGAACAAGGCCGATATCGCCGCGCTCGCCAAGGGCGGGCGGACCAATTTCTTCGGCTTCCTGCTGCGGCTGGTGGCGCGCATCCCGTTCCTGTTCATCGCCAGCCGGCTCTATGGCGCGGCGGCGATGGGGCGGTTCGCCTCGGCTCTGGTCATGGTGGAATTCGCCGGGATGCTGGCCACGCTGGGCCAGAAGCGCGGGCTTGCCGCCCGGCTGGCCGAGGACAAGGAGCATCCCGCCCATGTCGTGGCCGATGCCCTGCTGCTCTCCACGCTGTTTTCGGCCGGCGCCATGGCGCTGCTTTACCTGTTCCCCCAGGCGATGTTCCCTAAGGGCAACTTTTCGCGCGCCGATGTGATGCTGGCCAGCGCGGTATGGCTGCTGGCCATGGGCGACCTGGCCCTGGCCGCGCTGGCCTATCGCTTCGACGTGGCGACCACCGTGCGCGCGCGGGCCGTGGTGGAACCCTGGGCGCTCTCGCTCTCGGCCGGCGCGCTCTATTTCATCGTGCCGGAAAGCGGGCTTTCGCTGGCCTACCTGATCTCGGTCGGCGCGGCGACCGGGGTGGCGCTGGTGGCGCTGGCGCGGTCCTATGGCGCGCCGCGCGGGTGGATGCCGGCTCCCGGCCACCTCGCCCGGATCGCTCATCGCAACCTGCCGCTGGCCGGGGCCGACGCGGTCGAATGGGGCACGCGCAAGCTCGACGTGTTCATCCTGCGCTTCTTCGTGGGCGAGGCGCCGCTGGGCATCTATTTCTTCGCCCAGCAGTTCGCCTCGTTGCCGCAGAAACTGAAGACCAGCTTCGAGCCGGTGCTCGGCCCGGTGATCACCCGCAACGTGCGCGACGAGAACTTCGGCGCCATTGCCCGGCAGGTCTGCCAGGTGGGCTTCTGGATCACCGCCGCCCAGGCCGGCATCGCGCTGGCGCTGGCCATTCCCGGCACTGGCCTGATGGGGCTGGGCGGGCCGGACTTCGTCAAGGGCACCGGCGCTCTCACCTTCCTGCTGGTGGCCGAAGTCGTGGCCGCGACCGCGGTGGTGAGCGAGGCGGCGCTGGTCTATGTGGCGCGCTACCAGAACTTCGTGCTCTCGCTGCTGACGATCCTGCTCCAGGGCTTGCTCACCGTGGGCGGCATCGTGCTGGTGCGCGATGCCGGGTGGGATGACGGCTGGCGGATCGCGGCGGCGGCGGCGGCGCTGATGTTCTCGCTGGCGACCGCCTCGGTGCTGAAGGCGCGGCTGCTGGCGCGGGTGCTGGGCAAGCCGATCAACAATTTCCGCCGGGCGCTGGCCTGGGCAGTGGTCCCGGCCATTGCCGTGGGCGCGGCGGCGCGCACGCTCCTGCCCGAATGGGCGATGATGGCGCTGGGCATTCCCGCGATCCTGGGGATCTACGTGTGGATGTTGTGGCACAAGGGCTTCGGCCCCGAGGACCGGGTGCTGTTCCGCAAGGAAGTGGCGCCGGGCTAGGCAATGGCTGGCCACTTCTCGCCACCGGCGCATTGCGGTATGCGCCGGGGGTGATTCAGGATGCCGATGAAGGGGAGCGCCGGTGATGCAGCAGCTTGAACAGAACTGGCCGGTGCTGGCCGTGGTTGTGGTGCTGGCCCTGCTGGTAGCCTGGTGGCTGTTCAGCCGGGCCGCCCGTCCGGTCGAGCGGTCGCGCCGGCCCGACGTTCTGGACGAGGGCGCGGCCCCTGCGGCGCGCAACCAGTCGCTGATCGACGCGGCCCCGGCGGCCAGCGCGGCCTGGTCGATCCCGCCCGCCGCCGGCACGCTGGGCGGCGTGGCCGAGGTGATCGCCGCCGCCGTGCAGGAAGAAGCGGCCGATGCCGGGGCGGCGGAAGTGGCGCCGGGCCTGCCCGATCGCCCCGAACAGCCCGGCCACCCAGCCGATGACCTGACCCGGATCAAGGGCGTCGGTCCCAAACTCGCCACCCTGCTGGCCCAGCTGGGGGTGACCAGCTTTGCCCAGATCGCCGCCTGGAGCGAGGTGGACCTCGCCGGGGTCGATGGCCAGCTGGGTGCCTTCGCCGGCCGTCCGGCGCGCGACAAGTGGATCGAGCAGGCGCAGCTTCTCGCCGCGGGCGACCAGGCCGCCTACGAGGCCAGGTTCGGCAAGCTCTAGGTCGGCTGGCCGGGGATCGGTGGTGGACCTTGCGCCACTCCCCGCTTGCGGGCGCCGCCGCCAACGCCTAGCTCTGCGAGCATGACTGCACCGGCCGTTCCTTCCACGCTCGACCTCATCGGCAACACCCCGCTCGTCCTGCTCAAAGGCCCCAGCGAGGCGGCCGGCTGCGAGATCTGGGGCAAGTGCGAATTCGCCAATCCCGGCGCTTCGGTGAAGGACCGGGCCGCGCTGTGGATCGTGCGGGATGCCGAAATGCGCGGCGTGCTGAAGCCGGGCGGGACCATTGTCGAAGGCACGGCGGGCAATACCGGGATCGGCCTCGCGCTGGTCGGCAATGCACTGGGCTACAAGACGATCATCGTCATGCCCGAGACCCAGTCGCGCGAGAAGATGGACACGCTGCGCGCATTGGGGGCCGAGTTGGTGCTGGTGCCGGCGGCGCCCTTTTCCAACCCCGGGCATTTCGTCCATACTTCGCGGCGCCTGGCCGAGGAGACCGACGGGGCGATCTGGGCCAACCAGTTCGACAACATCGCCAACCGCAAGGCCCACATCGAAAGCACCGCGCCCGAGCTGTGGGAGCAGATGGGCCAGCGGATCGACGGCTTCACCTGCGCGGCCGGCACCGGCGGGACCATCGCCGGGGTAGGCCTTGGCCTCAAGGCCTTCGATCCCGAGGTGACCATCGCGCTGACCGACCCGCATGGTGCTGCGCTCTATAACTACTATGCCCACGGCGAACTGAAGGCCGAGGGCACCTCGGTGGCCGAAGGCATTGGCCAGGGCCGGATCACCGCCAACCTCGAAGGCGCGCCGATCGATACCCAGTTCCGCATTTCCGACGAGGAAGGGCTGGAATGGGTTTCGCGGCTGCTGCGCGAGGAAGGGCTGTGCCTGGGCCTGAGCTCGGGCATTAACGTGGCCGGCGCGGTGGCGCTGGGCCGCCAGCTCGGATCGGGCAAGCGCGTGGCCACGATCCTGTGCGACACCGGCTTTCGCTATCTCTCCAGCCTGTGGAATGCCGAGTGGCTGCGCTCCAAGGGGCTGCCGGTATTTCCCTGGCTGGCGTGAGGCGGCCAGGCCGGGAAAGGCCGCCGGTCGCGCCCGGGTTGCAGCTTGGCGCAAATGTGACTATTTCAGGTCGCAATGGCAACCAGGCCGAACATCAGCCTTCCGGGTCAGCACGGGGGTAGCGCTCCGCAGCACTTCGTGCCGCCGACCGCGCGCGAACTGCGCGCCCAGGCCGTGCACCGGTTGCAGGTGGGCCTGCTGGGCCTCGCCGCGATGCTGCTGCTGGTGGCCCTGGCCAGCATCATCATGGAACGCGCCCGCATGGCCGAATCCACCCTGCCGCCGGCAGCCGGCGTGGCCTCGTCCACGGCCAGCCCGAAAAGCGATCCGCTGGCCGACATCGGGGTGATTCCCTCGCCCGACGCCGCCCGCACCCCGCAGGCCGCCCCGAACCGCTGATTCCCCGCTGATTCCCGGCTGCCGGGCGCCGCCAGCCGCGGATTCGCGGAGCCTGGCGCGCGTCCCCGCGAATTGCCCGGTCGGCGCAGGATCGGCGGCTTTCGGGGAAACTGCGGGATGGGGTGAGCGATTATCACTCAAGCCACTGTAATTGCATCATTTCATGATCGATCTTGCCCCTGGATGAGCGCCCCGGGGCAAGCGGGTGTATCGCTGCTTGTCCCGGCTTGTCCCCGATTTGCAGCGGAATTTTGGGCTCTGGAACGCGGTTTCCCGCAATTTCCCGCAAAATTCCCTTCCATCCCGGCGCGAGGCGGGTTATGCCTGCGGTCCATCGGAAAGGTGAAAGGGCCTGCGCGTTGCAGGCACGGCATCCGGTCGCATCTGCTGCGGCCGGAGGGGGCTTTTGCATTTTCCGCTTTCGGCAACCCGGGCAGGGGCGGGGACTTGGAGGGCAAACGAGTCAGGTTCAACGGGCAGGGCTTCTCGCTGAAAGGCGAGAAGGACCGGTTCGTGCTGCCGCCCGACTTCCGCAAGGCGCTCAGGGAATCCGGCACCGATGCGGCCGGCGGCGTCCGCAAGGAGCTGTGCCTCCAGCTGCATCCCGACTTTCCCTGCCTGATCGCCTTTGGCCTGGGCCGCGAGGCCGAGCTGGACGACCTGCTCGACCGCGAGGAGGAAAACGCCCTGCGCCGCGGCGCGGCCTTCAACCGGCAGGTGCGCTCCTCGCAGCTGTTCGGTTTCCTCAAGGTTCCGTTCGACGATAGCGGCCGCTTCGTCCTGCCGCCGCGCTTCGTGAAGGGTGCCGCGATCGGCGAGCAGCTCTATTTCCAGGGCGCGGGCGCGGAATTCCTCATCTTCAATCCCGCCGAACTGATGAAGCTGCCCGAGGCCGACTGGCGCCACGCCCAGCTTGCCTGCGAGGACCTGGCCGGGCAGGCGCTCGCCAGGGGGAAGAAATGAGCGGCGCCCCGGCCCCCCACATCCCCGTCCTGATCGACGAGGTGATCGCCGCCCTCGCGCCGGCACCCGGCAGCCTGATCGTGGACGCGACCTTCGGGGCGGGCGGCTATACCCGCCGCCTGCTCGATGCCGGGGCCACGGTCCATGCCTTCGACCGTGATCCCGATGCGATCGCGGCCGGCTGCAAGTGGCCTGAAACGCAGGAGCAACCGCCCCGGCTGGTGCTGCATCCGCGCCGCTTTTCCGAAATGGTCGCCGCCCTGGCGGAAGCGGGCGTGGCCAGTGTCGATGGCGTGGTCATGGACATCGGCGTCTCCTCGATGCAGCTCGACCAGCCGCACCGGGGCTTTGCCTTTGCCGCCGATGGCCCGCTCGATATGCGGATGGCCCAGGAAGGCGAGAGCGCGGCCGATTTCCTCAACACCGCCGCCGAGAGCGCCATCGCCGACGTGCTCTACACCTATGGCGAGGAACGCCAGTCGCGCCGGGTGGCCCGGGCGATCGTGGCTGCCCGGCCGCTGGAAACCACCGGGCAGCTGGCCACGGTGATCCGCCGCGCGCTGGGCTACAAGCCGGGCCAGCCCAAGGACCCGGCAACCCGTTCGTTCCAGGCGATCCGCATCCACGTGAATGCCGAGCTGGAGGAGCTGCGCGGCGCCCTGGCCGGGGCCGAGCTGCTGCTGCGCGAGGGCGGGCGGCTGGCGGTGGTCAGCTTCCACAGCCTGGAGGACCGGATCGTCAAGCAGTTCCTGCGCGAGGCGAGCGGGGCGACTCCGGCCGGTTCGCGCCACCTGCCCCAGCAGGGCAGCGGCCAGGCGCCGACTTTTGCACACGTTTCCAAGGGTATTCGTCCGTCCGAGGGCGAACTGACCTTCAACCCCCGCGCCCGTTCGGCCACTTTGCGGAGCGCGACGCGAACCGGCACCCCGGCCAGGAGGGCGGCATGATGCTTACCCGTTCCCACGCACGCTCGATCGGCTGGGCTGTGGTGCTGGCCGTGGCCTTCGCGCTGACCCTGGCGCTGTCGTTCCGGGTCAACGCGGTGCGGAGCCAGGTGCGCCTGACGGAGCGGCACATCGCTCAGCTCGAAGCCGAGAACGGCCTGCTGGAAACCGAGTTCGAGACCCGCGCCAACCAGCAGCAGCTGACTGCGCTGAACGAGGTCGAATTCGGCTACCAGGCGCCGACCGCCGGGCAATACCTGGAGAGCGAACGCCAACTGGCCGACCTTGGCAAGCCGCGCGGCCCCGATGCCCCGGCGATGATCCGGGTGGCCGCCGCCGAGGCCTCGCCGGCCGCCGCCACCGTACTGCCGGCCATGGTCAACCCGCTGACCGGCAAGGCGCTCGGCGCCGCGCCGACGGGCGAGGCGAAGGCGGCCAGGGTGGCCGCGAAACCCGAACGGCTGGCCGAGCGCGCCACGGGTTCTGGCACCGGCGCAAGCCTGGCCGAGCGGCTTTCGCACGTCGAGCAGCTTGCCCACGTGGAGAAGTCGCCCCGCGCGATTGACCGCAAGGTGATTGATCGCAAGGTGGCGGGCAGCGATGCCAAGGCCGGCAAGCCGGCCGCCGCGAAGCAGGCCAAGGCGGCCGTCAAGCCGGCCAAGGCCGATCCGAAGGCGGCGAAAGCCGATCCGAAGCAAGCCAGGGCGGAACCGAAGCAGGCAAAACCGGCGAAGGTGGCCGATCCGAAGCTGGCCAAGGCGGCTGCACAAAAGGCCGGCGCGCCCAAGGCGGTCCACGTCGCCGTCAAGGTCGCGGTCAAGGGGGCGGGCAAGGCGCGTCCCGGCAAGTCTGACAGGGTAGCTATCGAATAATGACCTCGCTCACCGTCTCGACCGCGATTTCTTCGGGGCGGGTGCAGCTCGTCAACGTCCGCCAGCGCTTGCTCCTCGTCGCCAAGGTGCGGGTCTGGCTGGTGGTGGCTGCCTTCACCTTCATCGGCGTGGTGGCGCTGTTCCGGATCGCCTGGCTGGGCCTTTCGGGCGAGAGCGACGATGGCCGGGCGATCGGCCTGCCGCCGCGCGGCGAGATCGTCGATCGCAATGGCGTGCCGCTGGCGCGGGCCTTCCCGGCCTATTCGCTGTGGTACAATCCCAAGGCGTTGGGCGATGGCCCGGCCCTGGTCAAGAGTCCGGCCGAGGTCGCCGCCGCGCTGGTCCGCATCTTCCCCGACGAGGACCAGGCGAAGCTTGCGGCCCGGCTGGCCTCGGGCAAGCCGCAATACCTGCGCCGCCGGATCATGCCGGAAGATGCCAACCGCATCCACCTCCTGGGCGAACCGGCGCTGGAATTCCCGCGCGAGAGCGAACGCTACTATCCGCAAGGCTCGATGGCGGCCCACGTGCTGGGCCTGGTCGCCACCAATGGCCATGGCCGGCTGGGCATGGAGGCCGTGCTCGACAAGCAGTTGACCGATCCGGCCGCGCGCGGCGCCCCGGCGGTGCTTTCGCTCGACAGTCGGGTGCAGGGCGCGCTGGAGGACGAGCTGCTCAAGGGGATGCATCTTTCGGCATCCCGGGGCGCGGGCGGGATCGTGCTCGACGTGGATACCGGCGAAGTCCTGGCCCTGGCCTCGCTGCCTTCGTTCAATCCCAACCTGATCGACCAGCAATCGGTGCCGAACATCTTCAACCGGGTGACCAACCAGGTCTACGAGCTGGGTTCGGTGATGAAGCCGATCACCGTGGCCGCAGCGATCGAGGCCGGCGTGGTGACCGACATGGCCAGGCGCTATCCGGCCAATGCCCTGCAGATCGGCGGCTTCACCATCCATGACAGCCACAGCTTTGGCGCCAGCCTCAACGTGCCGGAAGCGCTGATCCATTCCTCCAACATCGTCACCGCCCAGGTGGCCGACCAGCTTGGCGGGGCCAGGCTCAAGGCGACCATGCAGGCGCTGGGCTTCAACCGCCGTCCCGACATCGAGCTGCCCGCCGGCTTCCCGATCTGGCCGCGCGGCGACTGGGCGCGGATCACCACTATGACCGTGTCCTATGGCCATGGCCTGGCGCTGACCCCGATGCACCTGGCCTCGGCCTATGCGGCTCTCGTCAATGGCGGGGTCTGGCGTCCGGCCACGCTCCGCAAGCTGGCGCCCGGCGAGGTTCCGGCCGGCAAGCGCATCTGGCAGGCCAGCACTTCGGCCCGGATGCGCCAGTTGCTGCGGATGATCGTTTCGGTGGGCACGGGCCGCAAGGCTGATGCGCCGGGCTACCGGGTGGGCGGCAAGACCGGTTCGGCTGAAAAGCCCGGCGCCCACGGCTACCAGCGCACCAATCTCATCACCACCTTCGCCGCCGCCTTCCCGATGGACAAGCCGCGCTATGTGGTCATCGCGATGATGGACGAGCCGCAGGGCACGGTGGCCACCTCGGGCCAGCGCACGGCGGCCTGGAACGCGGCGCCGGTGGTGGGCCGGGTCGTGCCGCGCATCGGGCCGTTGCTGGGGGTCATGCCCGATGCCAGCCGCGACGTGGACATTTCCGATCTCGCGCCGCTGATCGGCAACGGGGACGGGGAATGAAGCTGGGCACCCTGGCCGAAGCGGCGGGGATTGCCCTGCCCGCCGATGCGGCCGGGCGCGACGTGACCGGCTTTGCCATCGACAACCGCAAGGTGGCCCCGGGCACCGTGTTCGGCGCCTTCCAGGGCGCCACGGTCAACGGCGAGGACTTCATTTCCGCCGCGATCCAGGCCGGCGCCGTGGCCGTGGTGGCGCGGCCCGAGGCCTGGCCCCTGATCAAAGGCACGGGCGCGGTGCATATCGCCGACGCCAACCCGCGCCGCCTGTTCGCCCGCCTCGCCGCGCCGTTCTATGCGCCGGTGCCCGAAACGGTGGTGGCCGTGACCGGCACCAACGGCAAGACCTCCACCGTGGAGATGACCCGGCAGCTCTGGCGCATGGCCGGGCTGTCCGCCGCCTCGATCGGCACGCTCGGTGTCACCACCCCCGATGGCAGCCAGTCCACCGGGCTGACCACGCCCGACATCGTCACCTTCCTTGCCAACATGGCCGGTCTTGCCCGCGAGGGGGTTACCCACGTGGCCTATGAGGCCAGCAGCCACGGCCTGTCGCAATACCGCAGCGAAGGGCTGCGGGTGGCGGCCGGCGCCTTCACCAACCTGAGCCGCGACCATCTCGACTATCATGCGACCATGGCGGACTATTTCGACGCCAAGATGCGCCTGTTCGCCGAGGTGGTGGAAGAGGGCGGCGCCGCCGTGCTCTGGGCCGACGACGAGTGGTCGGCGGCGGCGACCGAGCGGGCGCGGACACGGGGGTTACGCCTGCTCACCGTGGGCGAGAAGGGGGACACGCTCCGCCTTCTCGCCCGCTCCCCCGGCCAGCTCGGCCAGGTCCTGAAGATTGCCCATGATGGGGCGGAGCACACGGTCAACCTGCCGCTGATCGGAGCCTACCAGGCCGCGAACGCGATGGTTTCGGCCGGTCTGGTGCTCGCCACGGGCGGCGAGGCGGCTCAGACCCTCGCCGCCCTGGAGCGGCTCCAACCGGTGCGCGGCCGGCTGGAACGTGCCGCCATCACGCGCGCCGGCGCGCCGGTCTATGTCGACTATGCCCATACCCCCGATGCGCTCGACGCGGCCATCTCGGCGCTGCGGCCCCATGTGCAGGGGCGTCTGATCGTGGTATTCGGAGCGGGCGGGGATCGCGATTCCGGCAAGCGGCCCGAAATGGGCCGGACTGTCTCGGCCGGGGCCGAAATGGCGATCGTCACCGATGACAATCCGCGCGGGGAAGATCCGGCGGAGATCCGCAAGGCGGTGCTTGCCGGCTGTCCGGGAGCGCGCGAGATCGGGGAGCGGCGCGAGGCCATTGCCGCCGCCATCGGGGAAGCCGGGCGGGACGATGTCGTTCTCGTCGCAGGCAAGGGTCACGAACAGGGGCAGATCGTGGGGCGCGGCACGGAGATGCGCGTGCTGCCGTTCGACGATGTTGCCGTAGCCAGGGAATTCGCGCTGTCATGAACGCTGCCGCCGCCCTCATCCCATGGCCCGACGATGCCTTCGACGATTGGCCGCTGGCCCTGTGGACCTCGGATGAGCTGGCCGAGGCTTGTGGCGGCGTGGCCAGCGGGCCGTTCCAGGTGGCCGGCGTGGAGATCGACAGCCGCGACGTGGTGGAAGGCGACCTGTTCTTTGCCCTGAAGGGCGAGACGATGGACGGTCACCGCTTCCTTGAAGGTGCTTTCGCCAGGGGCGCGGCGGCGGCCGTGGTGGACCGCCGGATCGCGGGCAATCACATCCTGGTCGAGGATACCACGGTGGCGCTCGAACGGCTGGGCGCGGCGGCGCGCGCGCGGCTGGCCGCGACCAGCGTGGTGATCGGGGTTACCGGATCGGTCGGCAAGACCAGCGTGAAGGAGGCGCTGTTCGCCGCGCTCGATCGCAGCAGCCACGGCCGGGCGCACCGTTCGGTGAAGAGCTACAACAACCATGTCGGCGTGCCGCTGAGCCTCGCGCGCACTCCGGCCGGCGCCCGGTATGGCGTGTTCGAGATGGGGATGAACCACGCGGGCGAGATCGATGCGCTGACCCGCCAGGTGCGCCCGCAGGTGGCCCTGATCACCACGATCGCCCCCGCCCACATCGAGAACCTGGGCAGCGAGGAGGCCATCGCCGACGCCAAGGCCGAGATCTTCCGCGGGCTGGAGCAGGGCGGCGTGGCGGTGATCCCCGCCGACAGCCCCCATTTTGCCCGCCTGCGCGCCGCCGCCCTGCTGGTGCGGGCCGAGGTCGTCTCGTTCGGGCGGGGCGAGAACGCCGACGTGCGGCTGCTCGATGCGGTGCCGGCGCCGGGCGGCGGCTCGCTCGTCACCATCGATATGGGCGATCGGCGGATGTGCTATACCGTGTCTGCGCCCGGCGAGCATTGGGTGACCAACAGCCTCGCGGTGATGGCGGCGGTGCGCGCGGCCGGCGGCGACCTGGGCGCGGCGGGCCTCGCGCTGGGCGAACTGGCCGGCATGAAGGGGCGCGGCGCGCGGCACGAATTGCCCACGCCCGATGGCGGCAGCGCGCTGCTGATCGATGAAAGCTACAACGCCAATCCGGCCTCGATGGCGGCCACCCTGGCGCAACTGGGCGCGACGCCGGCCAGCCGCCGCATCGCCGTTCTGGGGGCGATGAAGGAGCTGGGCGATCACGGCCCGGCCTTCCATGCCGAACTGGCCGGGCCGCTCGCGGCGGCCGGGGTGGACCAGGCGATCCTGGTGGGCGACGAGATGGGCGCCCTGGCCGACGAACTGGGGAAATCGGGCGGGGCCGCGCTTGGCAAAGGGCTGGCCTTCGCCCATTGCCGCGATACCGCCGGGGCGATTGCCGCGCTGGCGGAACTGGGCCTGGAAGGCGGCGACGCGATCCTGGTCAAGGGCTCGAATTCGGTGGGTCTCGGCAAGCTGGTCGAGACGCTGCTCGGCGAACACGGTCAGGCCAGAAAGGGATAACGGGCAGCCATGCTTTATCTGCTCGCCGAATGGATGCACTTCCCCGGCCTGGCGAACCTCATCCGCTACCAGTCGTTCCGCGCCGGCGCGGCGCTGATCACGGCGATGATCATCGGCCTGGTCATCGGCCCCCGGTTCATCAATATGCTGCGTGTGCGCCAGGGCAAGGGCCAGCCGATCCGCGAGGACGGCCCGGCCAGCCATCTCGCCAAGCGCGGCACGCCGACCATGGGCGGGCTGATGATCCTGATCAGCCTGGTCCTGTCCATGCTGCTGTGGATGGACCTGACCAACCCGTTCGTCTGGGCCTGCCTGGCCGTGACCGTGGGCTTCGGCGTGATCGGCTTCATGGACGATTACGACAAGGTCACGAAATACAGCCACAAGGGCGTGCCCGGGCGGGTGCGGCTGGCGATGGAATTCGTGGTCGCCGGGATCGCCGCCTGGATCATCGTCAGCCAGATCAGCACCAACCTCTACGTGCCGTTCATGAGCGGCCGCTACATTCCGCTGGGGCCGCTCTATTATGTGTTCGCCGCCGTGGTGATCGTGGGCGCGGGCAATGCGGTGAACCTGACCGACGGGCTTGATGGCCTGGCCACCATGCCGGTGATCATCGCGGCGGGCACCTTCGCGATCATCGCCTATCTGGCGGGCCGCATCGACTATGCCCATTACCTGGGCATTCCCCACGTGCCGCGCGCCGGCGAACTGGCCATCCTGTGCGCCGGGATCATGGGGGCGGGCCTTGCTTTCCTGTGGTTCAACGCGCCGCCGGCGGCCGTGTTCATGGGCGATACCGGCAGCCTTGCCCTGGGCGGGGCGCTGGGCACCATCGCGGTGGCCGCGCATCACGAGATCGTGCTGGCTATCGTTGGCGGGCTGTTCGTGATGGAGGCGGTTTCGGTCATCATCCAGGTCTTCGTCTACAAGCGGACCGGGCGGCGGGTGTTCCTGATGGCGCCGATCCACCACCACTTCGAGAAGCTGGGCTGGGCGGAATCGACCGTGGTCATCCGCTTCTGGATCGTCTCCATCATCCTGGCCATCATCGGCCTGTCCACGCTCAAGCTGCGATGATCACCAGCTCCGCCTTCGCCTCAAAGCGCTACGCCGTCCTTGGTCTGGCCCGCACGGGGCTGGCCGTGGTGCGGACGCTGCTGGCGAGCGGGGCCGAGGTGATAGCCTGGGACAGCCGCGAGGAACCGCGCGCAGCCGTGGCCGCCGCCTTCGGCGCGCGGGTGACCCTGGCCGATCCGGTGACCGCCGACCTCGCCGGCTGCGCGGGGGTGATCGTTTCGCCGGGCGTCCCGCTCAACCGCCATCCGATCAGCGAGGCCGCCGCGCGCCAGGGCGTTCCGGTGATAGGCGACATTGAACTGTTCGCGCTGGCCCGCCCCGACCTGCCGCCGCACCGGGTGGTGGGGATCACCGGAACCAACGGCAAGTCGACCACGACTGCGCTGGTCCATCACCTGCTGGAACAGGCCGGCGTGCCCAGCCGGATGGGCGGCAACATCGGCCTGCCGGTGCTGGGCCAGGAACCGCTGGCGCCGAACGACAGGGGCACCGGGGTCTATGTGCTGGAGCTTTCGAGCTACCAGATCGACCTCACCCAGAGCCTGGCCTGCGAGGCGACCGCCCTGCTCAACCTCACCCCCGACCATCTCGATCGCTATGGCCTGTTCGAGGCCTATGTCGCCAGCAAGGCGCGGCTGTTCGCCATGCAGCGCCCCGATCAGCACGCCGTGTTCGGGATGAGCGACGTGGAGACGCTGGGGATCGCCGCGCGCGAGGAACTGCGGCGCGGGCGCGGCTTCGTCCACAAGGTCGATGGCGCCGGGATCGCCCAGTGGCAGGAGGAATGGCCTTCGCTCCAGGGGCCGCACAATCTCCAGAACGCCGCCGTGGCCGTGGCCCTGTGCGAGGCGCTGGGGCTGAGCGTGGAGCAATGCCGCCCGGGCCTCGCCTCCTACAAGGGGCTGCCCCACCGGATGGAGCGCGTGGCCGATTGGGAGGGCGTGCTGTTCATCAATGACAGCAAGGCCACCAATCCGGCTTCGGCCGCCCCGGCGCTGGCCGCCTTTCCGCCGGTGGCCGGCCATCGGCGCATCCACTGGATCGTGGGCGGGCTGCCCAAGGGCGACGACCTGGACGAATGCGCGCCGTTCTTCGGCCATGTCGCCGAGGCCTATACCATCGGCGATGCCGGGCCGCGCTTTGCCGAATTGTTGGAACCGCACGTGCCGGTCCATCGCAGCGAGATGATGTGCGAGGCGATCCGCGAGGCGATCGCGGCGGCCGGGCCGGGCGACGTGGTGCTGCTGTCGCCGGCCTGCGCCAGCTTCGACCAGTTCCGCGACTACGAGGCGCGGGGCGACAGCTTCCGCCAGATCGTCGGTGCCTTGCTGGCCGGGGAGAACCTGCCATGACCGCGGCGCCCCCCAGTCCGGCCGCCCAGCCGCACACGCCGTTTGTTCCGCGCGCGGGCGCGATGGGCCTGCGCCGGCGCCGCAACCGCCGGCACGAACTGTTCGTGTGGTGGCGCGAGATCGATCGGGTGGTGCTCGGGCTGGTCCTGCTCCTGATGGGCATCGGCACGATCGCGGTGGCCGCGGCTTCGCCCGCCAGCGCGCGGCGGCTTTCCACCTCCTCTGTCCAGTTGCAGGATCTGCATTTCTTCGTGCTCCACCTGCGCTGGCAGATCCTGGGCCTCGCCGCCATGTTCGGCGCCTCGCTGCTGCCCAAGGATCAGGCACGGCGCGCAGGCATCGTGCTGGGCTTCGCGATGATCTTCGCGCTGATGCTGGTGCCGGTGATCGGCACCAACGTGAACGGCGCGAAACGCTGGCTGAACCTGGGGGTTTCGCTCCAGCCGTCGGAATTCCTCAAGCCCGCTTATGCCATCGCCATGGCCTGGATACTTTCATGGCGGCTGCGCGATCCCAACCTGCCGGTGATGCGGCTGGCTTTCGGGATGATGGTGGTGGTGGCCGGACTACTGATGCTCCAGCCGGATTTCGGCTCGACCGTGCTGTTCGTGGGGGTGTGGTTCGTGCTGGTGCTGCTCTCGGGCCTGCCGATCAAGCAGATCTCGATGCTGGGCGCGGGCGGGATCGTGGCCGTCGTCGCCACCTATTTCCTCTATGACAACGCCCGCCACCGGATCGACAATTTCCTTGGCGGCGGCACCGCCTACGACCAGGTGGACCTGGCCAGCCGCACGATCACGGCCGGTGGGTGGACTGGTTCGGGGCTGTGGCTGGGCACGCGCAAGCTTTCGCTGCCCGAGGCCCATACCGACTATATCTTCTCGGTGATCGGCGAGGAATTCGGCCTGCTGGTTTGCGCCCTGATCGTCGTGCTCTATCTCGCGCTGGTCACCCGGGTGCTGCTGCGCCTGATCGACGAGGACGACCTGTTCACGGTGCTTGCCGCCACCGGGCTCACCGCCCAGCTTGGCGGGCAGGCCTTCATCAACATCCTGGTCAACCTGCAACTGTTCCCCTCCAAGGGGATGACCCTGCCGCTGATCTCCTATGGCGGTTCCTCCACCGTGGCGCTGTGCCTCGGCGTAGGGTTCCTGCTGGCGATCACGCGGCGCAACCCCTACCTGCAGCGCGAGCGCGTCACCCTTCGCGGGGCCGGGCGCGCGGCTGGGCGCGCGGCTGGAGTATTGCTGAAATGAGCGTGGTTTCCCGCCACTACGTGCTGGCTGCCGGGGGCACCGGCGGCCACCTGATCCCGGCCTTCGCGCTGGCCGCCGAGCTGGACCGGCGCGGCCATCACGTGGCGCTGGTCACCGACGAGCGCGGCGCGGCCATTCCCGGCAAGCCCGATTTCCTCCCCGCCCACGTGCTGCCCGCCGGGCGGATCGAGGGCAGGAACCCGCTGGGCTGGCTCAGGGGCTTGGGCGCGATCCTGGAAGGCCGGCGCATGGCGCTGCGCCTGTTCGAGAGCTTCGAGCCGAGCGCGGTGGTGGGCTTCGGCGGCTATCCGGCCCTCCCGGCGCTGCTCGCGGCGACCGCGGCGAAGATCCCGAGCGTGATCCACGAACAGAACGCCGTGCTGGGCCGGGTCAACCGGTTCCTCGCCGGCCGCGTGGATGCGATCGCCACGGCCTACCGCGAGGTGGACCGGCTTGATCCGAAGCTGGCGGGCAAGGTCCACCTGGTCGGCAATCCGGTGCGCGACGAGGTGCTGACCCTGCGCGACCAGCCCTATCCCCCCTTCACCGAGGACGGCCTGCTGCGGGTGCTGGTGACCGGCGGCAGCCAGGGGGCGCGGGTCCTGTCGGAAGTGGTGCCCGACGGCCTGTCGATGCTCCAGCCGGCGTTGCGCGGGCGCTTGCAGGTGATCCAGCAGTGCCGGGCCGAGGATATCGAGGCCGTGCGCCAGCGCTATGCCACCCACGGCATCCCGGCCGAACTGGCCACCTATTTCGAGGATATGGCCGAGCGGCTGGCCGATTCCCACCTGTTCATCGGCCGGGCCGGTGCCAGCACCATCGCCGAACTGACCGCGGTCGGCCGCCCTGCGATCCTGGTGCCCCTGCCGATCGCCACCGATGATCACCAGGCCGCCAACACCCGCGAGATCGTCGCCGCCGGCGGCGCGCGGGCGATCCGCCAGGAGCGGTTCACCGCGGTGGAACTGGCCAAGCAGATCCAGGCCATGGCCCAGCATCCGCACAGCCTGGCCAATGCCGCCCATGCGGCGTGGAACTGCGGCTATCCCAAGGCAGCGAGCGATCTCGCCGACCTGGTGGAAAGCTTCGGCGCGGCCCCGCTGATGGACGTGATCCGGCTGGGCGGCGAGGCGCCGGCGGCCTCGGGCAACGAAGCATTTGCGCGCGGGGGGGCGGCATGAAGGGTGTTCCGACCGATATCGGCACGATCCATTTCGTCGGCATCGGCGGGATCGGGATGTCGGGCATTGCCGAGGTGATGCACAACCTGGGCTATGCGGTGCAGGGCTCCGACATTGCCGAGGGCTATGTGGTCGAAGGCCTGCGCGCGCGCGGGATCAAGGTGATGATCGGCCACCGGGCCGAGAACCTGGGCGAGGCGGCGGTGGTGGTCACCTCCACCGCGGTCAGGCGCGACAACCCGGAAGTCGTCGCCGCGCTGGAAAACCGCGTGCCGGTGGTGCGGCGCGCCGAAATGCTGGCCGAGCTGATGCGGCTCAAGAACACGGTGGCCGTGGCCGGCACCCACGGCAAGACCACCACGACCTCGATGATCGCGGCCCTGCTCGATGCCGGCGGGATCGATCCGACCGTGATCAACGGCGGGATCATCAATTCCTACGGTTCCAACGCGCGCCTGGGCGCGTCGGACTGGATGGTGGTGGAGGCCGACGAGAGCGACGGTTCGTTCCTGCGGCTCGATGGCACCATTGCCGTGGTCACCAACATCGATCCCGAACACCTCGATCACTACGGCAGTTTTGACCGGGTGAAGGCGTGCTTCGTCGAATTCATCGAGAACGTGCCGTTCTATGGCGCAGCCGTGCTGTGCATCGATCACCCCGAAGTCCAGGCCGTGATCGCCAAGGTGCGCGACCGCCGGGTGATCACCTATGGCTTTTCCGCCCAGGCCGACGTGCGGGGCGAGGCCGTCACCCCGGTTCCGGGCGGCAACCGCTTCACCGCCGTGCTGCGCGCGCGCGACGGGTCGTTCCGGCGGATCGAGGATATCATGCTGCCCATGCCCGGGCGGCACAATGTCCAGAACGCGCTGGCGGCGGTGGCCGTGGCGGTCGAGATGGGCTGCTCGGACGATTGCATCCGGGGCGGCTTCGGCAAGTTTGGCGGGGTCAAGCGGCGCTTCACCAAGGTGGGCGAGGTTGCCGTGGACGGTGGCGGCGTGGCCGTGATCGACGACTATGGTCACCACCCGGTGGAGATCCGCGCCGTGCTGGCCGCCGCGCGCGAGGGTGTTGCCGGCCGGGTCATCGCCGTGGTCCAGCCGCACCGCTTCACCCGCCTGCGCGATCACATGGAAGATTTCCAGGGCGCATTCAACGATGCCGACGTGGTCTATGCCGCCCCGGTCTATGCCGCGGGCGAGCAGCCGCTCGACGGCGTGGACAGCGCCGCGTTGGTCGAAGGGATCAAGGCGCGCGGCCATCGCAGCGCCCACCTGATCGCCGGGCCGGACGCTCTGGCGCGCGAACTGGCCGGAACGATCCGCAGCGGCGACATGGTGGTGTGCCTGGGCGCGGGCGATATCACCAAGTGGGCGGCCGGGTTGGCCGATGCGGTCGCGGCGCAGATGGCCCCGGCGTGAGCGAGGCGATCGTCCTTCCGGCCGTGCGCGGCAAGCTGACGGCGGGCGCCCCGCTGGCGCCGCTCGTGTGGTTCAAGAGCGGCGGGTCGGCACAGTGGCTGTTCGAGCCGAAGGACGCCGACGACCTGTGCGCCTTCCTGCGCGATCTGGGTCCGGCGGTGCCGGTCATGGCGCTGGGGCTGGGTTCCAACCTGATCGTGCGCGATGGCGGGGTGCCCGGCGTGGTGGTGCGCCTTGGCAAGGCCTTCGCCCGGGTGGACCTGCTTGACGGGGTGACCATGCGCTGCGGCGGCGGGGCCAGCGGCATCCTGGTTTCCTCCACCGCGCGCGATGCCGGGATCGCGGGCCTGGAATTCCTGCGCTCGATTCCCGGCACGGTCGGCGGCTTCGTGCGGATGAACGGCGGCGCCTATGGCCGCGAGGTGAAGGACGTGCTGGTCGAGTGCGAGGTGGTCCTGCGTTCGGGGGAACGCCGGGTGCTGGCTCTGGCCGAGCTTGGCTATACCTACCGCCACAGCGCCTTGCCCGAAAGCGCGGTGGTGGTGAGCGCGGTGTTTCGCGGCCAGCCGGGCGATCCGGCGGCGATCCAGGCCGAGATGGAGCGCATTTCCGAGAGCCGCGAGGCCAGCCAGCCGCTGCGGAGCAAGACCGGCGGCAGCACGTTCAAGAATCCGCCGCCTGAAATCTCGGGGGGCCAGAAGGCCTGGGAACTGGTCGACCGGGCCGGCTGCCGGGGGCTTCAGCTTGGTGGGGCGCAGGTGAGCGAGAAGCACACCAATTTCCTTATCAACACCGGCGAGGCGACCAGCACCGAAATCGAGGCGCTGGGCGAGGAAGTGCGCCGGCGGGTGAAGACAGGCTCCGGCGTCGAGCTGGAATGGGAAATTCAGCGCGTGGGCCTGCCGGCCCCGGCGCCAGGTGACAAGCGAGTGGAAATCAAGTGACACTGCCCAAGCTTCATGTCGCCGTCCTGATGGGCGGCTGGTCCAGCGAACGCCCGGTCTCGCTGATGAGCGGCGAGGGCGTGGCCAGGGCGCTGGAGGCGCGCGGGCACAAGGTGACGCGGATCGACATGGGCCGCGATGTCGCCCTGCGCCTGGCCGGAGCCGCGCCCGACGTGGTGTTCAACGCGCTCCACGGCGCGCCCGGCGAGGATGGCACGGTCCAGGGGATGATGGACCTGATGGGCATGACCTATACCCATTCGGGCCTCGCCACCTCGGTCATCGCGATCGACAAGGAACTGACCAAGCAGGCGCTGGTGCCCCACGGCATTCCCATGCCCGGCGGGCGGATCGTGGAGAGCGAAACGCTTTATGCCGGCGATCCGCTGGCGCGGCCCTATGTGCTCAAGCCGGTGAACGAAGGCTCTTCGGTGGGCGTGGCGATCGTCACCGCCGATGGCAACATGGGCAATCCGATCAGCCGCGAGGCCAGGGGACCGTGGCAGGAATTCGACCGCCTGCTGGCCGAACCCTTCATCCGCGGCAAGGAGCTGACCACGGCGGTGATCGGTGACAAGGACGGACCTCGGGCGCTGATGGTCACCGAGCTGAAGCCCAAGAGCGGCTTCTACGATTTCGATTCCAAGTATACCGATGGCCTGACCGAACACGTCTGCCCGGCCGACCTGCCGGACGAGATCACCCGGGCCTGCAAGGACATCGCCCTCAAGGCCCACCAGCTGCTGGGCTGCAAGGGCACCAGCCGCTCCGACTTCCGCTGGGACGACGAGCGCGGGCTGGACGGCCTGTTCCTGCTGGAAGTGAACACCCAGCCCGGGATGACCCCGCTCAGCCTGGTGCCCGAACAGGCCCGGCACTGCGGGATGAGCTACGAGGACCTGGTCGAGGCGATCGTGGCCGAGGCGCTCAAGGATGCCGCCGCCCGCAAGGAGGCGCGGGGCGAATGAGCCAGACGCTCAAGCGCAAGGCTCCCGGCGTGGCCCGCGTGGCCGCGCAGCAGGGCAAGGCGCGCAAGGCGCGGGCGGCCAGGGCGCGGACCGGATCGGTGCTCGACGCCGTGATGAGCTGGCTGCCGTTCAGCGACGAGCAGCTGCACCGTATCTTCCTCGGCCTGATCTTCGCCGTGGCGATCGCCGCGGCCTGGGCCGTGGCGCTGATGGCCGGCGTGCCCAGCCTGGCGCGCGACCAGTTCGGCATGGTCGCCACCAATGCCGGCTTTGCGCTCCGGCACGTCGAGGTGCGCGGGGCCGCTCGTCTCGACAAGCTCAAGGTCTACGAGATCGCCTTCGCGCAGAAGGGCCAGGCGCTGCCGCTGGTCGATATCGAGCAGCTGCGCGCCGATCTCCTGCAACTGTCGTGGGTGGGGGATGCCCGCGTCTCGCGCCAGTTCCCCAACACGGTGGTGGTCGATATCGTCGAGCGCCAGCCTCGCGCGGTGCTCCGCAAGCCCGACCGGCTGATGCTGATCGATGACCATGGCACCGAGCTGGAGCCGGTCGCGCCCGAGCGGATCGGGTCCCGGCTGATCGTGTCCGGCCCGGGCGCGGGGCAGCAGGTCGAGGCGCTGTCCACCCTGCTCGAGGCCGCGCCGGCGCTAAAGCCGCAGGTGCGCGAGGCCGAATGGGTCGGCAATCGCCGCTGGAATCTCACCTTCAAGACCGGTCAGGTCCTGGCCCTGCCCGAGGGCGACAAGGCCGCGCCCAATGCCCTGATCGCCTTTGCCCGGCTGGACGGGGTGAACCGCCTGCTCGGCGGCAAGGTTGCCGCCTTCGATATGCGCGCGCCCGATCGCATCTATTTCCGTGTCCCCGGCCGCACCGAGGATGAGGCCCGCGCCGCCGCCGCCGTTGCCGCCGCCAAGGTTGCCGCCGCCGCCGATCGCGCCTCGGCCGAGGCTTCGGCCGCCGCCGCGACCGGCGCGAACGAAGACAAGGGCCAGGGCGCCGGTTCCGCGCCGCGCAAAGCTGGTGCCGGCAGCACCGGGGGCAGCTCGGGCAGCCATTCGGGCCATCGGGAGGACACCTGATGGCGCCGCCACGGATCACCCGCGTGATCAGCGCGGTCAACATTGGCTCGTTCCGGATTTCCGCAATCATCGCCGGGATCACCGAGACCGGGGAACTGCTGGTGCTGGGCTCGGCCCACCGCGCGGCGCAAGGGGTGAAGCGCGGCTACGTCACCGACATGGCCGCCGCCACCTATGCCGTGCGCGATGCGATCGAGCGGGCCGAGAAGCAGGCGCAGACCGGCGTCGGGCCGGTGCTGATCGCCACGGCCGGGGCGGGGCTGGCCAGCCAGGTCGCCCAGGTCGAAGTGGAGATCGGCGGGCGGCGGATCGAGGTCGATGACATGGATCACCTGCTGGCGGCCGGGCGCGAGGTGATTCAGCCCGACGGGCGGATGGTGCTTCATGCCCAGCCGGCCCATTACACGCTCGATGGCGCCCATGGCGTGGCCAGCCCCAAGGGGCTCCATGCCGAGCGGCTGGGGGTGGATATCCACGTGATGCTGGCCGATGGCGCGCCGGTTCGCAACCTGACCGAGGCGGTCCAGCAGGCCCACCTCGAGGTCGAGGCCGTGGTTGGCTCGCCGATCGCCACCGGCCATGCCTGCCTCTCGGCCGAGGAGCGCGATCTTGGCGTGGCCCTGGTCGAATTCGGCGCCGATGTGACGAATGTCTCGGTCTATGCCGGGGGGATGCTGCTGGGCCTGGCCTCGATCCCGCTGGGGTCGGCCGACATCACCGATGCCATTGCCTCGCACTTCGGCATCCGCCGGTTCCAGGCCGAGCGGCTGAAATGCGTCAATGGCTCGGCCCTGGCCAGCCCGGCCGACCACCGCGAACTGATCCCCGTCAACGGCCCCGGCGAGGAAAGCGCCGGCCCGCTGGCCCGCCATGCCGATGAGCAGAACCGGGTTCCGCGCGCCGAACTGGTCTCGGTTATCACCGGGCAGCTCGGGCGGATCATGGAAGACGTCAACCGGGCGCTCAAGTCGCTCGGCTTCACCGGGCAGCGCGGCCAGCAGGTGGTCTTCACCGGCGGCGGCGCGGAACTGGTGGGCCTGGCCGACTATGCCCAGGCCGCGCTGGGCAAGCCGGTGCGGATCGGCCGTCCGGCGCACCTGCCCGGCCTGCCCGAGGCCTACCTGCGCCCGGGTTTTGCCACCCTGGCCGGGCTGGTGATGTTCGCCGCGGCCGAGCCTGTGGATATCCGCGCGCCGCGGCGGGGCTTCGCCTCGTCGCCGCGCGAGGGCGGAACTGGCCTGCTGGGCCGGATCTATCGCGCCATTCTGGACTATTTCTAGAAGTATTACTTGGTGGAATTCTTGTCTTCGGACTGTGGACAAAGCTGTGGGTGCCCTTGGTCGGGCCTTGCCGAAGGTGCATCTAGGACCGTGAAACTGGATATGGCTGAGGCCCGGCGGCAGCGGGCCTGTTGGAGACCGCGATGAGCATCAATATCGGACCGCCGGCAGTGGAAGAGCTGCGCCCCCGCATCACCGTCATCGGCGTTGGCGGAGCGGGCGGCAATGCCATCGCCAACATGATCCACGCCGAGATCGAGGGCGTCGATTTCATCGTCGCCAACACCGATGCCCAGGCGCTGAACAATGCCGTGGCGGAGCATCGCATCCAGCTTGGCCCCGATATCACCCAGGGTCTGGGCGCGGGGTCGCGTCCCGAGGTTGGCCGCGCCGCCGCCGAGGAGACCATCGCCGACATCGAGCGCGCGCTCGATGGCGTGCATATGTGCTTCATCGCCGCCGGCATGGGCGGCGGCACCGGCACCGGGGCCGCTCCGGTCATCGCCAAGGCCGCGCGCGACAAGGGTGTGCTGACCGTGGGCGTCGTCACCAAGCCGTTCCTGTTCGAGGGCACCCGGCGGATGCGCTCGGCCGAGTCCGGGATCGAGGAGCTGCAGAAGCACGTCGATACCCTGATCGTCATTCCCAACCAGAACCTGTTCCTGGTGGCCAAGGCGGAAACCACCTTCAAGGAGGCCTTCCAGCTGGCCGACGAGGTGCTCCAGCAGGGCGTTCGCTCGATCACCGATCTCATGGTCATGCCGGGCCTGATCAACCTCGACTTCGCCGACGTGCGCTCGGTCATGGGCGAGATGGGCAAGGCGATGATGGGCACCGGCGAGGCCGATGGCCCGAACCGCGCGATGGAAGCGGCCGAGCGCGCCATTTCCAACCCGCTGCTCGATGGCGTGTCGATGCAGGGCGCCAAGGGCGTGATCGTCTCGATCATCGGCGGCGAGGACATGAAGCTGCTGGAAGTGGACGAGGCCGCGAACCACATCCGCGAGCTGGTCGATCCCAATGCCAACATCATCTGGGGTTCGGCCTTCAATCCCGACCTCCAGGGCAAGATCCGCGTTTCGGTGGTCGCCACCGGGATCGAACAGACCGAGCAGCAGGTCCAGGAAATCAGCCGTGGCGGCTTTTCGCTGGGCGGCGGTCGCGGCGGGATCGCCCGTCCCGGCACGGCCCGCAGCGGCGAGCCCGAGGCCGCGCCGGCTTCGGCCCCCGCTGCCTACGAGCCCGCGCCCGAGCCGGCCCTCGCGCCCGAGCCGGTGGCCCATGAGCCGGCCCCCGCGCCGGAGCCCGCGCCCCTGCTGTCGCTCGATCCCGAGCCGGCCGAGGCCGAGCCGCTCGAACTCCAGCTCGATGCCGTGGCCGAACCCGAAGTCGCCGGCGCGCCCGATGCCGATGCCGGCGATGACGACGGTTCGGGCGAACTGCTGCTCGATGCCGGGCGCCTCGCCGGCGATGAGCCGCCGGCCGCGCGGCTGACCGGAATGCGCCGCCCGCTCGTCTCCGAGCCGGAGGAGCGCACGCCGCGCCTGTCGGGCGGGGGCAGCACCCTGTTCGAGCGGATGGCCAATCTTTCGCGCGGCGGCGGCCGCAAGGACGATGAGGCGGGCGACGATGATGGCGATGGTCCGGCGATCTCGATCCCGCGCTTCCTGGGCCGCCAGAACAACCAGTAATCAGCGGCCAGTAATCAGTGCCCGGTAATCAGTGAAATGCCGGCGGGGCGCAATGTCCCGCCGGTCCCGTTCCGCTCCGGTTCAGCCGCAAGGGCGCACGGGCGCGGGCGGAAGGGATCGCAAGCGATGACGCAAGGCAGGCCTGACGGGCGGGGATCGTGCATGACCAGGGCGAACGGCTTGCTGGCGAATCCGGTGCTGGCCCTGGCCATGGCGGTGCCGGGGATCGCCCTGCTGCCGGGCATGGCCAGTGCCCAGACCATGGCCCAGGCGGTCGTCCAGCAGTTGCCCGCCGTGCCCGCCGGGCAGGCGCTTGGCGCCGCGCTGGGCCGGCTGGCCCGCGATCCGCGCGATCTTGCCGCGCTGATCGATGCCGGAAATGCCGCCTTGCAGATGGGCGATGTCGATGCCGCCACCGGCTTCTTTGCCCGGGCCGACCAGCTTTCGCCCAACAATATGCGGGTCAAGGCCGGCCTTGCCGGGGCGCTGGTCCGCAGCGAAAATCCGTTTGACGCGATCCCGCTGTTTGCCGAGGCGGAACGGGCCGGCGCGGTTGATCCGGCGCTCGCGGTGGATCGTGGGCTGGCCTATGACCTGGTCGGCGACAATGCCAGCGCCCAGAAGTATTATCGCCAGGCTCTCGCCGCCGGGCCGAGCGACGAGGCTTTGCGCCGGCTGGGGATCAGCCAGGCGATTGCCGGCGATCGCAAGGGCATGGAGGCAACCCTGTCGCCGCTGCTCCAGCGCCAGGACAAGGGTGCCTGGCGCGCCCGCGCCTTCGCTCTGGCGATCCTGGGTGCGCCGGAAGAAGGCGTGGCCATCGCCAACCAGGTCATGCCGGTCGAACTGGCCAATGGCATCGCCCCTTATCTGCGCTTCATGCCGCGGCTGACCGTGGCCCAGCAGGCGGCGGCGGCCAACCTCGGCCGCTTCCCGCGCGCCGCCGACATCGGCCGCGACGATCCGCGCGTGGCGATCTATGCCCCGCCGCGCCGCATGGCGGGCACGGCGGGATCGGCGCTGGTGCCGGCGGGCGAGCCGCTGGGCCGGACCCGCGCGCGCCAGGTCGAACCCCCGGTCCGCGTGGCCAGCGCCGCCCAGGCCAGCGCCGCCCAGGCCCGTTCCGCTCAAGCCCGCGCTGCCCCGCCGGAAATCGCCCCGACCCGCTCCGACGCCCCCCAGCCGGCGCTCCAGCCAGTGGCCCAGCCGGTCCTCCCGCCGATCGCCCATCCGGTGGTTGCAGCGGTGGCGCCTGCCGGGGTTGCCGTCCGGCCCGTTGCCAACGCTCCGCTCGCCACGCCGGCCCCGGCCCCGGCCCCGGCCCCGGCCCCGGCCCCGGCTGCCCCGCCGGTCCGTCCGGCCCTGGCCGCCCCGCCGTCAGCGGCCGCGAACAGCCCAGGCTTCGACCTTGCGCGCATGGCGCCGGCGGCCGCCGCGTCCGCGCGCCCGGCCGTGCCGGTCGCGCCTTCCGCGCCTTCCGCGCCGCCCGCCCCAACGCCCGCCGCCGTCGCTCCTGTGTTCGCGCCGGTTACCGCTCCGGCCCCCGTTGCACCAGCGCCGCGGCCCAGGCCGCGCCTCGCCGAGGCCTTCGCCGATCTCGCCGCCGTGCCCCGGGGCGCGGTCGCTCCGGCACCGGGCGCGGTCGACGTTCGCAAGCTGGCCGAGGCGCGCGCCCGCGCCGCCGAGGCCGCCAGGACACCGCCCAAGCCGGCCCACCCCAGCCGCATCTGGGTCCAGGTCGGTACGGGCCGTGATACCGGCGCTCTGGGCTTCACCTGGCGCGGCCTGGTCAAGGACAACCCGGCCCTGTTCAAGGGGCAGGCGCCCTCGCTGTCGGACTGGGGGCGGACCAACCGCCTGCTCGCCGGTCCTTTTGTCACCGAGGCGGCAGCCCAGGCCTTCCTCGCCAGGGCGCGCAAGGCCGAGCTTGACGCTTTCCTCTGGACCAGCCCGGCCGGCCAGGTGGTCGACAGCCTCCCTTCGCGGTAGGGCCAAGGTTCTCCACGGGGAACCCAAGTCTTTTCCACACCTTGTAAACAGTGTTGTCGAGTTTTGCTCAGGGTGTGATTGCCCGTGCATTGTGCAATTACCCTCTGCCGAAGCATCCAGCCTCGCAATGCCGAAAGGTCCGGTTGACCCCAAGGCTCGCCGACAGGAGTTTGTGTGAGGACCAGCCAGAACGACATGGAACGCGACGACGATGCCGCGCCGGTCGAAATGCTCGCGTCGCTGTTCGAGGCACGTGGCTGGCAGTTCGAATATGTCGGCGATGACGAGATCAGCGGCGAGATCCAGGGCTCCTGGGCCAATTACCAGCTGCGCGGCATCTGGCGGCGCGAGGACCGTGTGCTTCAGCTGCTGTGCCTCCCCGACATCCGCGTGCCCGACGACAAGCGCGCGCCGATGTTCGAGGTGCTGGCCCTGGTCAACGAGCAGATGTGGCTCGGTCATTTCGACGTCTGGTCGAACGGCATGGTCCTGCTTTACCGCCACGCCCTGATGCTCGGCGACGATGGCCTGCTCTCGATCGACCAGGCGCAGACCGCGGTGGAAGCCGCGATCGACGAGTGCGACCGGTTCTACCCGGCCTTCCAGTTCATCCTGTGGGGCGACAAGTCGCCGGCCGAGGCGCTGGCCAGCGCGCTGGTCGATGCGGCCGGGGAAGCCTGAGATGAGCCGCATCCTGCTGGTCGGCTGCGGCAACATGGGCGGGGCCATGCTCACCGGCTGGCTGGCCGGCGGGCGCGCGGCCTCCGAATTCACCGTGGTCGATCCCTTCCTCGCCGAAGCCCCGGCAGGCGTGACCCTGCTGCGCGAAATCCCGGCGGGCGATCCGTTCGATGTCGTCCTGCTCGGCTTCAAGCCCCAGCAATTCGCCGAGGCCAGCGTGCCGGTGGGCGCCGCTGTAGGGCCGGGAACCATCGTGCTCTCGATCCTGGCGGGCGTGGACCTGGCCACCCTGCGCGGTCGCTTCCCGCAGGCCGGGGCCATGGTGCGGGTCATGCCCAACCTTGCGGCGGCCATGGGCAAGTCGCCGATCGGCCTGTTCGGCGATGGCGACGGGGCGGCGCGGGCCGCGGTCAATGCGCTGATGGCGCCGTTGGGCACGGCCGAGTGGCTGGCCGGCGAGGAGCTGATGGACGTGGTTACGGCGCTGGCCGGTTCCGGCCCGGCCTTTGTCTACCGCCTGATCGATGCCCTGGCGCAAGGCGCGGCCGCGCTGGGCCTGCCGCGCGACCAGGCCGACCGGCTGGCGCTGGGCATGGTGGAAGGGGCCGGGGCGCTGGCCGCCGCCTCGCCGCTGGGCCCCGGCGAACTGGCCGACCGGGTCGCCAGCCCGGGCGGGACCACGCGGGCCGGGCTTGATGTGCTCGATGCCGATGGCCGGCTGGCGCGGCTGATGGCCGATACCCTGCGCGCCGCGCGCGACCGCGGGGCCGAGATGGCGGCCGAGGCCCGCGCAAAAAGCTGAGATTTCCCCGGGGAAACCCTACAGCCTGATACACTTTGCGACAGGCTGCCTTTCCGGTTGTTCTTGAATCGTTGACGAATGAAGCCGATATTGCGCCCACGGCCCCATCCCGGGCCAGAATGGAGCTTGGACACAATGGCAAACTGGAACGACCCCCAGCCCCGGATGGGCTTCGGCGCGGCTCCGGGCCTTTCCGAGAGCGCCGGTCGCGTCGCCTATGATGTGGGCCTGCGGCGCTATATGCTGTCGATCTACAACTACATGGCCTCGGGCGTGCTGCTTTCGGGCATCGTCGCCCTGCTGTTCGCCTCGTCGGGCCTGGCCCAGCAGATCATGGTCACGCCGCTGCGCTGGCTGATCGCGCTGGCCCCGCTGGGTTTCGTGATGGCGATGAGCTTCGGCCTCAACCGGATGCAGACCAGCACCCTGAAGACGCTGTTCTGGGCGTTCAGCGTGGCCATGGGCCTGTCGCTGTCGTCGATCTTCCTGGTCTACACCGGCCCGTCGATCGCCTCGACCTTCTTCGCCACCTCGGCGGCCTTCGCCGGCCTGAGCCTGGTGGGCTATACCACCAAGAAGGACCTGTCGGGCTTCGGCACCTTCCTCATCATGGGCGTGTGGGGCCTGCTGGCGGCGATGGTGATCAACATGATCTGGCCTTCGCAGGGGCTGGGCCTGGCCATCTCGCTGCTCGGCGTGCTGATCTTCGCGGGCCTGACCGCCTACGATACCCAGCGCCTGAAGATGATGTACCAGCACGTCGCCGGCACCGATTTCGCCGGCAAGATGATCGTGATGGGCGCGCTCAGCCTCTATCTCGACTTCATCAATATGTTTACCTTCCTGCTGCAGTTCATGGGCGATCGCCGCTGATCCCCACGGCAGGCTGCCGCAAAATACCGATGCCCGGCGTGACTTTGTCGCGCCGGGCATTTTCTTTGCCGGGATTGGCCACTACATGGTTGGCAGGGTTTGCACAGGTGGGGTCGCGCCACGCCGCGCATTGGCGGCGCTATCCACGGGAGGGTTTGGAATGATCGGTTACAAGCGAAAACAGGCGATGGGCCTGGCCATGCTGGCGCTGGTGGCCGGTTGCGGCCCGCAAGCGCCGCCGCCCAAGCCCTTGCCGCCGCCGCCGGTGGCCGTGGTCATCCCGCCGCGGCCCATGCCGCCCGACTTCGCCTCGCCCAACCTGACCGTGCCGCAAGCCGATGCCACGGGCCTGCGCTACAGCGTCAACCGCAACATCACGCCGGCGCAGACCGTGTGGAACCTGCGTTCGGCCTACAATGTCGCGGCGCTGAACTGCCCGGAACCCAAGTTTGCCGAGATCGTGATCAACTACCGCGTCTTCCTCAAGGCCCATGCCAAGGGGCTGGCCGCCTTCAACAGGAAGGTAGATGCCGAGTTCCGGGGCAAGTATGGCGCGGCCTTCATCGCCCCCCGCGAAAAGTACATGACCGAGGTCTACAACCACTACGCGCTGCCGCCCACGCTCGATGCCTTCTGCACCGCCGTGCTTGCGGTCAGCCGCGATGCCAGGGCGATCAAGCCGGCCGAACTGGAAGCCTTCTCGGCGCGCAGCCTGCCCAATGTGGAGGTGGTGTTCGACGATTTCTATCGCCGCTACGACGCCTATCGCCTCGCCCTGGCGGACTGGACCGCGCGCTATGGCCCGGCGCCCGGGGCCGCCAATCCGGCGTCGGCCCCTGGCTCGGCTGCCGCCCCGGTTGCCCCGGTCCAGGGGCTGGGCGGGACCGGCGCGGTCGTTCCGGTTGCCCCCTTGGGGCGTTAGCGGCAAAATTTGTCTATGCAGGGCGCGCCCCCTTCGCTAAGGGGGCCGCTCTCGCGGGCGGTCACCCCTGGTGGCGCGGTCCGCACTCGCACTGGAACGGGGCCGTAGCTCAGATGGGAGAGCGCGTCGTTCGCAATGACGAGGTCAGGGGTTCGATCCCCCTCGGCTCCACCAGTGCATTGGCAATGGCCACATCCCGGCCTGCGAACGGCACCGTTCTGCGCTTCCGGTGCTCACGACCCTGATGGTCGCTGCGCGCCGGTTCTCGAACGGCACCATTCTCGGCTCGGGCTGAGGCCATTTCCAACGCACTGGCCTGAAGCGGCCATCACACTGGCCGAAATTCTGCCCCCACGTCCGCTCAGGCTGAGCTTGTCGAAGCCCAGGCGCGACATTCGCCTCCCGAACGGCTAAGACCAACCCATGCATTTTCTCGACCAGGCCAAGATCTATGTCCGCGCCGGCTCCGGCGGGCCGGGGGCGGTTTCGTTCCGGCGGGAGAAATATGTCGAATATGGCGGGCCGGATGGCGGCGATGGCGGCAAGGGCGGCGATATCGTGTTCGAGGCCGTGGCCGGGCTGAACACCCTGATCGACTTCCGCTATACCCAGCACTTCAAGGCCCAGCGCGGCGGCGGCGGCATGGGCAAGAACCGCACCGGGGCCGGCGGGCAGGATCTGGTGGTCAAGGTTCCGGTCGGCACCCAGATCATCTCGGACGAGGATCGCGAAACGGTCCTGGCCGATCTGACCGAGGCCGGCCAGCGCGTGGTCCTGCTCGAAGGCGGGATGGGCGGGCGCGGCAATGCCTCCTACAAGACCAGCACCAACCGTGCGCCGCGCCAGCACCAGCCGGGCATCACCGGTGAGGAGCTGTGGGTCTGGCTGCGGCTGAAGCTGCTGGCCGATGCCGGCCTGGTGGGCCTGCCCAATGCCGGCAAGTCCACCTTCATCAACAAGATCACCAACACCAAGGCCAAGGTGGGCGATTATGCCTTCACCACCCTGCGCCCGCAGCTGGGCGTGGTGCGCCACCGCAACCGCGAGTTCGTGCTGGCCGACATTCCCGGCCTGATCGAGGGCGCGGCCGAAGGTGCCGGGGTGGGCGACCGCTTCCTTGGCCATATCGAGCGCTGTCGGGTGCTGATCCACCTGATCGACGTGAGCGGCACCGAGCCGGTCGATGCCATGCACATCGTCGAGGAGGAGCTGGAGGCCTATGGCGCCGGCCTGATCGACAAGCCGCGCCTGGTCGTGCTCAACAAGATCGACCTCGTTGATGCCGAACTGGTTGAGGCCTTTTCGCGCGAATTGCTCGAGGCCGGTGCCGATGCCGTGTTCCCGATCTCCGGGGCGACCGGCGCGGGGCTTGATGCCCTGCTCGACGCGGTGATCTCCTACCTCCCCGCCGCCACCATCACCGAGCGCCCCGCCGGCGAACAGGAGGATGCGGCCGAGGCCCAGCCCTGGTCGCCGCTCTGAGCCTGCCGGTCCTGGCGCCGCCGCCACCGCCGCCGCAAGCCGGACTCGTTTCGCCCCGCATCCGCGCCATTGGCGCGACGATGCGATCTTGCATCGCGGGCGGTTTGGCCTAATCGCCTGTGCCACGATGCAGACGGGTTCCACACAGATTGCCTCCCTCGCCGACCTGGCCGTTGCGGCGCGCTGTCCGCGGCTGGTGGTGAAGGTCGGCTCGGCGCTGCTGGTCGATGCCGCCGGGCCGCGCCGCGCGTGGATCGCGGCGCTGGCGGGCGAGATCGCGGCGGCGCGGGCGCGTGGGCAGGAGGTGGTCATCGTCAGCTCGGGCGCGATCGCTCTGGGCGCGCGGACCCTGAAGCTCGAGAAGGGCGGGCGCGGCAGCCTGGCCGATGCCCAGGCGGCGGCGGCGGTCGGCCAGATCGCGCTGTCGGGCCTGTGGGCCGAACTGCTGGGGGCGCACGGGATCGTCGCGG
Source organism: Novosphingobium bradum (assembly GCF_042646485.1). Taxonomy (NCBI): domain Bacteria; kingdom Pseudomonadati; phylum Pseudomonadota; class Alphaproteobacteria; order Sphingomonadales; family Sphingomonadaceae; genus Novosphingobium; species Novosphingobium bradum. The sequence continues at coordinate 313,367 of NZ_JBHRTQ010000004.1, read as the reverse complement.
CGCAATTGCTGCTGACCCTGGAAGACCTGGAGGACCGCCGGCGCTATCTCAATGCCGCGGCCACGCTGGGCCGGTTGCTCGATGCCGGGGCGGTGCCCGTGGTCAACGAGAACGATTCGGTGGCGACCCAGGAAATCCGCTTTGGCGACAATGACCGGCTGGCCGCGCGGGTGGCCCAGGCGGCGCGGGCCAGCGCGGTGTTGCTGTTGTCCGATGTCGACGGGCTGTTCGATCGCAACCCCAAGGAGCCGGGCGCCCAGCGCCTGCCGGTGGTGCGCGGGGTGACGACGGAAATCCATGCCATGGCCGATGGCGGATCGGGTTCGGGCATGGGTTCGGGGGGCATGACCTCCAAGCTCCAGGCCGCCGAGATTGCCGAGCGCGCCGGGATTGCGCTGGCCATCGGCAACGGCACCAGGGACGCGCCGATCGCGCGGGTGATCGAGCAGGGGATCGGCACGCTGTTCCTGCCCCGTGTGCAAAAGGGCCGAAAGGCCGGCGCGCGCAAGGCCTGGCTGGGCGGGCGCCTGCGGCTGAAGGGCACGCTGACGGTCGATGCCGGGGCGGCCGAGGCGCTGGCCGGCGGGGCCAGCCTCCTGGCGCGGGGAATCGCGGCGGTGGAGGGCGATTTCGCGCGCGGCGATGCCGTGGCGATCCGTTCGCCGGAGGGCGCGGTGATCGCCCATGGCCTATCGGAATATGATGCCGCCGAATGCCGCCGCCTGCTGGGCCGCCATTCGAGCGAACATGAGGCGCTGCTCGGCTATTCGCCGCGCTCGGCCATCGTTCACCGCGACCAGCTCGTCCTGCTGTGACCCTGTTGGCGATCACCGGGGCGACCGGCTTCGTCGGACAGGCCTTGATCGACCGCGCGCTGGCGGAAGGATTCACCGTGCGCGCCCTTGCACGGCGGGAGCAACCCCATCGCAAGGGGGTTGCATGGGTTCATGGCGACCTGGCCGATCCCCGGGCGCTGGCCAGGCTGATGAAGCGGGCCGAGGCGGTGATCCACGTGGCCGGCGTGGTCAACGCGCCCGACCGCGAGGGCTTTGATGCCGGCAACGTGGCCGGCACGCTGAGCGTGGTCGAGGCGGCGAAGGCGGCTGGGGTGGGGCGGTTCGTGTTCGTTTCCTCGCTTTCCGCGCGCGAGCCGAAGCTGTCGGACTATGGCGCAAGCAAGGCGCGGGCGGAGAAGCTGGTGCGGGCGAGCGGGCTCGACTGGACCATCGTGCGCCCGCCCGCGATCTACGGCCCGCGCGACCGCGAGATGCTGGACCTGTTCCGCCTGGCGCGGTGGCGGGTGCTGGCCATGCCGCCGCGCCAGGGGCGGGCCTCGCTGATCCATGTCGAGGACCTGGCCCGGCTGCTGCTGGCCCTGGTCCCGGCCGAGCGGCGCACGGCGCACAAGGTGCTGGAACCCGATGACGGCCGCCCCGGCGGGTGGAGCCATTACGAGATCGCCCGCGCCATCGGCTGGGCGGTGGGGCGTCGCCCGCTGGTGCTGCACCTTCCGCCGGCCATGCTCCACCGGATCGCCCGGCTGGACGGATGGTGGCGCAAGGCCGCGGCCAAGCTGACCGCCGACCGGGTCAGCTATATGTGCCATCCCGACTGGGTGGTGAGCGAAAGGGCGCGGCCGCCCGTTCGCCTGTGGCAGCCGCAGGTGGAGACGCGCGGCGGGCTGAAGGCGACGGCCGACTGGTATCGCGCGCAGGGCTGGCTTTAACCAGTAGCGCTTGAACTGGCCGGCGCCTGGCCGCAGACTGCTGCGGGATGACCGAAAACCCCATTTCTGCCGAACATGGCGGCCTGTCGCAGGGCGAGGCCGAGGCGCGGCTGGCCGCCGGCGGGCCGAACGAGCTGGCCGGCGGGGGCCGCCAATCGCTGATCGGGATCGTGCGCGAGGTGCTGCGCGAGCCGATGCTGCTGTTCCTGGTGGCGGCGGGCGCGATCTATTTCGTTCTGGGCGATCTGCACGAGGCGCTGATCCTTACTGTCTTTGCCGGGCTGACCGTGGGCATCGCGGTGACCCAGGAGGTGCGTTCCGATCGCGCCATTGCCGCGCTGGGCGAACTGGCCTCGCCGCTCGCCACGGTAATTCGTGATGGCCAGCGGCGCGCCCTGCCGGCGCGCGAGGTGGTCTGCGGCGACCTGCTGGTGGTGAGCGAGGGTGGCCGGGTGGTGGCCGATGGCTGGGTGGTCAGTGCCGATGGCCTGCAGGTGGACGAGGCGATCCTGACCGGCGAATCGGTGCCCGTGGTCAAGCCGGCGCTGGGCGGGGCCATGCCGCCTGCCCTGCCGGCGCCGGGCGGCGAGACCATGCCTTGCGTGTTCAGCGGGACGCTGGTGGTGCGCGGGACCGGGTTGGTGGCGGTGATGGCGACCGGGCCGCGCACGGCCATGGGCGCGCTGGGCCGTTCGCTGGCGACGATCGGGCGGGAGGAACCGCGCCTTGCCGTGCAATCGCGCGCGATGGTGCGCTGGTTCGCAGGGGGCGGGCTGGCGGTGAGCGCGCTGGCGGTGGTGCTTTATGGCCTGCTGCGCGGCGGCTGGGTGGACGGCCTGCTTTCGGGGATCGCGCTGGCCATGTCGCTGATGCCCGAGGAACTGCCGGTGGTGCTCACCCTGTTCATGACCATGGGCGCGCTGCGCCTGTCGCGCGCGCGGGTGCTGGCGCGGCGGGGGACGGCGATCGAGACCCTGGGCGCGGCGACCGTTCTGTGCACCGACAAGACCGGCACCCTGACCGAGAACCGCATGGCGATCGAGGAACTGCGCCTGCCGGACGGCGGTGCCTTCCGCCCGGGCGAGGATGGCGCGGCGTTTCCCGAGGCCTTCGTGGACCTGGCCCGCGCCGGCATCCTGGCCTGTCCGCTGGAGCCGTTCGATCCGATGGAACAGGCCTTCCACGCCATGGCCCGCGCCCATCCTTCCGCAGGCCTCACCGACCGGCAGGAGGCCGGATGGGCGCTGCATCGCCACTATGCCCTCGCCCCCGATCTGCTGGCCATGTCGCACGTGTGGACGAGCGGACGCGCCGAGGACGCGCGGCTGGTGGCCGCCAAGGGCGCGCCCGAGGCCATTGCCGGGCTGTGCGGCCTTGCCCCCGGCGAGGTGCAGGCGATGGAGCGGGTGGCCGCCGACATGGCGGCGCGCGGGCTGCGGGTGCTGGGCGTGGCCATGGCCGAGTGGGCCGGCGCCGACCTGCCGCCGAGCCAGCGCCACTTCGCCTTCCGCTGTGCCGGCCTGGTTGGCCTGGCCGATCCGGTGCGCGCGGCCGTGCCCGGGGCGGTGCGCGACTTGCAGGCCGCCGGGATTCGCGTGGTGATGATCACCGGCGACTATCCGGCCACGGCGCGAGCCATTGCCGGCGAGGCGGGCATCGCGGCGGGCGCCACGCTGACCGGCGAGGACATGGCCGCGCTGGACGATACCGCCCTTGCCCGACGCATTCCGGGCGTTGCCGTGTTCGCGCGGGTCCTGCCCGAGCAGAAGCTGCGGATCGTGGAGGCGCTGAAGGCGGCGGGCGAAGTGGTGGCGATGATCGGCGACGGGGTGAACGACGCGCCCTCGCTGGTGGCGGCGCATATCGGCGTGGCCATGGGCCAGCGCGGCACCGACGTGGCGCGCGAGGCTTCCGCGCTGGTCCTGCTGGACGACGATTTCGGGGCGATCCCGCGCGCGGTGCGGCTGGGGCGGCGGATCTACGACAATATCCGCAAGGCCGCCGGCTTCATCTTCGCCGTGCACCTGCCGATCGCGGGCCTGGCGATCGTGCCGCTGCTGACCGGTTGGCCGCTGATCGTGGGGCCGGTGCACATCGCCTTGCTGGAGATGGTGATCGATCCGGTCTGCTCGCTGGCCTTCGAGGCCGAGCCGGAGGAGGCCGGGATCATGCGCCGCCCGCCGCGTGCGCCTGACAGCCCGCTGATTTCGCGGGTCCTGGCCATCTGGGCGGGCGTGCAGGGGGTGGTGGCGCTGGCCCTGCTGCTCGGGCTGGCGGTCTGGGCGCGGGGCGCGGGGCTGGACGAGGGGGCGTTCCGGGCGACCTGCTTTGCCGGGCTGATCGTGGCGGTGCTGATGCTGGTCTGGGCCAACCGTTCGCTGCGGGCCGGCTTGCCCCGGCGCAAGGGCGCCAACCTGGTGCTCGGCGCGATCCTGGGGGCGGCGGTGCCGTTTTTCGTGCTGCTGTTCCTGTTCGAGCCGGTGGCGAGCCTGTTCGGCTTTGCCGTGCTGGCGCGCGGCGGGATTGTGGCGATCGGGGTGATGGGGCTGGCGCTGGTTGCCGCGTTGCATGGGGTGAAGCGGCTGCTCGGGCGCGCGCTGGCGGGCTGATCAGGCGCTGCTTGCCGGCGGGGCCGACTTGCGGCACCTTCCGTGCGGGAGCCGTGAGGATGGGAGAGGCAGCGATGGGCGATACTGCTCAGGGCGCGCCGATCACGGTGGCCCGCGATCTGACAGCGGGCGATCTGGCGGCGGCATTGGCGGCGGGGTGGCGGGACTTTCTTGCCTGCCCGGCCTTCGGGATATTCTTTGCCGGCATCTACGTGGCCGGCGGGCTCTTGCTCTATTTCGCGCTCTACCGGCACGGGCAGGTCGTCTGGCTGGTGCCGGCGGCGGGCGGCTTTCCGATCATTGCGCCCTTCGTGGCCGTGGGGCTTTACGAGGTCAGCCGCCGCCGCGAGGCTGGCCTGGCGCGAAGCTGGGGTGCGGTGCTGGGCGCGGTGCGCGGGCGCGGGGATGACCAGGTGCTGATGCTTGGCGGGTTCCTGTTCGTGGGGGTGACCTTCTGGATCATCATTGCCCACGGCATCTTTGCGGTGTTCCTGGCGGAAAGCGGGATCGGCACCGAATCGCTCGCCCTGTTCGCCACGCCGACCGGCATGGCCATGCTGGCCGTGGGCGGCGCGGTGGGGGCAGCGATTGCCGCGCTGTTCTATGCCGTGACCGTGATCAGTCTGCCGCTGCTGATCGACCGCGAGGTGGATTTCCTCACCGCGATGATGGTGAGCCTGGCCGCGGTGCGCGCCAATCCGGTGGTCATGCTGGGCTGGGGTGCGCTGATCGCGGCGGTGCTGGCCCTGGCGATGGTGCCGCTGTTCCTGGGCCTGTTCGTGGCCCTGCCGGTGCTGGGCCATGCCACATGGCACCTTTACCGGCGGGCGGTGGCACGCTGAGCGGGGCCGGGTTGCACAGGATAGTTCGCGCGAAGGCGCGAAGGCGCAAAGGGGCTGTGTCGGATTGGTGCGGAGCGGCGATTGCCTGATGCCCACTCCGGTCCGCCTGATCGGAACGCAGGCCGTTGTGCCGCCCCCCGTAACATCCTTGCGCCTTCGCGCGAAAGAAATGGACGTTCAGATCAGGAGGAAATCGGCGGCGGAGAGGATCGGCTTGGTGGTGAGCGTGGCCACCAGCGCCTGTGCGGTGCCGCCCGCGCCATCGGCATCGAAATAGAGCGAGCCGGTGGCCTGGGTGTAGACGAAGTGGTGCTGGGCAGTGGTGGCTGCGGTGCCGAGCGCCAGTTGCGCCGGATCGAGGGCGCCGGCGGGCAGGGCGGCCAAGGGGGTGAAGGCGGCGCGATCGAAGGCGAGGTGATCGGCGAGGTGGGCGAAATCCTGGATCACGTCGCGCAGGGCGGCGGTTTCGCGCAGGTCGAACAGGAAGGTATCGGCGCCGGCCCCGCCGGTGAGCGTATCGGCGCCCGCGCCGCCGGCCAGCGTATCATCGCCGCCGCCGCCATTGAGCGTATCGTTGCCGGCAAGGCCTGACAGCAGGTTGGCCGCCGCGTTGCCGATCAGGGAATTGGCCTGGGTGTTGCCGGTTCCGGTAATCGCGAGGGTGCCGGTGAGGGTGAGGTTCTCCACATTGGGGGCGAGGGTGAAGGTGACGGCGGCGGAGACCAGATCGGTGCCTTCGCCGGCAGCCTCGATCACCAGATCGCCGGCATTGTCGACCTTGTAGGTATCATTGCCGAGGCCTCCGGCAAGGGTATCGGCCCCGGCGGCGCCATCGAGGGTATCGTTGCCATCGAGGCCGGTCAGGCGATTGGCGGCGGCATTGCCGACGAGGCTGTTGGCCAGCCCATTGCCGGTGCCATCGATGGCGAGGGTGCCGGCAAGGGTGAGGTTTTCGATATTGGCGGCGAGGATGGCGGTGATGGTGGCCGAGACGAGATCGGTGCCTTCGCCGGCGTTTTCCAGCACCTGATCGCCGGCATTGTCGACCTTGTAGACATCGTTGCCGAGGCCGCCGACCAGGGTGTCGGCGCCGGCGGCGCCATCGAGGGTATCGTTGCCTTCCATGCCGGTGAGGCGGTTGGCGGCGGTGTTGCCGACGAGGCTGTTGGCGAGCGCATTGCCGGTGCCATCGATCGCGAGGGCGCCGGTGAGGGTGAGGTTCTCGACATTGGCGGAGAGGGTGAAGCTGGCGGAGGCCTTGACCAGATCGGTGCCTTCGCCGGCATTTTCCAGCACCTCGTCCGCGGCGTTGTCGACCGTGTAGGTATCGTTGCCGAGGCCGCCAAGCAGGGTGTCGGCGCCGGCGCCGCCGTCGATCGCATCGTTCCCGGCGGCGCCTTCGATGCGGTTGGCCAGGGCATTGCCGGTGAGCGTATCGGCAAAGGCGGATCCGGTGAGATTTTCGATGGCATCGACCAGCCAATCGTTCCCCGCGCCGCCGGTGGCCTGGGCCTTGCCGGTGATGGCGAGGCTGATCTTCACCAGCGCGGGGGCATCGGCATAGTCCACCGTGTCCACCCCGCCGCCGCCGGTGAGGCGATCATCGCCGGGGCCGCCCGAAAGCCAATCGTCGCCAAGGGATCCATCGAGGCTGTCATTCCCTGCGAGGCCCGAGAGGCGATCGGCCCAGGGGGTGCCGGAGAGCGTGTCGGCCCCGGCGGTCCCGGTGAGGGTTACCCCGGCGGCGTAGGCCGGGAGCGCGGCGCTGCCATCGGCGAAGCGGACCTGTTCGACGGCGGTGAGCCGGTCCACCCCGTCGTCCCCATCGGTGGGGTCGATATCGGTGAGAATGTAGCCGCCCAGACCGTCCTGCGTGAGGGCATGGCCGGCCTGGCGCCCGGACACCACGAAAAGGTCGGCCCCGGCGCCGCCGTCGACCGTTTCCGCGCCCGGGCCGCCAATGACGAGATCGTCGCCCGCGCCGGTGGCGATGCGGTTGGCGCCGCCGTGCGCGGCCTCCACCGTATCGTTGCCGCTGCCGGTGGTGATCGTGTTGGCACCGCTGCCGAGGCCGATCCACACCGCCTCGAAGCCCCTGTAGGTGCCGCGATCGCCGGTGATGACCCCGGCCGCATCGGTGGCGAGGAGCGCGCCGGGGGCGGTGGAGAGATCGAGCTGGAGCCAGTCTGCCCCGGCCCCGCCATCGAGGGTGAGCGTGGCGCCGGCCAGCAGGGGGGCGGCGTTCACATATGCGACGTTGTCATCATCGGAGAGAGTGAGGGCGAGCTGTTCAATGCCATCGAAGGCGTTGAAGCCGATCAGCCCCTGGAAGGCGGAACCGGCGGCGAAGATCGCAACATCGCGGTAGGCCGCGGCGAGGCCGGCATCATTGCGCTGGAGGCTATCGACCCCGGCGCCGGCGTGGATATCGGCGGAGAGCAGGCCCGACATCACGAAGCTGTCATCGCCCGCGCCGGTGGTGAGATCGGCATATTCGGCATGGGCGAGGGTGGTGCCGTTGGAGAGGGTGGCGGCGCCCGTGTTGCCATCCCACGTGAAGGAGAGGGCGGTTGCGGCGGCGGAATAATCGCCCTCCCACTGATCGAAACCGGCGCCGAGATCGATCGCGTCGGCCCCGCCGGCCGACCAGGCCGCATCGTCACCCGCGCCGGTGGTGACGGTGTTGGCGCCGGCGCCCACGGCGATGAAGAACTGCTCGAAGTCCAGCCAGGTGCCGCGATTGGCGGCGATCGTGCCATCGGCGCCGACCACGAAGGTGGTCCCCGCAAAGGCGGAGAAATCGACCGCCAGGCTATCGAAGCCGAGGCCGCCCGACAGGTTCATCGTGGCCCCCAGAGCGAGCGGGGCGGCATCGACGAAAGCGGAATTGTCACCATCGCCGAGCGCGGCGTTGATGTGTTCGATGCCGGCGAAGGTGGCGCGGGCCACGGTTCCGGCGAACTGGCCGGTGCCGCCATTCTCGAACGAGGCGGCATAAGGCGTGCCGAGATCGCCGGTATCGTCCCAGGTGAGCCAGTCCTCCCCGAGGCCGCCATCGACGTGGAAGGCGCCCAGGCCCATCAGCAGGAACGAATCCTCGGCCGAGCCGGTGAGGATGGAGCCGCCTTCGATCTGGGTGAGCGTGGTGCCGTTGGTGACATAGCCGGTTCCGGCGGAGGTATCGTAGGCGAAGCCGAGCGCGCTGGACCAGCCGGAATAGTCCCCATGCCACAGATCGGTGCCGGCGCCGCCGTTGACCACGTCGATCCCGCCGGCGGACCAGATCGTGTCATTCCCCGCGCCGGTGCTGATCGTATCGTTCCCGGCCGCCGCGTGGATCGCATCGGCGCCGGTCTGCGTGGTGACGCGGTTGGCGCCGGGTCCGAGGGTGATTTCGAACTGGTCCCACCCGGAAAAGCTGCCACGGTTGCTGGTGACGAGGAAGTTGACGCCTTGCTGGAACGTGGTGTCCGCAAGCGCCGAGAAATCGATCCGCAGCACGTCGAAACCGGCGCCGGCATCGAGCTGGAGCGTGGCCCCGGCGGCAAGCGGGGCGGCATCGATGGTGGCGGTGTCGTTCCCGGGCGAGAAGGTGAGGGCCAGGGCTTCGATCCCGGAGAAGGTGACCCGGTTGGCGGCGGGGACCAGGGCATTGCCGATGGCGCCCGCGAACGCACCCGCGCTTTCGGCCGCGATGCTGGCGGTGATGCCGAGGAGGGCGGCGTAGTTGACCGTGAGCGTATCGAAGCCCAGCCCGCCCGATAGCCAATCGAGGCCCAGCAGGGGCAGGAAGCTATCGGCAGCCGTGGTGCCGATCAGGGTATCGTTGCCATTGGTGCCGGTGATCGTGGGCATCGCAATCCTGCCGTGGCGCCCCGGACAGGGCACTGGAATGGCAGGAGATTAGCCGCAGTTTCCGGCGTTTGGCGGCCAGGTTGGGCCGTTTTGGACATTTTTGGCGGGGAGGCGCGCCCACCCCCGGCGCTTCCCGCCTGCGGGAGGGGAGTCAGGTCATTTTCGGGGAGGGGGACTGCCGGGGCGGCGGGGGATGGGGTGTTCAGGAGAGCGCGGCGTTTGGCGGCGGTCCCCCTCCGTCAGCCTGCGGCTGCCACCTCCCCGCGAGCGGGGAGGATTCCGGGCTCAGAACACCGGATCGTAGCCGGGGGGCAGTTCGTCGCCCGGTTCATCGTCGGCGCCGGGGACGTGGATGCCGCATTCGGTCTTGTCCCAGCCCTTCCAGCGGCCCGAACGCGGATCCTCGCCCTCGGCGACCTTGTGGGTGCAGGGGGAGCAGCCGATCGAGGGGTAGCCTTCGGCGACCAGCGGGTGGGCCGGCAGGTCGTGCTCGGCGAAGTAGGCGGCGATGTCGTCGGCCGACCAGTCGATCAGCGGATTGATCTTGAGCCGCCCTTGCGCGTCTGACTTGTCGATCTCGAAGCGCGGCAGGTTGGCGCGGGTGTCGGACTGGAAGGCCTTGCGCCCGGTGATCGCGGCGTCGAACTTTTCCAGCGCGCGGGCCAGCGGCTTGACCTTGCGGATCTCGCAGCAGCCATCGGGATCGTAGGACCAGCGTAGGCCGCTTTCGTCGCGCTTGGCCAGTTCTTCCGCATCGGGGACGAGGTTGACCACGTTCAGCCCCAGCCGCGCCACCAGCGCATCGCGGTAGGCCAGCGTTTCGGGGAAGTGCTTGCCGGTCTCGAGGAACAGCACCGGCGTTTCCGGGGCGATGCTGGCCACCAGGTGCAGCAGCACCGCGCTTTCCGCGCCGAAGCTGGAGACCACGGCGACATCGCCGGCCAACTGTTCCTTGAGGACCGAGGCGAGCCAGTCGGTCGTCTCCGCGCCGCGGAACATCCGGTTCAGGCGCACCGCATCGGCCTCGGAGAAGCGCGGGCCGGTATCGATCCGGTCAAGCTTGCGTTCGGCGGTCACGGGGTGCTCCGTCATGGTTCGATGGCCTTCGGGCAGGGTCAGGCCGCGCCGTGGCGCTTGGCCCAGATCGGGGCGCGGCCATCGACGGTAGGGGTATAGACCTCGGCGTAGCGGGCCAGCGCCGCCTCGGCGTCGGCCGCGTTGAGCGGGTGTTCGGGGGCGAAACTGTCAAACCCGCAGCGGCGCATATAGGCCAGCTGATCGACCAGGACATCGCCCACGGCGCGCAGTTCGCCGGTGTAGCCGGCTTCGCGCAGGGTGCGGGCGGCGGAATATCCGCGCCCGTCGCCGAAAACGGGGAAGTTCACTTCGACCAGGCGCAGCCGATCGAGGAAGGGCAGCAGCTCGCGGGCATCGTCGCCCGGCTCGATGCGGACGGCCGAAGCGTTGGACTGTTCACCGAACGAATCGACCGTCACGGCCGGATCGCCCGCCGGCTCGTCGGCGCGGAAGCGGAACTGGGTCTCGACCATCATGCGGTCTCCTTCTGGTAGATCGCGTCCTTGAACGGGGCCATGCCGAGGCGCCGGTAGGTATCGAGGAAGCGCTCGTCGCCCTCTCTGTTGGCGAGATAGACCTCGGTGGCCTTCTCGACCGCATCGACGATGCCGTTTTCATCGAAGCCCGGCCCGGTGATCTGGCCGAGCGAGGTGTCCGCGCCCTCGCTCCCGCCGAGCAGGAGCTGGTAGTTCTCCACCCCCTTGCGGTCGACGCCGAGGATGCCGATGTGGCCGGCGTGGTGGTGGCCGCAGGCGTTGATGCAGCCCGAGATCTTCAGCTTCAGCTCACCGATCTCCTGCTCCTTGGCGGCGAAGCGTTCGGAGATCTTCTGGGCGACCGGGATCGAGCGGGCATTGGCGAGGCTACAATAGTCCAGCCCCGGGCAGGCGATGATGTCGCCGATCTTGTCGAGGTTGGCAGCGCCCAGGCCAGCCTCTTCCAGCTTCTGCCACAGGGCGAAAAGCTGCGCCTTCTGGACGTGGGGGAGGACGATGTTCTGCGCGTGGGTGACGCGCAGTTCGTCGAACGAATAATCGCGCGCCAGGTCGGCCATCAGGCGGATCTGGTCGGCCGAGGCATCGCCGGGGATGCCGCCGGCCGGCTTGAGGCTGATCGTGACGACCACGTAGCCGGCCTGCTTGTGGGTGTGGGTGTTGTTCTTCACCCAGCGGGCGAACGCCTGGTCCGACAGGTCGAGCGTGTCGGGCAGGCCGGAAACAAAGGCCGGGTCGGCAAACTGGGCCTTGATCCGCTCCAGCTCGGCGGCGGGCGGTTCGAGGTTCAGGGTCTGCATATGGGCGAATTCCGTCTCGACCTGACGGGTGTATTCGTCCTTGCCGAGTTCATGGACGAGGATCTTGATCCGCGCCTTGTACTTGTTGTCGCGCCGGCCGTGGCGGTTGTAGACCCTGAGGCAGGCCTCCGAGTAGGTGATCATCTGGTCGATCGGCACGAACTGGTTGATGCACGGCGCGATCATGGGCGTGCGGCCCATGCCGCCGCCGACGTAGAACGCGGCGCCGAGTTCACCCTTGGCATTCCTGACGATCTGGATGCCGATGTCGTGCAGGCGCATGGCCGCGCGGTCGGTATCGCTCGCGATCACCGCCATCTTGAACTTGCGCGGCAGGTAGCTGAATTCCGGGTGGAAGGTGGACCACTGGCGGATCAGCTCGGCATAGGGGCGCGGATCGACCACTTCATCGGCGATGGCGCCGGCGTACTGGTCGGAAGTGGTATTGCGGATGCAGTTGCCGCTGGTCTGGATCGCGTGCATCTCCACGCTGGCGAGATCGGCCAGGATATCGGGCGCCTCTTCCAGCTTGATCCAGTTGTACTGGATGTTCTGGCGGGTGGTGAAGTGGCCGTAGCCGCGATCGTACTTGTCGGCGATGTCGCCCAGCATCCGCATCTGCGCGGAGGACAGCGTGCCATAGGGCACGGCGACGCGCAGCATATAGGCGTGGAGCTGGAGATAGAGCCCGTTCATCAGCCGCAGCGGACGGAACTGGTCTTCGGCAAGGCTGCCGTCGAGCCGGCGGCGGACCTGGTCGCGGAAATCGGCGACGCGGGCATCGACCATGGCCTGGTCATACTGGTCATAGACGTACATTTCAGATCACCCAGTTGCCGGCGGCGGGATCGGCGCGCTTGAGGGAAAGGTCGAGGCGCACGGTGGGGCCAAGGGCGCGGATGCGTTCCTTGATGTGGGCCGGGCGAATGCCTTCGGCGCCCTGCGCGCCGTCGATCACATAGGGGCTGACCACGTGGCGGGCGGCGGCTTCGCGCGCGGCGATTTCATCGCCATGTTCGCCCACGTCGATCGCGTCTTCCACGTGGAGCGACCAGTTCTCGCCGGTCCACCAGGTTACCGCGCCCGATTTCAGATCATTGCCCGTCAGGATCTTCACTTCACTGCCTCCAGCGCGATTTCGCGCAATTCCGTTTCATCCCGCGCGGCCACATCGCCGATGACGATGAGCGCCGGGCTCTTCACCTTGTTGACCGCGACCAGCGCGGCGAGGCCGGCCAGCGGCCCGCGCAGCACCCGCATCGCGGCGCGCGTTGCATTCTCGATCACCGCCACCGGCACTTGCGGTGCCAGGCCATCGGCCATGAGCTTTTCCGAGATCGCCTCGGCGGTGGCCACGCCCATGTAGATGACGAGCGTGCGGCCCTTGCCGGCAAGGCCGGACCAGTCCTGCTCGGTCAGCCCCTTGCACTGACCGGCGACGAAAGTCACGATCGAGGCGGCATCGCGGTGCGTGAGCGGGATCTGCGCGGCGGCGGCGGCGCCATTGGCCGCGCTGATCCCGGGGACCACGACGACCGGCACGCCGGCGGCGCGGCAGGCCTCGGCCTCTTCGCCGCCGCGACCGAACACGAACGGATCGCCGCCCTTGAGGCGGATCACGTCATGCCCGGCGCGGGCTTCGCGCACCAGCAGGGCATTGATGCCGTCCTGCGGCAGGGTGTGGCGGCTGCGGCTCTTGGCAACCGAGACCATGCGCGCGGTGCGCGGCGCCATGGCGAGGATCGCGGGTTCGACCAGCCCATCGTGGACGATCAGCGAGGCATTCATGATCAGCCGAGCGGCGCGCAGGGTCAACAGGTCGGGATCGCCAGGGCCGGCGCCGACCAGATGGACCGTTCCGGGAGTGAGGGCGGCATGAGGCATGGGGCGCATTTGGCCGTTCAGGTGCCATGATGCGAGTCAGAATGGTTTGGCCGGGAGGAAGGAAAATTTTTGGGGGCGGTCACCCAGCCTATTCCCCCCGCGCCACCGTCAGCGGCCCGGCAAATCGCACCTCCCTTTGCGGAAACGGAATCTCCACCCCGTGTTCGCGGAAGAGGTGCCAGACCTGCTTGAGGACGTCTGAGCGGATGTTGCCGACGCCTTCCTCGGGATCGTCGATCCAGCACTGGATCTCGAATTCGATGGCATTGTCGCCGAAGGCCTTGAGCCAGACGCTGGGGGCGGGGTCGTTGTGGACCCGCTTTGCCGCGCGGGCGGCCTGGAGCATCAGGCTTTCCGCATGGTCGATATCGGTGCCATAGGCCACGGCCACCGGTACCTTCACCCGCACGTCGCGCGAGGAATAGGACCAGTTTTCCACCTGGCTGGTCATCAGGTTCTCGTTGGGGATAAGGTATTCGATCTGGTCGCGGGTGGTGATCGAGACGGCGCGGATGCCGATCTTCTTGACCTGGCCGACGGCAGTGTCCTTGCCGCTGGTCACGGCGATGACGTCACCCGGCTTGATCGAGCGGTCCATCAGCAGGATCAGCCCGGCGATGAGGTTGCCGAAGGTCTTTTGCAGGCCGAAGCCAACCGCGAGGCCCAGCGCGCCGGAAAAGACGGTGAGCGCGGTGAGACTGATCCCCAGCGCGTCGATCCCGATCAGGATGGTGAGCACCCAGACCGCGATCGAGACCAGCTTCTCGCCCAGCAGGCGCTGGGTGGGATCGAGCTGGGTCATCCGCGAAAAGACGTGGCGAACCGTGCGGCTGGCGAGGCGGCCGAACACCACGACGCAGAACAGGACCAGCAGCGCCAGCACCGCGCGGTAGAGCGAGACGCGGGTGTGGCCATAGTCGAAGCCGATCGAATCGGCGCGGGCGGCAAGATCGGCCAGCCCGTGCTGCCAATCGAGCCTCAGGCGGCGTTCCATGCGGCCAGCCCCCGTTCCAGATCGGCGATGAGATCGGCCGGGTCTTCCAGCCCGATCGAGAGTCGCAGGCCGAAGCGGTCGGCCGGGTCGGCGCCGGCGGGCGGCCAGGGCGTGGCGCTGCGGCTGGGGCCGGGATCGAGCGGGGTGACCAGGCTTTCGAAGCCGCCCCACGAATAGCCGATGCCGAACAGGGCCAGGGCATCGATCAGGGCATCGCGCGCCGCCGCCGTGCCGCCCTTCAGCACGAGGCTGAACAGGCCGCAGCCGCCGGTGAAGTCGCGAGCCCACAGATCGTGGCCGGGCGCGCCGGGAAGCATCGGGCACAGGACGCGAGCGACTTCCGGGCGGCTTTCCAGCCAGCGGGCGAGGGTGAGCGCGGAGGCGGTCTCGCGCTCCAGCCGCACCCCCATCGAGCGCAGGCCGCGCAGGGCCAGCGCCGCATCGTCGGGACTGACCACCTGGCCAAGCGCCTGGGCGGTGTGCCTGAGCTTGCCATACCAGTGGGCGCCGGCCGTGGCGCTGCCCAGCATCAGGTCGGAATGGCCGCCGACGTGCTTGGTCAGGCTCATCACCGCAATATCCACCCCGTGGGACAGCGCGGCGAGGCCGAGCGGGCTGGCCCAGGTGTTGTCGAGCACGGTGCAGGCGCCGTTCTGGCGGGCGATGGCTGCAAGGGCGGGAACGTCCTGCACCTCCATGGTCAGCGAGCCGGGGCTTTCGAGCAGGACGGCGCGGGTGCGATCGCAGAAGGCAGCGCCGAAGCCGGCCAGGTCGAGCGGATCGAACCAGCGCGTTTCCACCCCCCATTGGGCCAGCCAGCCGCGGGCGAGGGCGCGGCTGGGATCATAGGCGTTGTCGGTCATCAGCAGAACGTCGCCCGGTCTGATCGCGGTCATCAGGGCGCCGGCGATGGCGGCGACGCCGGAGGGATAGAGCATGGTCCCGCCATCGGGGCCGGCGCCCGGTTCCAGCTCGGTCAGCGCCTCGGCCAGCGCCCACTGGGTGGGGGCGCCGCGCCGGCCATAGTAGAACCGGCCATCGGCATTGGTGCGCGGGCCGGCCTTGAGCGCGGCGGTATCGGCATAGAGGTGGGTGCTGGACCGCCAGACCGGCGGGTTGACGACCGCGCCGGGCTGGTCGGCGGTGCCGGTCCATTCCGGGCGGCGGCCGGCGGTGGTCAGGCGGGTGGCGGGGGAGAGCTTGTCGACAGGAGCCTTCATGCCCCTGTTGCTATCAGGCGTGGACCGCTTCCCCAAGTGCCTTGGGCAGCGCGGGATCGGCGCCCCATTCGGCCCAGCTCCCATCGTAGAGCGCGACATCGTCCTTGCCGATGAGGTGAAGCGCGAAGCCCACCACGCAGGCGGTGACGCCCGAGCCGCAAGTGGTCACCACGGGCCGCGACAGGTCCACCCCGGCGGCGGTGAAGACGGCGCGCAGGTCGTCGGGCGACTTGTAGGTGCCATCGGGGTTGAACAATGCGGTATAGGGCACGTTGAGCGAGCCGGGGATGTGGCCGGGGGCCAGGCCCGGGCGCTGTTCGGGCGAGGCGCCGGTGAAGCGGGCCGCGCCCCGGGCATCGACCACCTGTTCGGCCCGGCTGGCGAGATTGGCGACGAGCTGGGCCTTGGAGCGGACCTGGGCCGGATCGGACCAGGCGGTGAAATGGCGGTGGCGGCGGGTCTCGACCCCCTTGGCCAGCGGCTGGCCGGCGGCGATCCACGCGCCAAGGCCACCATCGAGGATGGCGACGAGATTGGCGCCGAACATCCGCAGCATGAACCAGGCGCGGGCCGAGCTTTTCACCGCCGAATCGTCATAAAGGATGATGCGGCTGCCATCGCCCAGGCCCAGCGCCTGCATCCGGCTGGCGAAGCGTTCGGCAGAAGGAAGCGTGTTTTCGACCGGGGCGGCGGGTTCCACCAGGTCTTCGAGGTTCATGAAGACCGCGCCGGGGATGTGCCCTTCCCCATATTCGGCGCGCGCATCGCGGCCAGCCTCGGGCAGGTGCTTGGTCGCATCGACGATGCGAAGGTCGCTCGCGCCCATTTCGTTGGCCAGCCATTCGACCGTGACGAGGCTCGTCATCTACGCGGCTCCTCCTCCTCGCTACGCGGGCGAAAACGGTTACCCTTCTCATGGAGCCGCGTCGAGGGGGCTTCGGCAACCGATTACCACAAGGCCGGGCGGGGTGTTGCCCCTTTGCACCGATAAGCCGGGCGGCGCGGTTCAGGCCGAGGTGGCGACGGTCCGCTGGGCGATCGCGGCGTACAGGCGCGGGCCGCGGTCGAGCCGGAACGGGCGCAGCGGCCCGCCGG
This sequence comes from Novosphingobium bradum, assembly GCF_042646485.1. Taxonomy (NCBI): domain Bacteria; kingdom Pseudomonadati; phylum Pseudomonadota; class Alphaproteobacteria; order Sphingomonadales; family Sphingomonadaceae; genus Novosphingobium; species Novosphingobium bradum. Next base: position 296,771 of record NZ_JBHRTQ010000004.1, on the reverse strand, counting down.
GGACCACCGGCGGTTCGCCCACCACCAGCGCGGTGGTGCGGGTGGGGCCGGCGCCGTCCACCCGCAGCCGCACCAGCGGCACCAGCAGCGCGGCCGAGCCGGCGTGGATCGGGGTGGCATCGGCCAGGGGCAGGCGCAGTTCTCCGGTCAGTTCAGCCCTTTCGCCGGGGCCGAGCGCGGCCAGGGCATGGCGCAGTTCGAGGCGCAGTTCGAGGCCGGCACCATCCTGGCCGAGCAGGGCGGCCTGCGAGATCGAGGCATGGGCGGCGATCATGTCGGCGGCGATGTGCAGCGGGCCGAGCGGGACGGGAGTCCGGTTGGCCAGGACCAGCCGATAGCGGAGCGTGGCGTTGACCAGGGTGAGGCTGAAGCGCAGCGGTTCGAGCACCAGATCGAGCGGATCGGCGGCGGTCGAGGCCGCTTCCGGCGCGGATGCAGGGGTGGGGTCTGGCGCGGGTTCCGGCACAGCCTGGGCCGGGGCGGGACGGGGGCGGACGAATTCGGGCTCGGCCTCGGCCTGCACCCGGCGCCGCGCGACCAGCGCCCAGGTGGCCAGGGCGCCGACCAGGCCGGCGACAAGCGCGGCGGGCAGGAGCCATCCCCGGTCGGTCAGGCTGGCCGGGCCGTCCAGCGGGGCTGGCGCGGAAATGGAGGGGGGCAGGCTGGTGGGCGCGGCGAGGCTCGGCTGGGCCAGGCCGGGCAGGACGGCTGCTGGGCTGGCGGCGCTGGATGGCGCGGTGGGTCGTTGGGCTGGCGCGGGCGCGGGGCGCGTTGCCGGACGGGCGGCGGGCGAGGGCGCCGGAACGGGAGTTGGAGCCGGAGTTGCGGGTGGAGCCGGCGTTGGCGACGGCGGGGCGGTCGGCGCGGGCGTGGCCGCTGCCGGGGTGGCGGGATTGTCGGGATCGACCGGACCCTGGCCGCGGGGCTGGGTGCCGGGCGGGAGGCGGAAATCGCTGGCCGACTGCGCCGCGGCGGGGGGCGCCAGGGCGAGCGTTCCCGCCCCTGTTCCCGCCGCGGCCCCTGCCAGGGCCATGGCCAGCGCAGCCGGGGTCAGGCTCGGACGGATCGGGGAATGGCGGCGTGGACGGTGCATCAGGCCTCTTTGGCTCGCGGCAAGGCCTTGGCGAGGCTGAACCCGGGGTGAACTGCCCGGCCATCATCGACCGGGCGTGGCCTTTCCCCGACTTGTGCGGGCGCGGCGATTGGATCATGGCTGCTCCATGACCGATCCAATCGAACCGGGCGAACCGTCGGTCGCCCCGCTGCACCTTGGCCGCCAGACCGCGCTGCCCGCCTCGCCGCAAGCCGCCGTGCTGGACTATGTCCCCAATCCTCGCGCCGGCACGCGCTATCTGGTGCGCTTTGCCGCGCCGGAATTCACCTCGCTGTGCCCGGTGACCGGCCAGCCCGATTTCGCCCACCTGGTGATCGACTATGCGCCGGGGCAGACCATCGTCGAATCGAAAAGCCTCAAGCTGTTCCTCGGATCGTTTCGCAACCATGCCGGCTTCCACGAGGATGTGACCGTAGGCATCGGCCAGCGCCTGTTCACCGAGATGCGCCCCGAATGGCTGCGGATCGGCGGCTACTGGTATCCGCGCGGAGGCATTCCGATCGACGTGTTCTGGCAATCCGGCGCCCCGCCAGAAGGCCTGTGGGTGCCCGACCAGGGCGTGGCCAGCTATCGCGGGCGCGGCTAGGCTTTCACCGCAAGGACCTGCGGGGCGGCAAGGCGCGCGCTCAGCCGTGGGCGGCGCACAACTCGCACATCGCGTGGATCAGGTCGCGCACCAGCGGGTCGGACAGGCTGTACCAGCGGGTCTGCGCCTCGCCCCGGATGGTGACCACGCCTTCCTCGCGCAGCATCGCCAGGTGTTGCGAAACCGAACTCTGCGACAGCCCGGTGAGCGTGACGAGCTCGGTCACCGAAACCTCACCCTCGTCCATCCGGCACAGCATCAGCAGGCGTTCGGGGTGGCTCATCAGCTTGAGGCGCCCGGCCATGTGGGCGGCATTGGCCTTGAGTTGGGTCAGGTCCGTCGGTTTCATGGAAGCTCTTGGGCAAGTGGGGCGACCGATCCCCGCGCAATAGCACGCGCACCTTGGTCATGGCAAAGTGGCGGCCGCGCACTTGTCCGAAACCGGGCAGCCGCACCGCCGTGGTGGCGACAGGGCTCGGCATTTGCGGTATCTTCGCCTGATGCGCCGGCTGGATACCCGTTCGATCCTTGTCGCGCTGGGCGCGTGGAGCCTGGCGCTCGGTCTGGCGCTCGGCTTGCCGGCCGGGCCGGCGCTGGCCGATGGGTCGCAGGTGGCGATGGTCCATGTCGAGAAGGGCGCGCGGCGGTTGTCGCTGGTCGACGGCGAGGGCCGGGTGATGCGGGCTTGGACGGGCCTGCAACTGGGGCCGGCGCCGCTTGGCCCCAAGCACTTTGCCGGCGACGGACGAACGCCGGAAGGCCGCTATGTGATCGACCATGGCAATCCGGCCAGCGCCTACTGGCTTTCGCTGCACATTTCCTATCCCGACGCGGCCGACCGGGCCTATGCGGCGGCGCGCGGGCAATCGCCGGGCGGGGCGATATTCCTCCACGGCCAACCAAATTACCTCCAGAACGGACGAATATCCGGTGACTGGACGGCCGGCTGCATTGCCCTTTCAAACGAGGAAATCGAAGAGCTGTGGGCACTTGTGCCCGATGGCACGCCGATCCAGATAGATCCGTAATGTTCCTTATCAGTGCTTGACCTGATCATCGTTTGTTCTATTCCTGTTCATATTGGAACGGATATCGAACGAAAGGCGTGATCATGGCCAGCGCACCTCTTGCCTTCCCGACAGTGCAATCGCCCGCAGCAGATTTCACCCACCTGGCGGATTTCGCCTATGATGCCCCCGGAGGCCGGCCGGCCGCGGCCGATCTGCCGGGCCGCGCGCCCTCGCTCGCGATCTATGTCGATCGTCCGCACCTGCGCCAGCAGCTGCGCGAGGATGCGCTGGTCGCCGGGTTCCGTGTCACCTTGTGCGAAGGGTTGGCCGCGCTGGCCGCCGGGGTGGGGCGGGGCATGGCCGAAGTCGTGCTGGTCGATTGCCCGGGGCCGGATGCCGTGGGCCTCGCGGCGCTGTCGCGGCTGGATCTGCGCTGTGCCCAAAGCGGGGCGCAGCTGATCGTGGCCACCACCTCGGCCGGGCTGGAAGACGTGTTCGGCTGTGTCGACCAGTCGCAGCCGCAGATCCTGGTCGATGCCGGGGAAACCGAACTCGCCCTGGCCCTGGGCCGCGCCATGGCGCTGGCCCCGGGGCGAGCGGTGCGCGAGATGGCCGACGAGGACCGGATGCAGCTCCTGCGGTTGACCGAGCAGGTCGGCCGGCTGGCTGCCCGGCTGGGTGGCGGCGCTGCCGGCCAAGTGGGCCAAGTGGGCCAGGCGGGCCGGGTGGAAGCGCCGGCGGTGACCTTCCGCGGCGCCTCGGCCGACGACGCGATCCACCTGCGGACCCCGCCGGCGGCCGAGCTGCCCGATGCGCGGATGATTCGCCGCATCCTGCGCCAGCGCCAGCAGCGTGCCCGCTTCTTCGATGCCGAACTGTTCGCCGATCCGGCCTGGGATATGCTGCTCGATCTCACTGCCGCCCGGGCCGAGCACAAGCGCGTGTCGGTCACCTCGCTGTGCATCGCCTCGGGCGTGCCGCCGACCACGGCGCTGCGCTGGATCAGCCAGCTCACCCGTGCCGGCCTGTTCGAACGGGTCGAGGATACCCTCGATCGGCGCCGCGCCTTCATTGGCCTGAGTGAAAAGGCCGCCGATGGGATGGGCCGCTATTTCGAAGCCATCGGCACGGGCGCCTGCGGGCTGACCAGCGCCAGCGGCGCCAACGCCTTGCCGGTCTGAAGTATCACCAGCCGGTTTCCTCCCGCAGGCGTTCCTTGAGCCTCGGCCTGCGGGGGGATCAGCGGCGATGGTCCGGTTGCCGGCGGGAACGTTGCGCCCGCGATCGGCCAGCCCCCCGATCGGCCACCTGCTCTCGGCGCGCTCCGGTCAGGCCATCAGCGGGTTCGGGCTGGGGGCGGCGACTCGGGTCAGGCGGTTGGAATCACGGTGGTGGAAGGGTTCGTCCTGGCCGGTGATCTGCATCACCGTGTCTTCGGCATAGGACCAGGTTCCATCGTCGTGGATGGTGATGGTGATCTCGAAGCTGTCGGTGCGGAAATTGGTTTCGAGATAGGGATTGGAGCAGATCCCGTAGTCGGTCGATCCGCGCGTGGCCGTCAGGGTGAACTGCCTGGCGTCCGGCGCGGCCGTGCCCACGGCCAGCACGGTCTGCCCGCGCGGGATGGTCAGCGAATGCATCACGGTCTGGGTGGCCGGCTCCCACAGCCAGTAGCCCACCTGGTCATGATAGGTGCCCTTCTCGCCCGGCTTGCACATCCAGGTGTGGTAGCGCAGCGCATAGAGCACCTGCGGCCCGTTGTTGCCCGGATCCACCGGCTCCAGCGTGATCCGCTCGAAGAATTCCTGCCGCCGGGGGCCGCTGCGCTTGGGGGCGATGTCCACGCCGCGCGTGCCCTCCCAGGTGCCGGCCAGCGGGGCGAGCGGGCCGAGCAGGGCCAGCGTGTCGATCCCGCAGTCGGGCGAGGCGTAGATGTCGTCGGCATGGTCGGCCATGGTGTCCTCCTGGTGTCGGCCCTGGCTAGCGTGGCCCGCGGGGTCGGTGCAAGCGTTCGCGCGGGGAACGGCACCGGGAGCGGGCGAAGGCATGGTTTGCGGGCAACACCTGGAAGGCTAGCCGGGGGAGGCAGCTTCGCGGAGGCCGATTGGTCCCGGGGAGAGGGGCGCCGGCGGGATGGCACGGCCGCGCGCGTCGGGCTGGCGGAACATCGGCGGGCAGATGACGGGGCAGCGGGCGGACCGGGCAGTAGCGGGCGGACTGGGCTGCGGAAGTTCGGCCCGGTTGCAGGCGGCGGGGATAAGGCCAGCTGGGATAAGGTTGGCCGAGGTGAGGCTGGCTGGAGTGAGGCTGGCCGCTGGCCGACGGGCGGGTGCCGGCGTGGCGTCCGGCGCTGCCGGAAGCGTGCGGCGGCCCAGACCTTGCGCGGCACCGGTGCCAGTGTCCGCCCCCCAAAAGCGGCGCAATTGCGCGTTCCTTTGCTGGGCGTGGCGTGCATCGCGCAGGCTGGCGGAAATCCATCGTCGCTGCGATAAGTTCCCGGCCCCCGGATTGGGGTGTGGCGGGCCGTGGCGACCATGGTGCAGAGCGTGGCCGAGACCCCTTGCCGGAACTGCGGCTTTGACTTGTGAGTGTTTACTACTTACGAGATCGCCCGAATCCCGGAGGCGGCAGCCACGCGGGCCGCTGAGCGATTGGGCGCGGAACAATTGGGAGACCCGAGTTGAGCAACACCTATACGCCCGACGCAGCAACGCAGGTCGATATCTACCGGCGCATGGCCCTGCTCAAGGCGAACGACGAGCGCACCCGCAAGATGGCCACGACCGGCCGGCTGGTGGCCCCCTATTACAGCTATCGCGGGCAGGAAGTGATCCCTTCGGCTATGTCGGCCGTGCTCACCGACGAGGACTATGTCTGCACGATCTACCGCGGCATTCACGATATGCTGGCCAAGGGTATGCCTCTCAAGCAGGTCTGGGCCGAAGTGGCAGGCCGCGTGGATGGCTCGTGCAAGGGCAAGGGTGGTCCGATGCACCTCACCTGCGTCGAGAAGGGCGTGATGGTCACCACCGGCATCGTCGGCTCGTCGATGCCGATCGCCAATGGCCTGGCCTGGTCGGCCAGGCTGGCTGGAAACGGCCGCGTGGCCGTGGCCAATTTCGGTGACGGGGCGTCCAACATCGGCGCCTTCCACGAAGCGCTGAACATGGCCTCGGTGTGGAAGCTGCCGGTGATCTTCGTGTGCCAGAACAACCAGTATGGCGAGCATACGGCCTATGCCAAGTCCACCTCGGCCAGGCAGATCGCCGACCGCGCGATCGGCTATTCGATGCCCGGCGTGCGGGTTGATGGCAACGATCCGCTGGAAATGTACGCCGCCGCCGCCGAGGCGGTTGCCCGCGCCCGCGCCGGCGAAGGGCCGACCCTGATCGAGGCGATGACCTATCGCTTCCACGGCCACGTGCTGGGCGATGATGATTTCTATATGCCCAAGGAAGAAAAGCAGGCCGCGATCGCCGCCGATCCGGTCCCCCGGTTCCGCGCGAAGCTGATCGCCGGGGGACTTGCCGACGAGGCGACCCTGGCGGCGATCGAGGCCCGGATCGAGGCCGATATCGACGAGGCCGTGGAATTTGCCCTGGCATCGCCCCTGCCCGACGTCGCCGAGCTGAAGAGCGACGTCTATGCCGACGGATGCCAGGTTGCCGAGGAGAGCTACGCATGACCGACACCGCGACCCAGAGCCGCCCGGACGGCGCGGCCGTGCAGCAGATCACCATGGGCGGGGCGATCAACCGGGCGCTCGCCGACGCGCTTGAGGCGGACAGCAAGGTCCTGGTCTTCGGCGAGGACGTGGCCGATCCCGAGGGCGGCGGCATCGTTGGCGTGACGCGCGGCCTGTCGGGCCAGTTCGGCGAGGAGCGGGTGCGCTCCACCCCGATCTCCGAGCAGGCGATCATCGGCGCCGCGATCGGCTCGGCGCTTGCCGGCTACAAGCCGGTGGCCGAGATCATGATGATGAACTTCATCACGGTCGCCATGGACATGATCGTCAACCATGCGGCCAAGCTGCGGTTCATGACCGGCGGCCAGACCGGCGTGCCGCTGACCATCCGCACCGCGACCGGGGCCGGCATTTCCGCGGCCGGCCAGCATGGCGACTATTTCGAGGCCTGGTTTGCCCATACCGCCGGACTCAAGGTGGTGGCGCCGTCGACCCCGGCGGATGCCTATGGCCTGCTGCGGACCTGCATCGACGATCCCGATCCGTGCCTGTTCATCGAGAACTTCCCGCTGGGCGGCTCGAAGGGACCGGCCCCGGAAAAGGGCCACCGCATTCCGCTTGGCCAGGGCGTGATCCGCCGTCCGGGCACCGATCTCACGATCGTGAGCTATTCGCGCATGGTGCACGAGGTGGCCAAGGCCGCCGAGACCCTGGCCGGCGAAGGCATTTCGGCCGAGGTGATCGACCTGCGCTCGATCCATCCGTGGGACAAGGACCTGGTGCTCTCCTCGGCTGCGCGGACCGGGCGGCTGCTGGTGGTCCACGAGGCGGTCAAGCCGTTCGGCGTGGGCGCGGAGATCGCCGCGGTGGTCAGCCACGAATTGTTCGGCAAGCTGAAGGCGCCGGTCTACCGGATGGGCTCCAACTTCTCGTCGATTCCGTTTTCCAAGCCGCTCGAAACCGCATTCATGCCCAATGGCGGGACCATCGCGGAAGCGGCGCGCGTCCTCAGCAAGCAAGGGTGATTCCACGATGAGTTCCGAAGTCCTGCTGCCCAAGATCGGCTTTTCGATGACCGAGGGCACGATCTCCGAATGGCTGGTGGCCGATGGCGGCGAGGCGGTTGAAGGCCAGCCGCTGTTCCTGCTGGAAAGCGACAAGTCGGCCAACGAGGTCGAGGCGCCCGCCACCGGTACGCTGCACATCCAGGTCCAGGCGGGCGAGACCTGCGAGGTCGGCACGGTGCTTGCCACCATCGGCTGATCCCGAGGCCGGGCGGGCGCGCCTGCCCGGCAACCAATGACCGACAAGGGGCCGTCACCTTCGTGGTGGCGGCCCCTTGTCGTGCCGGGCCAGTGCGGCGCGGGGCGGCGCTGTTCGGCGCGGGGCGCTTGGAGGGCGGGCGCGGTCGTGCCATCATCGCGCCCAGGCGGCGCTGCTTGCGCCGACCGGACCGGACCGAAGCCGGCCGGCAAGGGAGAGACACGACATGACCAAGGCCAGTCCGGGCGGCATCCTGCTCCACATTCCCACGCTCCAGGGGATCGAGGCCCAGGTGGCCGAATATGGCCCGGTGACCCGGTTGTGGGAGCAGGACGATCCGCTGGCCTTTGCCCGCAGCGAGGCGGGGAAGGCGATCCGCGTGGTGGTGACCATCAGCATTCCCCCGCTCGATCGCGCCCTGCTCGATGCGCTGGAGGGGTTGCAGGCGATCGTCGTGCTGGGCGCGGGCTACGAGAGCATCGATACCGACTGGGCGCGCGAGCGGGGCATCATGGTGGCCAATTCGCCGGGGCTGGGCGCCGAGGACGTGGCCGACGCCGCGTTGGGCATGATGCTGGCCAGCCTGCGCCGGATCGTCGAGGGCGATGCGCTGGTGCGTTCGGGGGGGTGGACCCACAAGTATCGCGGCCCGGCCGGGATCGCGGTGGGCGGGCGGCGGATCGGCATCGTCGGCCTGGGCGCAATCGGCAAGGCCGTGGCGCGGCGCGCGCAGGCGTGTCGGGGCGAGGTGCGCTGGTGGGGGCGCCGGCCCAGGCCCGAGGCGGACTGGCCGCAGATGGCGGACCTGGGCGAACTGGCCGACTGGGCGCAGGTGCTCGTGGTCTGCGTGGCGCTCAACGGCGCGACCCGGCATCTGATTGATGCGGACATCATCCGCCGGTTGGGGCCGGAAGGCCTGCTGGTCAACATCTCGCGCGGGGGCACGGTGGACGAGGACGCCCTGCGCGCGGCCTTGCGCTCGGGCGAACTGGGCATGGCGGCGCTCGACGTGTTCACCACCGAGCCGACCGATCCGGCGCTGTGGGCCGGCGTGCCCAATACCATCCTCACCCCGCATTCGGCCGGCTGGACCATGCAGTCGGTCATCGCCCTGCGCGATCAGGCGGTGGCCAACGTGATCGCCGTGCTGACCGAGGGGCGGGTGCTGACCCCGGTGTCCGAGCTGGCTTGAAGCGCCCTGGAATGCGGGCCGGCTGGCGGACGCGCGCGGCGCCCGCCAGCCGGCCAGTTCCACCTAAGCCTTCAGCGCCGTGGCGAGGGCGCGGACCCGCGCGAGGTTGAAATCCCTGGCGATGGCCGTGTCGGTGACGAAGCGGTCGAACCCGTGGAAGGCGCCCGGGGCCACGTGGCTTTCCACCGGCACGCCGGCTTCGATCAGCGCCCTGGCATAGGCGATATCCTCGCTGACGAAGAGATCGATCGAGCCGACGCCGATCCAGGCCGGCGGCAACCCAGCGAGATCAGTGCGGCGCGCGGGCACGGCCGCGGCGGGAACATCGCGCCCGCCCGGCTTCATGCCGAGGAAGGCGCGCCAGCCGAACTGGTTGTCGGGCACCTTCCAGCCGAAGGCGCCGATCGGATAGGGCACCGCGCGCGACGAGCCGGTGCGATCGTCGAGCATCGGGTAGGTCAGGCACTGGAACGCCACCGGCACCTCGCCCCGGTCGCGCGCGGCGAGCGCCAGCAGGGCCGCGTGGCCGCCGCCAGCGCTTTCGCCCATCACCGCGATGCGGGCCGGATCGATGCCCAGCGCGGGACCATTGCCGTGGAGCCACTTGAGCCCGGCGTAATTGTCTTCGAGCGAACCGCGCCAGGTGGTTTCGGGGGCGAGGCGGTAGTCCACGCTGACGATGCCGCAATCGAGGGTGGCGGCCAGTTCCTGAAGCCAGGCGAGATCGCCGACCACCGAGCCGGCGACATAGCCCCCGCCGTGGGTGTGGAGAATGCCGCCGCGCGCGGCGCCGGCCTTGGCGTTGATCACATAGACCGTGACCTCGGGCTGGCCGGGCGAGCCGGGAATGGCGCGCTTTTCCCAGGGCACCGTGGCGAGTGGCGGGGCGGGCGGGATGACGCCCTTGCGGACCGCCGCAAGGTTGCCGGGGACAAGCTTGGGGAAGCTGTCGATCAGGGGCAGGATCCTGCGGACGAAGGGCCGCAGCTCGGCGTTGATGTACCAGAGCGGATCGGCGTGGGCGGCCGGGCCGGCCAGCGCCAGGCCGGGGCGCAGGGCAGCGGTGGCGGCGGCGGCGAGGGCCAGCCGGGCCATGTCGCGGCGGCGAAGGTTCATGTGGGGTACTCCTGAAATGAAAACGGCTCCCGGTCAGGAAAGCTGACCGGGAGCCGCAATTTGGTCAAACCGTGACCGCGCAGGTCATCAGAAGGTGACGTTCAGGCGCACCCCGCCGTAGCGACGGAAATCGCGCGGCAGCGAGCGGGTCTGGAGACCCGAGACGTTGCCCAGGATCACCCCGCCGATGTCGGCGTAGCCGGCGGTGTGTTCCTTGTCGGTCACGTTGTTGACGAAAGCGGTCAGCTTCCAGTGGTCGTTGTGGTCAAGCAGCGAGGCCGACAGGTTCACGATCCCGTAGGCGTCCTGCTTGTTGGGCGAACCGGGGGAGTCGAAGAACACCTCGGTCTGGTAGGAGGCATCAGCCCGGAACGAGACGTCGAACGGCGCCGAGGGCAGCTTGGCGACATATTCGAACCCGCCGCTCATCTGCCACTCGGGGCTGACGGCCAGGCGCTTGCCGGTCAGGTTCTGCGAACCGCCGACGCAGCCCTGGGCCGCTGTCTGGCCGACGAAGCACTGGGCGCCGGTGTAGTTGCGGTAGGTGGCATCGGTGTAGGCGCCGCTGAAGTTGAGGCTCAGCGCATCGGTGGCCTTCAGCGAGGCTTCGATCTCGAAGCCGCGCGCCCGGACCTTGCCGACGTTGACCAGCTCGAAGATCAGCTGGCTGTTGACCTTCTGCGACAGGTAGTTCTTGAACACCGACGTATAGGCCGCGACGTTCAGCGTCAGCCGGCGATCGAGGAACTGCGTCTTGGCGCCGATCTCGAAGCTGTCGACGCCGCCAGGCGCGGTCGGCGCGATCGGCGTGCCCGAGGGCACCGGGGCATTGAGGTCGAAGCCCATGCCCTGCAGGCCATGGGCGTAGCGCCCATAGAGCATCACATCGGTAACCGGGCGATACTGCAGCGAGATATCGCCGAGCAGGTGTTCGTCGGTGGCCTTGTTGGCCGAGGTGGGACCATTGAGGGTCTGGCTATAGCGCCCGTGGTCGGCGTTGTAGCGCAGGCCGCCCAGGATCGAGACCTGGTCGGTCGCCCGGAACGTGGCACGCGCATAGGCGGCGTAGTTCTTGTACTGGACGAAGGCCTTCGAATTGTAGGGGAAGAAGACCACGCGCTGGAAGGCGGCGTCCTGGTTCGTGGCCGAATAGAACAGGCCCAGGACATAGCTCAGGCGGTCGCTGGCCGGGGAGATCAGGCGCAGTTCCTGGCTCTCGACGGTGAGCTTGCCCTGGCTGCGCTGGGTGCCGTCCCAGCCGGGGAAGAAGTTGAGCGTGAAGGCGTTGACGCCCAGGGCATCCTGGACGGTGTCGTTGTCCTCGCGCTGGTAGCCCGAGATCGACATGAGCTGCAGCTTGCCGATGTCGATCGTGGCGCGCAGGCTACCGCCATAGGAATTGGTGTGCTGGAAGACCGGCGCCGTGCTGTTCACCAGCTGGTTGTGCCGATCGAACACGATCCCGCCCGGCGTCAAGTCGCCGAAGGCGAAGGCCGGCGGGAGAGCGCCCGAGACCAGCGCGCCGGCACCGAAGTACTGGTAGAGCGGGGTGCCCTGCTGTTCGTTGAGGTGCTGGTAGTAGCCCATGGCCTGGATGGTCACGCCTTCGGCCGGGCGCAGTTCAAGCCGGCCGCGAACGCCGTAGGACTGCTTGCCTTCCTTCTTGTTGGTGGCAAGGTTGCGGATGTTGCCCGCCCAGTCGTTGTAATAGCCCGACAGGCTGGCGCCGGCGTTGTCGCCGAGCGGCCCGGACACGAACAGCGCGGTGCGGTATTCCTGGTCGGTGGTCACGGTCTGGCTGGCATCGACCTTGAGGGTCTTGCTCGGCCCGCGGGTGACGATGTTGATGAGGCCGGCGGCCGAGTTGCGACCGCTGATGGTCGACTGCGGGCCGCGAAGAACCTCGATCCGCTCGATATCGACCAGTTCGTTGAAGCCGCGGGCGTCGACCGGCTGGGGCAGATCGTCGATCACGACGCCGACGGCGGCGGGGATGCCCGCGCTGATGTTGTTCGAGAACACGCCGCGCACCGCGATGGTGGAGTGCGACTGGCCGGTGCTCGAAGTCATCGCCAGGCCGGGGACGGCCCGCTGCAGATCCTCAAGCCGGGTCACGCCCTGGCGTTCGAGGGCGGTGTTGTTGACCACCGCGATCGAGGAGGGAACCTCCTGAACGCGCTCCGTGCGCTTGTTGGCGGTGACGATGATCTCGGAGCCGGCGGCTCCCGATTCGTCAGCCGCCTGGGCATGGGCGATGCCCGGAAGCGAGAGCACGGCCAGCGCCGCGGCGGATGTCAAAAAGTAGGCCTTCATCATTTCCTCCCGGATGCAGATGATTCTGTCACCTTCGCTCATAACCGCGCATGATCATTCAATCAAGTTTGATTGTTAAGTCGTGGTTGATTTTTCCGGGCGCGGCGATAGCCCATGCGTCGCCCGGGCCGTTCCGGGCACAGGAATCCAGGGCGGAACCGCGCGGAATGACCCAATTGCCTTCTTCCGAACCTGCCAGGGCGGCCGCGAGGCCCGTTCGCCGCAGCCAGGCCAGGCGAACCGCCGATACCCGCCTCGCCCTGGTCGAGGCGGCGATCCGGCTGCTGTGCCGGGTGGGCTACGCCGGGACGACGACCCTGGCGATTCCCGAGGAAGCCGGGCTGAGCCGCGGCGCCTTCCAGCACCAGTTCGGGACCAAGGCGGCCTTGATGATCGAGGTGGTCAAGCACGTCTATGCCGAAGAATTGCTTGAATATCGCAGATACTTCAATGGAAAGCCGAATCTCGACCTGTCGGATTTCCCTGCGGTCATCTGGGAGATCAGCCGGCGCCCGTCGGCCATTGCCGTGCTCGAGATCCTCAACGGCTGCCGCAACGATCCCCAGTTGGCCGAACAGTTGATGCCGATCCAGGACGAGATCGAGCGCAATTCGATCGAGAACCTGATGGGAGCCTTGCGTATCAACCAGGCCGCGCCCGTGGCGATCGACATGGAAGCGGCCAAGCACGCCGTGCGCCTGATCGTCTGGTCGGCGCGGGGGCTGTCGATCATGATGGGCATGGGCAAGTCGCAGGCGGAGCTGGCCGGGAGCGTGGCCCTGCTGGAGTCGCTCCTGCGGTCGGGCCAGGGCGAATGGATGCGCGTGCATGGCGCGCCCGTGCCGGCCTGAACCGAAGCGCCGGCCCCGGCCGGCTCCGGCTCCGGCTCAGTCGCGCCAGGTGCGGGCGGCCAGCCTGACCTTGCGCGGCGCGCCGATGGCCTCGGCATTCTCGCCCAGCGCGAAGGCATAGGTGCCGCCGGCGATCGCCCACTTGCCGTCCTTCCAGTCGGCCAGCAGGCGCGGGTCGATCGCCAGGCTGACCGTCTTGCGCTCGCCCGGTTGCAGGTCCACCCGCTGGAACCCCGCCAGCCGCAGGCAGGGCTTGCCGTTGCGATCGACCAGGTAGAGCTGGGCGGTGGTTGCGCCCGCGCGCTGGCCGGTATTGGCCACCACGAAGGAGGCGGTCTTGCCGTTGGTGGTCAGGCCGCTGGTGGCGAAGGTGGAGTAGGACAGGCCGAAGCCGAAGGGGAACAGCGCCTTCTGGCCGCGCCGGGCGTTCCAGCGATAGCCCACGTCGGAGCCTTCGATGCCGTAGTCGACGGTGAGCCGGGCATCGGGGGTGGGCGGCGTGCCGGAAAAATCAGGTTCGAACGCGTCGTAGCCGTCGAGCCGGGGGCGCGGCAGCTGGTCGACACTGGCCGGGAAGGTGATCGGCAGGCGTCCGGAGGGATTGGTCTGCCCGAACAGGACCGAGGCGATGGCCTCGCCGCCGCGCGCGCCCGGATACCACGCCTGGATCACCGCCGCGGTCTTGCCCAGCCACGGCATCACCACGGGGTTGCCCGTTTCCAGCACCACGATGGTGTTCGGATTGGCCTCGGCCACGGCGGCAATCAGGGCGTCCTGGTTGTCGGGGAGCGAGAGGTCGGGGGCATCATAGCCTTCGGTCGCCCACTTGGTGGCGAAGATGATGGCGACATCGGCTGCGCGCGCCTGTTCCACCGCATCGCGGACATAGCGCGAATCGCGGAAGCGGACATCGGCCTGCGGGGCCAGCGCCTTGATCGCGGCGAGCGGCGAGGAGCGGTGGTACTGCTCCGAAACGAACGCGCCCCACGGCCCGGTCCCGGCAACGGGGACAACCAGGGCCGGCCCGCCCGGCCCATGGACCTGGCTCGATCCCGCTCCCGACAGCACGCCCTGATCGGCATGGCCGCCGATTACCGCGATGCGCCGCGCGGTTGCCGCCAGTGGCAGGACATTGCGGGTGTTCCGCAGCAGGACGATGCCCTGCCGGGCGGTTTCCAGCGCGATCTCGCTGTTGGCTGCAAGGTCGATCGCCCCGCCCGGCCTGGCCGGATGCTTGTCGAGGTCATTGGCGTAGATCGCCCAGAGCACCCGCCGGTTCATGTCGTCGACCCGCGCGGCATAGCGCGGATCGCTGGCCGCCGCCTGGCTGAGCGGCTTGTCGAAGAACACCGCTGGATCAAGCTGCGCGCCCGACTGCTGGTCCAGCCCGCCGAGCGCGGCATCGAGCGCCGGCACCGCGCCCCAGTCCGACATGACGAAGCCCTTGTAGCCCCAGTCCTGCTTGAGCACCCTGGTGAGCAGGTAGTCGCTGGCGCAGGCCTGCTGTCCGTGGACGCGGTTGTAGGCGCACATCACCGAGCCGGGCTGGCCGATCTCGATACCGATCCGGAAGGCCAGCAGGTCACTCTCGCGCGCGGCGGCATCGGGGATCCGCACGTCGGCGAACTTGCGCCCGGTTTCCTGGCCGTTGAGGGCGAAGTGCTTGATGGTCGAGATCACGTGGTTCGACTGGATCCCGCGAATGCTGTGGCCGACCAGGACGCCGGTGAGCAGCGGATCTTCGGAGAGATATTCGAAGGTGCGGCCGTTGCGCGGATCGCGCATCAGGTTGGCGCCGCCGGCCAGCAGCACGTTGAAACCCTTGGCGCGGGTTTCGGCGCCCAGCATCCGGCCGCCCCGTTCGAGCAGGTCCGGGTTCCAGCTGGCGGCCATGGCCAGGCCCGAGGGCATGGCGGTGGCCCCGTCGCGGCGCAGGCCCATGACATAGGCAACGCCCAGGCTCGCATCGGTTTCGGTGAGCGCGGGAACGCCAAGCCGCGCGATGCCCCCCACATAGCCGGCGCCGGGAATGGCCTCGGCGGGAACCGGAGGCGGGGTCGGGCCGATCGGCAGCGGCATGATGCCGTGGGTCAGCACCGTCTTTTCCGCCGGGGTCATCGCCTTCACCGTGGCTTCGGCGCGCCGCCAGGCCTCGTCGGGGCCAGGCGCGGCGGCGAGGGGGCTGCCCATCAGGGCAATCAGGGCGCTGCCGGCGGCGAGGACGATACGCATGGATCGAGAAACCCTTTCAGCCGGATGCACGATGCAATCGCGGTGGTCGGGCCGTTGGCTATCACCGTATTTATATGCATTCAAGATTGAATGTTTTTGGCAAACGGATGTTCGATGCCGCTCAAGCGGCGCCATCGGCTCGGGCTGGGGGTGACCGGGATGACATTATCGCCATGGCAATCGGGAGCCAGGATCGGCGACTTCGCTCCATCGCGCGCGGGACCGGTGGCGCGTGCCCCCAGCCATGCCTCCAAATCTTGCGGATTGCGGGGGAACGTCGGCAATCGTCCAGCGACAACGCGGGACGCTGAATGGCAGATTTCTGTGGGTTTGACGACCCCCGAGGGGTAATCTGACACTGGAAAATGGTGCCCAGAAGAGGACTCGAACCTCCACGCCCTTGCGAGCGCCAGCACCTGAAGCTGGTGCGTCTACCAATTCCGCCATCTGGGCACGGGCAGCGGGCCAAGTCGCTCGCTGCGAGGTAGGAGGGCGCCTCTAGGGTAGGCGTGCGGGGGTGTCAACACGGTTGGCGGCGCCTGTGTGACGAATTTTCAGCGCGCCTCCGCCAGCAGGGTGGCCGTCTCGGCGCCAGACCAGTCATGCTCGCCCACGAAGCGCCAGACTTCGCGGCCCTGGCTGTCGTAGAGCACGGTCGTCGGCAGGGTGCCGGTGGCATAGTGGAACGACAGGTCGTTCTGCGGATCGAGCCACGGCTCCAGCTTCGCCAGCCCCTTGGCCTTGAGGAACTGCGCGACCTTGCCCGGCTCGCCCGAATCCTGCGAGACGGTGATCACGCGCAGCTTGCCGCTCAGCGCCAATGCTTCCAGCGTGGGCAGCTCGGTGACGCAGGGCGCGCACCAGGTGGCCCACAGGTTCACGAGGAAGGGCTTGCCGGCAAGGCTCGCCAGGGCCAGCTTGCGCCCGGCCGGATCGGCCAGGACCAGGGTCGGGGCGAGGCTGCCCTTGTGGCTGCGGTCGATCCCCTTGGCCGGTTCGGCCGCGGCCGGCGCGGTCGCGGCCGACGAGCCGCCTTGCGCGTCCGCGCCGCCTTGCCTATCGCACCCCCCCATGGCCAGCAGGCAACAGCCAAGGACAACGAGCTTGAGCGAGCGGGACGACAACAAGGCGGGTTCCAATCAGATGTGGGGCGGGCGCTTCGCGCAGGGGCCTTCGGCGATCATGCGCGAGATAAATGCCTCGATCCCCTTCGACAAGGCGTTGTGGCGGCAGGACATCGCCGCGTCCAAGGCCCATGTGGCCATGCTGGGCGCGCAGGGCATCGTCAGCCCCGAGGACGCGGCCCTGATCGCTGGCGGGCTGGACCAGGTGGCGGCCGAATACGCGGCCAGCGGGGTTCCCGAGAACTGGGATCTCGAAGACATCCACATGACCACCGAGAGCCGGCTGGCCGAGCTGATCGGCCCGGCGGCGGGTCGCCTGCACACCGCGCGCAGCCGCAACGACCAGGTGGCGACCGATTTTCGCCTGTGGGTGCGGGAGGCCTGCGAACAGGCCGATGCGGGCCTCAAGGCCTTGCAGGAGGCGCTGGTGATCCGCGCGGGCGAGCACGCCCGCTCGATCATGCCCGGCTTCACCCACCTGCAGACCGCGCAACCGGTTACCCTGGGCCATCACCTGCTGGCCTATTACGAGATGGCCGCGCGCGACCGGTCGCGCTTTGCCGATGCGCGCGAGCGGATGAACCGCTGCCCGCTGGGCTCGGCGGCGCTGGCCGGCACCGGCTTTCCGATCGATCGCACGGCCACGGCCGCCGCGCTCGGCTTCGACGGGCCGACCGCCAACAGCCTCGATGCCGTGTCGGACCGCGATTTCGCGCTCGACTACTTGATGAGCGCGGCGCAAACCGCGCTGCACCTCTCGCGGCTGGCCGAGGAATTCATCATCTGGGCGAGCCAGCCCTTCGGCTTCGTGCGCCTGCCCGACAGCCTGTCGACCGGCAGCTCGATCATGCCGCAGAAGAAGAACCCCGATGCCGCCGAACTGGTGCGCGGCCATTCCGGACGGATCGTCGGCAGCCTGACCGCGCTGATGATCACGATGAAGGGCCTGCCGCTGGCCTATTCCAAGGATATGCAGGACGACAAGCCGCCGGTGTTCGAGGCCGCCTCGCTGCTCACCCTGTGCCTGGCCGCGATGACCGGGATGGTCGCGGCCACCGAGTTCCGCACCGACCGGATGCGGGCGGCGGCGGAACTGGGCTATGCCACGGCGACTGATCTGGCCGACTGGCTGGTGCGCCAGGCGAACATTCCCTTCCGCGAGGCCCATCACATCACTGGCGCCGCGGTGAAGCTGGCGGAAAGCCGGGGCGTGGCGCTGGATCAGCTCCCGCTGGCCGACCTGCAAGCCATCGACGCGCGGATCGACGAGCGGGTCTATGCCGCGCTCTCGGTCGAGGCTTCTGTGGCGGCGCGTTGCAGCCATGGCGGAACCGCGCCCGAACAGGTAGAACAGCGCGTGGCCGAGGCGCGCGCGGCGCTGGGCCTTGGCTGAACGTTTCGCAAAGAGGCCCGACCCGATGCGCCTGCTCGCCCCGCTTGCTCTCCTGCCCGCCCTTTTGGCGCTGGTGTCCTGCGGGCAGACCGCGGAGCTGAAACCGCGCGCGGGCCGCGACCTGCCGGTGGCGCCGCTGGGCCGGGGCGATCGGCCCAAGCCCAGCGAGCTGATGGTGCCCACCCCCCAGGCCTCGCCCGAACGCAGTGTGGAATTGCGTAGCCGTTCCGAACCGCGCGAGGATGACCCTTTCGATCTGCCTCCGCAGGGTTGATCATTCCCGGTCGCGCAGGCCGGCTTACAGGACCGACGATGGATCATTTCGCATACAAGGCCGGCGTGCTTCATGCCGAGGACGTTCCGCTTCCGGCGATTGCCGCCGAGGTCGGCACCCCGGTCTACGTCTATTCGCGCGCCACGCTGACCCGCCATGCGCGGGTGTTCCTCGATGGGCTTGCGGCCCTGCCGAGCAAGCACGTGGCCTTCGCGGTCAAGTCGAACCCCAATGTCGCCGTGCTGCGCGTGCTGGCGCGCGAAGGGCTGGGGGCCGACGTGGTCTCGGCCGGCGAGATGGACCGGGCGCTGGCCGCCGGAATGCCGGCCCGGGGCATCGTCTTTTCGGGCGTGGGCAAGACCCTGGCCGAAATGCGCCGGGCGCTGGAGGCCGGGATCGGCCAGTTCAACCTCGAGAGCGAGGAAGAGGGCGTGGAGCTGGCCCGGCTCGCCGCGTCGATGGGGCTGGTCGCCAGCGCTGCCCTGCGCGTCAATCCCGATGTCGATGCCGGCACCCACGGCAAGATTTCCACCGGCAAGGCCGAGAACAAGTTCGGCGTGCCCTATGATCGCGCGGCCGGGATCTATGGCCGGCTCGCCGTCCTGCCGGGCCTGGAGATGCGCGGACTGGCGGTCCACATCGGCAGCCAGCTCGCCAGCCTCGCCCCGCTTGAAGCCGCCTTCGTCAAGATGGGCGAGCTGATGCGCGCCATCCGGGCGGGCGGCGATGCGATCACCCACATGGACCTGGGTGGCGGGGTCGGCGTGCCCTACAAGGCCGGCGAGGTCTTCCCGACGCCGGCCGAATACGGCGCTATGGTCGCGAGGGTCACGGCCGATTGGGGGGTAACCTTGATGTTCGAGCCGGGCCGGGTGATCTCGGGCAATTCCGGCGTGCTGGTGACCGAGGTCGTCCGGGTGAAGGAGGGGGTTTCCGCCCCCTTCGTGGTGGTGGACGCGGCGATGAACGATCTGGCCCGTCCTGCGCTCTACGATGCCTGGCACGATTTCCTGGCCGTGGTGCCCAATGGGGCCAGGATGGTGGCCAACATTGTCGGCCCCATCTGCGAAACCTCCGACACTTTCGCCATGGGCCGCGAGATCGATGCGGTGGGGCCGGGCGATCTTGCCGTGTTCCGCACCGCCGGAGCCTATGGCGCCACCATGGCCAACACCTACAATTCCCGCTCGCTGGTGCCCGAGGTGATGGTCGATGGCGATCGCTGGGCGGTGGTTGCCGAGCGGATCGATCCGGCCACGATCCTCGCCGCCGAACACGTTCCCGACTGGCTCGGCTGAGCGGCCGGGCGGGGGGCTTCGACAAGCCCGGCCCGAGCGGGTAAGGGGATTATTCACAAACCCCGCTCACCCCGAGCCTGTCGAAGGGTGTCGCGCAACGCCGGTTCACCCCATGACCCTTGCCACCCTGCCGCTCTACCACCGCATCGCCGGCCAGCCGGTGATCGTGCTGGGCGAGGGGGAGGCGGCCGAGGCCAAGCGCCGGCTGGTCGAGCGCGCGGGCGGCGACGTGATCACCCACCTGCAGGAAGGCATCGATCGCGGCGCGCTGCTGGCCTTCGTGGCCCATGCCGATGCCGGCGCCGCCGAGGCCGATGCGATCCGCCTGCGCGGCGCGGGCTTGCTGGTCAACGTGGTCGATCGTCCGGCGCTGTGCGACTTCACCGTGCCGAGCCTGCTCGAACGCGGGCCGGTGCTGGTCGCGGTCGGCACGGGCGGGGTTTCCGCCGGGCTGGCCAAGGCGCTGCGGCTGCGGCTGGAGGCCTTGCTGCCGCCGGGGCTGGGCACACTGGCCGAGGGGCTGGGCCGGGCGCGCGCGGCCCTGCGCGCGCGCTTTCCCGATGCCGGCGCGCGCCGCCGCGCGCTCGATGCGGCGCTGGCGGCAGGTGGCCCGCTCGATCCGCTCGATCCGGCCAGCGCCGACCGGGTATCCGGCTGGCTGGACGGCGCGGAAGCCGGCGGGGAAACCGGGATCGGCGCGGTGGCCGAGATCGTCCTGCGGAGCCTCGATCCCGATGACCTGACCCTGCGCGAGGCGCGGCTGCTCGGGTCGGCCGACCTTGTGGCGCACGAACCCGGCGTGCCCGAGGCGGTGCTGCTGCGCGCCAGGGCCGATGCGGCGCGGCGGATGATCCCTCCGGATGGCGCGGTGCCCGCGTGGGACGGCTTAATTATCCGAGTAAAATCACCTAGATAAAATCGATTACAGGCTTTTAATTTCTGTCCCCCCGCCGCTGCCGCCACCCTTGGCCGGCGCGGGGCGAGGTGTCCTGCGCGCAACCAGGGGACCCCTCATGAACCTTCCCAAGATCGACGTTTCGAGCCTGCCCGACCTTTCCGCCGCCACCGGCGTGTTCGGCAGCCTCGTCCACAAGGGCCTGATGTTCGCCGATGATTCGTGGATCATCGTGATGACCTTCCTCTACGACGCGACTCACCGCTGAGGCCTTGGCCGCGGAGGCTTGTTCCATGCACATCGCACCTGAAATCCGGGCCTTGATCACCGATCCGGCCCTGCTCGAACGCGCGCAGGCGCGGCATGGCGCCGCTCTCGCCGCCTGGCAGGCCAGGCCTGGGGGCGCGGCGGTGCTGGACGCCTTCGCGGCTTTCGCCGGCGGGGCCGATCTGGCCCGCTGCCCGCCGCTGGCCGCCCTGCTGGGTGGCCAAGGCGGCGCGGCTAAGGCCTTCGTCGATCGGCTGGTCGCGGCCCTGCTGCCGGCCATCGCCGCCGAACCCTTCGGTCACGTTCCGCTGCGCCACCAGTCCACGCCCGCCTCGGCCACGCTGCTGCTGGCCCAGGAGCGCGGCGCCACGCTGACCCTGGTCGTCGTCGCCGGACCGGCCCTGGCGAAGATGCCCCCGGCCCGCTCGGTCGCCTTTGCCCCCAGCGAGGAATGGGACGTGGTCCTGGCCGGCAGCGGCGAGGGCCGGCTGGTCGAGCGCCGCGCCGATGACAGCCTCGTCCAGCACCGCCTCGCCCTGGCGCCCGGCGTGGCGCTGGGCCGCGATGTGGAGCGCGAGGCGCTGCTGGTCGATCGGGTGCCCGGCAGCCTGGTCCTGCTGCGCCTGGCCCGGCGCCGGGCGGGTGCGGTTCCGGTGCGCGAATACGAATTGGCCGGCGGCGCGCTGATCCACCAGGCCGCCTCCGATCCGCGCGAGAGCCGGATGGAGCTGGCGATTACCCTGCTGGGCCGGATGGGCCGGGCCGATGCCGCGCCCGAACTGGCGGCGATCGCGCTGGAGGCCGGGCGCGGCGACAGCCTGCGCTGGCAGGCTTTGCGCGAATGCCTGGGGCTTGATACCGCCGTCGGCTTCCGCGCGCTCACCGTGCTTGCCCGCAGCGCCGAGGACGCGCTGGCCGTGCCCGCCGGCGCCCTGCGCGCGCAATTGCTCGAAAACTATCCCGTCCTCGCGGAGCTTGAACCATGCCCTGCCTGATCGACGTGGCCGACGAGGCCGCCTGCTCGCTTGGCGATTGCGCCGCCGCGCTGGATGCCGTGCCGTTTGATCCGGTCGATCCGGAAAGCCTGTCCCATGCCGCGCTGTGGCTGCGGCGGCTGGGCAACAACCGCGATTTCCTGGGCGATGTGCTGGTCGAATCGCTGAGCGCCCGCCACCGCGACGAACCGGCCCAGGCCTATGGCCCGCAGGTGATCATGCTCACCGCGCCGGGTTCCTCCTCGTTCCTGCGCTGCGCGATCTGGCCGGGCGCGGGCGAGGGCGTGCTGGGGGCGAGCGGCCAGGAAAGCTTCGTCTACGGCCTGCCCCACGATCACAACTTCTCCTTCCTCACCCACGGCTATTTCGGCCCGGGCTACTGGAGCGAGTTCTACGAATACGACTACGACGGCGTGACCGGCTGGGCCGGCGAGGCGGCGCATCTGCGCCCCATGGGCCGGCACCGCCTGGAGTCTGACCGGATCATGCTCTACCGTGCCCATCGGGATGTGCACCTGCAATTGCCGGCCGATGCGCTGTCGGTCTCGGTCAACGTGATGCACGCGGTCCCGGCGATCCGCTGGCTCGATCAGTACACCTTCGACGTGGAGCGCGGGACCATCGCCGCCAATGTCGATTGCGGCCCGTCCGAGAGCTTCCTGCGCCTGGCCGTCGCGCTGGGCGGGGACGAGGCGCTGGACCTGGCCGAACACTTCGCCCGCCGCCACCCGAGCGATCGCCTGCGCGTCACCGCCTGGGACTCGCTCGCCGCGCGCGAGACCGACCTTGCGCGACGCGACGCGATCTGGGCCGTGGCCGAAGGCTCGGGCAGCCGGATGGTGGAAATGGAAGCCCGCGCGCGCCGTGGGGTCATCGCGGTTCCGGCGTGATCGGGCCTAGGGGCTGACGGGCCGCATGGCCCGCAGCAGGTCCACCGCCGCGCGCGCGATCGGGTCCAGCCCTTCCGTCCCACCGCCCAGGAGCGCGGCCTTCATTCGCGGGTCCCAGTAGTCGGCGAGGTGGCGGGCGGTGGCCTCTGCCGCCGCGTCCGGGCCTTGCGCGGCCAGGTTGCGGGCGATCTGGTTGGCCATGTAGTGGAGCCGGGCCTTGTCCATGGTCACTGATCCGCCGTGGTGATGCGCCGGCTCTTTTCCGACCAGCTGGCATAGCTTTCCTGCCACTCGGTCGGGCCGTTGCTGGCGGTCACCTGCACCGCGGTCACCTTGTATTCCGGGCAATTGGTGGCCCAGTCGGAATATTCGGTGGTGACCACGTTGGCTTGCGTGGCGGGGTGGTGGAAGGTGGTATAGACCACGCCCGGCGCCACCCGGTCGGTTACCGCGAGGCGCAGCGTGGTCTCGCCGGTGCGGCTGGCGAGGCGCACCCAAGCGCCGTCCTTCAACCCCCGGTTCCCGGCGTCAAGCGGGTGCATCTCCAGCAGGTCTTCCGGGTGCCACACGGTATTGGCCGTGCGCCGGGTCTGCGCGCCGACATTGTATTGCGAGAGGATGCGGCCCGTGGTCAGCAGCAGCGGATAGCGCGGCCCGGTCTTCTCGTCGGTGGGGACATAGTCGGTCACCATGAACCGGCCCTTGCCCCGCACGAAGGCATCGACGTGCATGATCGGGCTGCCATCGGGGTGCGCGGCGTCGACCGGCCATTGCAGCGAACCTTCCGCCTCGAGCCGGGCATGGCTGACCCCGGCAAAGGTGGGGGTCAGCCGGGCGACCTCGTCCATGATCTCGCTCGGGTGGGCGTAATTCCAGTCCAGCCCCATGGCCCTGGCCAGTTCCTGGGTCACCTCCCAGTCTTCCAGGCCATTGGCCGGCTCCATCACCTTGCGGACCAGCTGGATGCGGCGTTCGGCATTGGTGAAGGTGCCGTTCTTTTCGAGGAAGGTGGAGCCGGGCAGGAACACGTGGGCGTAGTTCGCGGTCTCGTTGAGGAACAGGTCGTGGACGATGACCAGGTCCATCGCGGCCAGGCCCGCGGCAACGTGGTGGGTGTTGGGATCGCTTTGCAGGATATCCTCGCCCTGCACGTAAAGCGCCCGGAACGAGCCATCGAGCGCGGCATCCAGCATATTGGGAATCCGCAGGCCCGGCTCGGGATCAAGGCGCACGCCCCAGTCCGCCTCGAAGCTGGCGCGCACTTCGGCGCCCGCGATGTGGCGGTAGCCGGGCAGTTCGTGGGGGAAGGAGCCCATGTCGCAGCTGCCCTGCACGTTGTTCTGGCCCCTCAGCGGGTTCACCCCCACGCCGGGGCGGCCCACGTTGCCGGTGGCCATGGCCAGGTTGGCGATGGCCATGACCGTGGACGAGCCCTGGCTGTGCTCGGTCACGCCCAGGCCATAGTAGATCGCGGCGTTCGGCCTGCTTCGCTCGGCTGAAGCCCAACCTGGCCCGCCCGTGGCATAGAGCCGGGCCGCCGCGCGCAGGTCGGCGGCGGGCACGCGGGTGACCGGTTCGAGCGCTTCGGGCGAATGGCGCTCCTGCCCCACGAAGGCGGCCCAGTGCTGGTATTCGTCCCAGTCGCAGCGCTCGCGCACGAACGCTTCGTCAGCCAGACCTTCGGTCACGATCACATGGGCCATGGCGGTCAGCACGGCGACATTGGTGCCCGGCTGCAAGGCCAGGTGATGGGCGGCCTCGATGTGGGGGCTGCGAACCAGGTCGATCCGGCGCGGGTCGATCACGATCAGCTTCGCGCCTTTTCGCAGCCGCCGCTTCAGGCGCGACGCGAAAACCGGGTGCCCGTCGGTCGGATTGGCGCCGATCACCATGACCACGTCGGCCGCTTCCACGCTGTCGAAGTCCTGCGTGCCCGCGCTGGTCCCGAAGGTTTTCGACAGGCCGTAGCCGGTGGGCGAATGGCACACCCGCGCGCAGGTATCGACATTGTTGCTGCCAAAGCCGGCGCGCACCAGCTTCTGGACCAACCAGACCTCCTCGTTGGTGCAGCGGCTGGAGGTGATCCCGCCCAGCGCGCGGGCGCCGTGTTGCGCCTTGATCGCGTTCAGCTTGGCGGCGGTGAAGGCCATGGCCTCGTCCCAGCCCACCTCGCGCCAGGGTTCCTCGATCGAATCGCGGATCAGCGGCTTGAGCACCCGGTCGCGGTGATTGGCATAGCCCCAGGCGAAGCGGCCTTTCACGCAGGCGTGGCCGCGATTGGCCTTGCCGTCCTTCCACGGCACCATGCGGACCAGCTGCTCGCCCTTCATTTCGGCGCGGAAGGTGCAGCCCACCCCGCAATAGGCGCAGGTGGTGACCACCGCGCGCTCGGGCTTGCCGATCGCGGTCACGGCCTTTTCCTGCAAGCTGGCGGTCGGGCAGGCCTGGACGCAGGCGCCGCAGCTCACGCATTCGCTGGAGAGGAAATCGTCGGCCGCCTGGCCCGCCGAAACCGCCGAGGCAAAGCCGCGCCCGTCGATGGTCAGCGCGAAAGTGCCCTGCACCTCGTCGCAGGCGCGCACGCAGCGCGAACAGACGATGCACTTGGCGGGATCGAAGTCGAAATAGGGGTTGGAGCCATCCACGCCCGCGCCAAGGTGATTGGCCCCGGCATAGCCGTGGCGCACGTCGCGCAGGCCCACCTGGGCCGCCGTGTCCTGCAACTCGCAATCATTGTTGGCGCTGCAGGTCAGGCAGTCGAGCGGGTGGTCGGAGATGGTGAGTTCCATGATCGAGCGGCGCAGCCGGGCCAGCCGCTCGGTCTGGGTGTGGACCACCATGCCGGGTTCCGCCGGGGTGGTGCAACTGGCCGGGGCGCCGCGCCGGCCCTCGATCTCCACCAGGCACATCCGGCACGAACCGAAGGCCGCCATGGAATCGGTGGCGCACAGGCTGGGAATGGACCCGCCGCACAGCGCGGCGGCGCGCATCACGCTGGTTCCGGCCGGCACGCTCACCGCGCGCCCGTCGATGGTCAGCCGCACCGAAGGCTCGCCGGCGACCGGCGGCGTGCCCAGGTCGGCCTGCGGTTCATAGGACATCCGATCTCTCCACCAGCGCCGTTTGGCCGCGCTGTCCGGTCTGGCGCGCAACATAGCCGATCGCGGGCCGCGCCGCAGCGACAATTCCACTCTAGCCGATCCGCGCGCGCCAACCTATGCCATGCGCGGTCGCGCCCCAGACTGGAGTTTTGCCGATGAAGACCCGCGCCGCCGTTGCCTTTGCCGCCAGGCAGCCGCTCGAAATCGTCGAGCTGGATCTCGATGGCCCCAGGGCGGGTGAAGTGCTGGTCGAGATCATGGCCACCGGCGTGTGCCACACCGATGCCTATACGCTCGACGGGTTCGATTCGGAGGGCATCTTCCCCTCGATCCTTGGCCATGAAGGCGCCGGGATCGTGCGCGAGGTCGGCCCCGGGGTGACCAGCGTGAAGCCGGGCGATCACGTGATCCCGCTCTACACCCCCGAATGCCGCCAGTGTAAAAGCTGCCTGTCGGGCAAGACCAACCTGTGCACCGCGATCCGCGCCACGCAGGGGCAGGGCTTGATGCCCGATGGCACCAGCCGGTTCAGCTACAAGGGCCAGACCGTTTTCCACTACATGGGCTGCTCCACCTTCTCCAACTTCACCGTCCTGCCCGAGATCGCCGTGGCGAAGATCCGCGAGGACGCGCCGTTCAAGACCTCGTGCTACATCGGCTGCGGGGTGACCACGGGGGTGGGCGCGGTGATCAACACCGCCAAGGTCCAGGTGGGCGACAACGTGGTGGTCTTTGGCCTCGGCGGGATCGGTCTAAACGTGATCCAGGGCGCGCGGCTGGCGGGCGCCGGCAAGATCATCGGCGTCGACATCAACGAGACCCGCGAGGAATGGGGCCGCAAGTTCGGGATGACCGAATTCCTCAACTCGAAGGGCATGAGCCGCGAGGATGTGGTCGCCCGGATCGTGGCCATGACCGATGGCGGCGCGGACTATACCTTCGATGCCACCGGCAACACCGAGGTCATGCGGACCGCGCTGGAAGCCTGCCATCGCGGCTGGGGCACCTCGATCATCATCGGCGTGGCCGAGGCCGGCAAGGAAATCTCCACCCGCCCGTTCCAGCTCGTCACCGGGCGCAACTGGCGCGGCACGGCCTTCGGCGGAGCCAAGGGGCGGACCGACGTGCCCGGGATCGTCGATATGTACATGGCCGGCAAGATCGCAATCGACCCGATGATCACCCACGTCATGGGGCTGGAGGAGATCAACACCGCCTTTGACCTGATGCACGCCGGCCAGTCGATCCGCTCGGTCGTCGTCTACTGAGAAGGGGTTAATCCACCGCCAGCGCGCGGGCGCCGGCATCGCCCAGCCAGCGCGCGCCGATGCCCCAGATCCGGCTGACCAGCGCGGGGTCGAGCGCAAGGTGCGGCGGGCCATCGGCGGCGACCTGGCCGCGGTCGAGCACGATCACCCGGTCGGCCCGGTTCATCGCCGTGGCGAGATCGTGCAGCACCAGCACCACCCCGCGCCCGGCCTCGGCCTGGGCGCGCAGGAGGCGGACCAGCGCGGCGGCGTGGGACAGGTCGAGATTGGCCAGCGGCTCGTCGGCGAGCAGCCAGGCCGGTTCGCCCGCCAGCACCCGCGCGGCCAGCGCCCGCGCGCGTTCCCCGCCCGAAAGGCGCGAGACGGGGCGGGCGGCCAGCGGGTCCAGGTCCATCGCCGCCAGCGCCCGGGCGATCGCGGCCTCGTCCTCGGCCGCGCTCGCATGGGCGCGGTGGAGGGGGGAGCCTTGCCAGGGGAGGCGCCCAAGCGAGACCAGCGTGCGAACGGAAACGTCCCAGGCCACTTCCGGGCTTTGCGGCAGGTAGCCGATGCGCCGCGCCCGTTCGCGCGGGGGCAGGTGGTCCAGCGGCGTGCCGTCGCCGGTCACCATGCCACTGGCGGGGGCGAGCAGGCCCGACAGGCAGGACAGCAGGCTTGATTTGCCCGCGCCGTTGGGGCCGACGATCGCGGTCACCTCGCCCGGACGCAGGGCCAGGCTCACGCCGGCGAGGCGGCCGGGCAGGACGAGGCTTGCGGCGCGCAGGTCCATCAGCCCAGCCCCCCGTCGCGGGCCGGGGCGCGGCGCAGGCGCAGCAGCAGGGCCAGGAAGAACGGCGCGCCGACCAGGCTGAGCGCGATGCCGAGGCGCAGTTCGGTCACCGTGGGCAGGACCCGGCACAGGCAATCGGCCACCAGCAGCAGCAAGGCTCCGGCCAGTGCCGAGGGCACGATCAGGTGCGACGGCCGGCGGTCGGTGAAGGGGCGGACGAGGTGGGGGACCACCAGGCCGACAAAGCCGATGATCCCGGCCACGGCCACGCCCGCGCCGATGGTGAGGCCGATCCCGCCGATCAGCAGCGCCTGCAAGCGGCGGGGGTCGAGCCCGAGCGAACGCGCCGCCATGTCGCCCAGCACCAGCGCGTCCAGCCCCGGTCCGGCGAGGCGCAGCAGGGCTAGGCCCACCAGGGTAAGCGGGGCGGTAAGCCAGACTTCGGGCCAGCCCCGGTCAGTCAGCGCGCCCATCAGCCAGGTGACGATTTCCGAGAGCGCGAAGGGCGTGGGGGCAAGGCTTATGGCCAGGCTCATCAGCGCGCCGGCCAGGCTGGCGATCATCATGCCGGCCAGCGTGAACAGGGCGACGCCTCCGCCGTGGCCATCGGCGTGCCCGGCGATCAGGCTGAGCAGGGCCATGGCCCCGCCCGCGCCGATCAGCGCGAACAGCGGCAGGGCGAAGGGGCTGGCGGCCAGGCCGGTCCACAGGGCCAGCACGGCGCCGAGCGCGGCGGCGGGCGCGATGCCGAACAGGCCGGGATCGGCCAGCGGATTGCGAAGATAGCCCTGCATCGCCGCCCCCGCGCCGCCCAGGCCCGCGCCGAGGATCACGGCCAGCAGGGCGCGGGGCAGGCGCAGGTCGAGCAGGATCAGGCCGGCATTGGCGAAGGGCGGGTGGAGCGGATCGATCCAGACCTTGCCCGCCAGCAGCGAGAGCGGGAGGGCCAGGGCGAGCGCGGCCAGCAGGGCAAGGTTGAGCCGGTTCATGCCGCGTTTCCAGCCACTTGGCGGATTTCGCGCAGGCGCGCGGCGGCGCGGATGATGGTCGGGCCGCCGCACCACAGCAGCGAGGAATCGAGGTGGGCGCGGGTCGTGCCGGTGATCCGTTTCAGCACCGGATGGGTGAGCAGGCGATCCTCGCCCGAGTGGTCGCCGGCGGCGAGGATGACTGCCGGCGGCTGGGCGACGACCCGTTCGAGCGGGAGAAAATCGGCCTGGCGCAAGCCCTTGGCGGCGGCGGCATGGGCAAAGCCGGTGCGCGCCAGGAGATCGGCGATGAGGGTCTGCTGGCCCGGGACGATCCCGCCCGATTGCCAGACCAGCGCCGGAATCCGGCGGCTGTCGGCCGGGCGGGCGGCTGCCAGCGCGGCTTCGATCCGGACGACCAAGGCTTCGCCGCGGGCGGGCTGGCCGGCGAGCGCGGCGATTTGGCGCACCTGGGCTTCGCTCTGGACGACCGACTGCGCGATCGGCACTTCCACCAGCGGAATTCCGAGGCGCGCCAAGGCGTTGCGGGTGGCAGGCGGGGTGAAGGTGCCGGCGATGACCAGCGCCGGGCGCAGGGCGGCGATCTCCTCGACCGTGCCGGACACCGCCGGAAAGCGCCGCGCGGTGGCCAGGTCCATCGAGCTGGAACCGGGATCGCTGCTATAGGCGGAAAGCGCCCTGATCTGCGCTGGATCGGCCACATCGGCCAGGATCGCGTCGGTGCAGGGGTTGAGGCTGACCACACCCGAAGGCGCGCGCTGCAAGGGCGATGCAACCGGGCTGCAAGCGCCCAGCAGCAGCACGCCAAGCAGCGCGCGGCCCATCAGAACCGCGCCTTCACGCCGGCATAGGCCGAACGGCCGGGCGTGCCATAGGTGCGGACGACCTCGTAGGTCGAATCGAGCGCGTTCTCGACCCGGCCGAACAGCTCCACCCTGGCGGTCAGCGGGTAGGAGGCGCGCAGGGCGAGGGTCATGTAGTCGGGCACCAGCTGGGTGTTGGCGGTGTTGTCATACCGCTCGCCGGCATGATTGAGATCGATGCCGGTGACGAGGCCGAAGGCCCAGTGGTAATCGAGGCTGGCGGCGAAGGTGTGGTCGGGCCGGCGGGCGAGCTGCTTGCCGGTGATCTGGTTGCGGGCCTCGCTCCAGGTGTAGGACAGGTTCACGTCGAAGCCCTGCCAGTCGGTGACCTGCATCGCCAGTTCCACCCCCTTCGCGCGCACCTTGCCGACATTGTAGTAGGTGAAGGTGGCGAAGTCATAGTCGATCAGGTTCTGGGTGCGCCGATCGAACCAGCCCAGCGAAATCCGGCCATGGCCGGCGGCGAAGGGTTGTTCCACGCTGGCATCCCAGCCATGCGCGGTTTCGGGACGCAGGGCGGTGAAGCCGGTGTTGGTGTAGAGCTGGTAGAGCGACGGCGCCTTGAAGCCTTCACCGTAGCTGGCGCGCAGGACCGGGCCGGTTTCGCCCGCCACTTCCCAGGCACCGTTGGCCGAGACGGTGTCGCGGTTGCCGAAATCGCGGTGGTGATCGTGGCGCACCCCGCCGTTAAGGGTGAGGCCTGGAAGGGGGCGCAGGGTGGCGCTGGCGAAGGCGCTGCCGATCCGGGTGCTGGCGGCCGAGCCGAAGTTGTCCTTGAAGCGGCTGTATTCGGTTTCCCCACCCAGCAGCACGGTCAGCGCCTTGACCGGGGTGAAGGCCACCTGGCCCTCGACCCGCTCGTTGCGGCCATCGGTGATGTAGGGGCCATAGACGGCATCGTCGGAGACGCGGTGGCTATCGGTCAGGCCATAGCCGAGGCGGGCGGTGAGCCGGTCATCGAGGGCGGTCCAGCGCAGGTTCGCAAAGCCGGTGACATCGCGCTTGGCACCGAAGTTGAGCGCGTCCTTCGCAAAGCCATCGTAGCCGTAGGTCGCGCGGCTGTAGAAGGTGCCGGCATCGGCGGAGAGGCCGCCGCCCAGATCGACCACGGCCTTGAGATTGCCCGAGACGCTCTCGAACCCGTCGCGCTCGGTGGCGCCGCGCGCCTCGCTGAAGGCGGAGAAGCCATCACCCTTGAGCCAGGTGCCGCCGGCGGTGAGGCCGACCGGGCCGACCATGCCCGAGACCGAGGCGCCCAGCTGCTTGCGGTTGCGCCAGCCATATTCGGCCTGGGCGCGGCCCTGCCAGTCGGCGGTGGGCTGGCGGGTGATGAGGTTGATCACGCCGCCGATCGCCCGGCTGCCCCACAGCACCGACTGCGAGCCGCGCACGACCTCGATCCGGTCGAACTGGCCCACCGCGAGGCTGCCGAAGTCGAAGCCGCCGCCGACATCGGCCGGATCGTTGATCCGCACGCCGTCGATGAGGACCAGGCTCTGCGCGTTGTCGGCCCCGCGCACGAAGACGCTGGTCGGCTGGCCGAAGCCGCCCGATGCGGCGACCGCGATGCCGGGCAGGCGCGCGAGCACGTCGACCGCCTGGGTGGCCTGCCATTGTTCGATCTCGGCGCGGGTGACGACGCTGACCGACTGACCCACTTCGCTGAGCGGCGCGGCGATGCGGGTGGCGGTGACGACGATATCGCCCGATGCCGCATCGGCGGCGAAAGCGGGGGAAGCCAGGCCAAGCGTGGCGGCGGAAAGGAACAGCAGGGTCTTCATGGATACAATACTCCCGTCATGAACGAATGCCGTTCATGGCGAGAGGCGCCCGCGCGAAATCGCGGGAGCCACGCTGCAATCCGGTACACCCCGCCCGGCGCGGAACGACCATCACGGGCAGGTCTCCTGGCTCCCGGATCATCGCCTTCCGCCTGCCTTCCCAGCCTGCCCTTGCGGAACCCTGGCCAGTGGCTTGAGCGACGGAACGCTCCCCGGTCACAGTTGCGGGGGCAGCGCGGGAGTTCAGCCCGCTTCCCTCTTAGGTCCGGACCCGATCACTCGGGCCACGGACAACCCATGACGTGGGCGGGCGCTTAGGCCCATTCATGTTGCAGTGCAAGGTGCTGATTCAGAAGGCCGCGCCGGCCAGCGCGTCGATCGCGGCCTGGAGGATCACCGCGGCGGCGGCCGAATCGATGCGTTCGGCGCGTTTGGCCCGGCTCATGTCCTGGTCGATCAGGCCGCGTTCGGCGCCCATGGTCGACCAGCGTTCGTCCCACAGGAGGACCGGCAGGCCGAGCACGGCGAGGTTGCGGGCATAGGCCCGGCTCGACTGGCTGCGCGGGCCTTCGCTGCCGTCCATGTTGAGCGGCAGGCCGATGACGATGCCGCGCACCGAGCGTTCGGCGATCAGTTGCGCCAGCAGCGCCTTGTCGGCCCCGAACTTGCCGCGTTTCAGGGTCTTGCCCGGCGAGGCGAAGCGCCAGCCGGCATCGGCGAAGGCCGTGCCGATGGTCTGGGTGCCAAGGTCGAGGCCGACAAGGGCGCCGCCTTCGGGCAGGGCGGCGCGGAAATCGGCGCTGCTGGTGGTGACCAGCGCGGGGCCGGGGGCGGGTTCGGTCATGCTGCGGGCTTCCATGCGGCGACCCGGGCGGCGGCATCGGCGCGCAGGTTGGCCCAGAACAGCAGCATATCGTAGACGTGGTAATTGTTCCCCGGCAGCACGTACTGGCCCATGTCGGGCGGGGGGCCGATCAGGAGGAAGCCATCGGGCGCGCAGCGCGCGGGGACCATGCCGGGGACCAGCTTGCCGCCCTCCATCGCGGCATCGGGCACCAGGGTGCCGCGATTGCGGCTGGCCGGGGCCATGCCGCTCGTTCCGCCGGTCAGCGGATTGGAGCAGAGGAACGGCGAACCGCCGGGCAGCTTGCCATCGAGCGCGGGGAACCGGCCATAGGCGGCGAGCGTCAGCTTCGGATCGGCCGGTTCGGCATAGGACAGCCATGACATGACGCAGCGCGATTGCGCGGGTGCGGTGCAGGCGGGCAGGCCCATGGCCGGCAGATCATGGGCCAGCGAGACCGGCCAGCCGACCACATAGGCCGCCGCGATCCGGCGGGCGAGCGGCTTGCCGGCCACCTCGTCGCGCAGCAGGCGCTTGAGGTGGAGCGCGCCCTGGCTGTCGCCGACGAGAACGATCGGCTGGCCCGGCGCAATGGCGGCGAGGAAGGCGTGGAAGGCCTGGCGCACATCGCCATAGGCGAGATCGAGCGCGGCCGTGCGTTCGGGCCGATCCGCCAGGAAGGCGCCGAAGGTGGCCTGGCGGTAGCGCGGCGCCCACAGGTCCGGGCTGGCGTTGAAGGCGCTGGCCATGGCGCGCACCAGCATCCGGGCGAGGCGATCGGATTCCTGGCTATCGGCCTGGTTCGCGCCGGCCGGAGCGTTCCAGTGGGCGGCCGACATATAGCTGGTGGGGTGGATGAAGAACACGGCGGCGGGCAGGGGCGCTTCGCTGGTTGCCAGCCCTGCGGGGCGCAGCCGGGCCGGATCTTGCGCCAGGCCGGGGCGCGACAGCCACAGCGCCGGATCGGCATAGGCCGTGGGGGCGAGCGGCGGCCGGGCCTCGAAGCCGTGGCGCGGAACCAGGGCAAGGCCCATCAGGTTGGCGCCATAAAAGGTCAGGGCCAGGCGGCCGGCGAAGACCAGCGCGATGAGCACGGCCATGGCATAGAGGAACTTGCGGGCCATGCGATCAACCCGGGGCCGCCTGGGCAGCGATGCGGGCGATGCGATCGGAGCGGCGTTCGAGCCAGATCTTGATCATCGCCACCAATGGATCGGCGAGCGCGAGGCCGAGGATGCCGAACAGCGCCCCCATCACCAGCTGCGCCCCCAGCACCAGGGCCGGGGCGAGATCGACCGTCTTCTTGGCGACCATCGGCACGATCACGTTGCCATCGATGGTTTGCACCGCGACATAGACGCCGATGCAATAGAGCCCCATTTCGGTCCCGCCGGAAAAGCCGACGAGGACCATGATCGCGCCCGAGAGTGGCGCGCCGATATTGGGGAGGAAGGCGAGCAGGCCGGTGAGCAGGCCGAGCAGGCCCGACATCGGCACGCCCCAGGCCCACAGCAGCAGCCAGGTGCCGACGCCTTCCACGCTCATCCCGATCAGCCGGCCGAACATCAGCATCCTGAGCGACCGGCCCATCAGCCGGGCGGTGCCCTGGAAGTGTTCGCGCGTGTCCATCGGCAGCATCCAGGCCAGTCCGCGCTGGTAGAGCCGGGGTTCGGCGGCGATGTAGATGCCCAGCACCAGGACGAGGAACAGCGTGGTGGCCCCGCCGAGGATGCCGCCCATGATCCGCGTGACATGGCCCACCCCGCCCAGCGCCTGCTGGACGAAGCCATTGAGATCGGCATCCGCGACCTTGATGTGGTGGGCCTGGAGCCAGGCGAGCAGGCGCAAGGTCTGGGCTTCGACGGTGGCGGGCAGTTGCGCGGCCTGGGCGGTGAGCTGGCTGCCGGCGAACCACAGGGTCCACACCAGGAAGCCGGCGCCGCCGAGCAGGACCAGCAGCACCCGCCAGCCGCGCCCGATCGGCAGGACCCGGCCGAGCAGCCGCGCCCCGCCATCGATCATCGCCGCGAAGACCAGCCCCGCGAAGATCACCAGCAGCGGCTGGGCCATGAACACCACGGCGACAACCAGGGTGGCCATGCCGATCCAGATCGCCGCGCGGCGGGCCTCGGCGCGCACTTCGTCGGGGGCGAAGTCGGTCGGCCCGGCCCGGTGGGGCATGGCGGCCTGCGCCCGGGCCGATGGGGCGTGCTTGCCGCGGGGGGCGGCCGGCTGATCGCGTTCATCGGTCATCGGCGGTCTCCCTTGTTGGCCAGGTTCAATGGGCGGGCCGCAGGATCGGCGGGCGCAGGCTGCGCCAGGCGCGATCGCCGCGCAGGGCGCCCCACCAGGTCAGCGGGTTGAGGCGTTCGGTGCCGTTCAACGAGAAGGTGAGAAATTCGGCGCGGCCGCCCACGTCGGACAGCGGGACCGGGCCGCCGAGGCCGTTTTCCCACAAGGGGGCGCGGCTGTCGGCCGAATGGTCGCGGTTGTCGCCCATGACGAAGACGTGCCCCGGCGGGACGGTGATCTCGCGGAAATGGTCGAGCGTCTGGTCGAGGTGATCGATGATCTGGTAGGTCGCGCCGTTGGGCAGGGTTTCGCGGAAGGTGGGCAGCTCATAGACCTCGCGGCCATTGGGCAGGCGCACCCGGTATTGGGCAAACTCGTCATAGCAGGGCTGGGGGCCGATGCCGTTCTCGCAGGTGAGCGCATCGTCGGCGGGGATCCGGACCGGCGGCTCGACGGTCTGCGGGACGCGCTTGCCGTTGAGCACGATCTGGCCATCGACCACGGCGATCCGGTCGCCGGGCAGGGCCACCACGCGCTTGATCAGGTCATCCGTGCGGTTGGGGGGGACGACGATGACGATGTCGCCATATTCGGGCGTGCTGCCCAGCACCCGCCAGGTGCCGCGCGGCGCCACGTGGAACGAGGCGGACGACCAGTTCCAGCCATAGGGCCACTTGGAAACCACCAGCCGATCGCCCACCAGCAGGTTGGGCATCATCGAGATCGACGGGATGTAGAAGGGCTTGGCCACGAACGAGTGGAAGGCCAGCACCGCCAGCAGCATCAGCGCCAGGCCGCGCAGTTCGGCGATCCAGTCGATCCCGGGCTTGGGGGCAGGCTTGTCCTCGGGGGTGGTCACGGTGGGTGGGGCTTCCTGTTCGCGGGCAGTCACAGCGGGCGGGCCTCGATCACCACGAAGGCCTGCGCCCAGGGGTGGTCGTCGGTGAGGGTGAGGTGGACCACCGCTTCATGGCCGGCGGGGGTGAGCACGGCAAGGCGCGCCGCCGCGCCGCCGGTGAGCGCGAGGGTGGGGGCGCCGCTTTTCAGGTTGATGACGCCGATGTCCTTCATGAACACGCCGGCCTTGAAGCCGGTGCCGACCGCCTTGGAGAAGGCCTCCTTGGCGGCGAAGCGCTTGGCCAGGGTGCCGGCGCGGGTGAAGGGGCGGCGCTCGGCCTTGGCCTGCTCGACTTCGGTGAAGACGCGGGCGAGGAAGCGCGCGCCGAAGCGATCCAGCGAGGACTGGATGCGCTCGATGTTGCAGAGGTCCGAGCCGATGGCGATGATCATGGGAGCCTCCGTTGGGTGCGCCCCTGACATCCGTCAGGGGCTTGCGGCACCGGCCCACTCCCCCACCCGACCACCCATAGGGTACTATCGTTGGGTGGTCGGGTGGGGGAGGTGGCCGGTGCCGCTCCCGCCGTGAGGCGGGCAATCATCGAGCCGCGTCCATCAGGTCGCGCATCTTCCGCACGGCGCCGTCCAGCCCGGTGAAGATGGCCTCGCCGATCAGGTAATGGCCGATGTTGAGTTCGGCCAGTTGCGGAATGGCGGCCACGGCCTGGACGTTGTCGTAGGTGAGGCCGTGGCCGGCGTGGGGTTCGATGCCGTTGCGCGCGGCCAATGCGGCCATGTCGGCGAGGCGCTTGAGTTCGGCCGCCACGGCTTCGCCCCCCATTGGATCCTGGCAGGCATGGGCATATTCGCCGGTGTGCAGTTCGACCACCGGGGCGCCCAGCTTCATCGCCGCCTCGATCTGGCGCGGCTCGGGGGCGATGAACAGGCTGACGCGGATGCCGGCATCGGCCAGTCGCGCGACGATGGGGGCAAGCCGGTTGTGCTGGCCGGCGGCGTCCAGCCCGCCCTCGGTCGTGCGCTCCTCGCGCCGTTCGGGCACAATGCAGGCGGCGTGGGGGCGGTGCCTGAGGGCGATTTCCACCATCTCGTCGGTTGCCGCCATCTCGAAGTTGAGCGGCAGGTCGGTGGCGGCCTGGATGCGGGCGATATCCTCGTCGCGGATGTGGCGGCGATCCTCGCGCAGGTGCGCGGTGATCCCGTCGCCGCCGACCGCCGCCACGATCTGCGCGGCGCGCACGGGATCGGGATGATCGCCGCCGCGCGCGTTGCGGATGGTGGCGACGTGGTCGATGTTGACGCCCAGGCGCAGGTGGGCCGGATTCAGCATGACTGGCTCACGGCTTCGCGCGGCTCCCGGGCTTGACCGCCTCGGTGGCGGCCAGTTCGGGGGGCAGTTCATCCGGCGCATAGGTGGGGAAGTTCAATGCGATCAGCGCGGTGAAGGGCACGCCGAGATCGGCCGTGCCGCCCGAGCGATCGACCAGGGCGGCGGCGGCGATCACTTCCGCGCCGGTTTCCTCGATGGCCTTGATCGCCTCGCGGCTCGACAGGCCGGTGGTGACTACGTCTTCCACCATCAGCACCTTGTCGCCCGGCTCGAGGGCAAAGCCCCGGCGCAGTTCGAAGGTGCCGGTGGGCCGTTCGACGAACATGGCCTCGACGCCGAGCGCGCGGCCCATCTCGTGGCCGATGATCACGCCCCCCATGGCCGGGGAGACGACCCTGGTGATCTGGCGCCGCAGTTCGCGCGGGAGGGCCGAGGCGAGGGCGACGGCCAGCCGGCCCGCCCGCTCGGGATTCATCAGCACGCGCGCGCACTGCAGGTAATGGGCGCTGTGGCGCCCGGACGAGAGCAGGAAATGGCCTTCGAGAAGGGCTTTCGAGGCCCGGAACTCAGCCAGTACGTCATCTTCCTGCATTGTCGTCGAATCTCCGTCTGATCGGGTCCAGAGCCCTGCCGCGCTTGCCGCAAACCGCGAAAATGCCGCCATCGGGCCTCATGTGGACATGGTGGAAAATAATCCCCTAGAGGCGCTTGAGGTGCCCCGCAAGCGCGCGTATAGGCCCAGCCAAACCTGCGTCCCGGGGGCACTGGGGGCGCAAGCATGACTTGTGGACCGGGGGCTCTTCGCCCGCATAGGAAAAGCGAAAGCGCAACAAAGATGACAATCGGGGAACACGCCCGCCGCGCGGGATCGGCCATCGCGGCCACTGCTTTGGGGATCCTTGGGGGAATTGCGGCCCTGCCGCAGGCCGCCCTGGCCCAGGTTGCCGAAAAGGCCACCGAAGCGGCCGCCACGGCGACCGCCGCCGCCGGCTCCTACGTGCCGATGAAGCCCGTCCCGGGTATCGGCCAGCCGGTCGACGGCGCCTTCGGCTTCCAGCAGCAGTTCTCGCCCAACGGGCACTATGCGCTGTGGATGCACGATGCGATCCTGATGCCGATCATCACGATCATCACCCTGTTCGTGCTGCTGCTGCTGGTCATCGTTGCCGCCCGTTTCAACAAGCGTGCCAATCCGGTCGCCTCGCGCACCAGCCACAACACCCTGATCGAGGTGGTGTGGACCCTGGTTCCCGTGCTGATCCTGGTGGGCATCGCGATCCCCTCGATCACCCTGCTGGCCCGCCAGTACAAGCCGGCGCCGGAAAACGCGCTGACCGTCAAGGCCACCGGCAACCAGTGGTTCTGGACCTATTCCTACCCCGACAACGGCGGGCTGGAAGTGATCTCCAATATGCTGCCCGACGATGAGGCCGTGAAGCGTGGCGAGCCGGCCAAGCTGGGTGTGGACAACCGCCTGGTCCTGCCGGTGGGCGAACCGATCCGTCTGCAGACCGTCGGCGCCGACGTGATTCACTCGTTCGCCGTACCCTCGCTGTGGTTCAAGCTCGACGCCGTTCCCGGCCGCGTGAACGAGAAGGTGCTCACCATCGAGAAGCCGGGCGTCTACTACGGCCAGTGCTCGGAACTGTGCGGCGCCCGCCACGGCTATATGCCGATCGCGATCGAGGCGCTCCCGCGTGACAAGTTCAACGCCTGGGTGCTCTCGCAGGGCGGTCAGCTCGATCACCAGAAGAAGCCGGCTGCCGCCGCTGCCGCGGCGCCTGCTGCCGCTGCCGCCGCTCCGGCAGCCGCCGCACCGGCCGCCAGCGAAGCCGCTGCGCCCGCCGCCACCGAATCCGCGGCTCCCGCCGCCTGATCTCGCCCAGAAAGACGAGGCATCACCATGGCTACCACCGCAGAGACCTTCCAGGCTCACGGCGACGCGCACGACCACGCGCACGACCATGATCACAAGCCGGGCTTCTTCGCCCGCTGGTTCATGTCGACCAACCACAAGGACATCGGCACGCTCTACCTGATCTTCGCGATCTTCGCGGGGGTCATCGGTGGCGCGATTTCCGGCCTGATGCGGCTCGAGCTCGAGCAGCCCGGTATCCAGTACCTGACCCTCTGGGCCAGCCTGGCCGACGGCAAGCCGGCGGCGATGGATAGCGCGCTCCACCTGTGGAACGTGCTGATCACCGCCCACGGCCTGATCATGGTGTTCTTCATGGTCATGCCGGCCATCATCGGCGGCTTCGGAAACTGGTTCGTGCCGTTGATGATCGGCGCGCCGGACATGGCCTTCCCGCGGATGAACAACATCTCGTTCTGGCTGACGGTTGCCGGCTTCTGCTCGCTGATGCTCTCGGCCTTTGTTCCGGGTGATTCCACGGGCAATGGCGCCGGCATCGGCTGGACCGCCTATGCCCCGCTGTCGACCTACGGCTCCTCCGGCCCGGCGACCGACTTCGCGATCTTCTCGCTGCACCTTGCCGGTGCCGGCTCGATCCTGGGCGCGATCAACTTCATCACCACCATCTTCAATATGCGCGCGCCGGGCATGACCCTGCACAAGATGCCGCTGTTCGTGTGGTCGGTGCTGGTCACCGCCTTCCTGCTGCTGCTCTCGCTGCCGGTTCTGGCTGCCGCGATCACCATGCTGCTGACCGATCGCAACTTCGGCACGACCTTCTTCGATGCGTCGGGCGGTGGCGATCCGATCCTCTACCAGCACCTGTTCTGGTTCTTCGGCCACCCCGAAGTGTACATCATGATCCTGCCGGGCTTCGGCATCATCAGCCAGATCATCTCGACCTTCTCGAAGAAGCCTGTGTTCGGCTACCTCGGCATGGCCTACGCCATGGTCGCGATCGGCGTCGTGGGCTTCATCGTCTGGGCGCACCATATGTACACCACCGGCCTGTCGGTGAACACGAAGATGTACTTCACCGCGGCGACCATGGTCATCGCGGTCCCCACCGGCATCAAGATCTTCTCGTGGATCGCGACGATGTGGGGCGGCAGCATCTCGTTCAAGCCGCCGATGGTCTGGGCGATCGGCTTCATCTTCCTGTTCACGCTGGGCGGCGTCACCGGCGTCGTTCTCTCGAACGGCGGCATCGACGACAACCTCCAGGACACCTACTACGTGGTGGCGCACTTCCACTACGTGCTCTCGCTGGGCGCGGTGACCGCGCTGTTCGCGGGCTTCTACTACTGGTTCCCGAAGATGAGCGGGAAGATGTATTCGGAGTTCCTCGCCCACCTGCACTTCTGGGTGTTCTTCGTTGGCGTGAACCTGATCTTCTTCCCGATGCACTTCCTCGGCTTCCAGGGGATGCCGCGCCGCTATCCGGACTATCCGGCGGCCTTCGAGCACTGGAACTACGTGGCGACGCTCGGCTACAAGATCATGGCCGTTTCGACCCTGATCTTCTTCCTCAACATCCTCTACACGTTCGTCGCCGGCAAGAAGGCTTCGGGCAACTACTGGGGTGAAGGCGCGACCACGCTGGAATGGACCCTGTCGAGCCCGCCGCCGTTCCACCAGTTCGAGACGCTCCCCGTGATCGAGGACGCGCACCACTGAGAACGGCCGCAAGGCTGAACGATCGAGAGGCCCCGGGGGAAACTCCGGGGCTTTTTCGTTTCAACGCGCCGGTTTCGCGTTCGGGGCGCTTGCGTTCTTCCCACCGGCCCCGCGCTTGCCTATAGGCCGCAGCGTGACTCAGACCGCCCCCACTGCTTCGGCCCAGACCCTGCCGCTTCCGGCCGACTGGCGCGATTTCTTCGCGCTGACCAAGCCGCGCGTGATGAGCCTGGTGATCTTCACCGGCCTGTGCGGCCTGCTGGCGGCGCCCGAGCGGATCGATCCGGTCCTGGGCTTCACCGCCATCCTGTGCATCGCCATCGGCGCGGGCGGGGCGGCGGCGCTCAACCAGTGGTGGGAAGCCGACATCGACGCCGGCATGAAGCGCACGCAGGGCCGGCCGCTGCCCTCGGGCCGGATGGAGCGCACCTCGGCGCGCGATTTCGGCGTGGGCCTCTCGGCGGCCTCGGTCCTGATCATGGGGCTGGCGGTGGGCTGGCTGGCGGCGGCGATCCTGCTCGTCTCGATCATCTACTATGCCGTGGTCTACACCATCTGGCTGAAACCCCGCACGCCGCAGAACATCGTGATCGGCGGCGGGGCCGGAGCCTTTCCGCCGCTGATCGGCTGGGTGGCGGCGACGGGCCACGTCACCCTGATGCCGGTGGTGCTGTTCGCCATAATCTTCATGTGGACCCCGCCGCACTTCTGGGCGCTCGCCCTGTTCGTGCAGTCGGACTATGCCAAGGTCGGCATTCCGATGATGCCGGTGGTGGCCGGCGAACCTTCGACCCGCCGCCAGATCCTGGTCTATGCCGCCTTGCTCCTGCCGCTCAGCCTCGTGCCGTGGTGGATTGGCGGGACCGGCGCGGTCTATGGCATCTCGGCCGCCGTGCTGGGCGGCGTGTTCCTGGCGCTCTCGGCCCGGGTGGGCTTGCGCCGGCGGACCGGGCCGGACGATGCCATGCGCCCGGAAAAGCAGCTTTTCGCCTGGTCGATCCTCTACCTGTTCGCCCTGTTCGGCGCGCTGGTGGCCGATCGCTTCCTCGCTCTCTAGGGACTTCACCCATGCCCGACTTGCCCGATCCCGATTCGACCAACTATCTCGACCAGCGCAAGAAGGTGATCCGCCAGCGTAACGTGGCGCTGGGTCTGGTGCTGGCCTTCTTCGCGGTACTGTTCTTCGCGATCACCATCGCCAAGATGCAGCACTGAGCAGGACCTCCACCATGGCCAGCGCCCCCGCCGATCTCAAGCGCCGCAACCGCCGGGTGAGTGCCTATGCGATTGCCGGCGCGCTGTTCATGCTGGCGCTGGGTTTCGCCGCGGTCCCACTCTACCGGATGTTCTGCCAGGTGACCGGGTTCCAGGGCACCACCCAGCGCGCCACGGCCGAGCAGGCGGCGGGGATCAAGGTCAGCCCGGTGACCATCTCGGTGCGCTTCGATGGCAATGTCGACCGCGACCTGCCCTGGGCCTTCGCCCCCGTCCAGGTCACCCAGACCGTGCACCTGGGCGCGCGCACCCTGGCGGTCTATACCGCAAAGAACCTCTCGGAACGGGCGATCGTGGGCCGCGCGAGCTTCAACGTCTCGCCCGATGATGCCGGCAAGTACTTCAGCAAGATCCAGTGCTTCTGCTTCACCGAGCAGACCCTCCAGCCGGGCGAGGAAGTGCGGATGCCGGTGACCTACTATGTCGATCCGGCGATCCTCGACGATCCCGAGGCCCGCGACATCAAGCAGATCACGCTGAGCTACGTGTTCCACGAGGACAAGTCGGCGGTACCGGCCAAGGCGGGGAAGCCCGCGAGCTGATTGGCGATAACCTGCGCGAACCCACTGGACCGGCCCGCCATCGCGCGATAAGGGCCATCGCAAACAATCCGCGCCGGGCTTCCGGCGAACGCGCCAACAGGGACCAGATCATGGCCGGAACGAAGAACCACGATTTCCACATCCTGCCGCCGGACATCGTTCCGCTGGCGACCGCGCTTGGCGCGCTGGTCTTCACCTCGGGCATGGTCCTGTTCATGCACAAGCTGCCGGGCGGCCATGTCGTGCCGTGGCTGGGCATGGCGGTCCTGCTGGCCGGGATGTTCCAGTGGTTCTCCAAGATCGTGCGCGAAGCCCACGCCGGCGACCACACTCCGGTCGTCCAGCTGCACCAGCGCTACGGCATGATCCTGTTCATCGCTTCGGAAGTGATGTTCTTCGTCGGCTGGTTCTGGGCCTTCTTCGATTTCTCGCTGTTCCCCAGCAAGATCGCGGAAGAGGTGATCGGCGGCCAGTGGCCCCCGAAGGCGATCGAGGCGGTGATCAACGCCTGGGACCTGCCGCTGCTCAACACGCTGATCCTGCTGTGCTCGGGCACCACGGTCACCTGGGCGCACCACGCGCTGATCCATGGTGACCGCGACGGCCTGAAGAAGGGGCTGTGGGCAACCATCCTGCTCGGCCTGCTGTTCACCTCGATCCAGGCCTACGAATATATCCACGCGCCCTTCGCCTTCGGCAAGAACACCTATGGTTCGGCCTTCTACATGGCGACCGGGTTCCATGGCTTCCACGTGATCGTCGGCACGATCATGCTGATCGTCTGCCTCAAGCGCGCCTACAACGGTGATTTCACGCCGCGCCAGCACTTCGGCTTCGAAGCCGCCGCCTGGTACTGGCACTTCGTCGACGTGGTGTGGCTGTTCCTGTTCATGTGCATCTACGTGTGGGGCAACTGGGGCGCGGTGATCGAATAGTGGAACCGCCCGTCCAACCGGACGCAACGAAAGGGCAGCCCGGCACCGCCGCGGCTGCCCTTTTCGGTTGCTGCCCGCGCTGCCATGCGCGCACCCTGTTTGCCGGCTGGGCGAAGTTCGCCGACCGCTGTCGGGTCTGCGGGCTGGACTTCGCCCGGTTCAACGTGGGCGACGGGCCAGCGGCCTTCCTCACGCTGGTTATCGGCGCGGTGATCACCGGCCTTGCCATCTGGCTGGAGCTGGCCGTGGAGCCGCCGTTCTGGGTCCATGTCATCCTGTGGGTGCCGCTGACCGCCGCCGCCGTCGTCGGCGGGCTGCGGGGCAGCAAGGCCTGGCTGCTCCAGGCCGAATATCGCCGCTCGGCGGGCGAGGCGGTGAACGACGAGTGGACGATGGGCGGGGACGACTGACGTCACCCTCCCAGGCCCGCTCGTCCTGAGCCTGTCGAAGGACTATGTCCCGAGCGTTGGTTCCAGCACCCTTCGACAAGCTCAGGGTGAGCGGGTAGGGGAGGGCGATGAAACGCGCAATTCCCATCCTGCCGACGCTGGTGGTCCTGATCGCCGTGGGCATCATGATCCGGCTCGGCTTCTGGCAGATTGACCGGTTGCACCAGAAGGAGGCGATGCTGGCGCGGTTCGCGGCGGCGGAAACGATGGCGGGCGAAGTGGCCTGGACGGCGCCGGCCCCGGGCCAGGACCAGGCCGATGCCGGCCTGTCCGCCGCCAACCTCTACCGGCGCAGCACGGTGGATTGCCGCTCGGTCGGCGGCCTGAAGTCGGTTTCGGGGGAGGACGACAAGGGCCATGCCGGCTATGCCCACGTGGCCGATTGCGTCCTGGCCGATGGCAGCCATGCGCCGGTGGTCATGGGTTGGTCGCAGGCGCCGCAGGCTCCGCAATGGGGCGGCGGCGTGGCAACCGGCATGATTGCGCCCGGTCCGCGCCTGGTGGCCGATCCCCCGCTGGCCGGTCTTGCGCCCAACGCGCGGCCCGATCCGGGCAATATCCCCAACAACCACCTGTCCTATGCGGTGCAGTGGTTCGCTTTCGCGGGCGTGGCGCTGGTGATCTATGTCCTGGCGCTGAGGAAGCGGCTGCGGCCGTGATTCCTTCCCCCTTGATGAGGGAGGGATGCGGAAGGCTTGGTCGCTTGCTGCCAGGCCTTGGCTGAATGCGTGTGATCGGTCCCGCCGGCGCGGTGCCATCACCCCCACCCAACCTTCGCTAGTCGGCTGCGCCGCCAAGCTGCGGTATCCCTCCCCCATCACGGGGGAGGGTTCCAATTCCGTGCCGGTGCCGCTAACGGCCCCTGATGGACTACGTCAGCACCCGTGGCAGCGCGCCTGCGCTCGATTTTGCCGGAGCAACGCTTGCCGGCCTGGCTTCCGACGGCGGGCTTTACGTGCCCCGCGAATGGCCGCGCTTCAGCGAGGCCGAGATCGCAGGGCTGGCCGGGCTGCCCTATGCGGAACTGGCGCAGCGGATCATGCAGCCCTTCGTGGGCGATTGCCTGACG
Organism: Novosphingobium bradum; assembly: GCF_042646485.1. Classification (NCBI taxonomy): domain Bacteria; kingdom Pseudomonadati; phylum Pseudomonadota; class Alphaproteobacteria; order Sphingomonadales; family Sphingomonadaceae; genus Novosphingobium; species Novosphingobium bradum. The sequence continues at coordinate 252,319 of NZ_JBHRTQ010000004.1, read as the reverse complement.
CCGGAGCGCCTGCTCGAGCTGACCCGCAAGGCCTATGGCCGCTTCGCCCACAAGGCGGTGACCCCGCTGGTCCAGCTTGATGAGCAGCAGTGGCTGCTGGAGCTGTTCCACGGGCCGACCCTGGCGTTCAAGGACGTGGCGCTGCAATTGCTGGGCCTGCTGTTCGAGGAATTTCTCGGGCGGGGCGATGGCAACCTGACCATCGTGGGCGCCACTTCGGGCGATACCGGCTCGGCCGCGATCGATGCCGTGGCCGGCCGCGCCAAGATCGACATCTTCATGCTGCACCCCCGGGGCCGGGTGTCCGACGTGCAGCGCCGGCAGATGACCACGGTGCTGGCGCCCAACGTCCACAACATCGCCATCGAAGGCTCGTTCGACGATGCCCAGGCGATGGTGAAGCGGATGTTCAACGATGCGGCGATGACCGACCGGTTTGCCATCGGCGCGGTCAATTCGATCAACTGGGCGCGGCTGATGGCCCAGGTGGTCTATTATTTCGCCGCCGCCCTCCAGTTGGGCGCCCCGGCGCGCAAGGTGGCCTTCGCGGTGCCGACCGGCAATTTCGGCGATGTCTTCGCCGGCTATGTCGCGGCGAAGATGGGACTGCCGATCGAGCGGCTGATCGTGGCCACCAATGTCAACGACATCCTCCACCGCGCGCTGTCCACCGGCGACTATTCGCAAGGCACCGTGACGCCGACCGCCGCGCCGTCGATGGACATCCAGGTGTCCTCCAACTTTGAACGCCTGCTGTTCGACGTGGGCGGGCGCGACGGCAAGGCGCTGGCCGCGCAGATGGCCGGGTTCGAGGCGACGAAGGCGATGCAGTTGACCAACGCCCAGCGCGAGGGCGCTGCCGCGCTGTTCAGCTCGGCCCGGGCCGATGCCGACGAGATGTCCGCGGCGATCCGCTGGGCCTTCACCGAATGCGGCGAAACCATCGACCCGCACACCGCCATCGGCCTTCACGCCGCGCACACCGCCGGGATCGATCCGGCGGTTCCGGTCGTCACCCTGGCGACGGCCCACCCGGCCAAGTTCACCGAGGCGGTGACCGCCGCCACCGGTCAGCACCCGGCCCTGCCGGCCCGCGTGGGCGACCTGTTCGACCGCGAGGAGCGGCTGGTCGATCTGCCGGGCGACTATGGCGCCGTGGCCGACTATGTGGCGGCCCGTGCGAGTCCGAAGGCCTGAAGGCGGCATGGCACGCACATCCGCTCAGGCTGAGCCCCTCGGCTTCGCTCGGGGCAGGCTGGGCGAAGCCCCTGGCGCGAGCGTGGCGTGTGGCCCTTCTACAGGCTCAGGGCGAGCGAACGGAGGCGAGGCGTGGCTGAGCTGATCCAGCAACCGCGCCTGCTCGTTGGCGAGGGCTGGGCCGACTATGGCCTGGTCGATTCGGGCCATGGCCGGAAGCTGGAGCGCTATGGCGATTACCGCTTCGTGCGCCCCGAGCCGCAGGCGCTGTGGACCCCGCGCGCGGAAGGCTGGCAGGCCCACGGCGAATTCGTCCCCGGTTCCGACGAGGATGGCGGCGGGCGCTGGCAGTTTACCCGGCCCGTTCCCCGCGATGGCTGGGACCTGTCACGCGGCGAGGTGAAATTCACCGCGAGCTGCACGCCGTTTCGCCACCTCGGCTTCTTTCCCGACATGGCTCCGGTGTGGGACTGGATGGGTGGGATGCTGGAGGGCAAGGCGGATGCCAGCACGCTCAACCTGTTCGGCTATACCGGCGTGGGCACGCTTTCGCTTTCGGCCCACGGGCCAGTGACCCATGTTGATGCCTCCAAGAAGAGCGTGGCCCAGGCCCGCGCCAATGCCGCGCTTTCGGGCATGGCCGAGCGGCCGATCCGCTGGATCATCGACGATGCCGCCAAGTTCGCCGCGCGCGAGGTGCGCCGGGGCAAGCGCTATGACGGGATCATCCTGGATCCGCCCAAGTTCGGGCGCGGGCCGGAGGGCGAGGTCTGGCGGCTGGAGGAGCACCTGCCCGGCCTGGTGGCCGATTGCCGCCGCCTGCTGGATGCCGACAGCCGGTTCCTGTTCCTGACCGTCTATGCCGTGCGGATGAGCTCGCTGAGCCTTGCCGGCCTGCTCGACGAAGTCTTTGCCGACCTGCCCGGCGTGATCGAGCACGGCGACCTTGCGGTGCAGGAAGATGGCCCGGCGCCGGACGGTGATTCCGGCCGGCTGCTGCCCACGGCAATCTTCGCGCGCTGGGCGAATTGCGGCTAAGGCGCGCGCACATGAAGGTGGCCATGACCGATTCGCTTGTTCTTGAAGTCAACGATCTCGAAGTGGATGTCCTCACCGGCATCTATTCGGAAGAGACCGGAAAGCCCCAGCCGCTGCGGATCTCGATCGCGGCGCGGCTGGAGCCTTCCGCCCATTTCGCGCCCGATACCCACCTGGCGGCGAGCAAGAACTACATGGACCTCAAGTTCGCGGCGACCGAGGGGCTGCCGCCCGGCGTGCACTTCAAGCTGATCGAGGCCGTGGCCGATCACATCTGCGAGACGGTGATGATCGGCGATCCCCGGGTGGGCGCGGTGACGGTGAAGATCGTCAAGCTGGCCATTGCCGAGGCCGGCGAGCAGATCGGCATGACCCTCCACCGCGAGCGGCGCTGACGGTCCGCGTGCTGCTGCCGGTCGGCCCCCTGCCGGACGATCCCATCGCGGCTGCCGCGGCGTTTCATGCCACCTGGCTGCCACAGGTCCTGGCCGAGCTGGATGCCGGCCGGGACGTGGTCACCCTGCTGTTCGCGCCCGCGCCGCATGGGCACGCCGACTGGCGCCTGGCCGCGGTGCAGATGCTCGCCCGCGAGCGGACCCCGGCGCGGATCAATGCCATCGCCGCCGACGATCCCGCCGGCATTGCCGCCACCGTGGGTTATTTCGATCGTGCCCCCGGAGTTACCGGCCAGTATTTCGTGATCGATGGCCATGGCGCCGGGCAAGTGGTATCCTGCCCAGCATGACCGCCACCCCTCTTGTCGATCAGTTTGCCCGCCGGATCAGTTACCTGCGCCTGTCGGTGATCGACCGATGCGATCTGCGCTGCGCCTATTGTATGCCCGAACGGATGACCTTCCTGCCCAAGGCGGAAGTGCTGACGCTTGAGGAACTGCAAAGCCTGGCCCTGGGCTTCATCGCCCGGGGGATCACCAAGCTGCGGCTGACCGGGGGCGAGCCGCTGGTGCGCCGCGACATGATCGAGCTGGTGCGCGCGCTGGGTCGCAAGATCGGAGACGGGCTGGAGGAGCTTACCCTCACCACCAACGGCACGCGGCTGGCGGAATTCGCCGACGATCTCGCCGCTGCCGGGGTGCGCCGGATCAACGTCTCGCTCGACACGCGCGACCGCGCGGCTTTCGCGAAACTCACCCGGCGCGATGCCCTGCCGCAGGTGCTGGAAGGGATCGCGGCGGCGCGCGAGGCGGGCCTCAAGGTCAAGCTCAACACGGTGGCGCTCAAGGGCGTGAACGAGGACGAGATCCCCGACCTGATCGGCTGGGCGCACGGGCTGGGCCTGGAGCTGACCCTGATCGAGGTCATGCCGCTGGGCGAGGTGGAGGAGGACCGGTTCGACCATTACCTCCCGCTGTCCGCCGTGCGCGAAGGGCTGGAGCGGCGCTGGATTCTGGCGCCTTCCGCCCACCGCAGCGGCGGCCCGGCGCGCTATTTCGACGTGGCCGAAACCGGCGGCCGGCTGGGCCTGATCACCCCGCTCACCAACAATTTCTGCGACGGCTGCAACCGGGTGCGGGTGACGGCCACCGGCCAGTTGTTCGCCTGCCTTGGCGGGACCGAGCAGGTGGACCTGCGCGGCGCGCTGCGTTCGGCCGATCCCGACCGGGCGCTGGAGGAGGCGCTCGATCTGGCCATGCGGATCAAGCCCGCGCGCCACGCCTTCGCGATCGATCGCCCCGGCGCCGCCCCGGCCCTGGCGCGCCATATGTCGATGACCGGCGGCTGAGGGCGGGCATGGCCAAGCTCGTGTTCCTGGGCCGGCTGGAGGATCTGGCCGGCGCTCCCGCGCGGGATTGCCCGCTGGCCGGGCCGACCGTGCTGGCCGACCTGCTGGCCAAGCTGGCGCCCGCGCTGGCCGAGGCGCTTGGCGGCGGCAAGGTGCGCCTGGCGCTGAACGGCACGATTGTCGAGCGGGCGGGGCTGGTCGTGGCCGATGGCGACGAGCTGGCTTTCCTGCCTCCGGTCAGTGGCGGCTGAGCGCGTGGGCCGCGAGGTTCGCCTGGCGCTGGCGCCGTTCGATCCGGCCGCCGAACTGGGCGCTTTTTCCGCGCGCCATCCCGAGGCGGGCGGGATCGTTTCGTTCCTCGGCCAGGTTCGCGCGGACGAGCGGGTGGAGGCGCTGGAGCTGAAGCACTATGCGCCGCTGACCCTGCCGGGCATGGAGGCGCTGGCCGAAACGGTGGCCGCGCGCTGGGCGCTGGACGGGCTGCTGATCGTCCACCGTTCGGGCGTGATGGTTCCCGGCGATCCCATCGTGCTGGTGGCCGCGGCCAGCCGTCATCGCCGCGATGCCTTTGCCGCCGCCGATTTCGCCATGGATCACCTCAAGAGCGATTCGTGGTTCTGGAAGCGCGAGAAGGTGGGCGGCGAATGGCGCTGGATCGAACCGCGTGAGCAGGATCACGCCGATCTGGCGCGCTGGGGGTGATTCCCCGGCCGCGCCGGGCGGCCTTCCCCAAGGTCCGCTCGTCCTGAGCCTGTCGAAGGACAATTGCGCGGGAGGCAGCACCCTTCGACAAGCTCAGGGTGAGCGGGGTGGGTGTTTTGCCCGCGGTCCCTCAGAAATCCACGGCGATCCCGTTTTTCTCCCAATCGCCGTAGCGGGTGGGGGAAAGACCGCGCGGATCGGGTTCGCCCTTGGGCGGGGCGGGCTGGGGCGCGGGTTCGTTGGTCCAGTGGGCCGGCTTGACGAAGCCGTCCGGGCGCTTGGTGGATCGCTCTGTCATCATGCCGACATGGGCGCGCTGGCGCCGCAATGCAATCGGCTCTAGGGGCGGGGCATGGATATTCCCGGCCTTCCCGCCCGCCGCGCCGCGCTCAAGCTGCTCGATGCCGTCCTGCGTCGGGGCGAAACGCTCGACCAGGCCGCGCACAATGCCGTTCAGGGCATTGCCGCCGATGCCGACCGGCAGCTCGCCCGCGCCATCGCCGCCGAGGCGCTGCGCTGGCTGCCCGATCTCGACGCCCTGATCGACAGCGCCACCCGCGAGCCTTTGCCGGACGATGCCAAGCCGCGCGCCGTGCTGCGGCTGATGCTGGCCCAGTGGCTGCGGCTGGGCACGCCGCCCCATGCCGTGGTGGCCACTGCCCTGCCGCTGCTGATGGGCGGGCCGAAGCGGCTGGCGCACGGGGTTTTCGCCACGCTCACCCGGCGAGAGGCGAGCCTGCCCGCCCATCCGAGCCTGCCGGCCGCGGTGGCCGCGCGCTGGGGGGATCGCGCCGGGGCGATTGCCGCCGCCCTGGCCCTGCCGCCCGCGCTTGATCTCACCCTCAAGGATGCGGGCGAGACCGCGCAATGGGTCGAGCGGCTGGGCGGCCTGTCGCTGGCGCCGGGCCATGTGCGCCTGCCGCGCGGCGAGGCGGTGGAGCGGCTGCCCGGCTTTGGCGAGGGCGCGTGGTGGGTCCAGGACCTGGCGGCGAGCCTGCCGGCGCGGCTGCTGGGGCCGGGCGCCGGCACGGCGCTGGACCTGTGCGCCGCGCCGGGCGGCAAGGCGCTGCAACTGGCCGCCGCCGGCTGGCAGGTGACCGCGCTCGATGCCAGCGCCAAGCGGCTGGAGCGGCTGCGCGACAATTTCGCGCGGATGGCCCTGCCGGTTGAAGTGGTGGTGGCCGATGTGCAGGATTGGGAGCCGCAGGAGCGGTTCGATGCCATCCTGCTCGATGCGCCGTGCACCGCCACCGGCACCTGCCGCCGCCATCCCGACGTGCTGCATCGCATCACCCCGACCCATATTCGCGGCATGGCCGAATTGCAGCAGCGCCTGCTGGCGCGCACCGCCGGCTGGCTGAACCCGGGCGGGCGGCTGGTCTATGCGGTCTGTTCGCAGGAGCGCGAGGAGGGCGAGGATATCGCCGCCGGGGTGGCACTGACCCCGCTGCCGATCAGGGCGGAGGAACTGCCCGCAGGCCTTTCCCCCACGCCGGAAGGCTGGCTGCGGACCGATCCCGGGATGCTGCCCGAGGCGGGCGGGCTGGACGGGTTCTTCATCGCCCGCTGGCAGGCGTAGGCATCGTTGCGCTGACGGGGAAGCGGCACCAGCCCGCCCCTGTTTCCGCAAACGGAAACAGAAGCTAGCGCCCGCCGAAGCCGCAGACCGGGCACGGCGGGGGCGAGGGAACCCGTCCGTCCGTGCCCGCTGTCCGGCGCGGGGTCCAGCTCTGGCCACACCGTTCGCACAGGGCTGGCGAAAGCAGGGCGCGCAGGGCTTCGACAATCCTCATGCCAGCGCGCTCCCGGCCGGTTCGTGCGACCGGACGACTTGGCCGCCCTGCTGGCGGGCGCCGATCGCGGCCCCGATCAGGATCAGCGCCGGCCCGGCGCCAAGGCTGGCCATGGCGGCAAGCGGCAGGAGGTCGAGCCTTGTGGTGATCACCTGCTCGCCCGGGCAGGAGGCGTTCTCGATCAGGGCGACGGGGGTTTCGGGCGGCATTCCGGCCCCGATCAGGCCTTGCGATACCGCGCCGGCCGCCGCCTTGCCCATGTAGACCGCCAGCGTTGCCGCCGGATCGGCGAGCGACTGCCAATCGAGCGCGAGGGCTTCGTCGCCCCTGGCGTGAGCGGTGACGAAGGTCAGCTTGCGGGCCAGTCCGCGCAGGGTCAGCGACTGGCCGAGGGTGGCCGCCGCCGCGCTGGCGGCGGTGATCCCGGGGCAGATCGCCACCGGCACGCCCGCGGCCTGGCAGGCGGTGAGTTCCTCCTCGGCGCGGGCGAAGATCGCCGGATCGCCGCCCTTGAGGCGCACCACCCGTTCGCCGGCCAGCGCGGCCTCGACGATCAGGCTGTCGATCGTGGCCTGGTCCTTCGAATGGCGGCCCGAGCGCTTGCCGACATGGACCAGCCTTGCCTGCGGCCCGGCGAGGTCGAGCACGCCGGGGCCGACCAGCGCATCGTGGAACACCGCCGTGGCCGCCTTGATCAGCCGTTCGGCCTTGCGGGTGAGCAGCTCGGGATCGCCCGGGCCGGCGCCGACCAGCCAGACCATGCCATTGGGGAAGTCGGCCGAATCGCCCTGGGTTTGCCGAATGGTCATTCCGCGGCCTCCTTTTCCGGGGTGAGCGCCGCCTCGAGCAGGCGGGCGATGGCCGGGCGGCACGAGCCGCAATTGGTTCCGGCGCAGGTTTCCGTGCCAATGGCCTCCACCGTGGCCGCGCCGCACAGGGCGGCCTCGCGGATCTGGTTGGCGCCCACGCCATGGCAGACGCAGACGATCGGCCCGCGATCGGCCTGGGGCTTGGCGGGACGGGCGGCGAGCAGTTCGCGGGTATCGGCCGCGGTGCTGGCCAGCTGGCCCGCCACCCAGTCACGCGCGGGCAGTTCGCCGGTGCGGGTGAGGTAGCAGGCGGCCAGCAGCGCGCCATCGGCGCCGCGCACCACGATGCGGCGCATCCCCCGCGCCATGTCCACCGCTTCGAGCCAGTCGCCTTCGGGCAGGACCAGGGCCAGATCGAGCGCCTCTTCGCCGGCCAGTTCATGGAGCCAGCCGCCGGCCACCCGCGCGCGCGACCACCACAGCAACGGCGGCAGCGCCACTTCGGTGCGGCTGACGAGGAAGGCGCGCCATTGCGGGGCGACCGCTTCCACCCGGGCGGGCGTATCCTTGAAGCCGGGCTGGCCCGAGAGCGGATCGGTTTCCTGCAGCGGCAGGCGATTGGCCCGGCCGCCGCTGGCCATCTCGTCGGTCCAGTGCATCGGCACGAACAGGTCGCCCGGCCGCTGGCCGTCGCTGATCGCCACCCGGAACAGGCTTTCGCCCGCCGCCGTGGTGACCCGCGCCAGCCCGCCATCGGCGAGGCCTTCGCGCGCGGCATCGGCGGGGTGCACTTCGAGCAGGGGTTCGCGCCGGTGCTGCGACAGGGTGGGCGAAAGGCCGGTACGGGTCATCGTGTGCCACTGGTCGCGGTAGCGGCCGGTGTTGAGGCGCAAGGGATAGGCCGGATCGTGGGCGATGGGGGCCGGGTGGACGGCGATGAGCCGGGCCTTGCCGCCGGCGTGGCTGGCGCCTTTTGCCAGGGGGTGGGCGCCGCCCCAGATGAACGGTTCGAGCGCATCGAACTCGGCATCGCTCAGGCTCGCCTGGTCGGTGAGATCGAGCTTGCGGCCATGGCGCACGGCAAGCGCGGTCATCGCCGCATATTCGCGGAAGACGGCGGCGTTTCCGGCGAAATCGAAGGCGCGGCCCCAGCCCATGCGGCGGGCGAAATCGCACAGGATCGCCCAGTCGGCGCGGGCCTCGCCGGGCGCTGGGAACAGGGCGCGCTGGCGGCTGACCCGGCGTTCCGAATTGGTCACCGTGCCGTCCTTCTCGCCCCAGGCCAGCGCCGGCAGGCGGATGTGGGCAAGGCGCGCGGTATCGGTATCGGCCATGACATCGGAGACGACCAGGGTTTCGCACCGGGCCAAGGCTTCGCGCACGAAGCCGGCATCGGGCATCGAGACGGCCGGGTTGGTGGCCATGACCCAGAGGAATTTCACCCGGCCATCATGGACCGCGCGGAACAGGTCGACCGCCTTGAGGCCGGGGCCGGCGCAGATGTTGGGGGCGTTCCAGAACATCGCCGCATCGGCGCGTTCCTCGCCCGAGAAGCCGAGGTGGCAGGCCAGGGTGTTGGCCAGACCGCCCACTTCGCGCCCGCCCATGGCATTGGGCTGGCCGGTGATCGAGAAGGGGCCGGCGCCGGCTCGGTTGATCCGGCCGGTGGCGAGGTGAAGGTTGATGATCGCATTGCCCTTGTCGGTCCCGGAGCGCGACTGGTTGGCGCCCTGGCTGAACAGGGTGACCATGCGCGGGTGGGCGGCGACGAGATCGGCAAGGGCGGCGAAGGTGGCGTGGGGGACGCCGGGATCGCGGGCGGCGAGGCCATCAACAAAGCCTTCCGGCACCTCGCAGCGGTTCGCCAGGAAGGCGGTATCGAGGAGCCCCCGATCGCGCATCTCGGCCAAGAGGGCATTGAACAGGGCCACGTCGCCATCGGGGGCTACGGCCACGTGGAGATCGGCCTGTTCGGCGGTTTCGGTGCGGCGCGGATCGATGACCACCAGTTTCGTGCCGCGCGCGGCGCGGGCCGCCTCGATCCGCTGCCAGACGACCGGGTGGCACCAGGCGGTGTTGGAGCCGACCAGCAGGATCAGGTCGGCCTCGTCGAGATCGTCATAGGTGCAGGGGACCAGGTCCTCGCCGAAGGCGCGGTTGTGGGCGGCGACGGCGCTGGCCATGCACAGGCGGCTGTTGGTATCGATGTTGGCGCTGCCGATGAAGCCCTTCATCAGCTTGTTGGCGACGTAGTAATCCTCGGTGAGGAGCTGGCCCGAGACGTAGAAGGCCACGCTGTCCGGCCCGTGTTCGGCGATGGTGGCGCGCATCCGGGCGGCGGCGAGATCGAGCGCCTCGTCCCAGCCGGCATGGGCCTTGCCGATCATCGGGTGGAGCAGGCGGCCTTCCAGGCCCACCGTTTCGCCCAGGTGCGTGCCCTTGGAGCACAGCTTGCCGAAATTGGCCGGGTGCTCGGGGTCGCCGGCGATCCGCACCGTGCGCTCGCCGGTGACTTCGGCGCGGATGCCGCAGCCGACACCGCAATAGGCACAGGTGGTGCGGATCGCGCGCGCCATCGCCTCAGGCCACCTTGGCCGGGGGCGTGCCGCCGCCGAGCACGGCCTCGCGCAGCAGGTAGATGCGCCCGGCATCGACCCTGAGCGGGATGGTCGGCACGCAGCCGTCATCGTCGCCCAGCGCCTTGCCGGTCTTGAGCGAGATGTTCCACGCGTGCAGCGGGCAGGTGACGACATCGCCGTGGACGATCCCCTGCGAGAGCGGGCCGGCCTTGTGCGGGCAGCGGTTGACCAAGGCGAAGAAGCGGTTGTCGAGCGTGTGGAACACGGCGATCTCCTCGCCTCCGCGCACCGGCAGGGTCCGGGCATTGCCCGGCGAAATCTGGCTCACCGGGCCGATATCGAGCCAATCGCCAATCATTTCGCGAACTCCATCTGCTGCACGTTGGTGGGGAAGGGGCGCACTTCGGCCATGTGCTGGTGCAGTTCCGCATCGCGCCCGGCCGCGCGTTCGGCCCAGGGGTCGGACTGCATGAACTGTTGCGAATGGCGGAAGCGGGCGGCGAGGGTGGCGACCGTTTCGGGCTGGTCGAACAGGGCGCTCTTCACGCTTTCGAGGCCCACCCGCTCGATCCACGGCGCGGTGCGTTCCAGGTAGTGCGCCTGTTCGCGGTAGAGCTGGATGAAGGCCGAGCAGACCTCCATCGCCTCGTCTTCGGTTTCGACCTTGCACAACAGGTCGGTGGCGCGGACCTTGATCCCGCCGTTGCCGCCGACGTGCAGCTCGTAGCCGCTATCGACGCAGACCACGCCGAAGTCCTTGATCGTGGCCTCGGCGCAATTGCGCGGGCAGCCCGAGACGGCGATCTTGAACTTGTGGGGCATCCACGAGCCCCAGGTCATCCGCTCGATCTTGACGCCGAGGCCGGTGGAATCCTGGGTTCCGAAGCGGCACCATTCGGAACCGACGCAGGTCTTCACGGTGCGAAGGCTCTTGCCGTAGGCGTGGCCCGAGACCATCCCGGCGGCATTGAGATCGGCCCAGACGGCGGGCAGGTCTTCCTTCTTGATCCCGAAGATGTCGAGTCGCTGGCCGCCGGTGACCTTGACCATCGGCGCGTTGTACTTCTCCACCACGTCGGCGATGGCGCGCAGTTCGGTCGGGTTGGTGAGGCCGCCCCACATCCGCGGGACCACCGAATAGGTGCCGTCCTTCTGGATGTTGGCGTGCATCCGTTCGTTGACGAAGCGGCTGTGCTGTTCGTCCTCGTATTCGCCCGGCCAGGCGCAGAGCAGGTAGTAGTTGAGCGCCGGGCGGCACGAGGCGCAGCCATGCGGCGTGGTCCAGTGCAGTTCCTGCATGACCTGGGGGATGGCCTTGAGGTCCTTTTCGAGGATCAGGCGGCGCACGTCGTCATGCGTGAAGCTGGTGCACTTGCACAGCGATTTCGGGCCGGACTGGACCTCGTCGCCCAGCGTCAGCGCGAGCAGGCTTTCCACGAGGCCCGTGCACGAGCCGCAGGAGGCCGAGGCCTTGCACTGCGAGCGCACCGCATCGAGGCTGCAAGCACCCTGCTGGATGGTTGCAACGACCTTGCCCTTGGAAACGCCGTTGCAACCGCAGATTTCGGCATCGTCCGAAAGGGCGGCAACGGCGGCATTAGGGTTTGCAAGGGCGCCCCCCCCGGCGCCGCCCGCCGCGAAGGCCTGGCCGAAGATCAGCGCCTCGCGGATGGACGAGACGTCCTCGCCCTTCTTGAGCAGGTCGAAGTACCAGGCGCCATCGGCGGTATCGCCATAGAGCACCGCGCCGACCAGCCGATCGTCCTTGACGATCACGCGCTTGTAGATCCCGCGCGCGGCATCGCGCATGACGATGTCTTCCGCGCCGTCGCCGCCCGAGAAATCGCCGGCCGAGAACAGGTCGATCCCCGAGACCTTGAGCTTGGTGGAGGTGACCGAGCCGGCATAGCCGCTGGGGCTGCCGACCGCGTGATCGGCCAGTGAGCGGCACATATCCCACAGCGGGGCGACCAGGCCATAGCAGGTGCCGCGGTGCTGGACGCATTCGCCCACGGCCATGATGGCCGGGTCCGAGGTGACCATGTGATCATCGACCACGATGCCGCGTTCGACTTCGAGGCCGGCAGCGCGGGCCAGCGTGGTGGCGGGGCGGATGCCGACCGCCATGACCACGATGTCGGCCGGAAATTCGCGCCCGTCCTTGAGCTTGACGCCGGTCACGTGGCCATCGGTGCCCAGGATCTCGGCGGTATCGCCGCCGGTGACGATGGTCTGGCCGCGGCGCTCCAGTTCGCTCTTGAGCAGGTAGCCGGCGGCCTCGTCGAGCTGGCGCTCCATCAGGGTGGGCATCAGGTGGACGACAGTGACCTGCATTCCGCGCAGCGCCAGGCCATGGGCGGCTTCGAGGCCGAGCAGGCCGCCGCCGATGACCACCGCGCTGCCGCCGTTTTCAGCCGCCGCCAGCATCCGGTCGACGTCGTCGAGATCGCGGAAGGTGACCACGCCGGGCAGATCGTGGCCGGGAACCGGGATGATGAACGGATCGGAGCCGGTGGCGATCAGCAGGCGGTCATAGGCCTCGGTGCGACCCGAGCGGGTGACCACGGTCTGGCCAGCGCGGTCGATCGCCACGACCGGATCCCCGGAAACCAGGGTGATGCCGTTGTCCTCGTACCATTCGGGACCGTTGATCACGATGTCCTCGAAGGTCTTTTCGCCGGCGAGGACGGGCGAGAGCATGATCCGGTTGTAGTTGACCCGGGGTTCGGCGCCGAAGATGGTGACCGCGTAGCGCGCGGGATCGCGGGCGAGCACTTCCTCGACCGCGCGGCAGCCGGCCATGCCATTGCCGATGACCACCAGCCGTTCGAGCTGGGCCTGGCCGGAACCGGAGGAGGGAAAGGATACGGGCGCGTTCAACGGTCTTCTCCTGAAACCCGCGCACAACACAAAAAAGCCGCCTCGGACCGCCCCTTGCAGGATCGGTACGGGCGGCTGCATTGCCACGCGTCTGTCGATTGTCGGGCGGGGGTGCTGATCCGCCCGGCCTTGGGCGGCACTTCCTGCCTTCGAGGCCGAGACTATGTGATTCGGCCCCTCCCTGGCAAGTGTTTTTTGCAGTGCAGCATGAATTGGTGGCCGCCCCGGCCCCGGGGGCCGGGACGGCCTTGCCTCAGTAGGCCAGTTCGAGCTGGAGCCAGAACTTGGCGGTATCCACGCTGAACTTGTCGGCGTTGTAGTTCGCATACTTGGCGAGCAGGTTGGCCCGGCCCAGCTTGAAGCCGAGGCTGGCATCCCATTCGTTGCCATAGTGGACCGAGCCGGCATCGCTTTCGAAGCGGTGATAGGTGACCGCGGCATTCAGCCCGGGCAGCGCCTTCACCTGGGCGAACTTCCAGGTCACGCCGCCATACCAGTCTTCAAGGCCGGCCGCAGGCGTGGTCAGGAACAGGTCGGCCCAGCCGTTGAACTTGTGGAGGGTGGCCATCGGGGTCTGGAAGGCGCGGGTGCCATTGCCGCCCAGCTTTTCATAGCCGGCGGTGGCGCCAAAGCCGTTGGCCAGAGCCAGGCCTGCCTCGCCGGCGAGATAGCTTACCGCATAGTTGGCGGGGTTCTGCTTCCAGTCGGACTGGCGGGCATAGCTGGCCGCAAGGTTGACCTTGGTCTTGCCGGCGAGCGGCAGGGCGGCGGTGACCCGCACGCCATAGGTCTGGGTATCGGCGTTGGGCGCGGCCAGCGTGCCGACCTGTTCGGCGGGATTGTAGTCGAGCAGGTAGGCGAAGGCCTTGGCCTGGACCGGCCCCTGCTTCACGCCCGCGCCGAGGAACCAGAACTTGCCGTCATAGGCAAGGCGCGGCCCGGCATCGAAGCCGAGGATGGTGCGCTGGGCCGTGGCGAAGGTGCCGTCGAGCGAAACGGGGCCGAGGCTGGCCTCGACGCGGCCGGCATCGAAGGTCTGTTCGTTCTGGCGCCAGCCGACGCTGCCCACGAAGCGCTGGTCATCGAGGTTGATGCGCTGGCGGCCCACGGTGAGGGTGAGGGGCTTGGACTTGTATTGCAGCTGGATCCGGTTGAGCTCGATGTTCATCGGATCGGCCACCACCGCAAAGCCGGGGCGGCGCTGGGTGTCGGCAATCGGGAAGGCGAAGGCGTTGTAGTGATCGACGATCGCCAGGGTGCCTTCCGCCTCGGCGAGGAAGGCGAGGCCCGAGCTGTGTTTCAGCTCGGCCCCGGCGCGCAGGCGCAGGGTTACCGCATCGGCATCGAGCGTGGGCGTGGTGACGTTTTCCCAGCGCAGCCGGCCATCGACGATCGGATCGAGGGTGAGCCCTTCGCCCACCTTCACCGGATCGCCGGGCGCGGCCAGAGCGGCCGAGGCGCAGGCCATCGTCAGCGGCAGCGCGAGCAGCGCCGCCACGGTCTTGCATTTCCCCATTGTCTTACTCCCTGATTGGAATCCCTTGCCAATCAGGCCTCCTCTCCCGGAGGGTTCTTGTCAGGCCGCTTTGGCGCCCGGCCCGTGATCATATTCGGCAAGGAAGTGCAGGACTTCCTGGCGGTAGGCATAGAACTGCGGATCCTTGAGCAAGGTCTTGCGATCGCGCGGGCGCGGCAGATCGACCTTGAGCACCTTGCCGATCGTGGCGTTCGGCCCATTGGTCATCATCACCACGCGATCGGCCAGCAGGATCGCCTCGTCGACATCGTGGGTCACCATGATCGCGGTGACCTTGGTGCGGTTCCAGACCTCCACCAGCACGTCCTGCAGGTCCCAGCGGGTGAGGCTGTCGAGCATTCCGAAGGGTTCGTCGAGCAGGAGCAGGCGCGGCGAGAGGGCGAAGGCGCGGGCAATGCCCACGCGCTGGCGCATCCCGTTCGACATTTCGGCGGCCAGCTTGTCGCGCGCATCGCCCAGGCCCACGCGATCGAGGTAATAGTCGATGATTTCGCGCCGTTCCGCCCGGCTGGCATGGGGATAGACCCGCTCCACGCCGAGTGCCACGTTCTGCCGCGCGGTCAGCCAGGGCATCAGGCTGGGAGCCTGGAACACCACGGCCTTGTCCGGCCCGGCGGCATCGACTTCGCGGTTGTCGAGCACGATCGCGCCCTTGCTGATCGCGTTGAGCCCCGAGGCCATGGTCAGCACGGTGGACTTGCCGCAGCCCGAGTGGCCGATCAGCGAGATGAATTCGCCCTTGTCCATCAAGAGGTTGAAGTTCTCCACCACGGTCAGCGGCCCCTTGGGGGTGGGGTAGACCTTGTGGAGGTTGTAAAATTCCAGATAGCGCCGGGCGTTGTTGCCCCGGGCGGCATCGACATAGGCCTTGGGCAGGGGCGCGAGGTCGAGCGGGGTGACCTCGGGCAGGCGTTCGGCGCTGTTCGCGTCCGCATGGGCGGCCCCGCTTACCAGCGAACCGAGATAGTCCACGATCTGCGTTCGCAGCGCCTGGAATTCGGCGCTGTCGTTGACCGCCTCGCGGTCGCGCGGGCGGGGCAGGCTCACGTCGAACACGCGCCCGATGGTCGCCGAGGGGGCCGGGGTAAGCACGGCCACCCGGTCGGCCAGCAGCAGTGCCTCGTCGACATCATTGGTGACGAGGAGAATGGTCCGCTTCTCCTCGTCCCTGATCCGCTCGATCTCGTCCTGCAGCTTGGCGCGGGTGAGGGCGTCCAGCGCGCTGAGGGGTTCATCGAGCAGCAGGATTTCCGGTTCCATGGCGAGCGCCCGGGCCACGGCCACGCGCTGGCGCATCCCGCCCGAAAGCTGGGCCGGCTTGCGGTCCATAGCATGGCCAAGCCCGACCAGTTCGACCTTCTGGCGCACCAGCGCCTTGCGCTGCGCCGCGCTGCGATCCTTGTGCACCGCATCGACCGCCAGGGCGACGTTCTGTTCCACGGTCAGCCAGGGAAACAGCGAATAGGACTGGAAGACGAGGCCGCGATCCTTGCCGGGGCCATTGACCGCCTGGCCCTTGAGCAGGATCTCGCCGCCATCGGGTTCGACCAGCCCGGCAATGGCCGAGATCAGCGTGGTCTTGCCCGCGCCCGAGAAGCCGAGGATGGCGATGAATTCGCCTTCCCGGACATCGAGGTCGATTCCGCCGAGCACCTCGGTGATCCCGCCGGTCTTGCCCTCGTAGCGCTTGGAAACGTTCTTCAGCGAAAGGATGTCGGCCATGTGCGGCGCTCCTGGCATGAGATGGGGCCTGGCATGAGATGTGGCCTTGGGGGGACAGGCTGGGGCGGATCAGATCGTGCGGTTGCGCGAGACGAAGGCCTGGAGGGCCATCATGATCCGGTCGAGCGCGAAGCCGATCACGCCGATGGTCACCACCGCGACCATGATCCGGGCGAGCGACTGCTGGTTGCCGTTCTGGAACTCGTCCCAGACGAACTTGCCCAGGCCCGGGTTCTGCGACAGCATTTCCGCCGCGATCAGCACCATCCAGCCCACGCCCAGCGACAGGCGCATACCGGTGAAGATGAAGGGGAGCGAGGAGGGCAGGACCAGCTTGGTCAGGCGCTGCACCCACGACAGCTTGAGCACGCGGCCCACGTTGATCAGGTCCTTGTCGATCGAGGCCGTGCCGATCGCGGTGTTGATCAGGGTTGGCCAGAGCGAGCAGAGCATGACCACCACGGCCGAGATCACGAAGCTCTTGGGCATGGCCGGATCATCGCCGGTCATCGAGGCGGAGATCACCATGGTGACGATCGGCAGCCAGGCCAGCGGGCTGATCGGGCGCATGATCTGGACCAGCGGGTTGATTGCGGCGTTGAACCGCTTCGACATCCCGGCGATCAGGCCGAGCGGCACGGCGACGAGGCTGGCAAGGACGAAGCCCATGCCGACCGTCTTGAGCGAGGTGAAGATCTGGTCGACGAAGGTGGGGGCGCCCGACCAGGTGCCGCCGGCCGCCTCGGCCGCTGCCGCCTCGGCGCGGGCGGCCGAATATTCGCCGAGCAGGCCGGTGAAGGCGGTCCACACGTCGCCGGGGCCGGGCAGGGTGCCCAGCGAGGTGGTCACCCGCGGGGCCAGCAGCGCCCACAGGCCGAGGAACGCGGCGACGCCGATGAAGGGCGGCCAGGCGTCGTCGTAGATCTTGCGGGCGGAGGGCAGCTTGATCCCGTTGGGGAGTAACCGGCCCAACGCCGTCCGCCCCGGCCGGGGGGCGGGCTCTGGCACGACGGTCACCGCGGGATCGATCGCCAGATCGCCCGGGGGCGCAATTTCCTGGTCCATCTCGAACTGTTCCTTGCGGATCGGGGTGACAGTCATGCCGGATTCCTTCTGATACGCTAGTTTACTTGACGCCCGCGGGCGTGACCTTCTGGCCGTCCTTCAGCCCGATCGCGAAGGCGGCGGCATAGGCGGCCGGGTGACGGGCGTCGTAGGTCACGCCGTCGATCGCCTTGCGGGCATAGGTGCGGTAGCCATCGGTCTGGGGGAAGTCCTCGGCCCGGGCCTTGCCGGCCGCGACGAGCGCCTTGGCCGCCTGGTCATAGAGATCCGGGCGATAGACCGACTTGATCGTGTCGAAATACCACTGGTCGGGCTTGGCCTCGGCGATCTGGCCCCAGCGGCGCATCTGGGTGAGGTACCAGATGCCGTCCGAATAGTAGGGGTAGCTCGCGCCATCCTTGAAGAACAGGTTGAACTCGGGCGTATCGCGGGTGTCGCCCGCGCCGAAGGTGAACTTGCCGGTCATCGAGGCCATCAGCACGTCCGTGTCGGCGCCGACGTAGTTCGATTTCGCCAGAAGCTTGACCGTTTCCGCGCGGTTCTTGCCGCCCTCGGCATCGATCCATTGCGAGGCGCGGATGAGGGCGCGCAGCAGGGCCTGGACGGTCTTGGGGTTCTTCTGGGCGAAGGCTTCGGTCATGCCGAAAACCTTGTCGGCGGTGGTGCCGGCGATATCGGGATCGACGATGATCGGCACGCCGATCTTCTTCTTTACCGCGGCCTGGTTCCACGGCTCGCCCACCGAATAGCCGCTGATCGTGCCGGCTTCCAGGGTCGAGGGCATCTGCGGCGGCGGTGTGACCGAGAGCTGAACCTCGGCCCCGGTCGTGCCGGCCGTGTCGCCGGGCAGGTAGTAGCCGGGGTTGAGGCCGCCAGCCGCCAGCCAGTAGCGCAGCACGTAGTTGTGGGTGGAGACCGGGAAGACCATGCCCATCTTGAAAGGCTTGCCTTCGGCCTTGTACCTGGCGACGACCGGCTTCAGCGCCGCGGCGGACACCGGCATGATCACCTTGCCGTCCGGCCCCTTGGGCAGGGTGGGGGCGATCTCGCCGTAGACCGCGTTGGAGATGGTCACGGCCTTGCCGTTTATGTCGAGGCTGAAGGGGGTGATCAGCCTGGTCTTGGCGCCGATCCCGGCGCCCGAGGCGAGGATCTGGCCCGCCAGCATATGCGAGGCATCGAGCTGGCCGGAGACCACGCCATCGAGCAGGACCTTCCAGTTGGCCTGCGGCTCGAGGGTGACGTTCAGGCCTTCTTCCGCGAAGAAGCCCTTTTCCTTGGCCACGACCAACGGGGCGATGTCGGTCAGCTTGATGAAGCCCAGCTTGAGGTTCGGCTTCTCGATCCCGTTGGCCGCCGCGATCTTCGCGATTTCACTGTTGTCGGCAGGCGCCTGGGCGCCCTTGCCGCAGCCTGCCAGCGCCACGCTGGCCAGCATGACGGCGATCATCCCCCGTCGCGCGATCCTGAAAGCCGACCTGTTTTCCGTCATGCTCATCTGCCGTCCCCGTCAAGAGCGCGCGAACAACGCAGGAAACCGCCACGATCCGACCCCGTGAAGGGCTGGTTCGGGCGGCGACGTTGCCACGCTATGTTGCTGTGCGAAAACGGTTCGCTGGATCGCCCGACCTTGGGCGGCGCCACCGCTTCCTGTCCCTAGGGGTAAGCGATTCGCTGCTGCAAGTGCAAGAGGTTTTTGCGGTGCAGCAATAATTTCCGCTACGGCAGCCGCGCCAGGTAGCCGGCAAGGTCGTGCGGATCGAAGCTCATGCGATCGAAGAAGCTGTTGTTCTCCATGGTCATGCGGCCCTGCTGGGTGCCGACCGCGGTGAGCCCGGTGAGGCTGCCTTCGACCTTGGAACTGGCCCCCGGCAGCGGTTCGCCGGTGCCGAGCAGGGCGCTGCGATAGACATCCGGGCGGAACACCCGGGCGGCGCGCGCGGCCTCCTCGGCCACGAAGGGTGTGCCTTCCCAGCGGATCATCTGGGTGTAAAGCCATTCGGCCTGGCTGACCCAGGGGAAGTTCGCCGCCTCGCGGTACTGGAACATGAAATCGGGATAGTGGACCGGCTTTCCGCCGGCGACCAGCAGGATGCGATCGGAAATGGCGCGGCGGATCAGTTCGGCCGACCCGTCGAGATATTCCGGCCGGGCTAGGATCGCGGCATTGACCTCCCAGTTGGCCGGATCGACGAAATGGCGGCCGGTGGCGACCAGCGCGCGGACCAGCGCCTCGACATCGTCGCGCCGGTCCTCCAGCACCGGCTCGCGCAGGGCCAGCACCTTTTCGACCCCGCGCCGCCAGATCTGCGCGGTGACCAGCACAATCTGGCCGACCCCGCGTTCCACCGCGACCGAGTTCCACGGCTCGCCCACGCAGATCGCATCGACCTCGCCCGCCTCCAGCGCATCGGCGCAGAACGGCGGGGGCACGGTGGAGATTTCTACTTCGCTGTCGGGTCGGATACCACAGGCCGCCAGCCAGTAGCGCAGCATATAGTTGTGGCTGGAATAGCGGTGGACCACGCCGAAGCGCAGCGGGCGGCCGGCGGCCAGCCGTTCCTGCGCCACCACGCGCAGGGCCGCGCCGACCCTCGCCGGATCGCCCAGCCTGCCCGGCTGGCCCACCCGCGCGGCCAGGTCGGGGCGCATGGTGATCGCATTGCCGTTCAGCCCCAGAACGAAGGGCACCGACAGGGGCTGCGCCGGCCGGCCGCGGCCCAGGGTGGCGGCAATCGGCAGCGGGGCGACCAGGTGGGCCACGTCGGAATGGCCATAGAGCAGCCGGTCGAGCACGGTGGCCCAGCTCATGTCCTTCATGAGGCGCAGGGAAAGCCCCTCGGCCTCGGCAAAGCCATGTTCGCGGGCCAGGATCGGCAAGCAGGCATCGACCAGGGGAAGGAAACCGATGGTCAGTTCAGCAGGCATCAGGTCCCTCCCAGCAGGCGGTGCGCGGTCAGCACGGCCTCGGCGATCTCGGCGATCCGCTTGCCCTGGTTCATTGCGGTCTTGCGGAGTTCGGCATAGGCTTGCGGCTCGGTGAAGCCGCGGCTGTCCATCAGGATGCGCTTGGCCTGATCGATCGACTCGCGCTCGGCCAGCTTGCCCTTGGCTTCGGCAAGATCCTTTTCCAGCCGCGAGAAGGCGCTGAACCGGCGCACGGCGAGATCGAGCAGGGGGCGGATGCGGTGGGCGGCCAGCCCGTCGACCACATAGGCCGAGACCCCGGCATCGACCGAGGCGGCGATGGCCTCCTCGTCGGACTGGTCGACGAACATGGCGATCGGGCGGGCGAGCACGCGGCTGACCGCGAAATATTCCTCGAGCACGTCGCGCGAGGGGTTGCCCAGGTCCATCAGCACGATGTCGGGCGCGATCTCCCCGATCCGGGCGACCAGCCCGCGCCGCTCGGTCAGCACGAACAGCTCGCAATCGTCGAACGCGATGAGCCCCTCGCGAATGATCGCGGCGCGAGAGGCACTTTCATCGACGATGGCGATCCGCATCCCGCACTTGTGCAGCGCAACACGCTGAAACGCAACGGGGGATGCC
The DNA here is from genome assembly GCF_042646485.1 of Novosphingobium bradum. Lineage (NCBI taxonomy): Bacteria > Pseudomonadati > Pseudomonadota > Alphaproteobacteria > Sphingomonadales > Sphingomonadaceae > Novosphingobium > Novosphingobium bradum. Next base: position 231,702 of record NZ_JBHRTQ010000004.1, on the reverse strand, counting down.
GGGGAGATCTGCCGCGGATCGGTGCGGATGCGGTGGTGAGCCCTGCTGGGTTCGAACCAGCGACCTACTGATTAAAAGTCAGTTGCTCTACCGACTGAGCTAAGGGCCCCCAATGCCAAGCCGGGGCGAGGTGTGCCGCGGCCTGTCGGGTCAGGGGCGCGGCTTAGGCAGGGGGCGGGGCCGGGTCAAGCGGGCATGAAGGTGCGCGGGGGTCAGGCCGGTCAGCGGATCGCGGGTGATGGCGCCGTGCCGATGCCCCAGGCGGCGCATGGGGGCGAGGACGAAGGCGCGCAGGCGGTAGGCGGGATGGGGGATGACCAGCCGGGGCGAGGCCCAGGCACCGCCGTTCCACAGCACGATATCGAGATCGAGCACCCGCGCGCTCCAGCGCTGGCCGCCCCGGCGCCGGCCGAAGCGCGCCTCGATGGCCTTGAGGCGCGCCAGCATGGCCTCCGGTTCCAGCGCGCTGCCTATGAGGGCTGCGGAATTGGCATAGGTCCTGAGCGAGGGGCCGAGCGGGCGGCTGTCAACCGGGCGTGAGGCGCCGAGCAGGTGCAGGCCTTCGTGGCCGAGCGCGGCGAGGGCCGCCACCAGCACCGCGCGCGGGGGGCCGTGGGCCGGGTGCCGGCGGTTGGAGCCGAGCGCGATCACATAGGTGTGGACGCAGGGGGTGTGCGGGCCGGGGCTGTGGGCGCCGTGGTCCATGGCGCGCGGCTCAGATGTCCTGGCAGATGCGGGTGTAGAGCGGCGGGCGGCGATCGCGGAAGAAGCCCATGCCGGCGCGGTGCCGGGCGGCGCGCGCCAGATCGAGCCGGGCCAGCAGCACGCCGGTTTCCTGTGCGCCGTAGTCGGCAACGAAATCGCCCCATTCGTCGGCGATGAAGCTGTGGCCGTAGAAGCGCTGGCCATCTTCCGTGCCCACGCGGTTGGCGGCGATCACCGGCATACAGTTGGACACGGCATGGCCCAGCATGGCCCGGCGCCACATCCGGCTGGTGTCCAGCTCGGCGTCATAGGGTTCGGTGCCGATGGCGGTGGGGTAGAGCAGGAGTTCGGCGCCCATCAGGGCCATCACCCGCGCGCATTCGGGATACCACTGGTCCCAGCAGATGCCGACCCCGATCCGCGCCGTGCCGCCGGTGCAGGGCACGTCCCAGACCTTGAAGCCATCATTGCCGGGGCGGAAATAGTATTTTTCCTCGTAGCCCGGGCCATCGGGGATGTGGCTCTTGCGGTAGGTTCCCAGGATCGCGCCGTCGGGGCCGATCATGGCGAGGGTGTTGTAGTAGTGGTGGCCGTCGCGCTCGAAGAAGGAAGTGGGGATCGCGATCTTCAGCCGCGCGGCCAGGGCCTGCATGGCCGTGACCGAGGGATGTTCGGCCAGGGGGCGGGCGAGGGCGAACAGGGCTTCGTCCTCCACCTTGCAGAAATAGGGGCCGGAAAACAGCTCGGGCGGCAGGACGATCTGCGCCCCCTGCGCGGCGGCCTGTTCGACCAGCGCGGTGACGGCGGCGATGTTCTCGGCCTCGTCAGCCGAGCCAAGCGGCAATTGCAGGGCGGCGACGGCGATCTGGCGGGCGGCCTGGTGCGCGGTCTGGTTGGCAGTCTCTGGCATGGCTCCCCAGTTAGGGGCCGCGCGGCCCCAAGTCCACCGGACACGATGACATCCGCGCGCCCGCGCCCTATCTAGCGGGCTTGCCGGTGGAGGAGCAGAACATGGCGCAGGGAATTTTCGCGGGCGGGTGCTTCTGGTGCACCGAGGCGGTGTTCCGCGACGTGATCGGGGTGAGCGCGGTCGAAAGCGGCTATATCGGCGGGCAGGTCGCCAACCCGACCTACAAGGCGGTCTGCTCCGGCCAGACCGGCCATGCCGAGGCCATCCGGGTGACCTTCGATCCCGACGTGGTGTCCTATGGCGAACTGCTCGATATGTTCATGGCCACCCACGATCCCACCCAGCTCAACCGCCAGGGCAACGATGTGGGCACCCAGTACCGTTCGGCGATCTTCCCGCTCGATGCCGGACAGCGCGCCGAGGCCGAGGCTGCAATCGCGCGCGCGCAGGAAGAGCGGGCGATCCGGGTGGTCACCACCATCGAGGGGCCGGCCACCTGGTATCCGGCCGAGGACTACCATCAGGAATACTGGGCCGGCGAAGGCCAGCGCAATCCCTATTGCCTGGCGGTGATTCCGCCCAAGCTGGCCAAGCTGCGAAAGGGCTTCGCCGCGCGGGTGAAGGATTGACGGCCCGGTGAGCGCGCGGTTGCGGGCAGGGCCGCGACCGTTTTTCCGGTTTCAGGCGTGTCCGGTTTCGCTGGCCAGCAGGGCCGGGTCGATGCCTTCGGCCCGCCAGGCCGCGCTCCACCGTTCGGCCACCGGGGTGTCGAACAGGATTTCGGGGTGGGCACCGGCCGCGGCCCAGCCGTGTTCGCGCATTTCCTCTTCGAGCTGGCCTTCGCCCCAGCCGGCATAGCCCAGCGCGAACAGCCAGCGCGCCGGCCCGCGCCCCTCGGCGATCGCGCGCAGCACGTCGAGCGAGAACGACAGCGCGCACAGCGGCGTCACGTCCACCGTGCCATGGCCGCCCCAGTCGGTCGAATGAAGGACGAAGCCGCGCTGGGGTTCAACCGGGCCGCCAACCAGAACCTGGGCATCGGGTGCTTCGCCCGGATCGATCCCGGCCTGTTCCAGCACGGCGCGGAACCGCAGCCCCTGGTGAACCCGGCCGATGCCGATGCCCAGGGCGCCATTCTCGTCATGGATGCACATGGCGATGACCGCGCGGGCAAAGCGCGGATCGAACATCCCCGGCATGGCCAGGAGCAGCCGTCCGGCAAGAAAGCGGGCCGTGGTCATCTTCCCAGCCTACGCCACCTTCGCGCGGGAAGGAACCGCGTTCGGCGCAAGGGCTTCGCGGCCCGGCGCGATCACCAGCGCCGCGCGCCAGCCTCGACCAGGGCCGCCAGCCCGCGGATCGCCGGTCGCTCGGCCCGGCCGACCCGCGCCCAGCCTGGTTCGCGCGCGGCGATGACCAGCGGCCCGCGCGCGAAGCGGTCGGGGTTGCCGTTGAGCGAATGGTAATCCGCGCCCTGGCGCAGGCTCTGGCCGTCAAGCCATTGCGGCGGCGCCAGCCCGGCGAGGCCGAGCGCGACCTGGAGCCGCGCGACCTGCCCGCGCGGATCGGCGCAGAGCGCCCGGTAGTCCACCCCCGTCACCTCGCGCTGGCGGGCGAGCCGGGCGGCCAGCCGGTCCACCTTCCACCAGTCCAGCGCGGCGGCGCCCAGGGCCATGCGCTTCATCGCCCGGCCCAGGCCCGGATCGAACTTTTCCGAGCGCCACGACAGGATCACGTCGCGCGGATCGCGGTGCAGGTGGACCAGGCCCACCCGCTCGTCGCAGGCGAGCAGCCAGGCGCGGGGGCCGGCCTTGGAGCTGTCGACCAGGACGGCGGCCCCGGTCATGTCGGAGATCGCCTCGAACAGGCGGAACTGGAGGTGGAGGAAGCGCTTCACCGCCGGATCGGCGCGCAGGGCATCGAGCGAGAAACGCCGCCGGGCCAGATAGCCGGTGCGGCACACGGTTGCTTCAAGAAAGCGCAGTTCGGCGAGGGTCTTGGGGCCGAAGCCCGCGGCATCCACGATCCGTTGCCAGTGCTTGTCAGACGCGAAGGGGCTGCCGCACGAACAGGTGATGGCGCAGGGATCGAGCCGCCACAGGCCGTGCAATTCGCCAAGGGCCGCCACTCCCGGCGCGGAGTGGAAGATCCGTTCCAGCATGGTCGAGCCGCTGCGGCCCGAACCGGAGATGTAAACCACTTTGGCCAGTGCCGCCATTTCCCCCAATCCCTCTGGCGCGGCCCCCCCCTGTGCGCGGTCCCTGCGCGCCGCACCGGTTCGCCGCCCTGGTTCGCCTATGCCCTGTGCGCGGGTCGGGCGGGGCGCAGAATGGTCCGAAGCGGAGCCAATGGGGCACCGGGGCCGAGCGGAACTGCTAGACCGGCGCCATGGGGGAACTTGGCGCCAACCGGCTGGGATTCGTGGAAAGCCTGCGGCTGCTGGCCGCGGCGCTGGTCGTGCTCCAGCACCTGTCCGAACACTATCCCGGCATGGCCGTTCTGGCCGCGGTGCGCGGCGCCGGTCCGGGGCTGCTGGGCGTCTACCTGTTCTTCCTGATCAGTGGCTATGTGGTGCCGATGTCGGTCAAGGGCGGGCTGGTGGCGGGGCCGTTCCTGGTCCGGCGATTGTTCCGCGTCTATCCGGCGCTGCTGGCTGCCTTTGCCCTGGCTTTTCTCCTCGGCGCCGGCGGGGTCCTGCCGGGCTGGGCCTGGCTGGACTCGGCCTCGCTCCGCACCTGGGCGGCCAACCTGGCGCTGGTGCAGGACTATGCCGGCGCCCGCCCGATCCTCGGCGTCACCTGGACCCTGGGGATCGAATTCGCCTGGTATGGCCTGTTCGCCCTTGCCGTCGCGCAGTGGGGGGAAGCGGCTGCGCGGCGGCTGGGCTTGATCCTGCCGGCCCTGCTGCTGGCGCTCTGCGCGGTTTCGCTGGGCCTGGCCATGCGCCTGCCGCTGGGCCGGATCACCTTTCTCTATGCCTGCGTGCTTGGCTTCCTTGCCTTCCGGCATGATCGCGGGCAGCTTTCGCGGGCAGGGCTGCTGGCCCATGGCGGGGGCTTCGTCGTGGTGCTGCTGGTGGTCGATGGGGTCCAGTTCGGGCTGTTTCGCCACGGCGCCATTTCCCTGGCCCAGGTCATCTGGCCCAGCGTGGTGGCCCCGGCGCTGTTCCTGGGCGTGGTCCTCGCCCCGTGCCTGCGCGCCGCGCCGCTGCTGGCGCGCGGCGTGGTTCCGGCATTGGGCGCGGCCAGCTACTCGGTCTATCTCCTCCATCCGCTTGGCATCGCCCTGGGGGACCGGGTGGGCGCCACGCTTGGCCCCATTGCCGGGATCGCGGTGTCGCTTGCCGCCACCGCTCTGCTCGCCCTGCTGGGCTACCGGCTGGTTGAGCGCCCGGGTATTGCCCTTGGCCGCCGCCTGCTCGCCGGCCGCGCGCCGGCCCAACAGCCCGTCCCGGCGCAGGCCAGGCCATGAGCGGCCCCGTGCCAAACGAAGGCGCCCGGGGTGCGGGCGTTCCGGGCGCGGATGCCCCTGGCCGCGCCCGTCTTGCCGCGGCCGGATTTGCCATTCGTCCGCAGCCGGCCGTTCCATCGCCCGGCCCAATGCCTGGCCCAGCGGCTGGCCCGGTGCCTGACCCAATGCCGGAACCAGCGCCCGGCGCAACGTCCAGCGCAACGCTCGGCACACCGCCCGCATCGGCGCGGCCAGCCGATGCGGCGGCGCGGATCGCCTGGCTCGATGGCGCGCGTGGACTGGGCATCGTCTTCGTCGTGATCGGCCATGCACTGGGCGGCCTGATCGACAGTCCGCTGGGGCCGGGCCTGCTCGGTTTCCGCCAGGCCTATTTCGCCATCTACACCTTCCATATGCCGCTGTTCTTCGTGCTGGCCGGGCTGATGGTGGAGGGCCGGCTGGCGCGCGGGCAGGAGCGGTTCCTCCGGGGGCTCCTGCCCACGCTGGTCTGGCCCTATTTCCTGTGGTCGGTGGTCCAGTTCTCCGCGATCTGGGCGGCCGGATCGCTGGTCAACCGGCCGGCGGGTGATTGGTGGGCCACGGTGCTGGCCCTGCCGTGGCGCCCGGTCTCGCAGTTCTGGTTCCTTCAGGCTCTGGCGTGCCTGCACCTCGTGGCCGCCTTCGCCCTGCCGCGGATCGGGCGCGAAGGTTTGCTGCTGCTGGGCCTGGCCGCTCGTTCGCTCGCTTTCGCCGTACCGCTCGATCCGGTCTTGCGGCTGATCCTGGTCAACCTGGCGTGGTATGCCCTGGGTGTCTGGCTTGGCGTGGGCGGGTTGCAGCGGCTGGTGGTGAATCGCCCGGCCTGGCTCACGGTCGGCGCCATGCCGCTTGTCGCTGGCGGGGTGATCCTGGCCACGCTCGCGGGCGCGGGCCACTATGCGGCCGACCTGCCGCTGGCCACCGCCTCCTCGCCGCAGGCGGCGAGCCTGGCCTGGCGGCTGCCGGCCGGCGCCGCGGCAATCGCGGGGACCCTGGCCGTGATCGGCCTGTCAGCTTGGCCGCGGCTCGGCGCGGGCGGGGTGCTGGCCGCTCTGGGCCGGGCCACCATGGCGATCTACCTGCTCCATGTCCTGTTCGTGGCCGGGGTGCGGATCGTGCTGGTGCGCGCCGGGCTGGCGGATCCGTTGCTGATCCTGCCGGTGCTGGTGGTGGCCGGGCTGGCCGGGCCGCTGCTGGTCCGCCACCTCGCGCGCGCCCTGGGCCTGGCCGGCCCGCTCGGCCTCGGGTGAACGGGATGGGCGCGCATTTCCAGCTCAACGGCAAGTTCCTTGCCGCGCCCCCCACCGGGGTTCACCGCGTCGCCGGCGAACTGGCCAATGCCCTGGCCGGTCTCATCGCCGCCGGCCATCCCGCCGCGCGCGGTCTTTCGCTCGAAGCGCTTGTCCCGCGCGATGGCCTGGCCCGCGCGAAGGCTCTGCGCCTGCCGGTGCGCGAACTCGCCCCGCTGGCCGGCATCCCCTGGGAGCAGTTGACCCTGCCGCTCGCCCACCGGGGCGAAGGGCGGGGCACCCTGCTCAACCTGTGCAACATCGGCCCGGTCCTCGCCCGCGATGCGGTGACCATGATCCACGATGTCCAGGTCCTGCTCTCGCCCGGCTCCTACACCGCCGCCTTTCGCGCCTGGTACCGGCTGGTCCAGCCCGCGCTCGCCCGCCGCCATCGCCTGCTGTTGACCGTGTCGGCCTATTCCCGGGCGCAGATCGTCGCCGCGGGCCTTGCCCCGCCCGAACGGATCGCCGTGGTCCCCAACGGGGTGGACCATGTGCTGGCCACCCCCGCCGATCCGGCGATCCTGGCGCGGCTTGACCTGAATTCGGGAACGGGCCTGGCTTCGGGAATGGGCCTGAATGCGGGCGGCTATGTCCTCGCCCTGGCCAATACCCAGGCCCACAAGAACGTGGGCCTGCTGCTTCGCGCCTTCGCCCGGCCCGAACTGGCGGACCTGAAGCTGGTCCTGTTCGGCGCTCAGGACCGTGCGGCCTTCGTCCGCGCCGGCCATCCGGTGCCCGCCAATGCCGTGTTCGCCGGCCGGACGAGCGATGGGGAACTGCGCGCGCTGATGGAACAGGCGCTGTGCCTGGCCTTCCCGTCGACCACGGAGGGCTTCGGCCTGCCGCCGCTGGAGGCCATGCTGCTGGGCTGCCCAGCGATCGTCGCGCCCTGCGGCGCCCTGCCGGAAGTCTGCGGCGGCGCCGCGCTCACCGCCCCGGAGGATGATCCGGCGGCCTGGGCCGGGCTGATCGCCGCCCTCGCGCGGGACAGCGCCCTGCGCGCGGCGCTGGCCCGGGCCGGCCGGCAGCGCGCCGCCGGGTTCACCTGGCAGCGTTCGGCGATCGTCCTTGCCGAAGTCCTTGGCTCGCTTCACTTGCGGGGCTGATCGCTGCCCTCGGGCATCGCGCGCGAATAGCATCCGAAGCGGAGCGGCTTGGCGCCGATCAAGGCGAGCTTCGGGTTAAATACGCAGGTCCGCAGGGCCAGTCCGGCCCGCCGGTTGAGGGAACCTGTCTCATATGCTGCGCCATTTCGCTCCCAAGCCCGCCCTGCTCGCGCGCCTTGCCGCCCCGCTACTTGCGGTCCCGCTTCTGGTTCCCGCGTTTGTGGCCATTTCCGGCTGCGCGCCCTCGGCCCTGGCCGAACGCCCGCCCGTCGGCACCTTCGCCTATCGCATCGGCCCGGGCGATCGCCTGCGGATCGCCACCTATGGGGAAGATCGGCTCACCGGTGAATTCACCGTCACCGCCCAGGGCGCCGTGGCTTTCCCCCTGCTGGGTGAAGTGGCCGCCGGCGGGCAAACCGTCCCGGAATTCACCGCCCTGCTCCAGCGCCGCCTTGCCAGCGAATATATGCGGAACCCGCAGGTTTCGGTGGAAATGGTCAACTTCCGTCCGGTCTACATCCTCGGCGAAGTCTCCCGCCCGGGCGAATTCCCCTATGGCGAACGGCTCAGTATCTATGCCCTGGTCGCCAAGGCCGGCGGCTTCACCTACCGCGCCAACCAGGGCTATGCCCTAATCCGCAGCGAGAACGAAACGGTCGAGCGCCCGGTGCGCCTGTCCAGCGCCACAGCGGTGCAGCCGGGCGATACCATCCGCATTCCCGAACGCACCTTCTGATCTGCGCGCCGGTCCACCTGCGTGGGGAGGCAGGGCGCGGGTTTCGGGCGCGGTCTGGGGCCAGTCCGGGCCAGTCCGGGCCAGTCCAGGCCAGTCCGGGGCGGTCCGGGGCGGTCCGGGGCCAGTCCGGGGCGGGGCCGGGGTCGGTCTGAGGTCGGTCCGGTGTCAATTCAGGGCCAGTCCGGGTTTGGGCAAGCCTGCCCGCCAGCGTGAGGCCCGGGTTGAAACGATCGCCAGCGCGACAGCGGGACTCGGGGCCACGATCCCACCGGCGCTTCGGTCGGGCGCCCGGGGATCCGCCCTGGCCGCCGGTTCAGGTCGGGGCGGGACAGACCCGAGGTCCCGGGTGCGTGAGGTCCAGTTCCGGGGGGGCAGGGCCGGGCTTGGGCGGCAAGTTCGGCGCCGGGGCGCGAGGCTGCGACCGAGGCTCGGGTCCGGCTGCGCGAGGCCGAGGGCCGGGGCGCGAGGGTCCGGCCCAGGCCCGATCCTGCCGCCCGCCAGCCTCGACCGACCTGGCCCTCTGATCGAGTTCGCCCCAGGCCTGGTCCGGGCCAGCCTGAAGTCTGATCCGAACCCGATCCGAACCTGATCGCGGCGCGACCCCGGTCCGGCCCGAACCCGGCTCCGGCTCGCTCCGGGGCGTGACCCCAGTCCGCCCCCGCCGCACAGCTCACTCCCCGCCCATGCCTGCCAGTCCTTCACTCCGGCGGTGGCCCGGCGGGGCGTGGTTTGCGCCACGGCGCCCTGCCGGGCGCGGCGCTGGCGTGGGCAGAAGTTCGGTCCGATTCGGCGCAGTGCCTGCGTAGCTATGTAGATGTCCGGGTTCATCATGCAGTGCAGCATTTGTTAGGGTTAACCGTGACTCCCGGCCCAGGCCCGGGATTGCCGAAAGGGAGGGGAGGGCCATGTTCCAAGCGAGCCAGCTTGATTATCGTGATGTGCCCGCCGCCTTCGCTGGCGCTTCTCGCCTTGCCAGCGCTCTTGTCGGGCCAATCATCGGCCCCGCCATCGGCCCCGCCATCGGCCCGTCTGCCAGCCCGTTTGTCGGCTGTGCCGGCGGCTCCGTTCCCGGCCCGTTCGGCGATCCGGCGCAGCCGCTGCCCGATGCCGTGCCGGGCACCTTTGCCACCCCGCGCGAGATCGCCCTGCCGCCGCTTGCCGCCAGCCGGACCGGCCAGGCCCGTCGCCCGGTCCTGGCCATGGCCGCGCCGATCCCGATCCGGCGCGGCTTCATCGGGTGGGAAGCCGCGCTCAAGCGCCTGTTCGATCTGGCCGCGGCCACGATCCTGCTCGCCCTGGTCCTGCCGCTGCTGGTGGCCGTGGCCGCCGCGCTGTGGGTCGATAGCCCGGGGCCGGTTCTGTTCGTCCAGCGCCGCTTGGGGCGCGATGGACGGCTGTTCGGCTGCATCAAGCTGCGGACCATGCGGGTCGATGCCGAGTCCCAGCTTGCCCGGGTCCTGGCCGCCTGCCCCCGCGCGCGCCGCGAATGGGAGATGGATCGCAAGCTGCGGAACGATCCGCGCGTGTCGCGGCTGGGGCGGCTGGTCCGCAAGCTCAGCCTCGATGAACTGCCCCAGCTGGCCAACGTGCTGGCCGGCGAGATGAGCATGGTTGGCCCGCGCCCGATCGTCCAGGCCGAGATTCCGCGCTACGGCGCCTTCCTGGCCGATTATTGCGCGGTCAAGCCGGGGATCACCGGGCTGTGGCAGGTCTCGGGCCGCAACGATGTCTCCTATGGCGAACGCGTCCAGCTCGATCGCCACTATTCGCGCCACGCCTCGGTCCTGCTCGATCTGCGAATTGTCCTGCGAACCATTCCCGCGGTGCTGCTGGCGCAGGGTTCCTACTGAGCGCTGGCGCCTGCGGGCAAGCGGCTCGGTTGGGCCGGCTCCAATCGCCGGCCCCACCTCGCCAGCCCCACCTCGCCGGCCATGCCCGAGGCCGCGCGCGGGCAATTGCCTCGCGGCCGCGCCCCGGGCATGATCATGGGTAAGCCGGCCGACCAGCCTCCAGCCCGCTTGCACACGAGGGATGCCGCCTGATGCACGTGGCCGTCTGTTCGATGAACAACCTGCACAACAGCCGCCCGGACGATCTGGCCCGGGCCGTGGAGGAACGCGGATTCGAATCGCTATGGATGGGCGAACATTCCCACCTTCCGGCCAGCGGCCGCGTTCGCCACTTCTCGGCCGACGGGGCCATCCCCGAAACCTACCGCTACATGGCTGATCTGATCGTTTCGGCCACGGCTGCCGCCATGGCCACGCGCACGCTCAAGGTCGGCTTCGGCGTCAGCCTCCCGCTGGAGCGCGATGTCTTCCACATGGCCAAGGCCGTAGCCACGCTGGACCGGTTGTCGGGCGGGCGGTTGCTGGTGGGGATAGGCCTGGGCTGGAACTGGGAAGAATTCGGCAACGTGGCGCTGATGCCGTGGAGCAAGCGCTATTCCGGCCTGCGCGAATGCGTGGCCGCGCTGCGGACCTTGTGGCGCGACGAGGTCAGCAGCTTCCAGGGCGAATGGTACAGGTTCGACGCGGTGTGGAGCTATCCCAAGCCGCTCCAGCAGCCCTGGCCGCCGCTCCATGTCGGGATGACCGGGCCGACCGGGATCGCCCATGCCGCCGAATGGGGCGATGCCTGGCTCCCGCTCGATTCCGGCGACGAGGATTTCGGTCTCAAGTTGGCCCGCTTTCACGCCGCCCTGCGCGAACGCGGGCGTGACCCGGCCAGGGTGCCGGTTTCCGTGGTGTCGCCCTGGGGCGCCAGGCTCGATCAGTTCAAGCGCTACCGCGACCTCGGGATTACCCGCGCCATGCTGACGGGCATTCCCCCCGGAGGGCTGGAGCCGGCGCTGCGCTTCCTCGATCAGCACGCCGATTGGGCGGCGCAACTGGCCTAGAACGAGGGGCAGGGCGGCCGCCCGGCCGTTCACCCCGCCCGGCGGTATTCGTCAGCAATCCCGGCCACGATGGCGCTTGCCGGGGCCACCGCGCGCACCCCCGAAACCGAATGGCCGGCCGACCAGATGTCGCGCCAGCGGCGCGCGCCGCTGGCCTCGGCGCCGAAGATCTTGCGCGTGTCGCCCGTGGTCACCGTTTCGTCGAGATGGTCGGGGTCGAGGCCCGCCGCCACGATCGAGGGGCGCAGCATATTGCTGGCAAGGCCGGTGAAGGCGCGCGTGGTCATCACGTCGTCCAGCTCGCAGTCCACCAGCATCTGGCGGTATTCCGGCCCTGACAGACTTTCCTCTGCCGCGATGAAGCGGGTACCCATGTAGCCAAGGTCGGCGCCCAGCACTTCGGCGGCGCGCAGGCTGGCGCCATCGCTGAGGCCGCCGGCGACCACGATCGGCCCGTCCCAGAAGCCGCGAACCGCGCGCACGAAGGCGAAGGGATTGGCCCAGCCGGTCTGTCCGCCGGCCCCGGCCGTCAGCAGCACCAGCCCATCGGCGCCCGCGGCGATGGCCTTGCGGGCATGGGCCAGGCTGGCCACGTCGGCAAAGACCTTGCAGCCGATCGCATGGAGCGGCGCGATCACCGGCGCCGGCGAGCCGACCGAGGTGATGACCAGTTCCACCCGGTGGCGCACCAGCATGGCGAGATCGCCTTCCAGCCGGGCCTGGCGGATGATCAGGTTGGGGCAGACCGGGCCGCCCCGCGCCATGCCATCCGGCCCGCGCGTGGCCGCCATCATCTGGGCCAGCCAGGCGTCGAGTTCGTCCAGCGTGCGGCAGTTGGAGGTGGGAAAGGCGCCGATGATCCCGGCGCGGCTGGCCGCGATCACCAGGTCCGGGCCGGACACGCGGAACATCGGGGCCGCAACCAGCGGCAGGGCCAGCCGTTCGCCCAGGGCACCCAAGCGGATGGAGGCGATGGTCATGCCTGTTCGTCCTTCAGAATCTGGCGCAATTGCGCCTTGGCCACCTTGGCATCAAGGATGCGCGGCAGTTCATCGACCAGCCGGATCGCGCGCGGCCGCTTGAAATCGGCCAGGCGCTGGGTGCAGTCGGCCATGATCCGCTCGGCGAGGTCGGCCCCGGCCGTGGCGGCGGGAATGACGAAGGCCACCGGCACCTCGCCGCGCATCGGATCCGGCCCGCCAACCACGGCGACATCGGCCACCCCGGCCACGGCGCGGATCACCGCTTCGACTTCGGAGGCCGAAACATTCTCGCCGCCCACCTTGAGCATATCCTTGAGGCGATCGGCAAAGACCATCGCGCCATCCTCGCGCAGGCGCAGGTTGTCGCCGGTCCTGAAGAAGCCATCGGCTGTGAAGGCATCGCGGGTAGCCTGCGGATCTCCAAGGTAGCAGGCGAACAGCGACAGGCCGCGAATGCCCTTCACCTGCAATTCGCCGCTTTCGCCTGGTCCGGCCAGTTGCCCGTCGGCCCTGACCAGGCGCACTTCGTATTCCGGCGCCGGCCGGCCGATCGAGCCTTCGTCCAGCACCGACAGCGGATCGTTGAGCACCGGATGGGTGATCAGCTCGGTCATCCCGTGGGCGCCGAACGAGGGGATGTTGAACAGGTGATCGGGGTTGCTCATGCTCATGCCGCCGGCATTGAAGCGAAAATGGTGCCTGGTCGGAGGCGGCTGGGTGGCGAGCGCGCGGGCCATGAACAGGCCAAGCTGCCCCCAGGTGCAGCGGTTGCGTTCAACCACCGCCCAGAACCGCGAGGCCGAGAACTTCGGCTGCACCACCACCGAGGCGCCCACCCAGATCGAGCCCAGCACCTGCCAGGCCAGCGCGACCGTGTGGAACAGCGGATTGGTGATGCTGGACACGTCATCGGGCCGAAGCTGCATATGCCGCGCATTCACCATCGCGCCCCACAGGCCATTGGCATGGGTCCACAGCACGGCCTTGGGGCGCGAGGTCGTGCCCGAGGTGAACTGTACCGCGAAGGGATGGGCCGGGCCAAAATGGCCCTGAGGCGCCTCGCTCCCGGCCAGCAGGCTGTCATCGCCCGGCGAGGTGACCGCGATCCAGCCCACCTGCGGCGCATGGCCGCGCGCCATCTCGGCGAACCAGGGCTGGGTGATGATCCCCACCGCCTGGCACTTTTGGGCATAGAAGGCGAATTCCTCGCCCACGCAGCGGGTGTTGGTCGATACCGCGACCGCCCCGATCTCGGCACAGGCCAGCCAGGCGAGCACCGATTCGGGTGAATTGTCGAGATGGAGGATCACCGCCTCCCCCGCCTTCACCCCGCGCAAGAGCAACCCCTGGGCCATGCGCCGCACGTCGTGGTGAGCCTCGGCATAGGTCCAGGTGCGGCGCTCGCCCTCGAAAGGTTCCCAGGTCAGGAACGGGCGATCGGCGTGCTTGGCGACCACCCCGCGCATCAGCCCGGGAACGTCCATGGCAATGAAGGGGTGAAACGGCGGCAGGACGCAGCCATGGTCGATCGTCATGCAATCCTCCCCCGGGGCCGGGAATGCACCGCCCGGTTGGCCCGGCGGCGTTCACCGGCCGACCATGGCCGGGATCGGGCCGACAATTCAACCTTCATCGCAACCCGCGCCGCCCGGCAGCCCTGCCTGTCGTGGCGGGGATGGCCGGGGCCGGCGCCCGCCACCTTGCCTCTGGCTAGCGGAAGGCGCGGGCGAACTGGTCGGACAGGGGCTTGAACAGGTAGCTCATCAGGGTCCGCGAGCCGGTCTGGATGAAGGCTTCGGCCGGCATCCCCGGGCGCAGCTTGAGATCGCCCAGCTTGCGAAGCTCGCCCGGGAGGACTTCAACTTCCACCGTGTAGAAGGCGAAGCCGCGCTGCTGGTCCACCGTGCGGTCGGCGCCGATCTTGGTGAGGCGGCCTTCCAGTTCGGGCGTGGTGCGCGAATTGAAAGCCGAGAAGCGGATCATCACCTGCTGGCCGGCAGTGAGCTGGTCAACGTCGGCCGGAGTGACCCGCGCGGTGACGACATAGGGATCGCGGTCGGGCACGATCTCCATGATCGTCTCGCCGGCCGGCACCACGCCGCCGATCGTGGTGAAGGCCAGCTTGTCGACCACGCCGGCATAGGGGGCGCGGATCAGGTTGCGCTCGTTGGCATCCTGGGCGACGACATTGTTCTGCTTCAGCTCGATCAGCTTGGTCTGGACCTGGGCCAGTTCGGCCCCGGCCTGGGCGCGGGCGTTTTCGGCGATCACGAACATCTGCTGGCGCAGTTCGGCCACCTTGGAGCCAAGCTGCGAGGCCTGGGCCTCGGCCGAGGCGACCGAGCCGCCCAGGCCGACGGCGGCGCGGGCCAGCTCGTTGCGGCGCTGGAGGGTGGTGTAGCGCTTCTCCCAGAGCTCGTCGTTGGCTTTCCGCTCTTCCGCGATGAGGGCGGCCTGTTCGCGGTAGACGTCGGCCTGGACACGGTAATTGCCCGCAGCCTTGCCGGCCTGGGCGATCTGGGCCTGGATCGCGGCGGTCTGCCCGGCCACGGTTTGCCGGTCTAGCGTGAAGATGCGGCGCTCCTCCAAGATGGCGCGGGCCACCAGCGGCTCGGCCTGGCGGGCGACGAGATCGGCCGGAAAGTCGATTCCGCCAAGGGAATCGCGTTCGGCCCTGAGGCGCGCCTCGCGGGCGCGCAACTGGTCGATCGATTCCACCGTCATCGCCGCGCTGGCGGCCGAGACATTGGTATCGAGCCGCATCAGGAGCTGGCCGGCCTGGACCCGCGCGCCGTTGCTCACCGGGATTTCCGCGATCACCCCGCCGCGCGGGTGGGCGATCTTCTTGACGTGGCTGGCCACCGCAACCTCGCCGCTGGCGATCACCGCGCCCGAGATCGGGATCAGCGCCAGAGGCGCGCCCAGCCCCAGGACCAGGGCGGCGAGGATGATCCGCGACCGGCGCATCGTGCGGTAGAGCACGATCTCCTGGCGGGGGCGGGAATAGTCCGGAAGGGCGAGGATCTTGCTCATGCGGTCGCTTCGTTGGCAGCGCGGACGGGACTGGCCGGCGCGGTGGGGACGCGGACGTTGATCGTGCCAGACGGCGGGCCGGCGGGAGCGGTGCCGGCGGCTCCGGCAGGAGGCGCGCCGGCCGGCTGGGGCTGACCCGGGGCCGGGGCCGGGGCCGGGGCGCCGGTCAGGCGGGGCAGGACCTCGGCCTTGGGACCGAAGGCGCGCACCACCCCGTTGTCGAGCCACAGCAGCTTGTCGATCTCGGCCAATGCGCTGGGCCGGTGGGCGACGATGATCACGATCGCCCCGCGCGCCCGCGCCCGGGCAATGGCCTGGTTGAGCGCGAGGTCGCCATTGGCGTCGAGGTTGGAATTCGGCTCGTCGAGCACGACCAGGAAGGGATCGCGGAACAATGCGCGGGCAAGCGCGATGCGCTGGCGCTGCCCGGCCGAAAGGTTGCGCCCGCCCGGGCCAAGCACGGTATCGTAGCCCTGCGGCATATGGACGATGAGATCGTGGACCCCGGCCTGCTCGGCCGCGGCGACCACTTCCTCGCTGGTGGCCTCGGGATCGAAGCGGGCGATGTTCTGGGCCACGCTGCCATCGAACAGTTCGACGTCCTGCGGCAGGTAGCCGATGAACTGGCCGGCAAGATCCGGGTCCCACTGGTCAAGCGCGGCGCCATCGAGGCGGACCGCGCCGCGGATCGGATCGAGCACGCCGACCAGCGCGCGCACCAGCGAGCTCTTGCCCGAGCCGCTCGCCCCGACCACCGCCAGGGTTTCCCCGGTGGCCAGGCCGAACGAAACATCGCGGAACAGCAGGGTCTGCGTGCCGGGAACCACGGCCGACAGGGCTTCCACCACGAAGCCGTGCTGCGGGCGCGGCAGTTCGGTGCGGGCCACGGCCTCGGGGCTGGCGGCCAGCCGTTGGGCCAGCCGGTTCCAGGCCTGCCGCGCCGCGATCAGGGTGCGCCAATGGGCGATCGCGCTGTCGATCGGGCCGAGCGCGCGCGAGGACAGGATCGAGCTGGCGATGATCACCCCGCCCGATGCCTGGCCATCGATCACCAGCCAGGCGCCGGTGGCCAGGATCAACGACTGGAGCAACTGGCGGAAGGTGCGGCTGAAGGTTCGCATGGCGGAAAGCCGCTCGCCGGCGGCGTCGTTCACTTCGGAATGGTTTTCGCTCAGCCGCTGCCACCCGCCCTCGATCGCTTCGCGCATCCCCAGGGCGCGGACCACTTCGGCATTGCGGCGGCAGGCCTCGAGGAAGCCCGAGCGTTCGGCGCCGCTGCGGGTTCCGGCCTCGACCTGCGAGGTCGTCATCCGGTCGGTCCACATGGTGAGCGCGATGACCAGCGCGGCACCGATCACGCAGACCAGACCGAGGATCCAGTGGAAGGCGAACAGGACGCCCATGAACAACAGCATCCACGGCAGGTCGAGCACGGCCATCGGCGCGGGGCTGGCGAGGAAATTGCGAAGGAGATCGAGATCGCGCACCGGCTGGGCGGCATCGCGCCCGCCGCGGGTCAGCTCAGCTTCGAGCACGAGGCCGAACACCCGATCCGAAAGACTGCGCTCCAGCATATTGCCGGCAGCGCCGGAAATGCGGTGGCGCAGGTGATCGAGCGCGGCCTGGAAGCCGAAGGCGATGACCAGGAGGACCACCAGCCCGACCAGGCTGGGCACCGAATGGCTCGGCAGGACCTGGTCATAGACCATCAGCATGAAGATCGAGCCGGACAGCAGCAGCACGTTGAGCGCCGCGCTCATGCCCATGATCATGCCCAGAACCTGCCGTCCACCGGGCAGCGCGCTCAGCAGTTCGCCCGAGCGAGCCAGGCCGAACCAGCCGCGCCGGCCTGAATCCTGCCCAAGATACTGGTTCATCACTCCGGTTCCCCACTGCACCGTCAGAATGTGTCCGGTCCCTTGCGGGAGTGCCTCCGGATGCCTGCCCCTTAGCAAAGTAACCATGCCGTCGGGAGGGTCTTAGTATCCCTTGCGGACCTAAACGCCACGAACTTATTTTTTCCGGCCGGGCGAATTTTGCAAAATATGGCGTGGCGTGGCGAAGATCGGCGCGCGGTTTGTCGGTGCGCGTGGCGCCTGTGATCTGGCGGGCGGCGGGGCAACGGCGCGCCAATTGGGGCGCCCGTGCCGCGATTGGGCCACGGCCTGTGCGATCAATGCCAGGATCGCGAAAATCACGCAAGTAATTGCAATCCGGCGCTATTTTGGAAAACTTCAGCCCGGGGAACCGGGCGCCGGTTGTTCCAGGCTGCGGAGGGCAGGGCGCTGATCCGGGCGTGCAGCCGCTCCAGCCGCTCCAGCCGCTCCAGCCGCTCCAGTCGCTCCAGTTGCGCCAGGCGCGCCGGGGCCAGGGCCAGCGGGGGGGCAGGCGCTGTTCATCTCGGCGGCGCCCGCCGGGCCGAGCCCACCGGGTGGGCCGGCCGGCGGCAGGTGGCCCAGGCTGCCGATCGCCGCCAGCATCCGGTGGCGCACGGCGAACAGGGCGAGGCCGAAGGCGCCCGCCGCCGCTACCAGCCGCAGCAGGATGGCTCCGCTGCCGTGGTGCTGCGGGACCGCCCAGGCGAGCAGGGCCAGCACCCCGGCCACGGCGCCCACCGGCGGCGCCGCGGTGCGGACGAGGCCAAGCAAGGCCTCGCCATCGGCGCGCGACAGGCGCACGACCATGACCCAGTAGGTCAGGCTCATCGCGGTCGTCGCCAGGCCGACGGCCACGGCCACGGCGGTGGCGCCCAGCGGCGCAGTGGCGAGCGCAAGGGCGATCACGGCCACCGCGGTCAATCCCTGGACCTTGAGCATGGCCCGCTGCCGATCATGGCAGACCAGCACCGCGGTGGTCACCGCGTCAAGCAGGGAAAAGCCCCTGGCCACGCAGAACACCACCACCACCGGCACGGCCGCCACCCACTTTTCGCCCAGTGCGAAGGGCACCAGGTCGCGCGCGGTGAAGGCCAGGGTGACCAGCCCGGCCCAGGCCAGCGCGCCCACGCCCGAAAGCATGGTCAGCCAGCGGGTGCCGGTATCCTGGCCCCGGGCGTGGGCGGCGGAAAGGTTGGTCTGTGCGATCTTCTGGAGCGGCTGGCTGAACAGGTCGGTCAGCGCGGTGACGATCCGGCTGGCCGCGCGAAACAGCCCGGTCGCCGCCGGGGACAGCGAGATCCCCAGCACGAAATCGCCGCCATAGGTCGAGGTGAAGGTGAGGGCGATGGCGAGATAGCGCGCCCGCGACCAGCGCAGCACCGCCCCGGTCTCGCCCCGGCCCGAAAGGGTGGGGCGCTGGGCGGTCGCCGCGGCATAGAGCACGATCAGCACCAGGTGGCGGACATAGGCCTGGGCCACCAGGGCCGCCACGCTCCAGCCGCGCAGCAGCAGGATCACCGCCACCAGCGCCCCGGCGGTATCGCCGGCCAGCGTCGTGGCGTAATAGCGCCGCACCCGCACCGTGCGAAGCAGGATCGCCTCGTACCAGGCGGCGAGCGCCACGGGGAACAGGCTGGGGATCAGCAGGCCGAGGATCGTGCCGACCATCGGTTCGGCCAGGAACAGCCGGGCAGCCAGCCACACCGGCACCAGCGCCGCCGCCAGCACTACCGACTGGACGAGGTTGGCGGCCAGGCAGGCGCCCGCCAGTCCCGCGCGGGCCGGCATCTTCAGCAGGTATTCGTAAGGCCCCACGTAGAACAGCTGGCGGGCCACCACCAGCAGCAGCGAGCCCAGCGCATAGGCGCCGAATTCCGCCACCGAGAGCACCCGCGTGGCCACGATGGTCACGCCGAACAGCATGACCTGGACCAGCCCGCGGCTGGCGAAGCCCGCGGCTCCGCTCAATACGCCGGCGCGATGCGAAGGGTTGCCCACGCCTCAGAGCTCTAGGATGCGTTCGGGGTGGAGCGAGCCGCAGGCAAGGTCGGCCAGGGCCGAAAGGTTGCCGCGCAGCCGGCCGATCCGGTCCACATAGGGTTCCGGCCAGGCCGAACGCACCACGTTGGCCACCAGGTTGCGCGCCATCAGCCGCCAGGCCAGCCGGCGCGGGATGGTTTTCTTGCGGAGCAGGTAGACCGGGTTGGCGATCTGCGAATAGCCCAGCCGCAGCCCCGAGGTGCGCCCGCCCTTGGCGCCCAGGTGCACGCCGGCAAGCTGGTTGGTATGGATCAGCAGCCCCTTGGCGCCAAGGCGGTAGGAGAAATCGACATCCTCCTGCCAACCATAGAGCGGGAGCGCTTCGTCGAACCGGATATCCTCGGCCGCGGCCAGCCGCACGCTGAGGTTGCAGCCATAGAGCGCGGGCAGCCGCCGTTCGGCCACGGTTTCGCAGCGGCGGTGGCCTTCCACCAGGGCCACGGCGGCATCGAACGAGATCCCCGGGCTCTTGATGCCATCGGCCAGCAGCCGCGCGGTGGCCCCGACCAGTTCGGGCCGGGCGGAAAATTCGCGTTCGAGCACTTCGAGGTAATCGTTGGCCGGCACGAAATCATCGTCGAAGAAGGTCACCAGGTCTGCCCCGCCGGCCAGATGGGCCAGCCCGGCATTGCGCTGGCGCGGCAGCCCGCGCTCGGCCAGGATCAGTTCCACCGGCGCGCGCGCGGCCCCGGCACAGGCCGGGCCATCGGCGCCGGCAAGGTCCGACGAGGTGACCCCGACCAGGATCACCCGGTCCGCCCGGCGGCTCTGGCTGGCCAGCCGCGCCACGGTGCGGCGCAGAAGGTCGGCCCGGCCGGTCGTGGCGATGATGACGGCTATGTGCACGCGAAGTCCTGTTCCTTGATCGCCGGGCGCCAGCCGCCCCGGCCAGGCGCGCTCAGCCCGCATCACCGAGGATGAGCGTCGGCGCCTCTGCGCTTCCCTGATAGCCCCGGCGGCCCTGCGGCGCCCGCCGGGAAAGCGCCGAAACGGACCCGATCGCGCCCCGGCCAGCCTGCGGCGCGCGCGCCTGGCGAACCAGCGCGGCGGCGCGGCGCAGGCCCAGCGCGGTGCCCGCGATCAGCCCCCACAGCAGCCCCGGATCGGGCGAGGGCGCCGAAACCGCCGCCGGGACCAGCATGACCAGCGCGGCCCAGGAAGCGGCCTTGGCGACATCGGTCATCGGTTCGCCGCTGGCCCGCCAGGTGGCGCGTTCGAACGGGTGGAAGATGCGGCCAAGGTGGAGGAGGAAGGCCAGCATGGCGATCGCCCCGCCCGAGCCGAGGATCGCGGTGAACAGGCTGGACGAGCGGAACGAGCCGACCCCGATCCCCAGCCCCCACGAGGCGAGGAAGGCCTCAACCCCCTGCCGCGCCCAGAACATCCGGGCGAGGCCCGAGGCGGAATCGAGCTTGTCGGTGGTGGTCAACCGCAGCGTCCGGCCAAGCCAGGCGGCGAAGCTCTCGCTCTGCGCGACCAGGGCCAGGCCGCCAGCCAGGAAAACGAGGGCCACCCCGGCCAGCACCAGCGCCTTGCGCGCGGGCACGGCCCCGGCAAAATAGACCAGCCGCACGATCACCAGCAGCCCGTAACCGGCGAGGCCGACATAGGCGGTCGACGAGGTCGAGGCGACCAGCGTCACCAGCATGGCCAGGCTGGCGGGGCCGGACCAGCGCCGGTCCACGTTGCGGAGCCACAGCTCGGCCACGAACACGAACCAGGCAAAGCCGAACGAGACATAGAGCGAGGTTTCGGGCGAAATCCCGGTGATCCGCGCGAAGCCGCCGAACGATTGATCGAGCTGCATATAGATGCCGTTGCGAAGGAAGCCGGTCACCATGACCAGCGGCGTGTCGCGCACGGCCATGGCGAACCAGCCGATCGCGGCATGGGCCAGGGTGACGCCGCTCGCCAGCCGGGCCACCCGCACGGTCGCCCCGGCCTCGCTGGCGGCAACATGGGCGCAGACCGCCGCCGCAAGGGTCGCCAGTAGGTAGAACGAGGTGGTCACGTTCTGCGGGGAGAAATGCAGGGGGTGGGTTTCAAGGCCGGTGGGCGATCCGGTCGGCCGCAGGGGAACCACCTGCAACTCGCCGCTGAACAGGAACGGCAGGCTATAGGCTCCGGCGAAGCACCAGCCCACGAACAGCAGCAGCCAGCCATTGGCCGAAAGGCTTGCCGCGAACAGCCCGGTCCCGCGCCGGTCGGGCAGGACGCAGCGCAGGGCCAGCAGCCCGGTCGCCACCACGGCCGGCTGGACCGAGGTATTGCCCAGCGCGGTCAGCACCAGGCTGGCCGAACCGTTGAACAGCGAACAGCCCAGCACATAGGCCAGCATATCTTGCCGCGAACCCGAAAGGAGGATGATCAGCCCCAGGGCGAAGAAGACGAGGCCAAGCAGGGTCGGGGTCATGCGGCGTTGTCCTTGGCGATGGGAGGCAGGGCAGGGGAGGAAGGGGGCCGGCTGAAGCCACTTCGTCGTCCCGGACCTGATCCGGGACCGCTGGCCGATGGGCTATGGCGCCAGTTGGCGCGCGCGCCCGGTCCGCGCCGGAAGCCGCGTGGTTCCAGCGCCGCCTCGCCAGCAGGCCCGCCGCCCGCCCCGATCAACACGGCGCCGGCTCCGCTGTCGCGCCGCGCGCAATCCGCAGGCGATAGCGAAACCGCGCCGCCGGTCCGCCGGCCAGCGGCGAGAGCACCAGGTCGAGCCGTTCGCCCGCCACCAGCGCAGTCGTCAACGTGGCCTGCACCGGCCCGCGCGGCCCGACCGGCGCCCGCCACAAGGCCTGCCCACCGCGCACCAGCATGGCCTCGGCGCGCATTCCGGGGATGGTGGGGGCCAGGCACAGGCTTGCCGTGACCGGGGCCGGCCCGGAGCCTGTAGCTCCCGCCGGCGCGACATAGCGCACCACGGTGGCCAACCCCGGCGCCGTGCCGATCCCGCCGGGATTGGCGGCAAAGCCGGGCAGGGCGGGGTGGCCGAGATAGCTGGTCCAGTCCCAGTCCACCGGGGCAAGGGGGAGCAGGGTGCCATCGGCCCGCCGCGCGAACCAGGCCAGGCTCCCGCGCGCGCCGCCGATGGCCTCGCCGAAATCATGCAGGCTGTCGGCCAGCACTTCGGCCGGCCCGAAGCCGAGGGCGGGGGCTGAGCGGATCACCACCGGCACCTCGCTGATCCGCGCGGGCACAGGAACCGGGCTGCCGTCGGCGGCGAAGGCCCGCGCGCCGGGAGGCGCGAAAAGCGCGCGCGGCGCGCCCCACACGACATGAGCATCGCCGCTGTAACGCAGGTGCACCAGCATTGCATCGCCATGACCCACCCGCTGCGCCGGCCCCAGCGGGGCAAGCGCGCGCGCGGCGAAGGCAAAGGCCCGGCCCGCCGGCTTGCGCGTGCCGTCCAGCCGCTCCAGCCCCATGGTCGGGAAGCCCGGCTGGTCGGCCAGGGCATACCAGAAATGGTCCGCTACCCCGGCGCTTTCCATCAGCGCGGCGGATTTGAGATAGAAGGCCGGGGCGAGGGCGGGATCGGGGAAATCGCGGCTGAACTCGGTCGCCCAGATCGGCCGCACCCGTCCGGCCCGGCGCATGGCCTGGATCACCCGCCCAAGTTCGGCATCGAGGCCTTCCGGCTCGGCCCGGTAGGGGTGGACCGCGATCGCGTCGGCCCAGTCCAGCAGGCCGCCGGCGAACAGGCGGGCGAGGAAGCCGGTGGCAATGGTGTTGGTCGATCCGCCCAGCAGCACCAGCCCGGGATGGGCGGGCTTCACCGCCAGGTGCACGGCCTTGACCAGGCCCACGTGGGCGCGGGCGCGCAGGGCGGCGGCCGGCCCGGTCATCCCCTTGGCGCCATTGATCTCGTTGCCCACCTCGACCGCCACCACGCAGCGCGGCCAGCGATCGGCCAGCGCCCGGACATAGCGCGCGAAGGCGGCCTGCCCGGTGGGTGACCAGATGGTCTGCCCGCCATCGTAGAGCGGATTGCGCGGCTCCAGCCCGAGCAGCACGGTCATCCCCGCGGCGCAGGCCCGGCCCACATGGCCCGAATTCGCCTCGGTGAAGACCAGCTGCCCCGGCGCCAGCTCGACCTTGGCCCAATGGACCGAATCGCGGACCGTCACCGCGCCCATGGCCGCCGCATCGTCCATCAGCCGCGCCGGCCAACCCTGGCTGAAATGGGTGGTGACCCCGCTGCGGACCGCCGCCGGCGCAGTTCCGGCCCCGGCGGGCGGGTCGGCGAGGGACGGCGCGCCCGCCAGCCCCAGGGCCAGCCCCGCCGTCAGGCCAGGCCACGCCCGCCCGCGCCTCACAGCGCCCGCTCCACCACGGCGCGGAACGCGGTGTCGAACCGTTCGGGCGCGAAGTGGGCGGCCTGGGCCAGGGCATCGGCCGGATCGAAGGATGGCAGCCAGCGCTCAAGCGCCGCAACGCCCTCGATCACGGCCTGGGCGGTCTGTTCGGGGAAGAACAGGCCGGTGACGCCGGGGATGATCGAATCGGTCACGCCCCCCCGGCCGAAGGCCAGCACCGGCCGCCCGCTGGCATTGGCCTCCACCGGCACGATCCCGAAATCCTCGTGCGCGCTGAACACCAGCGCGCGGGCCGTGGCATAGGCCTGCTTCAGCCCGGCGAAGTCGAGCCGGCGGATGACCTGCACGCTGGGGCCGGCGCGGCCGGCCATTTCGACGTGGAGCGGCCCATCGCCCACCATCAGCAGCGGTAGGCCCAGCCGGTTGAAGGCTTCGAGCACGATCTCGGGCCGCTTGTAGGCGATCATCTGGCCAACCCACAGATAGCGCCCGGAAATCTCGGCGGCGGGGCGGAACTGGTCCACCGCGACGGGCGGGTGGACCACTTCGGCCTCGCGCCCCCAGGCCCGGGCCACGCGGCGACGGATGAAGCTGGAATTGGCCACCAGCCGGTCCACCCGCGCGGCCGAGGCGGCGTCCCAGGTCCGCAGGTAATGGAACGCCCAGGGCATCAGCCAGCGGGTGAGGCCGCCGGCCGAGGCGCGATAATCGTGATAATGGTCCCACAGGTAGCGCATCGGCGAATGGACATAGGCCACGTGGGCCGCATCGGGCCGGGCGATCACCCCCTTGGCCGGCCCGCTCTCGCTGCTGAGCACGAGATCGTAGGCCGAAAGGTCGAACTGTTCGAGCGCCAGTGGCATCAGCGGCAGGTACTTCTGGTAGTGCCGCCGCGCCCCCGGCAGTCGGCCGACGAAGCTGGTCTGCACCGGCCGGGCGCGGATCGCGGCGGAAACAGCCTCGGGCGCATAGACATGGGTGAAGATATCGGCCCCGGGGTAGAGGTGGAGCATCCGTTCCAGCACCCGCTCGCCCCCGCGCATCCCCACCAGCCAGTAATGGACCAGCGCGGTGCGCGGGGCGCTGAAGGCGCTTCGATCGCGGATCACCGCCGGAGCGCCCACCCGGCAACGATCCGCGCGCCCGGCTGGTGCCCCGGCATCCCCGGCGGCCCCGGCTACCAGATAGTCCCCCCAAGCCTGCGCCGCGCCGCGCGGAACCGCGCCGGTTTCCGCCATGCCGCAAGCGGGGGCGGCCGGATCGGCAGCTGCCGGATCGGAGTGGGAGGGCATGGTCATCGTCCGGGCCGGGCCAGCGCCGCCGCTCAGGCCGCGTAGTACTTCTTGTAGCTGTTGTAATAGGTGCTGGCGTCGCCCCCGCCGAACTTGGCCTGCTTTCTCATGTCCATGCGGTTGAGGGTGATCCCGATATCGCCGATCGCGTGGAGCGGCAGCAGGCGCAGCGCCGCCTTGACCGCGGCGTCCGAGGTCTTGCGCCACAGCGCGGTGACCACGACATTGTCGGCCAGGGCCAGCAGCTCGCGCGTTTCGGCGATCGGCAGGACCGGCGCGGTATCCAGCACGATCAGGCCGAAATGCTCGCGCAGGGCGCCGATCATGCGGTGGAAATTGCCGCGTTCGAGCAGGCGTTCGCCTTCGGGGAAATGGGTGGTGATCGGCAGGATCATCGCCTCGGTCAGCGGGTCCTTGACCATGGCATCGCCCAGCTTGATCCCGTCGCGCATCATCTCGCGCAGGCCCGGCCTACCCTCGTCCGCCGCCAGCAGGGCCGAAAGGCCGCGCTGGACCGTGTCGCAATCGATCAGGATCACCTGTTCGCCCGCCAGCGCCGCCGACCGGGCGAGGGAGAGGGCCAGCGAGGTCTTGCCTTCATCGGGCAGGGCCGAACTGACGGCGATGACCTGGTTGCGATCGCGGTTGCCCTGGCGGCTGGCGGCCAGGATGCCGCGGATTGCCTCGGCATAGGCCGAGCCGGGATGGGAGGCGAGGCTCTCGGCCGGGGTGGTGCCGTGGAGGCCCACCGAGCCGAGCAGCGGCACCCCGCCCAGATAGCGCAGGCCGATCCGGTTCTCCACGTCCTCGCCGGTGGTGAGGCCGGGAAAGGCGCTTTCCGCCGCGATCGCCCCGGCCCCGCCCAGCAGGACGCCGATGACCAGCCCCAGCGCGAGGTTGAGCGCCAGGTTCGGGCTGACCGGGCCGCGCGGGGCCTGGGCCTTGCCGAGCAGCCGGCTCTCCGCCCGTTCGATCCCGGTTTGCCCCAGCACTTCCTTGTAGCGGGCGAGGTAGCTTTCATAGAGCGCCTGCGAGGCCTGGGCCTTGCGGGTGAGATCATCGAGGCCAACCAGCGCCTTGTTGTCGGAGGCCAGCTTGCCGCGCGCGGCGGCCAGCCCCGCCTGGAGCGCGCCGACTTGGCTGCCGGTGGCCGCGGCATTGGCGACCAGCCCCGCGCTGGCCCCGGCCCGCGCCCGGCCGCTTTCGGCGGCGATCTGGCTGTCCAGCTCGGCCAGTTGCTGGCGCGCGGTGACCAGATCGGGGTGATTTTCCAGATAGCGCGAGGCCAGTTCCGCCACCCGCACGCCCAGCGTGGCGCGCTGGGCGCGCAAGGCCTGGACCAGCGGCGAATTGACCGCCGCGGCCTCGCCCGCGCTGCCCGCCGCGCCGGCCCGGCCCCGGTCCACCGCCGCGGCCGAGCGGGCCATGGCGAGCTGGGCGGCATAGGCGCCGGTTTCCTGTTCGGCGAGCGCGGTGGCCTGGGCGCTCAGCAGGTTGTGGCCGACGCGGAATTCCTGGACGGCCTGGAAATCGGCCTGCGCCTGGCGACGCAGTTCCTCGATCCGGGAGGACAGGACCTTGAGCGCCTTTTCGTTTTCCGCGCGCTTCGCATTGGCCCCGCTGGCGGTATAGGCCTCGGCGAAGGCATTGGCGATCCGCGCGGCCCGCCCCGCATCGGGATCGGTATAGGAAATGCGGATGGCATAGGCATTGTCGAGCCGGGCGGCATCGATGCGGGCGAGCAGGGCATCGATCACCATCCGCCGCCGCGCCGGGCCGCCGACAGGCTCCTGCGCCGGGGCCAGGCCGAGGCCCGCGCGCAGCCGCCCGCCCAGCCCGCCGCGGCCGATCGCGGCGAGGAAGGCCTGGTCCTGTTCAAGCCGCAGGGCATCGGCCACGCGCCCGGCCAGATCGCGCGAGCCGATCACCTTGGTTTCCGTGTCGATCTCCTCGGCCCGGGGCGGCGCGGTGAGCGAGGGATCGGCCGGGCGGCCATCGGGCACGATCTGCGTCCGGTCACGGTTCATCACCACGTCGGCGCTGGCCTGGTAGAGCCGGGGCATCAGCATGGTGACGTTGACCGCCACCAGCAGGCACAGCGCGATGACCATGACGAACAAGCTCAGCCGCCGCCGGAACAGAGCGACGAGATAGCGCAGGTCCACCCCGTCGCCATCGGGCTGGGGCAGGACGCTGGCCGGCAGGCGCGCGCCTTCGAGCACGGCCGGCAGGTTGGGGGCAAGGTAGCGATCGGGGAGGTTGGTGGTCGCCATGGCACTCACATCGAAAAGCGCAGCCACAAACCGCCTTCGACGGCGTGGCCCTGGCGCGGGAGGAACGAGGAAGCGGACCGGCGATCGCGGACCCGCGCGGAAAGACCGAGCATCAGGTGGCGGTTGGCGGCATATTGCGCCTCCAGCCCCACGGTGTCGGAGCGGATGGCCGGCGCGGATCCAGCGCCAACTCCGGCGCCACCCCCAACTCCGGCGGTGCCCAGATCGCGATAGCGTTCCACCGCGTGGCTGCCCGACAGGATGAGGTTGAGATTGCGGCGCGCTTCATACAACGCCTTGAAGCTGAGCTGGTCCACCTCCACCCCGGCGGCGGCGGGCAGGGGCGAGTTCACCACGTCGCGCCGGCTGGCGAGGACGAAGGTGACCAGCGGGGTGGCATACCATTCGGCCCGCGCCCGCCAGGCCAGCGCCCGATAATCGCGCAGGGCCGGGGAGCGATAGGCGCGCCACTGGTAGCCGGCGGCCAGTTCGACCATGATCAGGCGGCTGGCCTCGCCCTTCAGGCCAACCACAGCCTCGCCGGCGCGGGCCGTGCGATCAGGCGCGGGGGCAGGCGCGGCGGCGGGGTGAAGGCTGCGGATCGCGCGCCAGGTGCCTTGCGCGAACAGCACCCGCCCGCCGCCGAGCGAGCGATCCACCCGCAAGGTGGCGGTGATCGCCCGGTCGTCGCGGAAGGCCTGGGCGAGCGGCGCCGCGCCAGCCTGGACCACCGGGAGATAGTGCGCGCGCGCCAGATCTGCGGAGGCGGTCAGCCGGGTGCGGCCCAGTTCGGCCCGTGCCTCCACCCCGGCCTCCACCTGGTCGACCAGCACCACGCCGCCATTGGCCGCATTGGCCCCGGCCGCTTCATAGGGTGGCTCCAGCCTGCGGGCGGTGGCCGCGTTCAGCGCGACGAGCAGCCCCCGGCCCACCGGCATGGCGCCCCGCGCGGCCAAGGCCCAGGTATCGGCATCGTAGCCGGTAAGCCGGGCATAGCGCGACAGGACGGCCCGGGCATCGACCATCAGCCGCGCCGGCCCGACCGGGCCGGTGGCCAGCAGCGCCGGGGCAAGGGTGGCCGAAATGTCGCCGCGCCCCTGGGCCGAGCGGTTGAACACGTTGCTGCTCGCCTCGGCGCGCAGGGTGAGCGAGGGCGAAAGGTGGAAGGAGCCCAGGTCCACCCCCGGCGGGGTATAGCCGGGGATCTGCCGGGCGCCGGCCACGTCGTCACGCATGAGGGCGCCGGTGGGTGCCGCCGTGAAGGGATCGCGCGGGGCGGACTGGGCGATGGGCGGCTGGACGGCCGTCGTCTGGTTGGCTGTCGCCCGATCGGTCGGCGTGGGATGGGCCGGCGATTGGGCATGAGGATCTGCCGTGGCGGGCATTCCCGAGGACCGGACCGCCCAAGGCCGGACTGGCTGGGCTGGCACCGGCTGGGCCTGGAGCGCCGGACTGGCCAGCGCCGGCGCGGCGGCCAGGGCCAGCCCCAGCAGCCCCTGTGGCGCGGCCAGCCCGGCGCGCCGCGCGGCGGGCCTTGCCGCGCGGTGGCGGCTCATGGGGCAGGGGGGGCGAAGCGGTTCCACGGCGTGGTTGGTCTCTTTGCTGGAAGTTGCGATGAACAGTGCGCCGCATCCGGCGATGAACCGGCGCGCTGGCCTGAAGTGAAAAACCCCTGGGTGGAGCAACCGGCCCGAATTGGCCGCTGCCCCGCGAAATTACGCCGGTGGCCCGAACTGCAATCCTTCTTTCCGGGCCGCGGATCGGCCGGGTGATGGAATTACGGTCAAGCCAGACCGCCGTATTTCACCGGATAAGCTTGCGCGATTCCGCCCGCCGAGGGAACGGGGGGGACCCCTCAACTATATCCGGTTCGGAGTGATCTTCGCGGGCCGCGAACGGCCCGGCCGATCAGGCGCCGGCGTCCAGCCGGGCCAGCCGGTCGCGCAGGAATTCGGCGAAGACCTGGGCCGCCGGGGGCACGCGCCGGCCGCGAGGATGGACCGCGTAGATGCCGACATCGGCGGAACCTTCCCATTCCGGAAGGATGCGGACGAGCCGGCCATCGGCCAGGGCATCGCCCACGTCCCACAGCGAGCGCAGGGCCACGCCCACGCCGCCCAGCGCCAGCTCGCGGATGAGCTCGCTTGAATTGGTCCGCACGCAGCTTGGTCCGGCCAGTTCCGCGTTGCGGCTGCCAGCGGCAAGCCGCCAGGGCAACTGGCCATCGGCGGCGATCAGGCGGTGGCGGGCCAGCTCGGCCACGCTCTGCGGCGCGCCATGCGCGGCGCAATAGGCCGGCGCGGCGCACAGCACGCGGCGGTTGTCGGCCAGACGCCGGGCGATGAATTCGCCGCCCGGCGCCGTGGCAATGCGGATCGCCACGTGGACCTGCCGGGCGAGCAGGTCGACATATTCGTCCGACAGGTCGATCTCGAGCTGGACCTCGGGATAGAGTGCGAGAAATTCCGGCAGGTGCGGCGCGATGTGCAGGCGCCCGAACGAGGTCGGCGCGGTCACCCGCAGTCGTCCGGCCGGACTGCGCCCGGCCTTGTGAAGGCGCGCCTCGATGTCGCCGATACGGACAAGGATTTCCGCAACTTCGCGGTGCAGTTCGGCGCCGGCCTCGGTCAGGGCGATTCGCCGGGTGGTGCGGTGGAGCAACTGCGTGCCCAGCCGGTCCTCCAGTCGCGCCAGCCGCTTCGACACCATCGCGGGCGAAATGCCGAGGCTGCGCGCGGCGGCCGATAGACTGCCCTCGGCCACCACCCTGGCAAACAGGGCATAGTTCGCGTCCATCGCCATTCGTTCCTGACAGGAAAAGGTGCTTGATCATCTTAGCGTATGGATCGCGCAATGGCGATGGCCTAGCACCTGCGCCAAATTGGTGGAGATTCCCGATGTCGCAGTTCCCGCAGACCGCCATGGTCGCCCGCGCCGACCTCCAGGTCGCCGAGGTGCTTGCCCGCTTTGTCGAGGAGCAGGTCCTGCCCGGCACCGGGATCGAGGCCGGTGCCTTCTGGCAAGGCACGGCTGCGCTGTTGGCGCGGCTTGCCCCGCAAAACCGCGCGCTCCTCGCCAAGCGCGACGACCTCCAGGCCAGGATCGATGCCTGGTACCAGGCCCGCGCCGGCCAGCCGCTCGATGCCAGGGCCCGGGCCGAGCACATCGCCTTCCTGCGCGAGATTGGCTACCTCGCCCCCGAGCCGGCGCCCTTCGCGGTCGATCCCGCCCAGGTCGATCCCGAGATCGCCACCCTGGCCGGCCCGCAGCTGGTCGTCCCCATCCTCAACGCCCGCTTCCTGCTCAATGCCGCCAATGCCCGCTGGGGCAGCCTTTACGATGCGCTCTACGGCACCGATGCCCTGCCCGGCGAAGCGGCGCCCGGCGGCTACGATCCGGTGCGCGGCGGCCAGGTGATCGCCTGGGTCCGCCAGTTCCTCGATTTCACGGTGCCCCTTGCCGCCGGCTCCTGGGCCGATTGGGACGGCAAGGGGCCGGACCTGGCCGATCCCGCCCAACTGGTCGGCCGCAGCGGCGACAATCTCCTGCTGCGCCATCATGGCCTGCACATCGAGATCGTGATCGACCGCGCCCATCCCATCGGCAGGGACGATCCGGCCGGCGTGGCCGACGTGATCCTCGAATCCGCGGTTACCACCATCGCCGATCTCGAGGATTCGATCGCCGCGGTCGATGCGGAGGACAAGGTCGCCGCCTATGCCAACTGGCTGGGCCTGATGCGCGGCACGCTGGAGGCCAGGTTCGCCAAGGGCGGCCGCGCGCTCACCCGCCGCCTCAACCCCGATCGCCGCTACACCGCGCCCGATGGCTCGGACCTGGTCCTGCCCGGCCGCTCGATGATGTTCGTCCGCAATGTCGGCCACCTGATGACCACGCCGGCGGTGCTGCTGGCCGATGGCGGCGAGGCGCCCGAGGGCATTCTCGACGGGATCATCACCTCGCTGATCGGCCTGCATGACATCAAGCGCCTGGGCGCCTTGGCCAACAGCCGCGCCGGCTCGATCTATATCGTCAAGCCCAAGATGCACGGGCCGGACGAGGCCGCCTTCGCCAACACCCTGTTCGATGCCATCGAAGACCTGCTCGGCCTTGCCCGCCACACCATCAAGATCGGCGTGATGGACGAGGAGCGCCGCACTTCGGCCAATCTTGCCGCCTGCATCCACGCCGTGCGCCACCGCATCGTCTTCATCAACACCGGCTTCCTCGATCGCACGGGTGACGAGATGCACACCGCGATGCGCGCCGGGCCGATGATCCGCAAGAATGCCATGAAGAACTCCGACTGGATCAAGGCCTACGAGGATCGCAACGTCCAGATCGGCCTTGCCTGCGGGCTGGATGGCCGCGCCCAGATCGGCAAGGGGATGTGGGCCATGCCTGATCGGATGGCCGATATGCTCGAACAGAAGGTGGGCCACCCGCTCACTGGCGCCAGCACCGCCTGGGTGCCCAGCCCCACCGCCGCCACGCTCCACGCCACCCACTACCACCAGGTCGACGTCGCCCGCCGCCGGGACGAACGCCGCGCCGAACCGATCGCCCCGCTCGATGCGCTCCTCACCATCCCCGTCGCCCAGGGCACCAACTGGTCGGACGAGGAACTGCAGGAGGAGCTCGACAACAACGCGCAAGGCATCCTCGGCTACGTGGTCCGCTGGATCGATCAGGGCGTCGGCTGTTCCAAGGTGCCCGACATCCACGACGTCGGCCTGATGGAAGACCGCGCCACCCTGCGGATTTCCTCGCAGCACATGGCCAACTGGCTGCTGCACGGGGTGGTCACGGCGCAGGAGGTCGATGCTGCCCTGCGCCGCATGGCAGCCAAGGTCGATGCCCAGAACGCCGGCGATCCGCTCTACCAGCCGATGGCTCCCAACCCGGAGGCCAGCCTCGCCTTCCAGGCCGCCCGAGCCCTGGTGTTCGAAGGCGTGCACCAGCCCAGCGGCTATACCGAACCCCTGCTCCACGCCTTCCGCCTCAAGCGCAAGGCCCAGGGCTGAACCCCCGGCCGCCCCTCCCCGCCGGGGAGGGGCGCGCGCCACAACACCCACGGCGCGAACCCGTCCCACCCCGCCATGGACAAGCGCACGAAAAGGCCTGACAAGTGCGCGATGCGGTCACTCGGGAGAGGTGGCCGGGAGACCATGCCCGCAGCACCGCGATAACCTCGTAACCGTCATCACAAGAACCAGCACGGGAGGGAGACATGATCCGCAAGGCAGGACTGGCCATGGCGCTGTCCATTCTGGCCATGGCCGGCATGGTCATACCCGGCCCGGCCATGGCGCGCACCGGCCGACCGGCGCCTTCCGTGCCAGGCGACATCGCGCCGATCCTCGCGGCCGAGGCCCGGCGCGAGGCCGGGATGAACGCCAACGATGCCGAGGCGATCGGCCGGCTGTTGTCGACCGATCTGGTCTATATCCACGCCAATGGCCTGGCCGAAGGCCGCGAGGCCTATCTTGCCCGCCTGCGCCTGGCCACTGGCCGCTACCGCGACCTCGTGGTCACCGGCTTTACCGCGAGGCGCGATGGCCGGATCGCCATCAGCCAGGGCGACGTGCGCTTCGTCCGCGAGGACACCGGCCTGCCCCCGGTCGCCGTGCACGCCCATTTCCTCGCCGTCTGGCGCAACGAAAGCGGCACCTGGCGCCTGCTGGCCTATGCCTCGCCGCCGCTGCCCTGAGGGCGGCGGATCATCGCCACCATTTCCGCTCCGCATTTCCGCAGGCGGTAGCCTTGCCGCCGCAGGTCGATGTGACTCATAGGATGTGGCGCCCGCCATCGCCCCGCTGGATATGCCGTTTGCATGGACATCCAGAAAGTCGTCGGCAACAATCTGCGAACCCTTCGAACCCTGCGGGGCTGGTCGCAGGAAGAGTTCGCCGAACGGTCCGGAATCCACCGCACCTATATCAGCGGGGTTGAGCGCGGCCTCCGCAACCCCACGGTGACCGTGCTTGCCGCCCTGGCCCGTGCCCTCGACATCGCGCCTGCCGGCTTGCTGGAGGGGGCGCGGTGAGCGCCGTCTTCTCCAGCAGGCAGCAGCTTGACCAGATTTGCCTGATCCTGTCGCGCTACATCCGGCTGCCGGTTTCGACCGACACCATACCCGGCGCATTCCTCGAGGCCGTTCTCGCGCACGTTCGCGGAGCCCTGCGTTTGAACACCTATGACTATGTCGATATCCATCGGCCGCAAGAGCGCGTGGGCTGGTCGATCAAATCCACGCTTGCCGCCACTCCGGTGACGTGGAAACGGGCCAAGCTGCCCAACCAGGCGCAACTCATTGCCGCTTCCGAACAGTCGGATGAGGGGCTCCAGGCCCTGGGCGACGCGATCATCTCGTTCTGCAATGCCCACGCGCACGCCAGCCTCGCCCGGTATGGGCTGGACGAGATCGGGTATGCCCGGCTGATCGTGCATCGCACAGGGGATGTGACCTACTTCGAACGCAAGCTGTGTGATCGCGCCAATCCCGACATCTTCTCGCCTCGGGATTTTGAGTGGCAGTGGTCGTCGCCGAAGAAGACAGTCAGGAAAGAGCAGCTTCCGGCCCTGCATGGTCGTCACCGCGAGACCGGAAAGAAGTGGTGGGCCTGGCACGGCCGTGGCGAAAATCAGCTACACTTCAACGGCGATTCGACCTGGTGGCCCGCCAGGGATGATCCTCATGCGATCAGCTTCAGGTTCCCCGCCGAGGACGAGAAGATTTCGTTCGAACGCCTGACCGAGGTGCTCGAGGCGCTTTGAGCCGCCAACTGTCGCAGCAGGTCCTCGACCACCCGTTGCGCCAGCAGCGGCGGGACCGCATTGCCAAGCTGGCCCGCCTGCTGCGTAAAGCTGCCGACGAATTCGAAGCTGTCAGGGAATCCCTGAATGCGGGCGATCTCGCGGATGGTGAGCGTCCGCACGTCCACCGGATGGCCGAATCGGCCCGAACCGGGATGGAAGACCCATCGGGTGATGGTTGGCGCGACCATGTCCTTGGTCAGCCGCCCGTAGGCGCCGCTATAGCCGCCCTTGACCTGAAGATGCTTCGGCAGGTCCGCGTGCCCTTGACCCGGACCGATCGACGCCAGGCGTTCATACTGCGTGGGTTGCAGGGGCCGGGCGACATGATTCTTCACGCTGCCGCCGGCATTCCTGACCAGCTTCTGATACGCGGAGAACGGTGCCGTCGCATAATTCGTGACGGCCTGGCCCTCTCCGTGCCGAACCGGGGGCAAATCCCCGATAGCATCCCAGACTGACACGTGACCTTGCTCGCCGGTCAGCGGCAGCGCGCTCTTGCTGGGGAGGTGGGTAGGATGCGGGACGCGCAGGGCCACGCCTTCGCGGTCCGCCAGGAAAAAGGCCCTGCGCCGCCTTTGGGGCACCCCGTAGTCCGCCGCATTCAGAACGGCGTGGGTGACCGAGTAGCCCGCCGCCTCAAGCCGGTGGACCACTTCCGAAGTGTATTGCCCTCCGAAGCCGTTCTTCATTTCCGCCACGTTTTCCATGAGGACCAGCTTGGGCCTGAGGTGCTCGCAGTAGTCCAGGAATCGCTTTACCAGCAGATTTTTGGGATCCTCGAGATAGCGGTACTTGCGCGGCACGTTCTTCGAGAATCCCTGGCACGGCGGGCCTCCCGCCAGCAAGGTCAGTTCCGCCGGCTCGATGCCGATGCGCTTGCCAAACTCGGCCGGACTGAAGTCGAGCACGTTTTCGTTCAGCGCGAGGGTCTCGGGAAAGTTGTGTTTGAACGACGCGAGGAACTTGGCCTCGATGTCGATGCCGGCCACAATCTCGAAGCCTGCCGATGCAAGGCCTGTCGATATGCCACCGGCGCCACAGAACAGGTCAACGGCCTTCATATTCGCCATGTCCATGAGGCTCATAGGGTTCAGCGGCCGTCCATTGGCTATCGAGACGGCGCGCTCTCGCGGAGTGCGGCCGGTCGCAGGGGGAAGTCTTGCCCCTTCATGATGGGTGTTCGAAGGGATGGCAACGTGTCGAGCGGCCGGTGTCCCCCGGTCGGCGCGACGGGCGGCATCGTCACTGCGGGGGGGGGGGAGTCAATTTTTGGCCCATGAACCCTGTCGACTTCATCCCGAAACGGGAAGATGCGAGGCTAAAAGTCGCGCCGAATCAAGCGCTGACCCCACTGCCCGCCAAAAACTTTGTTCCGCGCTTGTTCTGCTGGAACAAAGCGAATACACAGACTGCATGGTTGACCTTCCCGGTCAGCGCCAACTAGGCAAGGGGACGAACGATGGCTGCTCAGTTGAAGCTCATCCAGGAAGGCAAGGAAAAAGACAGCATGGACCGCCAGAAGGCGCTTGAAGCCGCGCTCGCCCAGATCGATCGCGCCTTCGGCAAGGGCTCTGCGATGAAACTCGGCTCGAAGGAGACGATGCAGGTGGAGGCGATCTCCACCGGCTCGCTCGGGCTCGATATCGCGCTCGGCGTCGGCGGCCTGCCGCGCGGCCGGGTGATCGAGGTCTATGGCCCGGAAAGCTCGGGGAAAACCACGCTCGCGCTGCACGTCATCGCCGAAGCGCAGAAGGGCGGCGGCACCGCGGCCTTCATCGATGCCGAACACGCGCTCGATCCGGTCTATGCCAGGAAGCTGGGCGTCAACATTGATGAACTGATCGTCTCGCAGCCCGATACCGGCGAACAGGCGCTGGAAATCGTCGATACCCTGGTGCGCTCCAACGCGATCGACGTGCTGGTGGTCGATTCGGTCGCCGCGCTGGTCCCCCGCGCCGAGATCGAGGGCGAGATGGGCGATAGCCACGTCGGCCTCCAGGCCCGCCTGATGAGCCAGTCGCTACGCAAGCTGACCGGCTCGATCAGCCGCTCGCGCTGCATGGTGATCTTCATCAACCAGCTCCGCATGAAGATCGGCGTGATGTACGGCAACCCGGAAACCACCACCGGCGGCAATGCCCTCAAGTTCTACGCCTCGGTCCGCCTCGACATCCGCCGCACCGGCCAGATCAAGGACCGTGACGAGATCGTCGGCAACGCCACCCGCGTGAAGGTGGTCAAGAACAAGGTTGCCCCGCCGTTCAAGCAGGTCGAATTCGACATCATGTATGGCGAGGGCATTTCCAAGATCGGCGAAATCCTCGATCTCGGCGTCAAGGCCGGCATCGTGGAAAAGTCGGGCGCCTGGTTCTCCTATGATTCGATCCGCATCGGCCAGGGCCGCGAGAACGCGAAGACCTACCTGCGGGAAAACCCTGAGCTTTGCGCCCGTCTCGAAGCCGCCATCCGCGGCAAGACCGACGGCCTGGCCGAGGAAATGATGGCCGGCCCCGATTCGGACGACGAGGGCTGAGCGAACGGCGCTGCCCGGCCCCTGCTGTCTGACCAGCCGGGGCCGGGGCCGGGGCCGGGGCCGGGGCGGCGGGCTTCGGCCCGCACCGCTTGTTCTCGCAGGCAGCGCGGACTAGGTTCTGCCCATGACCGAAGTGTTTGAATGGCAAGGGGAGGTTGGCCGCAAATGGGCCAGGCTCCACGCGCTGACCGACCGGGCCTTCGCCGGGCTGACCCAGCAACTGCTCGAACGGCTGGAGCGCACGGCGGGGCAGGCGATCCTCGATATCGGCTGCGGGGCGGGCGAACTGTCCCTTGCCCTGTCGCGGCTCAGGCCCGGTGCGCGGATCGTGGGGGTCGATGTCTCGGCCGACCTGGTCGCCGCCGCGCGGCACCGCGCCGGGGATCGACCCGCGCTTTCCTTCATCGAGGCCGATGCCGCCACCTGGACGCCGGATGATTTCCGGCCCGATCTTCTGGTCTCCCGCCACGGGGTGATGTTCTTTCCCCAGCCCGTCGCCGCCTTTGCCCACCTGCGCGAAATCGCCGCGCCCGGCGCCGCCATGGCCTTCACCTGTTTTCGTGACCGCCGGCTCAATCCCTGGGCAAGCGAACTGGCCGCCCTGTTGCCGCCCGACCTTGCAACTCCGGCCGATCCGCTGGCCCCCGGCCCCTTCGCCTTCGCCGACGATCGCTACGTCGCGGCCATCCTGGGCGATGCGGGCTGGCGCGAGGTGCGCTTCGAGCCGCTCGACTTCGCCTATGTCGCGGGAATGGGCAGTGATCCGGTTGCCGATGCCCGCGAGTTCCTCGGCCAGATCGGCCCGGCCGCGCCGATCCTCGCGCAATTGCGCGGTTCACCCGCCGAGGCCGCCTTCGAGGCGCGGTTCATGGAATGGATCGCGGACTATGCGAGCGACGGCCTTGTTGCCTTCCCGGGCGCTGCCTGGCTGGTCAGCGCCCGCCGCGCCTGAGCCGCCCTGACCGCCACCGGCAGCGGTGCCCGGGCGCGTTCGGGCTGCCCTTGCGGTGCCGCGCAGCCAATCCTGCCGCAATTGCCGCGCGTTCCGGCTTGTCGCCCGCGCGGCTCTGCCCTATCGGCACCGGCATGAGCTCGACCAACGAAATCCGCCGGTCCTTCCTCGAATACTTCGGCTCGAACGGGCACGAAGTCGTGCCGTCGGCGCCGCTTGTTCCGTACAACGACCCGACGTTGATGTTCACCAATGCGGGCATGGTCCCGTTCAAGAACGTCTTCACGGGCCTGGAAACGCGGGCAACCCCGCGCGCGACTTCGTCGCAGAAGTGCGTCCGCGCCGGCGGCAAACACAATGACCTCGACAATGTCGGCTATACCGCCCGGCATCATACCTTCTTCGAAATGCTGGGGAATTTTTCCTTCGGTGACTATTTCAAGGAACAGGCGATCACCCACGCCTGGACCTTGCTGACGAAGGAATGGGGCCTGCCCAAGGACAAGCTCCTGGCCACGGTCTATCACACCGACGACGAAGCCTTCGACCTGTGGCGCAAGATCGCCGGCCTGCCGGAAGACAGGATCATCCGCATCGCCACGAAGGACAATTTCTGGGCGATGGGCGATGAAGGCCCCTGTGGGCCGTGCTCGGAAATCTTCTTCGATCACGGTCCCGGGATTGCCGGCGGCCCGCCCGGTTCGCCTGACGAGGACGGCGACCGCTTCATCGAGATTTGGAATCTCGTATTCATGCAGTTCGAGCAGAGCGCGGGCGAGATCGTCGGTGAACTGCCCAGGCCCTCGATCGACACCGGCATGGGGCTGGAACGCATCGCCGCCGTGCTTCAGGGCCAGCATGACAACTATGATACCGACACCTTCCGTGCGCTGATCGCCGCTTCCGAATCGCTCACCGGCGTGAAGGCCGCAGGCGAACATACCGCCAGCCACCGGGTGATCGCCGATCACTTGCGCTCGACCTCGTTCCTGCTGGCCGATGGCGTACTGCCGTCGAACGAGGGGCGCGGCTACGTGCTGCGCCGGATCATGCGCCGGGCCATGCGTCACGCCCATCTGCTGGGCGCCAGGGAGCCCCTGATGCACCGGCTGGTCGGTGCGCTGGTTACCGAGATGGGCCAGGCCTATCCGGAGCTTGGCCGCGCCCAGCCGCTGATCGAGGAAACCCTCCAGCGCGAGGAAGTCCAGTTCCGCCGCACCCTGGCGAACGGCCTCAAGCTGCTCGACGAGGCCACAGCCGGGCTGGGTTCGGGCAGCGAACTGCCCGGCGAGACCGCGTTCAAGCTCTACGATACCTTCGGCTTTCCCTACGATCTCACCGAGGATGCCCTGCGCGCGCGCGGGATCGGTGTGGACCGCGCCGGCTTCGACGAGGCCATGGGCCGGCAGAAGGCCGCCGCCCGGGCGGCGTGGAAGGGATCGGGCGAGGCCGCGGCCGGCGAGGTCTGGTTCGACATCGCCGAGCGCGTGGGGGCGACCGAGTTCACCGGCTACACCGCCACCACCGGCGAGGCACAGGTCGTCGCCCTGGTCAGGGACGGCGCCGAGGTCGATCGCGCCGGGGCCGGCGACTCGGTTACCGTTATCGTCAACCAGACCCCGTTCTATGGCGAAAGCGGCGGGCAGACCGGTGACGCCGGGCGTATCAGCGGCGGCAATGGCCTCGGCATCGCCGTGGCCGATACCGCCAAGCCGCTCGGCCGGCTCCATGCCCACGCGGGCACGGTGGAAAGCGGCACGATCAGGGTGGGCGACGTGGTGCGCCTCGATATCGACGTGGCGCGGCGCGATGCGATCCGTGCCAACCATTCGGCCACGCACCTGCTGCACGAAGCCCTGCGCGGCCGGCTTGGCGCTCATGTGACCCAGAAGGGCTCGATGGTCGCCCCCGACCGCCTGCGCTTCGACTATTCGCATCCCACCGCGCTCGGCGCCGACGATATTGCCGCGATCGAAGCCGAGGTGAACGCCGAAATCCGCGCCAACGAGGCCGTGGTCACCCGGTTGATGACCCCGGACGATGCGATCGAGGCCGGGGCCATGGCCCTGTTCGGAGAGAAGTACGGCGACGAGGTTCGCGTCCTTTCGATGGGCCGGGCGAGGGACGGCAAGGCCTATTCGGTCGAGCTGTGCGGCGGCACCCACGTGCGCGCCACCGGCGATATCGGCCTGTTCCGGATCGTGAGCGAAAGCGCGGTTTCATCGGGGGTGCGCCGCATCGAGGCGCTGACCGGCGAAGGCGCGCGCCAGTGGCTGGTGGGCCGCGAGGACGCGCTCAAGCAGACCGCGAGCCTCCTGCGCGCCACGCCCGACGAGGT
This sequence comes from Novosphingobium bradum, assembly GCF_042646485.1. Classification (NCBI taxonomy): domain Bacteria; kingdom Pseudomonadati; phylum Pseudomonadota; class Alphaproteobacteria; order Sphingomonadales; family Sphingomonadaceae; genus Novosphingobium; species Novosphingobium bradum. Next base: position 192,118 of record NZ_JBHRTQ010000004.1, on the reverse strand, counting down.
GGAAGCCCGCGTTGCCGCCCTGCTCGACGAACGCCGCAAGCTGGAGCGCGAACTGGCCGAGGCCAAAAAGGCGCTGGCGCTAGGCGGCTCGGGCGGGGCTGCCCCGGCGGCTGACGAGGACGTGGGCGGGGTGATGTTCTCCGGCCAGGTGCTGGACGGGCTGGACCCGAAAGACCTGCGCGGCCTGCTCGACCAGGCCAAGCAGCGGCTCGGTTCGGGCGTGGCGGTGATCGTGGCGGTGAACGAGGGCAAGGCCAGCATCGCGGCGGCCGTGACCGAGGACCTCGCCGGCAAGGTCAGCGCTGTCGACCTGGTTCGCGCCGGGGTCGAGGCGCTGGGCGGCAAGGGCGGCGGCGGTCGTCCCGACATGGCCCAGGGCGGCGGACCGGACGGCAGCAAGGCGGGCGAGGCGATCGCCGCGGTCAAGGCAGTGCTGGCCGGATAGTTCTTGTTCCACTTGCGTGGGCCGGTGCCGCACCCGTTTCAGTGGAACTGAAACAGCCATCAATGCCGGGTGCGCGGACCTCCCTGGTGTTCGGATTCGCTGCCGCGCGGCAGGTCGCCCTCGGCCATGGTCGCGTCGGTGCGTTGCGGGCGCTTGATCCGGCCCTTGTCCTCGCCGGTCTGGCGGGCGGGGTTCTTGGCCGCGTCGCTCTGGTGCGGATCGTGGGTGCGCTTGGCATCGTCGGTCATGGCAGTCCTCCTGAAATTCCCGAACCCGTTCAGCCGGGCATCCGTTCCCGCAGGTGTGCGCTTTTCAGCTTGGGTTTTTCCGGCAGGTCGCCCTCGTCCATGATCTGCTGGCGGAACAGGTCGCGCTTTTCGTGGATCGAGGCGATGACGAAGCCCATCGGCACGCCCAGATCGACCAGCACGGCTTCCGAAAGCTGGAGCGAGCTTTCCAGCGTTTCGGGCACGGCATGGGTGGCTCCGGCGCGATAGAGCTGGCCGGCGTGGGCGGCATCGCGGGCGCGGGCGATGATCGGCACCTGCGCGTGGTCCTTGCGGATGCGGCGGACCAGGCGAAGCACGCCTTGTGGATCGTCCATGGTGAGGATCACCGCGCTGGCCCGGTCGATCCCGAGGCGGGCGAGCTGGCCCGGGCGGGCGGCATCGCCGAACTGGGCAACATAGCCATCCTGCCGGGCGGACATGATCAGATCGGCATCGGCATCGACCGCGAGATAGGGTTGCTGGTGCTGATCGAGCATATCGGCCACCAGCCGCCCCACGCGGCCGAAGCCGATGATCAGGGCGCGCGGCCCTTCGCCCTCGGCGGGCGGGCGCAGGGTGCCGCGATCGACCCGGCGCGCGGCCCAGCGGCCTACCAGGGCCATGATCGGGGTGACGGTGAGGCCGAGCGCGGTCACCGTCTGCCAGAACTGCGCCACCTCGGTGGTGAGCAGGCCGGCGGCCGAGGCGGCGGTCAGCACGATCAAGGTGGTTTCGGAAGGGCTGGCCAGTAGCAACCCGGCTTCGGCCGAGGTGCCCCGCCGCGCGCCCGACAGCCGCAGCATCAGCGCGGTGACCACGGCCTTGCCGACGAAGACCAGCGCGAGCGCTGAAAGGATCGCGGCGAGATCGGCCCAGATCCGGCCGAGGTCGAGCTGCATCCCCACCGTGATCAGGAAGACCCCGAGGGCCAGCCCCTTGAACGGTTCGGTCATCACCTCGACCTCGCCGTGGTATTCAGTCTCGGCGATCAGCAGCCCGGCAATCAGCGCGCCGACGATCGGCGAGAGGCCGGCGGCCGACGTGGCCAGGGCGGCGACGATCACCACCACCAGGCTGGCCGAGAGGAACAGTTCCGGGCTCTTGGTGCGCGCGGCATGGGCGAAGAGGGTGGGCAGCAGCAGGCGCCCGGCGACCAGCAGGCCCGCAATCGCCAGCGCGCCGAGGCCAAGGGTGGCGAGGATGCCGTCGCCGCCGGCGCCGGTGCCGCCAAGCGCGCCGAGCAGGAAGATGATCGGCACCAGGGCGATGTCCTCGAACAACAGCATCGAGAGCGCGGCGCGGCCCACCGGGGTGCGCGCGTCGGTGATTTTGAGGACCAGCGCGGTGGACGACAGGGCCAGCGCCAGGCCGAGCGCCAGCGCGGTCGGCCAGGCCTGTCCGCCCAGCGCCAGGCCCGCGCCGATCAGCGCGGCGCTGCCGGCCAGCTCCGCCGCGCCCACCCCGAACACCTCGCGCCGCATGGCCCACAGGCGGGCGAACGAGAGTTCGAGGCCCACCGAGAACAGCAGCAGGATGATCCCGAACTCGGCGAAGGGGGCAAGGGCGCCCGGATCGGAGATGGTCACGTGCCACAGCCAGGGATGCTCGGCGACGCGCGCGCCGAGGCCGTGCGGGCCGACCAGCAGTCCGACGAGGATGAAGCCGATCACCGGGGTGATGCGGAAGCGGGCGAATACGGGAATGACGATCCCCGCCGCGCCCAGGATCACCAGGGCATCGGACAGGGCGGGGGAATGGAAATCGGCAGCCATGCGGAGAGGTTAGGGGAGGCTCGGCGGCTTGTCACGGTGGCGGGCGCTTCCCCGGTCGGCCTGGCGGGGCCGGTCAGGTGCCCAACGAAAAAGGCGCCGGAGCAATGCCCCGGCGCCTTCCTGTTCATCCGTGATCCGAAGATCAGGCCTTGGCCATCTCGGTTTCGAGATTGTCGACGATGGCCTGGAAGAAGCCCTCAGTCGTCAGCCAGTTCTGGTCCGGGCCGATCAGCAGGGCGAGGTCCTTGGTCATCTTGCCGCTTTCGACGGTCTCGATGCAGACCCGCTCCAGCGTTTCGGCAAACTTCACCACGTCGGGCGTGTTGTCGAACTTGCCGCGATACATCAGGCCGCGGGTCCAGGCGAAGATCGAGGCGATCGGGTTGGTGCTGGTCGCCTTGCCCTGCTGGTGCATCCGGTAGTGGCGGGTCACGGTGCCGTGGGCGGCTTCGGCTTCCACGGTCTTGCCATCGGGCGAGAGCAGGACCGAGGTCATCAGGCCGAGCGAACCGAACCCTTGCGCCACGGTGTCGGACTGGACGTCGCCGTCGTAGTTCTTGCAGGCCCAGACGAACTTGCCCGACCACTTGAGCGCCGAGGCGACCATGTCGTCGATCAGGCGGTGCTCGTAGGTGATGCCGGCGGCATCGAACTGCGCCTTGAACTCGTTCTGGTAGACCTCTTCGAACAGGTCCTTGAAGCGCCCGTCATAGGCCTTCATGATCGTGTTCTTGGTGGACAGGTACAGCGGCCAGCCGAGATTGAGCGAGTAGTTCATCGAGGCGCGGGCGAAATCGCGGATCGAATCGTCAAGGTTGTACATCGCCATGGCGACGCCGGCCGAGGGGAAGTCGAACACGTCGAGATCGAGCTTCTCGCCATTGTCGCCGTCGAACACCAGGCGCAGCTTGCCGGGGCCAGGGATCAGGGTGTCGGTGGCGCGATACTGGTCGCCGAAGGCGTGGCGCCCGATCACGATCGGATCGGTCCAGCCCGGGACCAGCCGGGGCACGTTCGAGATCACGATCGGCTCGCGGAAGACCACGCCGCCCAGGATGTTGCGGATCGTGCCGTTGGGCGACTTCCACATCTTCTTGAGGCTGAATTCCTCGACGCGGGCTTCGTCCGGGGTGATCGTCGCGCACTTCACGGCGATGCCATACTGCTTGGTGGCATTGGCCGAATCGATGGTGACCTGGTCGTTGGTCGCATCGCGGTTCTCGATCGAGAGATCGTAATACTTCAGGTCCACATCGAGGTAGGGCAGGATCAGCTTCTCGCGGATCCACTGCCAGATGATGCGGGTCATTTCATCGCCGTCCATTTCGACGATGGGATTCGCTACCTTGATCTTGGCCATTGCCGTCCTTCCCGGGGAGAGTGTTCCGCCGGGGTCCATAGGCAGTCAAACCCCGGCGGGCAAGCGGTGGCCGACGCCGGGACGATGGATTCGCGCCGGCACCGCCGCGCAACCAATTCCGGCCCCCGGCATTGAAGGCGCGAAGGAGCCTTCGCCATGAGCCGTCACACAGTCGCCATCATCGTGGGCAGCCTGCGGGCGGCCAGCATCAACCGCAAGGTGGCGCGCTCGCTCTGCGCCTTTTCCGCCGACAAGCTTGCCTGCACCATCGTCGAGATCGGCGATCTTGCGCCCTACAGCCAGGACTATGACGAGGCCTCGCCCGAGCCCTATGTCCGCTTCCGCCAGGCGGTTGCCGCAGCCGACGGGGTATTGTTCTGCACGCCCGAATACAACCGCGGCGTGCCCGGCGTGCTCAAGAACGCGATCGACGTCGGCTCGCGCCCCTATGGGCAGAGCGTGTGGGACAGGAAGCCGGCCGCCATCGTCAGCGCCTCGCCCGGCGCGATCGGCGGGTTCGGGGCCAACCACCAGTTGCGCCAGGCCTGCGTGTTCCTCAATATGCCGATGATGCAGCAGCCCGAGGCCTATCTCGGCCACGTCACCGACGACAGCTTCGATGCATCTGGCTGCCTGAAGGATGGCCCGCTCAAGGACACGGTGATGCGCCTCACCGCGGCCTATGCCGATTGGGTCGACATGATCGTGCGCTCCCGCCGCCTGATTGCCGAGGATGCCGCGCACGGCGGGTGAGCCGTGCGCGGCATCTGCCTCAGCCGAGCTGGCCCAGCACCAGTCCGCCGGCGGCGGCGAGGCCGATCACCGCGATCACGTTCCACCGCAGGCGGAAGACGAGCAGGCCCGCCACCACGGCGAGGACCAGCGCCCGCCAATCGAGGCTGGCCGGATCGGGCAGGAGCAGCCGCAAGGGACCGGCCTCGACCGTCGCCACCCGCGCGAACAGAACGTGGAGGGCAAACCACAGCGAGAGGTTGCCGATCACGCCGACGATCGCGGCGGTGAGCGTGGCGAGCCCGCCCTTCAGCCGGCGGGCGTGTTCGAGCCGCTCGATCCACGGGGCGAGCGCAAAGACCCACAGGAAGCAGGGCGCGAAGGTCACCCAGGTGGTGATCGCGGCGCCCAGCAGCCCGGCGGTGAGCGGGGTGAACGGGGCGGGCGCGCGGAAGGCGGCAAGATAGCCGACGAACTGGGTCACCATGATCAGCGGACCGGGGGTGGTTTCGGCCAGGCCCAAACCATCGGCCATCTCGCCCGCGCCCAGCCAGCCGTGGGTTTGCACCGCGGCCTGGGCCATGTAGGCCAGCACCGCATAGGCGCCGCCGAAGCTGACCACGGCCAGCCGCGCGAAGAAGCTGCCGATCTCCCACAGCACGTGGCTCTGGCCCAGGGTGAAAAACACCAGAACCAGCGGCGCGGACCAGAATAGCCCGCCAACCGCGATGGCCCTGATGGTCGCGCCCCAGGGCCGGGGCGCAAGCGCGCTGGCCGGGGCCATCGGTCCCAGCGCCAGCCAGGCGGGGCGCCGCGCGGCGATCACGGTCCCCAGCGCCAGCGCGCCAAGCACGACCACCGGGAACGGCAGGTTGAACACGAACAGGGCCAGCAGGGCGACCACGGCAACGGCGCGCTTGAAGGCGGTGTTGAGCGCCCGTCTGGCCACCCGCAGCAAGGCCTGGACGACCACCGCCAGCACCGCGGCCTTGATCCCCAGGAACAGCGCGGCAAACCAGCCGAGCTTCGCGGCAAAGCCATAGAGCATCGACAGCGCCAGCATGACCAGCGCGCCCGGCACCACGAACAGCAGGCCCGAGGCCAGCCCGCCCTTGAGACCATGGAGTTTCCAGCCGATCCAGATCGCCAGTTGCTGGGCTTCGGGGCCGGGCAGCAGGTGGCAGAAGTTGAGCGCGTGGAGATACTGCTCTTCGCTGACCCAGCCGCGCTCTTCCACCAGTTCGCGGTGCATCAGGGCGATCTGCCCGGCGGGGCCGCCGAAGCTGAGGCAGCCGATCCGCGTCGAAACGCGCACGAGTTCGGCGAAGGTGGGGCTGGGAGTGGTCGAGGAGGAGGGAGTGGGCTCGGTCACGGTTCACGCCTTACCATCCGCGCGCAGGCGGACAATGAGGCAACGCTTGGGCCGGAAAGCCTGTTCGGCCGGAAAGCCTGTTCGGGAGGTTGCTGTGCCCCGATGTGGTGCTGGCTATCAGCCTGTTCTCGGCTTGCCAAGGGGCGCGGGCGCGGGGTGTGGCAGCGGGCGGCGCCAATCGGCCCGTGTGGCGGCGGGCGGCTCGCCGGCGGTGATCAGCTGGGCAAGCAGGCGCTGGCCCTGCGGCCAGTCGCCCAAGCCGCTGCGTGCGTTGACGTGGCCCACTTCGCCCAGGTCGGCAAAGCGGCTGCCCCAGTCGCGCGCCAGGGCAATGGCGCTGCGCGGGGAGCAGAAGGGATCGTTGCGGCTGGCGGCGAGGATCGAGGGGAAGGGCAGTTCGCCGCGCGGGCAGGCGGAAAAGCGCGCCAGTCGGGGATCGAGGCCGGGCCGGTCGACATCGGGCGGGGCGACCAGCAGCGCGCCGACCACCCCGCAGTCCGGCCCCGGTCGCTCGTATTCGGCCCACCAGGCGACGGTCAGGCAGCCCAGGCTGTGGGCCACCAGCACCACCGGCCGATCGGCGTGATGGATCGCGAGGTTGAGCTTGTTCACCCAGGTGTTGCGGTGGGGATCGTCCCACAGGCCCAGTTCGACCCGGGCGGCATCGGGAAGGGCCGCTTCCCAGCGGCTTTGCCAATGGTCGGGGCCGCTGTCGTTCAGGCCGGGGATGAGCAGGACTAGCGGGGGGCGGTCGGGGCGCGGCGGCGGGGTCAGGTGGCGGGCCATGGGCTGGTCTTCCGTGGAAGGATGATCACTCGCCGGTCGACTCGGTCTGCGTTCCGGCCCGGCCTCGATAAACTCAATCTAAATAGTAGACAATAGTTGCGCGATGAACGGTGCCGCAATTGCCGCCCAGTCGCCGCCCCGCCGCCCCGCCGCCACCCCGCCGCCGCCGGGCCGCCTCAGTGCATCGTGCGGCCCCCATCGGCGGCATAGGTCGCGCCGGTGATGTAGGATCCCATGTCGCTCAGCAGGAAGGCGATGAGGCCGGCGACCTCGATCGGCTCGGCGGCCCGGCGCAGCGGATAGTTGGCGAGGAAGGCGGTGCTCGCGTTCGGATCGTCAAGGATGAAGGCGTTCATCGGCGTGCGGACGAAACCCGGGCACACGCTGTTGACCCGGATCTTCGGCGCGAATTCCATGGCCAGCGCGCGGGTCAGCCCCATCAGCCCGGCCTTTGAGGCGGCATAGGCCGAGCCGCCCGGCCCGGTCGGCCGCAGCCCCACGCCCGAGGCGATGTTGACCACCGAAGCCCCGGTGCTTTCCAGCAGCCATGGCAGGGCGGCCTGGACGATCAGGAACGGGGCGGTGAGGTTGATCCCCAGCATCAGGTTCCACTCGGCGATGGTCATCTCGCGGGTGGGCGATGTGCGGCCGAGGCCCGCGCTGTTGACGATCCCGTCTATTCCGCCAAGCCGCTCGGCCAGGGCGGCGATGGCCGGGGGAATCGCGTCGGACCGGGCCAGGTCCAGCGTCACGGCATGGCCACCGGTCAGCCGGGCGACTTGCTCCACACCCTCGGGATTGACATCGATCAGCCCCACCATGGCGCCGCGTTCCGCCACGAATTCGGCGACTGCGCGCCCGATGCCCGAGGCTGCCCCCGTCACCACGATCCTGCGCCCGGTGAAGTCGAATTCCGACTTGTGATCCATTGTCAGGTTCCTCCCGCTCATCTCAGACCGTCGCCACCGGCGTCACCGGCGAGCCCACCGCGCCGGGCAGGCGCAGGGGCGGCGCGGTCAGGAAGCACGCCGAGCGCCCCTCTTTGAGCAGCCAGCGCGAAAGCTCGCCGGTCCGCCACATTTCGCCAAGGTGGATCCCCAGCTTGAACAGGCACAGGTCATGGAGCGGGGCCATCGAGTGATCGCACCCGGCCGAGCAATCGGCAAAGCCGAAGCCTTCCACGCCGATATTGTCGGCACAGATGGCGATGAGGCCGCAGTCGCGCACCCAGTCCCGCAGGGCCGGATCGCGCCCGTCGAGCACGGCGCCGACCTGGTCCATCGCGCGCGGATCGGCCTCGCCCCTGGCGGCGATCAGGGCATCGTCGAAGCCGGTGTGGAGGAGCAGGAAATCGCCTTCGCGCACAACGCAGCCCTGGTCGGCCATGGCCCGCTGGAGGTCGGCATGGCCGACCCACGTGCGCCCCGGCCCGAAGGCCTCGACCAGGCTGACCACCACCGCGCGGCCCTGGACGCCTGCCGTGGCGAGATTCTCGATGCCCAGCGCGCGGGCCACCGGCGGCTGGTCGCCCTCCGGCGCGATGATCGCCTCGCCGGCGCGGTAGCCGTTGTAGTAGACGATCTCCTCGATGCCATCATCGTCGGCATCGAAGCGCATCCCCATGTGGGCCAGCGAATCCCACTGGGTGGAATATTGGGTGCACAGGATCACCCCGTCGTCGCAGACCACCCCGCGCGGATTGTCGGTGCCGAAGCCGATCGGCAGGTTGTACATCGCCTGGCCGTCGTGGCTGGTTGTGGCGAACAGGCGGGGCGGGCGGCGGAACTCGGTGCCCTTGCCCCAGCCGGGCAGGTCAAGCGGGAGGCTGAGGGTGAAGGCCAGCCCCTCGCGGATCTCGGCGGCCCCGGCCAGCCGGCGCTCCGGGGTGAGCAGGTTCATCCGGCCGATCTGGTCGTCCGCGCCGAAATCGCCCCAGTTGGCGCCTTCCGGCCGCCGCTTCCATCGCCGCCCGCTGTCCATCCCGCTGCTCTCCCGCGCTTGTCGTTGCGGACGAGGATAGCGCAGCCCGGCGCCAAGTCCACGCGGCGATCCCGCAGGCAAAGCGGTGCGGGGGCGGGGCGCAACAAAAAACCCCGGCGAACCTTGCGGTTGCCGGGGCTTTTTGAATGGTGGGCGTAGGAAGGATTGAACTTCCGACCCCTGCGATGTCAACACAGTGCTCTACCACTGAGCTATACGCCCTTAGCATCCAAAAACGGCTGAAATCCGTGCTCTTCGAAGCTCGTCGTTGCCGTTATACCGGCTCGCTCATGATAGCAACATCGGACTCAGTGTGATTCTTTTGTGACCCGGTCTCTGGGCCATCGGGAGGGCCAAAGATTGAGTAGGCTATCTCGCTTAGCTCTCCGAAGGCTTCTGAGGGCAGCCGATCCCAAAAGTCAGGAGCGGTCAGAAACTCAATGAGCTTTTGCATGTCTTTGGACCTCAGGTCGGGCGAGAGGTAGGACTCAAGGGAGCCCTTACTAAGGATGTAGATGCCCTTTTGCTTCTGCCCATTTAGGAACTGTGAGAGTTCCGCCTTTTGTTCGTCCCTCAGGGCTTTCGGCAAGGAGCGACGCTGAGCTTTAATGTATTCCCATATCGAACTGGCTTGACCCCAGTGCCCAGTTGTCATGGCAGATTCGATGGCATTCACCAGAGAATCGCCATCAACGCTTCCACCGTCTTCTATGACTTTCTCTTTGATCTTCTTCGTATTCGTCTTGAGAAGACCCCTTAGGCTATCCGTGCCAACCTGCTCAATATAATCCAAGTCGGCTATGGTGACGAACGGTACTGCACTTGCGTGAAGAACGCTCTCGTAGGCTGGGAACAGGCCCTTTCCGCCAACGCTGACTACTTCGTAAACGACGCTGGGGTTTGGGATTAAGTGCTTGAAAATGGCTTCAAAAAACACCCTGTCCGAAAGGCCCTCAACAAGAATAACAAGGTCGGCGAAGAATATGCGCTCGTTGTTATGGCTATTAACAATGCTCAACAGGTGCTTGCCGTTAGGCAGGGACGACGTATCCAGCCGAACGATATGGCTGCTTTGATCTTCTGAATAAACCCTTGATACGTAATTAATGGAACTTGGCGACACAAAAGTCGGCGAATGGGTTGCAAAGAGGAACTGGTTCCCTGTCTCGTTAGCGAGGTTCTCAAATAGAGCTAACAATATCGATTGCCAACGAGGATGAAGATGCAGTTCTGGCTCATCGATCAGAATAAAGGCATCCCTGACATTGAGGGCGTAAATAGTGAATAGATAAGTTAATAGCTCTCTTTCGCCAGAAGAAGCTCTTCCTATGTAGAATTTAGATCCTTGCTTACTTAGTTGTATGTCGTAGGCGTTCTTGTTGTCGTTCGTGCATATTAAATCCCATTCATATCCAAGGTTCTTTAGGGCCTTAGTGAGTTTCACCAAATTAGGCTCAGACTTGAATACGGATGCGGCATCACCTTTGTCTTTTCCAAGCAATTTTCTGTGCCGTTGTGCCATTCTGCCTATAGCAACCTGCACCAATGAGAACTGCGTCCGTGACGTTGCTATATCGCTGTGCCGCTTTTGTTCGTAAGCGTTATAACCAGCGAGTTCGATGCTCGAAGTGAGGGGGTTGGCCGAACGATTGATAGGGAGATAAATCATAGGTGTAGACAGTGAGCTTAGCTCGAACTCGTCCCGAAGCTGGCTATCGGTCTCGTATATTTTTAGGAATTGGTGGAAATGTATGGCCGCGTCTTTGTCCTGCTGGGGATAAACAAGAGCATTGTCACGCAGAGTGTATACAAACCTCTGTCCCGCTTTGAGGGCCGACAAATCCCAGTCTTCGGTTAACTGATATTGTAGGTTGGCATAGCGATATTTCGCCATGTCCATCAATTTATATGCATCAGTCTTGAGAGAAGTCATGGCTTTGATATCGCTCTCTGACGTCTCTACTTCGATTTCAATAACCTGTGGATCATTAGGTCGGGCGCTGTGCTTTTCTAATATGAGTTGGTTCAATGCATCGTTGTGGCGGAATTCATAACGCTCGACCTGCTCCGGCGATGGGGTGTGCACCGCATGCATCGATGCAAATAGGTGCTTTCGCAGCATGATGACCGCTGCGTCCAACAGGTTGGTCTTGCCGCTACCGTTCGGCCCTATGAGGATGCTGATATCACCCTCTGAATGGAAGTCGGTGCGGTCTTTGAAGCTCCGAACATTGTCTAGCGTTAGGCGGCGTATGTGCATGGGCGCGACGTTAGCCGCTTAGCCGTTAACATCGCAAGGGCGGCGGCTCGTCGTTGTTGGGTATACCTATCAGAGACATTCATTGAGACATGATTGAATGTCTCATTAGGGTTGCGAATCGGCTTATGAGACGATATTAAGTCTTGGTCTAGAGGCTATTGAGACAAGGTGTCGTTATGCTGATCGGTTATGCAAGGGTAAGCTCATCGGGCCAGTCGCTTGAGGTTCAGCTTGACGCATTGCGCGCTGCTGGTTGCGATAAGGTCTTTCAGGAGAAGAAGAGCGGCGCCAGCGCGGACGGTCGGCTAGCCCTTGCCGACGCCATCGATTTCGTTCGGGAAGGTGATACCCTTGTCATCACGCGCCTAGATCGGCTGGCACGTTCATCGGTAGACCTGCACAACATCATCGCCCGGCTAAATGCGAAGGGCGTAAAATTTCGGTGCCTTCAACAAGCCGGGGTCGATACGGATAGCGGCATGGGCAAGCTGGTGCTGGCAATTCTTGGTGCTGTTGCCGAGTTCGAAACCGATATCCGTAAGGAGCGCCAGAAAGAGGGTATTGAGAAGGCCAAGGCAAGGGGCGTTTACAAGGGACGCAAGCCTTCGGTCGATATTAACGCCATCCAAACCCTGAAAGATGAAGGCATCGGCCCTAGCGAGATTGCTAAGCGATTGGGTATCGGTCGGGCCAGTGTCTACCGGGCCCTAGCTGCGGCGTCATAAATATCTGAAAAAGCCTCATATGAGCCGCTACAGCGCGAATAGAGGGGTCGGATAGGCGAAGGCAGCCTTGCCCTTCACAATCGCCTCTATGGCGAAATTTTCAATCAGCCAGTGTTCGCTATATAATTGGAAGTCCTACTAGATTTACGATTGCAGCTAGTCTTGTCGATTCTGACGACACCCCCAATTTACCCTAAGGTCACACAATGAAGCAGGGCCAGGAATCCTCCTATGCCTGCCTTTGGTGCTGAGGCCAGCGAAGAGGGGCGGCTGGAATGTTGGGGTAGCCGATGTCTGCAATCGGAATCAAAAAGGGGCGCCGCAGCGCCCCCCTTGCTTTGCTTTCAGAGCAGCTTGGTGACTTCGGCACCTGCCAAGGCCACGATGTAATCCGTGCCGATGATCAGCAGAATGTAACCAAGGGATCGGCACGCATTGATCAGGTCCGACTCCTCAATCGCCCGAAGGGCTCGGTTGCGATCAACACGACCTACGCCGCCCGCCTTGAAGTTGGTGCTTCCAAACAGTTCATTTAGCATTTGATTCTTAGGTATAGTAATAGTCATTATATCTCCATATGATGTTTTCAACCGATGCGCTCTGCATCGGTCATCGATCTATACATGAGGGAATTATTGAGTCAACTTCTAGTAATTTAGACGATTATGGGTCTATTTGTGAGCGACTTATACTAATATTATGCACCTTGTTTCTGGCCGTCCCCTTGCGTCAATTTGATGAGTTTGCCATGACGTTGAGGCAGCCAGGAAAACTCCGGCTGTGGGGCGTGGAATCCCCTTTGTTGCGTAGCTCGGTCGAGTTTTCTCGCCTGGGTGACCGCTGCGTATGTCCAAGGCCTCGCGCCCAAAGGTGGCGGTGCCCCGGGCTACGCACGGGGATTCCAACACCCGGCTTCGGCTGGGTAATGCCTCCAAACCGTAGGGGGGCATATGGCAAGCATCACCGGTGCGGTTGCGAAGTTAATGGGGCCAATAGCCGGACCCGAACAGGCGGGCATCAGGGTCGCAGTTGCTGCCGCTATATTGGTGGCTGGCGCTGGGTCGGCCGGCGCCGACGAGCTTTCTTCTCAAACGGAGGGGAAGCTTCTCGCCGCTTGCATCAAGCAAGCTGCAGCAGACAATCCGGGCCCAGACTTCACCAAAAAGTATGCGGCCGTAGAGGAATGCCAGAAGGCTCACCCCTATACGTATGACAAGGCATCAAGTGCGGTGCCACCGTTCACTGAACCGGATCAAAATGCGATGCGCTCGGCGGCTGAGCGATATGTCAGATCAATGCTTGTTGATCCAGACTCCGCAAAGTTCGAGTGGCCATATGGCTTTGTGAATAGTTCGTGGAAGAGGCTGTTTGGCAAGCCAATCGTTGGTTACATAACTTGCGGTAAGTTAAATTCGAAAAACAGAATGGGTGGGTATGCCGGTCAGAGTTGGTTTGTCGTGGTAATGGACGGGCAATCCGTATCTTTTGCTGACATCGGGAGTTCATCTGGAACCGGGTTTGATCTGGTCGGCGGAGCTTGTGAGAAATCCGTCACTCGATTCCCCCCGCCGACGTATTCGGACGTTGCTCATGTGGAAGGTGATACGGGTGACGCGACTAAGTCTATTGTGGATCAACTTGTTAAACTCGATGATCTAAGAAAAGACGGAGTCATAACAGAGGAAGAATTTTCTAGAATGAAAGCGACTTTGATGGGCCGGTAGTCACAGTCCTTTGCAAATTTTCCACTTATTCGCCTTGCCGAGCGTCACGCGGCCACTTTCAGCCCTAGGTCACCCGTAATAGGCAAATGCTTCCAAATGCGCACTGCGGGCAAATTTCGGCATATACTCCGCGCATCGGCAGCTACATACCCGTTCGGTAGTAGCGCCCCTGAAACTGCGCAGGGTTTCCTCGACCGTTGCCTTGCGCAGTTTCAACAGCCAATTGCTAGGACGTAGACTCATTACGCGGCACACCAGATGCGGGCGCAGATGAGTTTGACGGCGGCAAGATAGTTTTCGGGACACTTGTCGTAACGGGTGGCGATGCCCCGGAAGTGCTTGATGCGGCTGAAGAAGCGTTCGACCAGATTGCGCTGGCGGTAGAGCCAGCCCGAGAAGGGGAAACGCTGCTTGCGGTTGGAACGCGATGGGATGTTGGCCCAGGCACTCTTGGCTGCGGCGGCTTCGCGGATGGCGTTGCTGTCGTAGCCCTTGTCGGCCAGCAGTGTGGCACCTTCGGGCATGGCATCAAGCAGAGCTTCGGCTTCTTGGCTGTCGTGGACCTGACCGCCAGTCAGGCGCAGTGCGACGGGACGACCGTCAGCGTCAACAAGGGCATGGATTTTGCTCGTGAGGCCGCCTCGGGAACGTCCCATGCCGCGATCTCCGCCCCCCCCTTTTTACCCGTCGCACCGTGCTGGTGAACGCGGACGCAGGTAGAGTCGATCATCACGATTTCGCCATCGAAAGCAGCGGAAACCGCTGAAAGTAGCCGGTCCCACACCCCGGCTTTGCGCCAGCGCACGAACCGATTGTAGCAGGTCGTCGGGGGACCATAGCGCTCCGGCACTTCTGCCCATGGTGAGCCGGTGCGGAACCGCCAGAGAATACCATTCAAGACCCGCCGGTCATCGACGCGGGGGACACCGCGAGGCTTGTTCGGTAGCAGCGGCCCGATAATCGACCATTCCCCATCCGTAAGTTCGTATCGCCGCCGTGCCATCAAGCCTCCATCGCAATGGAGTGCCTGAATCACGCAAACCGACAAACCTCAAGACCGCTTATGAGTTTACGTCCTAGTTTCCGGTCATGGAATTTTGGCTGCAGAGTAGCGCACCAGCCGATGCCCTACTTTTTTTATACCGTTCTCCTTCATGAATGCGATCACAGCTGGCCGCGTCCACATGCGCTTGAGGTACTCGGAGTCCTTACCGCCACACGCAAGGTAAAGCTCCTTGAGGTTGATCGATATCGGGCTGGCCTCGAATAGCCGGGCCATTGTTTCGAGCATAAGGCGTTCCTTCGGCAATGGGGGCTTAGGAACCGGCTCCCAATCGATGATGATGCAACCGGGCATTGCCTTGGCAATAAGGGGTGCGCGGTGCGCCCGGTCAGCGGTGATCAGGTAGATTGTGGCTGCACCGGCTACGCCGTCCTTAATATTACGGACGTTCGAACGACACGCGGCCTGATAAACATGGTGGACGAACTCGCCGTCGCCAACCAGCTTAACGCCTCGCTGGTCAAGATTGGTGAGCTTGCCGACCGCCGCCGCATACAGGGCTTCGTTAGCCGTCTGCCCATAGTGCAAGCTACCGACGATCACGACGTTCTTGATTGTGCGGAAATCGTTCCGGCCAAGGTGCAAACCCCAGTGTAGGAAATTAACCGGCGCAGGATTAGTCAGCATGGGGATCAACTCGGACTCGATGCAAAATCCCGGCTGGCCCTCATAGCCGGGCTGTTTCATCGGATGGATCACCAGCCACTCTTCATCGGGCTTGCTGTTGATAGTGGCCGCAATCACGCCCACAATCTTGGCACGATCCTTGGCATTGCCCCGAAGGGTGGTCTTGTTGGCCCCCTTGCTCCACCAGTTGAACGTAACGTGCGAGTAGTCAGCGGCAACAGCGGGTAAAAACACTACATTGCCCGACCGTTCCGCCCATAGCTGGTAGGGGTAACGTGCCCGCGCCGAAGCTACCCTGTTCGAGCATCCGCCGCCGTGCTTGTTCATGGGTAACAAACAGCACCCGCGCCTGATCGGCTTTGCCTCGCCCTAGCCCCAGCTTGGCATAGTTCCGATCCGGTGAAAGACAGGCGTAATCGGCCTTCTCCAAGCCGCACCCGCTGACATAGGTGTCAATCTCTTCCAGCGTCGGCAGCATGATGATCGCGCTGCCACCCTCCTCGAAACCGCGATCCTTCCAATCCCGGATAAAGGCTTGAACGCTGGTAGACTTCCCCGACCCGCAAGCAGCAGGAAGGATATAGAAGCAGGGCTTACAGGTTCCCGTAAGACTCTCTTTCATAACCCTTTTTAGAACCGAGAATGGATTCTCGGTTTTTAACTCCGGGAATATGGATGAGGAATAGGTTGAACAGGTATAGAATTCATAGTCAAAACCAAAATCAGAATAAAAATAATCATTAAGCATTTAAATCAATATCCTTCTCCGTTTGAAAACCAGACACCCATTCCCTTATAGAAGGGTGCCGGTTTTTCATTGGAGGCAGGGATATACAACGGAAGATATCATGAGAAAACAGTCAGTAATTTTTTACTGGTATGGTATACTTAATTCGTATTGTTACTTAATTTTTAAACCCATAAAGCTGATTTTATTTCTGTTTTTTCGAATTGTTTCAGATAAATATCCAATCCTATCTGCGGAACCTAAAAAGCCGCAGGCATTTCCCGGACCAGAAGGGTGGTCTTGACCCTTGAAGACCATCAAGATAAACCCGGATCGGAAGCAAGTCCTATATTTATCTAAGTTTAGATAAATTTAGGTTATGGGTTGAGATAAATATTAATATATTTTTAAAACATCTTAATTAAGTTCAAAAATTAACATCGATCCCGAAGCGTTATGACGCAAAAGTGCGGGTTAGATATATGAATCAAGGGGTGGGAAAGGCTCGATAATCAGCAATCCGGCACAGGAAGCTTGATCGTCACACAAAGCCTAAACTCCAACCTCTTGCTCCCATGATCGACCTGCCAACTTCCGAGCTAAGTCTGCCGGTCGTAAATGAGTATAGCGAAACAGCATCCTAGGATCCCGGTGACCGCTAATAACCGCAAGCTCGACGGTGCTAAGACCCATTTCAGCGAAACGGCTAATCGCCTCATGGCGTAGGTCGTGGAATCGGAAATCAATCAGGCTTGATCGCCGTTGAACTCGTTTCCATGCCAGCTTGAACGCATTGATGGTAATGGGAAACAGCCTGTCGTCCGCTCCTTGTTCTCCCTTTCTGCATTCCATTGACCTGATAATTTTAATCGCAGCATCGGTGAGGGGGATGACACGCGATTGCCCGGTTTTTGTCACCGGGATGAACGCAGTTCGCCGATGTAGATCGATAGCTGACCAACGTAGGTCTAGAACCTCTTGTCTGCGTAAGCTGGTGTGGATTGCTAGCCGGACGGCTGGGGCGACGAATGGATTCCGATTGCTGGCTAATGCTCTTTCCAGCTTTCCTAATTCCCCTCCTTCCAAGCGCCTGTCTCGGGCATTACCGATCACTGGTAAGCTGACTTTCTTGAGCGGGTTAATTGACAGCGGCAAACCCCACTCGCGCATGGCAACATCGAACAGGTGATGCAGGAGGCCGAGTTCCCGGCGCACAGTTCCAGCTTTTACACTGGCCAGCCTTTCGTTGCGGTATTCCGCTAAGTGGCCCGGCTTTAGGTCACGAATTGCTAATGCGCATATGGGATGCCGTTGGAGTTTGCGAAGGCGTTTGGATTCTGAATCCTTGCTTCGCTTCCGTGGGGTCACCTCAAGCAGGTAACGATCTAGGAGGCTGTTCAGGGTTTCGGTCTTAAGCGCGTGATCGCAGACTGGAAGATTGCCCCTATCGATTTCGGCTTCCTGATCCCGCGCCCATACCTCCGCTTCGGATTTGGATCGGAAGGTTCTGGACCTAGGTGCATAGCCCTTGCGTCTGACCTGCACGGACCAGCCGGTCTTCCGTTTGGTGATTGTCGCCATTCATAAGCTCGCTGTGACAAATTTGTGTTGCGAGCTTCGTTCGGCCCATCCTCATGTTGACGGCGCACCATGAGGATGTCCCCCGAAGGGGAGGATTTCAGCCGTTTTCTGTTAGGAGGCGAATGGTGGGCGTAGGAAGGATTGAACTTCCGACCCCTGCGATGTCAACACAGTGCTCTACCACTGAGCTATACGCCCGATCCATTCGAACCGCCCGGCCTCTCGGCTGGGCAGGAGGGCGCCTTTAACGAGGCACTTGGGGCAAATCAAGGCGATTTTGTCGGGGGTGGCGGCGCGTCCGGTTTTTCCCGTCGCACCGGCCGGTTCAGATCTGAAGGGAATCGGGCGCGCTGAAGATTCGGTCCACTTCGAGCACCAGGTCCTTGAGGTGAAAGGGCTTGGACAGAACCTTGGCCTGGGGCGCCTCGCGGCTGGCCTTGAGCGTGACGGCGGCAAAGCCGGTGATGAACATCACCTTGGTCTGCGGGCTCATCTCGGCGCAGCGCTGGGCCAGTTCGATGCCGTCCATCTCGGGCATGACGATGTCCGAGAGCAGGAGGTCGAAGTGCTCGGACTGGAGCAGGGGCAGGGCGGCGGTGCCGCGATCGACCGCGGCAACCGAATAGCCTGCATTTTCAAGCGCCCGGGCCAGGTAGGTCCGCATCGCGTCTTCGTCTTCGGCAAGGAGAATGCGGATCATCTATGGGCCTGTTCGCGGGAATTCGGGCACGGCCGATCGGGCATCGACCGGGCGAATCTCCTAGGCTGCAACCTGTTAAGAAATCGTCGTTCCGGCCTGCCGTGTCAGGCTTTGACATGGGCCGCGGGGCGGTCCAGCCTGAAGCCATGCCGCTCGAGCCGCCTGACCGGGATTCGCTGTTCCTGCCCGATCTTGGCGGCGCCACCGCCAGTGGCGGCGCGATCCCGGGCCTGGCGAACGAGCCGGCCTGGGTTCTGGCCGCGCGCGAGCCTTCGGCGATCCCGGTGCTGATCGCGGTTCCCCACGCCGGGCGGGTCTATCCGCCGGGGGTGGAGGAGCACCTGCGAAGCCCGGCCCAGGCCGCCCAGCGTCTGGAAGACCGGCTGGTGGACCGGCTGGGCGAGGCCGTGGCCGCGGCGACCGGCGCGGCCCTGCTGGTGGCCCGCGCGCCGCGGGCGATGATCGATCTCAACCGCGCCCCCGACGATGTCGACTGGTCGATGTTCACGCGCGAGCCGGACGAGGCGGAGCGCTTGCCGGGCGGGCCGGGTGGCCGGGCCGGCGGCGGGCTGGGGCTGGTCCCGCGCCGCCTGCCGGGCATCGGGGAACTGTGGAAGCGGCCGCAGCGGCGGGCCGAGCTGGAGGCGCGGCTGGCGCAGATCCACCGGCCCTATCACGCCGAGCTTGCCAGCCAGCTCGCCCGTTTGCGTGAACGCTGGGGGACCGCCTTGCTGCTCGACCTGCATTCGATGCCGCCGATGGCCGCGCGCGGCGGGATGCCCGCGCCCGAATTCGTGGTGGGCGACCGGTTCGGTGCGAGCTGCGCGGGGACCCTCACCGCGCTGGCCTTCGCCTGGTTTGCCCGGGGCGGACGCCTGGCGGCGCACAACCGGCCCTATGCCGGGGGCTACTCGCTCGATTGCCATGCCGACCCGCGCGGCGGGGTCCACGCCTTCCAGATCGAGATCGCGCGATCGTCCTATCTCGATTCGCACCTGATGGAACCGGGCGCCGGGTTTGCCGCCGTGGCCGATCACCTGGCCGGGCTGGTCCGGGCGCTCGCGGCCGAACTGGCGGCCATGGGGCAGATGACCCGAAGCCGGGGCCGGGCCGCCGACGGATGGGCGCAAGCCGCGGAATAGCGTGGTTTTCCCCGGTTCCGGCAGTCGCCTTCGGCGCCGGCGCAAGCAGCCCATAAAAAACCACCTCGTGCAATTGCACGAGGTGGCCAAGGTTCAGGGAGGAGGTGCAACAAGTGCACCAACCCGACTGGGCCATGAGGGAAGCGCCAGTCAGGCAGTTTCCATATAGTACGGATGGTGAAAAATTTCAACCGCAAAGGCGCGCACCCGGCGCGGCGGTTTGGCCGGGAGGGGGCGGGCGGTGGCCCATTCCCGCCGCCAGCCCGGTGGTTCCGCCCCCCGCGCGGCGCTCAGGCCCGAGCGCGGGGGCGGAACCTCGGTTCAGGCCGCCGGCGCGGGGACCGGACCCTTGCCCTGCTGGACCTGGCGGCCGAAGATTTCGCGAATCAGGTCGAGCGAGAACAGGTGGGCATAGATCAGCGGAAGCAGGCCGCTCTGGTTCCAGCCGCGCAGGACATCACCGCGCACTTCGCGCAGGGCTTCCTGGTTGATCATCTGGAAGCCGCGATAGACGAAGGGCTGTTCGCTACCCTCCTGCTGGATCGCCACTTCGCCGTCCATCAGCAGCTTGTGCTTGGCCAGGTCCTCGACGAAGGCCTGGGTCCGCATCCCGGCCTGCTCGAACTGCTCGCAGAAGCCGAGCAGGGCCTTGGTGTTGTCGCTCGGCTGGTCACCGTCGAACAGGGCCGCGCCTTCCGCGAATTCGCCGACCAGGTCACTCGTCGGGTCGAAGCACAGCGACAGCTCGTCGCTATCGGGCGCCAACTTGGCGAGGAGGAAGGGATAGCGGCGGACATAGGCCGGGATGTAGATGTTGTCGGTCACCTTGCCTTCGGCGTCGACGAACACGTTCACGCCTTCGTTCAGGCCCATCAGCGCCAGCGGCACCGGGTTTTCGCCCGAGGAGAAGATGATCGGGAAATGGCGCGCGGCGGCGGGGAATTCCTCGACCGTCAGCGGCACGGCGTGGAAGCCGGCGAGCCAGGGCGCGCGGTCGGTGGTCCGGGTGCGCCAGGCGGTGTGATCGCGGCTGTTGAGCGGCATCAGGTCCTGGTAGAAAAGCGGCAGGCTTGCTTGCGGCGCGCTGGCCATTGGTCACTCTCCGGTTGGGCGCGCCGGGGCGGGCCGAAAATGGGATTGGCCCGGGGCTGCCGGGCGGGCCGCATCCTCTAGGCGCTGGGCGAATTCGGCGCAAGTCCGGGGCCGGACGCCGCCTCGCCAGCCCTGCCGCCAGCCCTTTCGGCCCGCACCAGCTTGCCCGGATTGAGCAGCCCCTTGGGATCGAGCGCCTGCTTGATCCGGCGCAGCAGGGCGAGGGCGACCGGGTCCCCAAGCCGCTCCAGCTCGCCCAGCTTGAGCTGGCCGATCCCGTGCTCGGCCGAAATCGAACCGCCCCAGGCGGTGACCATGTCATTGACCTGGGCGCTGATTTTCTTGCCCGGCCCCTCCTGCCAGGCGACCCCTTCCACTCCCGGCGGGGCGATCACGTGGAAGTGCACGTTGCCATCGCCCAGGTGGCCGAAGGCAACGGCTTCCACTCCGGGGAAGGCTGCTTCAATCGCGGGGGCGGCATGGTCGATGAAATCGGCCATCCGTTCGACCGGGACCGAGATGTCGTGCTGGACCGCCGGTCCCTTGGCGCGCTCGGCCGGGGCGACCGAATCGCGCAGGGTCCAGAAGGCCTCGGCCTGGCTTTCATTGGCCGAGAATGCCGCGTCCTCGACCAGCCGGGCCGCGAAGGCGGCAGTCATCGCTTCCTCGACCGTCGGGCGCAGGGCCGCGGCGCCGGCGGCATCGGCCGTGGCTTCGATCAGCACGTGCCAGGCATGATCTCCGGCCAGCGGCGCGCGGGCGGCCGGCAGGTAGGCAAGAACGGCGGCCAGGCTCGCATGGGGCATGATCTCGAAGCCTTCGAGCGCCGGGCCGAGCGCCTGCTCGCAATGCAGCAGCAATTGCCGCGCCACCTGGACCGAAGGCACCGCGCACCACACCGCGATCCGCTCGGCCACGGCCGGCACCAGCGCCAGGGTGGCGGCGGTGATGATCCCCAGCGTGCCTTCCGAGCCGATCAGCAATTGCTTGAGGTCGAACCCGCGGTTGTCCTTCTTGAGCGGGGTCAGCGCGCTGAACAGGCTGCCGTCGGCGAGCACCGCCTCGATCCCCAGCACCAAGGCTCGCATCGAGCCGTGGCGCAGCACCTGGGTGCCGCCGGCATTGGTGGAAATCAGTCCGCCGACCGTGGCCGAGCCCTTGCCGCCCAGGGTGAGCGGGAAGCGCAGGCCGGCCGCATCGGCGGCATGGTGGAGATTTTCGAGGATCATGCCGGCCTCGCAGGTGATCCGCCGGGCCTCGCGGTCAAGCTGGCGCACTGCGTCCATCCGTCGCAGCGACAGCAGCAGCGCGCCGCCCGAGGCATCGGGCGTGGCGCCGCCGCACATCCCCGAATTGCCGCCCTGGGGCACGATCGGCACCCCATGGTCGGCGCACAGCCGCACCAGCGCGGCGACTTCGGCGGTCGAGCCGGGCGAGGCGAGGGCCAGGGCGCGCCCGGTGAAGCGCCCGCGCCAGTCGGTCAGCCAGGGGGCGACGAGGTCGGGATCGCTGGTGAGGCCGCGCGGACCCAGCAGGGCCGTCGCGGCGGCGAGAAATGCGGTGCGGTCAGGCTCGGCGCTCATGGGCCGGCGCTATGCCACAGGCCTGCGCCGGTCACCAGTCGCCCAAGCGGCGCTTGGCAAGCGCGCAAGGCCCGCTAGGGTGCAAGTTAAGCGAGTGTTCAACCGGTTCGGGTAATGCCATGGCGATGATGAGGCGGAGCGCGATCGATCCGCGCCCCCTGGCTGGAGGCCTGACCCGACGATGAACCCGTTGCTTGGCCTGATTGCACCGGCGCTGGCCGTGCTGCCGGTCGTGCTGTCGGGCGGCGGCGAGGAGGCCGGTCCGCGGACCGCGGGGGCCGGCGATGGTGTCGCCGCCGAACTCGCGCCGGTCGAGCCGCCGGTCGCTGAACCCCGCTCCGGCGAGCCTGGCGCCTGGCGTTCCTTCGCGCAGGCCGAGCGATCGCTGCGCG
Source organism: Novosphingobium bradum (assembly GCF_042646485.1). Classification (NCBI taxonomy): domain Bacteria; kingdom Pseudomonadati; phylum Pseudomonadota; class Alphaproteobacteria; order Sphingomonadales; family Sphingomonadaceae; genus Novosphingobium; species Novosphingobium bradum. The sequence continues at coordinate 169,786 of NZ_JBHRTQ010000004.1, read as the reverse complement.
AGGGTGAGCCGGCCCGGCAGGTGCGGATCGAGCAGCGGGTGATCATCCGCATTGCGCCTGGCGCCGTTCGCGGCCCGGCCCTCGATCCGCGCCGGGGGCTGTTCTCGCCGTTTCCGCCCGAAGCGCGCGCACCCCGCACGATCGAGCGCAAGATCGCGCAGTGCCTCCCGGTCAGCGCGATCGCCGGGGTCCAGCCCGATGGCAGCCGCCTGCTCCTGTTCATGCGCGACCAGCGGATCGTCAGCGCCACGCTCGACCAGGGCTGCCGCGCGCGTGACTATTATTCCGGCTTCCTGATCGAGCGCACGGTCGATGGAATGCTCTGCGCCGGGCGCGACAAGCTGCTTTCGCGCTCGGGGGCGAACTGCGGGATGAGCCGGCTGCGCCAGGTCGTCGTGCTGGGCGACGATGACGACGAATAGCCCTTGCGGCTACCGGCCGATGGCCCGGGTGGCGATTTTCTTGACTTTGCGGCCCGTCTGCGCCTAGGGGCCGTCAGTCCCGCCGCAGCCTCTGGCCGACGGGCCGGCCGGACGGCCTCGCTTGCGGGAAACCGCGGGTCCATCTTCCGGCATCTTCCTGCCTGACCGGACCAACGAAAACTATGACCTTCGCCGACCTCGGCCTCTCTCCCGAATTGCTCAAAGCCGTGGAAACGTCCGGCTATACGGAGCCCACCGCGATCCAGGCCCAGGCGATTCCGCCCGTGCTGATGATGAAGGACATCATCGGCATTGCCCAGACCGGCACCGGCAAGACCGCCAGCTTCGTCCTGCCGATGATCGACATCCTGGCCCACGGCCGGCGCCGCGCCCTCATGCCGCGCTCGCTGATCCTCGAACCCACGCGCGAACTGGCCGCCCAGGTTGCCGAGAACTTCGAGAAGTACGGCAAGAACCACGATCTCAGGATGGCCCTGCTGATCGGCGGCGTGCAGATGGGCGACCAGATCAAGGCGCTGCAGGAAGGCGTCGACGTGCTGATCGCCACGCCGGGCCGCCTGATGGACCTGTTCGAGCGCGGCAAGATCCTGCTCACCGGCTGCGATCTCCTCGTGATCGACGAGGCGGACCGGATGCTCGACATGGGCTTCATCCCTGATATCGAGACGATCTGCTCCAAGCTGCCGGCCACCCGCCAGACCCTGCTGTTCTCGGCCACCATGCCGCCGCCGATCAAGAAGCTGGCCGATCGCTTCCTGACCAACCCCAAGTACATCGAGGTGGCGCGGCCCGCTTCCAACAACACCAACATCGCCCAGCACAAGGTGAAGGTGGACACGCGTCGCAAGCGCGAGCTGCTGCGCCAGTTGCTGCGGAGCGACAACGTCAACACCGCGATCGTCTTCTGCAACCGCAAGACCACGGTGCGTGAACTGGCCAAGAGCCTCAAGGCCGATGGCTTCTCCGCCGGCGAGATCCATGGTGACATGGATCAGTCCTCGCGCATCGCCGAACTTGACCGCTTCAAGGCCGGCGACATCAACATCCTCGTCGCTTCCGACGTCGCCGCCCGCGGGCTCGACGTGAAGGGCGTGAGCCACGTGTTCAACTACGACACGCCGTGGCACCCGGATGACTATGTCCACCGCATCGGCCGCACCGGGCGTGCCGGCGCCAGTGGCCGGGCCTTCACCTTCGTGTCGCCCGAGGATGCCGAGGCCATCGCCAATGTGGAGAAGCTGACCGGCAGCGCCATCCCCTCGTTCACCTATGCGCCCGAAGCTGCCGAGCCCGCGGAATCCCGCCGCTCCAGCCGCTCACGCGACGAGGATCGTGACGGCGAGCGCGGCGGTGAGCGCGAGGAGAGGCCTAGCCGCGCCCGCAGACCGCGCGAGGACCGTCCCGAGCGCGCCGAGCCGGCCGAACGCGCCGCCCGCGAGGACCGTCCCCGCCGCGAGGAACGGCCGCGCGATGTTCGGCGTGACGAGCGCCCCCGCGAGGATCGCCCCCGCGACGAGCGTCGCCCGCGCCGCTTCGAACCGGCCGAGCCGCCCAGCGCGCCGGGCGAATGGAACGGGCCGGTGCCGGGATTCCTTAACGTTTCGGCGCTTTAACCGCCGATGGCGAAACGGCTGCTTGCGACAGGGGAATGACTGTCGCAAGACGCTCGCCAGGCAGGGCGGCCAGCCGGTCGCCGCGCGCGGAAGGACACGCATGACCATGACCTGCGGCACCAAGGCCAGACGCGCCGCATGACCGGGCTGCTGGCCATTCCCGCCGCCATGATGCTGGCCAGCGCCGCCCCCCAGGCCGCGCCGGCGCCAGTGCCATCGACCGCGCCCGCCGCCCCCGCTGCCGCCGAACCGGCCCAGACAGCACCGGCCACATCGGCAACCGCGCCAACACCCGTGCCGGCCCCCGCCGCGCCCGGCGAAATCGTCGTTTCCGCGCGTCACGCCACCAAGGAAGACCCGCTCGCCGGCCTCAATGCCAAGAGCTACGAGGCGATCCAGGCGGTCGACAATGCCGTGGTCGGCCCGGTGGCCCATGGCTACCAGAAGGGTGTCCCCGGCCCGGTCCGTTCGGGCCTCAGGAATGTCCTTCGCAATCTCGACGAGCCGGTTTCCGCGGTAAACTATCTGCTGCAACTGAAGCCCGGCCGCGCGGTGAAGTCGCTTGCCCGCTTCACCGTCAACACCACCTTCGGCGTGGCCGGACTGGTCGACGTGGCGAAGACGAAGCCGTTCAACCTGCCCTACCGGCCCAACGGCTTCGCCAACACCTTCGCCTGCTGGGGCATCGGCAACGGCCCCTATTTCTTCGTGCCGCTCGCCGGCCCGATCACCCTGCGCGATCTCGCCGGCCTGCTGCTCGACCGGGCGGCCGTGCCCTTCGCCGTCGGCAAGCCGTTCAACAAGCCTTACTATGCGCTCCCCGCCGGGGTGATCGACAGCCTCAACGACCGGATCGAGATGGACGGCCAGCTTCAGCGCCTGCGCGAGGAAAGCCCCGATCCCTACGTGGCGACGCGCGACCTCTACCTCAAGCAGCGCCGCGCCGAAGTGGGCGCCATCTGCCCCAGCCATGGCGATGCCAAGCCCGATCCGAACCTGCCCCCGCGCGTGGGCAAGGGCGTGGATTGAGGGGCGGGAAGAAAGGCAGTATTGCCCTCTGGCATCCGTCGCCCCGTGTCAGGCACGGGGCGACGTTCCAGGTGTTGGAGGCCCGGCCCCGGCTGCTCACCAGCGGCGCCTCAGGCCGACCGAACGAAACTGTCGATCACCCGCTTGTGGCCGGCCTCGTCGAAGTCAATCTCCAGCTTGTTGCCTTCCTGCGCCGCGATGGTGCCGGTGCCGAACTTCTCGTGGAACACCCGGTCGCCCACCTTCAGGTCGAGCCGGGGCTTGGCCGCGAAGCTGGCCGCGCTGCGGGTGCTTTGCGCCACCCGGCGCGGCGCCGGATCGAACGGGGCCGCCGCCGCCCGCTGCCAGCCCGGCCCGCGCGTCGCCGTGCGCGCAGGCTGCTCGCGGGCGACATGGGCGAAGGGATCGTCGCGCTCCGACCATTGCGCCCGCCACAGCGAGGCGCCGCCCGAAAGCGTGGTCTCGCTGGCGAGGTGCTCCTCGGGGATTTCCGCGATGAACCGACTGGGGATCGCAGAGGTCCACTGGCCATAGATCCGCCGGTTGGCGGCATGAAGGATCGTGCAGCGTCGCCGCGCCCTGGTGATTGCCACGTAGGCAAGGCGCCGCTCCTCCTCCAGCGCGGATAGCCCGCCCTCGTCGAGCGCGCGCTGGCTGGGAAACACCCCTTCCTCCCAGCCGACCAGGAACACCTGGTCGAATTCCAGCCCCTTGGCGGCGTGGATGGTCATGATTGTGACCTTCTCGGTCTCGTCGTTCGCATCGTTGTCCATCACCAGGCTGACGTGTTCGAGGAAATCGCCCAGCGTCTCGTAGTCCTCCATGGCACGGGCCAGCTCGGTCAGGTTCTCCAGCCGCCCGGCAGCCTCGGCGCTGCGTTCGGCCTGGAGCATGGCGGTATAGCCGCTCTCGTCGAGCACCACGCGCACCAGTTCGGCCGGAGCCAGCCGCCCGGCCTCCTCGCGCCACCGGGCAAAGTCGCGCACAAGCGCGAGCAGGGTGCCCCGGGCGCGGGCCGGCAATTCGTCGGTATCGCAGATATCCAGCGCGGCGCGCAGCAGCGGGACGGCGTTGGCCCGGGCATGGCGGTGGATCTTTTCCAGCGCCTTGTCGCCCAGCCCCCGCTTGGGCGTGTTGACGATCCGCTCGAAGGCGAGGTCGTCGGAACCTTGCGCGATCAGCCGAAGGTAGGCCAGGGCATCGCGCACTTCCGCCCGCTCGTAGAAGCGGAAGCCCCCGACGATGCGATAGGCAAGGCCGATCTGGATGAAGCGGTCTTCCAGCTCGCGGGTCTGGAACTGCGCGCGCACGAGGATCGCCGTGCGATCGAGCCGAGCGCCCTCCCGCTCAAGTCGCTCGATCTCCTCGCCCACCCGGCGGGCTTCCTCCGGCCCGTCCCACACGCCGATCACCCGCACCTTGTCTCCGGCATGAGCCTCGGTCCACAGGGTCTTGCCGAGCCGCTCGGAATTTGCGCCGATCAGGCCCGAGGCGGCGGCCAGGATCTGCGGGGTGGAGCGGTAGTTCTGCTCCAGCCGGATCACCTTGGCGCCGGGAAAATCCTTTTCGAACTTGAGGATATTGGCCACTTCCGCGCCGCGCCAGGAATAGATCGACTGGTCGTCGTCGCCCACCACGCAGATGTTCTGCCGGCCTTGCGCCAGGAGCCGCAGCCACAGGTACTGGACCTGGTTGGTATCCTGGTATTCGTCCACCATGATGTACTTGAACCTTGCGCGGTAAGCCTCGAGAATCTCGCGGTTGGCGCGCAGCACGTTGAGCATATGGAGCAGCAGGTCGCCGAAGTCGCAGGCGTTCAGCGCCTTCAGCCGGTCCTGGTAAAGCTGGTAGAAGCGCTGGCCCTTGCCATTGGCATAGGCCTCGTTCTCCGCCGCATCGAGATCGCCGGGATTGAGCCCGCGGTTCTTCCACCGGTCGATGCAGCTGGCCAGCTGGCGGGGCGGCCAGCGCTTGTCGTCCACGCCCTCGGCCTGGATCAACTGCTTGAGCAGGCGCAACTGGTCGTCGGTATCGATGATCGTGTAATTGCTTTGCAGCCCCACCAGTTCGGCGTGCCGGCGCAGCATCCTGGCGGCGATCGCGTGGAACGTGCCCAGCCATGGGATGATGGAATTCTGGCCCTCCACCGCCGGTCCGATCAGCTCGCCCACGCGTTCGCGCATTTCGCGCGCGGCCTTGTTGGTGAAGGTGACGCAAAGGATCTCGCTCGGCCAGGCCCGGCGCGACATGACCAGCCAGCCCAGCCGCGCGGTGAGTGCCGCGGTCTTGCCGGTGCCGGCACCCGCCAGCATCAGCACCGGCCCTTCGGTGGCGAGCACGGCCTCGCGCTGGGGCGCGTTCAGGCGCTCCAGCCATTCGGGGGCGGCGGCGGGGGCGGGCAGGTGCGCGGCGAGGTCGGCGGGGAGGGGATCGTCAGGCAGGGACATCCGTGAACAGTTAGGGAACATTGGCCGCGGCGGCAAGCGCCATGCGGCCACGGTGGCTGGGGCGCCGTCGATCGCGCCGGGGCGCCCGGCCGCCGCGCGGACAGGAACCCATTGGCCACGGCGGAGTCTTTCTGGGCGACTGCCCGCGCAGGCGGGCGCCTCAGGAGAATCCCGATGCGACAAGCCCTTGCCGGCGGAACGCTGGTTCTCGCCGCCCTTGCCGTCCCGCTCGCCGCCCAGCCTGGTGCCGGCAACATGAATTCCATGCCGCGCCAGGTGGTGCCGGTCCCTGCGGATTCGCCGGCGGCCGCCGCCTTGCCGCCAACCACGCCGACCACGGTGAACAACACCCTGCCGCCACCGCCCGTCGCCGCGCTGAACAAGGCCTACCCGGTCTGCGCCCAAGGCATGACCGACAATTGCCAGAACCCGGGCGAGGGCGGGGCGCCGCCGCGAAGCCGGCCGGCCAAGGCCCGGCATCATCACCGCACCCACTGATCTCGGCCAAGCGGGGCGGGGCTTATGGGGGCGGGTTCCTTGACAGCCGGGCGGGGCTGGGCAACCCACCTGCCCCATGCACGCCCCCGCACCCCATCCCGTCCGCGCTCATGCGCGCGTCCTGACCGCCGCGCTGGTCGGCACCGCGGTCGAGTTCTATGACTTCTACATCTATGCCACGGCGGCGGCGCTGGTCTTCGGGCCGCTGTTCTTTCCCGCCGCCAGCGCCGCGGCGCAGACCATGTTCGCCTTCATGAGCTTTGGCGTCGCCTTCGTGGCGCGACCCATCGGGGCGATTGCCTTCGGCCACTTCGGTGACCGGATCGGGCGCAAGGCCACGTTGGTGGCCTCGCTGATGCTGATGGGCGGCTCCACCCTGGCGATCGCCTTCCTGCCGACTTACGCCATGGTCGGCTGGGTGGCGCCGGCGCTGCTGTGCCTGATGCGGTTCGGGCAGGGCTTCGGCCTTGGCGGCGAATGGGGCGGGGCGGCGCTGCTCGCGGTGGAAAATGCCCCCAGGGGCTGGGAAGCGCGGTTCGGCGCGGCTCCGCAGCTTGGCGCCCCGGTGGGGTTCCTTGCCGCCAACGGCCTGTTCCTGGTGCTGGGCGCCGTGCTTTCGGAAGGCGAATTCGCGGCCTGGGGCTGGCGCATTCCGTTCCTTGCCAGCGCGGTCCTGGTCGGCGTGGGGCTGTGGGTGCGCCTGCGGATCGGCGAGACCGCCGCCTTCCGCGAAGCCCTGGCCCACGAAGCCCCGGTGCCGGTGCCGCTGGCGCGCCTGCTCGCGCATCATGGCGGGGCCGTTCTGGCGGGCAGCGCGGGCGTGGTGGCCTGCTTTGCGATCTTCTATCTCGCCACCGCCTTCGCGCTGGCCCAGGGCGCGGGACCGCTGGGCTATGCCCGCGAGAGTTTCCTTGGCGTGCAACTGGGGGCCAACCTGTTCCTCGCCCTCGGCATCCTCGCGGCGGCTGCCCATGCCGACCGGACCAGCCCGCGCCGCACCCTGGCGATCGGCGCCAGCCTGGCCGTGGCCATCGGCATCCTGTTTGGCGGCGGCCTCGCCAGTGGTTCGCTGCTCCTCGTGTTCCTGACCCTGGCGGTGTCGCTGTTCGTGATGGGGCTGTGCTATGGTCCGCTCGGAGCCTGGCTGCCCACGCTCTATCCGCCGCTGGTGCGCTATTCGGGGATTTCGGTGGCCTTCAACCTTGGCGGGATCATCGGCGGGGCACTGACCCCGCTGGTTGCCCAGGCCATGGCCGGAGCCGGGGAGGTCCACTTCGTCGGCCTGCTGATCTCGGCTGCGGGCGCGCTCACCCTGGCAGGCCTTGCCGCGGCGCGGCCGCATCGCGGTTGATTTAGCGCAACTATATGGTTCGCATGGGAAAAGACTCATGCCCGGCGGTTACTGGGAGAATCTGCCGAACAGACCAGTAAGTTTTGTCGGGTTGTTCGGTCCGGAACGGGACATGGCGGGCCTTGTCCGCAGGTTACGATTCGCTTTTCAAGACAAGCTCTGGTATTTATCATCGTCTCCAGTTCCACCGCAGCGCTTGCGCCGTGGGTCGGGAATTGGCGTTAAGGATGATTGGGCGAACTCTCAGATGATCGTGCGTGCAGGTTTCCGCGAAGCGTCATTCCCCGGCTGGCGGTTGGCGGCCGGGCGGATCGTCGCCTGGCTCGGCGCGGCCCTGTTTCTGGGGCTGGTTTGCGCGATGCCGGCCCATGCCGCGCGCCGCGCCGCGCTGATCATCGGCAATTCCGCCTATGTGAACGCCTCGGCGCTTGCCAACACCGTTGGCGATGCCCGCCGGGTGGCCCAGGCCGCGCAGCAGGCCGGCTTCTCGGTCACGCTCGCCACCGATCTTACCAAGGATGGTTTCAATCAGGCCCTGCGCCAGTTCCGCGACCAGGCGGATGGTGCCGAGGTGGCGATGGTCTACTATGCCGGACACGGGATCGAGGGCGGGGGCAAGAACTGGCTCCTGCCGGTTGACGTGAAGCTAACCGATCCACGCGATCTCAGCCTTGAGGCGCTCGAACTCAACACGATCCTCTCCACGCTCGAGGGTGCCCGCCTGCGGATCGTCGCGCTCGATGCCTGCCGCGAGAATCCCTTCGGCAATTCCTGGCGGTCCGGCACCCGCGCGGTGAGCCAGGGTCTTGCCGAAACCGAGATCGATGGCGCGCTGGTGCTCTACGCCGCGGCCGGTGGCCAGCTCGCGCTCGATACCGCCGGCGATGGCGCCGGTTCGCCCTTCGCCGAAGCCCTGGCCCGCCACCTGCCCGAGCCGGGCCTGTCGATCCACCGCCTCGGTCCCACCATCCGCGACGATGTCAAGGAGATGACCGGGGGCAAGCAGACCCCGTGGATGAGCGTGAGCATCGGCTCCGAGGATCTGGCCCTCGTGCCCCGGCCCGTGGCCCCGACGCCGGTGGCGCCTGCGCCTGCGCCTGCGCCGGTCGCTGCTCCCCCTTCCGCCGGCCTCGCCATGAACGAGGCCATGCTCTGGGCCGGGGTCGATCTGGCCGGCACCGTGGAAAGCTATGAAGGTTATCTCAACGCCTTCCCCCAGGGCCAGTTCGCCAATCTCGCCCGGATCAAGCTGGATCGCCTGCGTGCGGCGCCCGCTGCGGCCCCGGCTCCTGTCCCGGCAGCGCCCGCCGCCCCCGTGCAGGCCTATGCCGCCCCGGCGCCCGCTCCCGCCTACAGCGCGCCGGCTCCGGCCTATGCCGCCCCGGCACCCGCTTACACTGCACCGGCTCCCGCAGCGCCTCCCGCGCCTGCGCCGCAGTTCGCCCAGGCTCCGGCGCAGACTTTTGCGCCTGCCGCCGCGCCAGCCGTGCCCGCGCCCACCCCCGCACCCTATGTCGCTCCGGCTCCGGCTCCGGCCCTGGCGGCGCCGGAGCCGCGCCCCGCCGTTCCGGCGCCAACTCCGGCGCCCACGCAGGATCTGGCCTGGGCGCCCGCCCCGGCGGCCGCGCCGCCAGCCGCGCCAGTCAAGGGCGGCATCGTCGGCGCCTTGCGGAGCGTCGCCGATCTCGCGCGGACCGGAATTGATCGCCTGCGCGGCAAGTCCGACGCTGCGGGCAGCCAGCCTGCCGCTCCCGCCGAGCAGCCGGCTCAGGCTCCGGCCCTGGCCCCGACCCCGGCCGCCGCCCCCGTTTCCGCCTCGACCCAGCAGTTCGTTGCCGCGCCCGCCGCCTCGGCGCCCGCCACCGGTACGGTCACCCAGCTTGGCGTCCTCCACAATCCGCGCGATGGCCAGCCGCTCCCGGCGATCCCCGCCGCGCCGCGCCTGTCGACCGCGGGCTATCCCACCTGCCGCGAAAGCTACCAGGGCATTCCCGGTCCGCTCGAGAAGATCGCCGCGATCAATTCGTGCATCGTCGAACTCGGCCGATTCTCGGAAACCGTGCTCAACGGCTTCGCCAAGGCCATGATCGTCCACCAGGACGAGATTTCGCGCCTTTATAGCGACCGCGTGGGCGGGAAGCCCGAATATACCCCGGAAAGCCAGAACTGGTTCTATTCCGAGGTCATGAAGGAACACGCGGCCTCGAATCCGGGCGGATTCAACTATGGGGATCACCTGGCCGCCAAGCGCCGGTTCGACGATGACATCGCCTATCTGCGCGATCGCTACTGCTTCTGGTCCGGCACCTGCGGCGGCTATTCGCCGCCGCCCGGAGTGGGCGTCGCCGGCCAGGCTCCGGCCAGGCCGGGTGGGCGCTGATCGGCAGGGCCGGGCGCATGATTTTGTATTCAGGCAAGTTCTAGACGGGGCGATGGTATGTTTGAAGTCACGCTGAAAGTTCTCCGCGGAGGAACCCTGCTGGGCGCGCCGCTGCTGGCAGGCGCCATGCTGCTGGCCCAGGCTGCTCAGGCCGCCCCGGCCCATGACGTGCGCCCCTACAGCGCCGATGATGCCAATGTGCTGCTGAACACGCCGATCGATGGCCCGGCGCCTAGCCAGGCCAGTTGCGGACCGCGCGAGATCCTGCTCGACGATGGCACCTGCGCGGCCACCCGGGCGTTCTCGATCGCCAAGATGGGCACCCCGGCTCCCGCCGCCCAGCTGACCACGCGCCCGGCCAGCCCGCCGCGCGCCCAGCTTGCGCCCGGCAAGGCCCGGTCCGCCGTCTCCGCGCCGCGCGCCGCCGCGCGCGCACCCGGCCGGCAGGACGTGCCGCTCCAGTTCGCCATGGGGTCGACCGAACTCACCCCCCAGTCGAAGGCCAATCTCGTCACCCTGGCCAAGGCGCTGGCCGCCCCGCAGCACCGCGCCAAGCGGGTCCGCATCGTCGGCCATACCGATCGCAGCGGCCGCCGCGAAACCAACCTGGCGCTATCGCAGCGCCGGGCCGATGCCGCCGCCGAATTCCTCGCGGGTCAGGGAGTCGATCGCGCCCGCATCGATACCCTGGGCGTCGCCGATACGGTGATGATCGAAGGCGTTTCGCCGTTCGACGGCCGCCAGCGCCGGGTGGAGATTACCCGCAGCCAGTAAGGCGATCGAGGGGGCAGGGCGCGGCGCTAGGCGGCGGCAAGCCGCAGCAGCGTTAGCCGCGCCTTGCCCACCCGGCGTTCGGCCACGCTATCCAGGCCGCGCAGCCTGGGTTCCTCGTCGGCGGCCGTTTCCAGGCTGATCCAGGTCGCCGGGCCGATCCAGCCCAGCCGGACCAGCTTGTCGAGCGCAACTGCCCCGGCGCCGGTGTGATAGGGCGGGTCAAGCAGAACCAGGTCGAGCGGCTGCTTGGGCTGGCCCAGCGAGAGCACCGAGGAGGCCCGCACGTCGGCCTGGGCCTGGGCCTTGAGATTGGCGAGATTGGCCCGGATCGCGCGGATCGCCGCCGGATCCTGCTCCACGAACAGGCAGCTGGCCGCCCCGCGTGACAGCGCCTCCAGCCCCAGCGCGCCCGAGCCTGCGAACAGGTCGGCCACGGCCAGCCCGTCGAAGCTGCCGAGGCGGCTCAACAGCATCGAGAACAGGGTCTCGCGGGTGCGGTCGGCGGTCGGGCGGGTGGTGTCGCCCTCGGGGGCAGACAGCTTGCGCCCGCGCCACTGGCCGGAAATGATCCTGAGGCTCACGCCACGATCCTCACGGCCGGCGCCCTTGCGACTTGCCGCCCGGGCGCGGGGGCTTGCCACCCGGCTTGCCACCGCCACCACTACCGCCACCGGGCCTGCCCCCACCGCCGGGCTTGCGCGGGCCATCGCTGCGGCGGTTCCGGTCAGGCTTGCCGGCCGCCTCGGAGCGGCTGGAATAGAGCGTTTCGCGGCTGCCCGACGCGGATCGGGCGGGGCGCTGGCCCGGCTCGCCCCGGGCGCGGCGACCGGTCGGCGCGGCAAGCGGCGCGGCGCCGTCGCCATGGGCCGCCGGAGAGGCGCGGCGCGAACCGGGCGCGGGTGCCCGGCGGTCGCCGCCCCGTTCGCTACCCCGATCGCCGCCTCGTTCGACCCCGCGTTCGCCGCCACGGGGGGGCGCCGGGCGGGCTGGCCGTTCGCCACCAGGCTTGGCGCTGCGCGGGCCACCACGCGGGCCGCCGCCCCGGCCTCCCTGCGGCGCCGCGCGCTCAGGCTCGGTCTTGCCCTGGGCCGGCTGGCGCGGCGCGGGCGCCTCCATCGGCGGCGCGAACACCGGGGCCAGCGCCTTGCCGCCGCCCAGCAGGGCCTTGCGGAACCGCTCGACTACCGCCTGCGGCACTTCCCAGGCGCTCCCGCGCGGCAGGTCGCCTAGGTGGAACGGGCCATAGGCGGTGCGAAGCAGGCGGCTGACTTCCAGCCCGAGGAATTCCAGCACGCGGCGAACCTCGCGGTTCTTGCCTTCGGCCAGAGTCAGCTCGATCCACTGGTTACGGCCCGTGCGCCGCTCCATGTTGGCATCGATCGCGCCATAGCGGATATCGCCGATCTGGACGCCCTCGATCAGGTCTTCCAGCCGGCTCTGGGTGATGTCGCCGAAGGTCCGCGCGCGATAGGTGCGTGGCACGCCCGAGGCCGGCAGCTCCAGCGCCCGCTTCAGCTCGCCATCGTTGGTCAGCAGCAGCAGGCCTTCGGTGTTGAGATCGAGCCGGCCCACCGGCATCACCCGCGGGGTTCCCTGGGGCAGGGCGTTTCTGAGAGCGGCGTAGATCGTAGGCTTGCCGTTGGGATCGCGCTCGGCGGTGATCAGGCCGCTGGGCTTGTGGAACAGGAACAGCCGGGTCGCCTCGGGCGCGCGCACCGGGCGCCCGTCCACCGTGATTCCCCTGAGATCGGGCAGGACCGTCGCCGGGGTGGTCACCACCTCGTCGTTCAGGCGCACGCGTCCTTCGGCGATCAGCCGCTCCACCTCGCGCCGACTGGCCACGCCCGCCCGGGCGAGCAACTTGGCGATTCGTTCGCCAGTCCGGGCGCCGGTCGGGTCGGTGGGGGAGTCGGTCATGGCGGCGCTGTAGCCGCGTGGCCGTCATGCGTCAAAAAGCGGGGGAGGCGAGCGGGCCGGCACTGGCCATGGCGCGCAAGGCGCTACATAATCCCGGCTGGACCAACCTCCGTTCGTGTCGAGCCAAGTCGAGACACGTTGCGCGAGGTGTCTCGACTGCGCTCGACACGAACGGCCAGAGGGGCGGGCCATATTCGCGAAAGGGAAACCCATGGCCACCACTGCCAAGCCGGCGCGGCCCAAGGGGCTGGCGGTGCTGCGGATCGCCCTGCAATCGCGCAAGTCGGCCACCATGCTGGCTTTCGGCTTCGCCTCGGGCCTGCCCTATGCCCTCTTGATCGGCACGCTCAACGCGTGGCTGGGCGAAGTGGGGGTGAAGCTCGCCACGATCGGCGTGCTCTCGTGGATCGGCCTGTCCTATTCGTTCAAGTTCCTGTGGTCGCCGCTGGTGGACCGGCTGCCCTTGCCCGGGCTGGAGCGGCTGGGGCGGCGCAAGAGCTGGATCTTCCTGTGCCAGGCCGTGCTGGTCCTGGCCTTCGCCGGCCTCGCGCTCACCGATCCCGCCCATGCCATCGGCACTTTCGCCCTGTTCGCCTTCCTTGCCGCCCTGGCTTCCGCCACGCAGGATGTCGCGGTCGATGCCTGGCGGATCGACGTGGCCGACGAACAGGCGCCGGTGGAACTGCTGAGCGCGATCTACCAGTTCGGCTACCGCATCGCCTCGATTGTCGGCGGGGCACTGGCGCTGGTCCTGGCCGCGCGGATGAGCTGGGCCTCGGTCTACCTCGTGATGGGCGGTCTCTTGCTGCTGGTGGCCTTCATCACCCTGCGCGCGCCCGATACGCCGCGCCCGGAAAGCGCCACCCTGCACCGCGAACTGGCCGAACCCGGCGCGCTCACCCCTGCGGCGCGCGGGATCGCGCTGGCCGTGGTCGGGATCAGCTGGGCCTGGGCGATCGGCACGATCGTGGTGTTCATGATCTCGATGCTGGCCCCGGCCGATCCGGCGGCGCCCCTGCCCTCGGTGGGCGATTTCACGCGGGCTTATGGCCCGTGGATCATCGCCGCCACGGTCGGCGTGCCCTTGCTGACGGCGGCAGTCACCAACTGGATGAAGGCCCACGCTCGCTCGGTCCTGACCGCGCCCGAAACCGCCGTGTCCGGCCTGCGGACCGCGGCCAACCACCTTTATGTCGCACTGGTCTCGCCGCTCGCCGAACTGTCGGCGCGGCTGGGCTGGGGGGTGCTGGTGGTGATCGGCATGATCCTCACCTACACCCTGTGCTACAATATCTGGTCGAGCTTCGCCTTCCCGTTCTATCTCGATTTCCTGAAGTATTCGAAGGACGAGGTGGCCTTCGCCTCCAAGGTCTTCGGCATCTTCATGACCATGCTGGGGATCAGCCTGGGCGGCTTCCTGTTCGCCCGGCTCGGCCGGATGCCCACGATCCTGATCGGCGCGGTGCTGCCGATCCTCGGCAATTTCGCCTATGCCGACCTGGCCGAGGGTGCGCCGCACATCGATGCCCTGGGGGCGGCGATCGGGCTGAAAACCCTGTTCGGCCTGTTCGGCTTCGATGAACGGATGATCCGCCTGCTGCTGGCGATCTCCTTCGAGAACGTCTCTACCGGCATCGCCGGCGCGGCCTTCGTCGCCTATCTTTCCGGCATCGTCAGCCGCAATTACACGGCGGTGCAATATGCCCTGCTCTCCTCGCTCACCTTCCTGATCGGTTCGCTGGGACGTGGCATCGCGGGCGAGGCCTTCGATACCTATGGCTATGCCACGGTCTTCCGCTGGACCGCGGCGGCGGGGCTGGTGGCGGTGCTGTTCGTGCTGTTGGAATGGGCGCGGGTGCGGCGCGAATTGTCCGCTCGTCCTGAGGAGCCTTGAAGCCGTTAGGCTGAACGGCGTCTCGAAGGATCAGTCCGGCAACTGCCGGTTCAGCCTGAGCACTTCGCCGGCCAGGTAAAGCGAGCCGGCGATCAGCACGTCGCCTTCGGGGGGCAGGGCGGCAAGGGCACTGGCCACGTCGGCAAAGGCGCGCACCGGCAGCTTGGTGAAGGGCGCGAAGTCCTCCGGCGCGTGGGCCTCGTGGCCGGGCGCGGGGACGATGGCCACACTGGCCAGCCTGTCGGCCAGCGGCACGAGAATGGCCGAAGGGTCCTTGCTGGCCAGCATTCCCATGATCAGGTGCAACCGCTGTCCGGCAAAGAACCGCCCCAGCGCCGCCCCGGCATCGGGATTGTGCCCGCCATCGAGCCAGACCGCGCGGCCGGGCGCCAGCGCGGTCAGCGGCCCTTCGTCCAGCCGCTGCAACCGCGCCGGCCAGCGCGCGGACCGCAACCCTTCGGCCATCGCCTCGGCGCTGACCGGGAGGCGGGACTGGTGGCGCAGCATGGCAAGGGCCAGCCCGGCATTGTCCACCTGGTGCGCGCCGGGCAGGGCGGGAAGCGGCAGGGCCAGCCGGCCGGCGCGATCGCTGTAGACCAGGCCATCGCCGTCTTGCGCCACGTCCCAGTCCACCCCGCGCACCAGCAGGGGCGCCCCGGCCTTCCCGGCGACGGCGCGGACCACCTCGGCCACCGCCGGCGGATAGGCCTGGGTAACCAGCGGCGCCCCCGGCTTGGCGATGCAGGCCTTTTCGAACCCGATCCGGGCCAGCGGCTCGGCCGGGACCCCTTCTTCCGGGCGCAGCAGGAAGGCCTCGTGGTCGATCCCTAGCGAGGCGATGCCGCAGACCAGCGGGGCGGGGATCACGTTGGTCGCATCGAAGCGCCCGCCCAAGCCCACCTCGATCACGCAGGCATCCGCCGGGGTCCGGCTGAAGGTCAGGAACAGGGCGGCGGTGGTGACTTCGAAAAAGCTGGGCGCAAGGTCGGCGCAGGCGTCGAGCACTTCGGCCAGGAGGTCGGCCAGCGCGTCGTCGCCGATCAGCTCTCCGGCCATGCGGATGCGTTCGTTGTAGCGGACCAGATGCGGCTTGGTTGCAGCGTGGATGCAATAGCCTTGCGCCTCCAGCATTGCGCGCAGGAAGGCGCAGGTCGATCCCTTGCCGTTGGTGCCCGCCACGTGGAACACCGGCGGCAGCCGCGTCTCGGGATGGCCCAGCCGCGCGCACAGGTCGCCGATCGTCTCCAGTCCGAAGCGCCCCTGCGGCAGGGTCAGCGCGGCCAGCCGGTCAAGCTGGGCCTGGACCCGGGGATCATCGGAAGTGGCGAAGTCCTTCATGGCGCAAGCCCCTCCCGCGTCCGGGAGGGGGGTGTGGTCACGCCGCCTTGGCGGGCTGGAGGTAGCCCAGCACCTGGGCCAGCGTGGCCTTGAGGTCGCGGCGGTGGACGACCATGTCGACCATGCCGTGCTCGGCCAGGTATTCGGCGCGCTGGAAGCCCTCGGGCAGCTTTTCGCGGATCGTGTCCTGGATCACCCGCTGGCCGGCAAAGCCGATCAGGCAGCCCGGCTCGGCGATCTGCACGTCGCCGAGCATGGCATAGCTGGCGGTCACGCCGCCGGTGGTCGGATCGGTCAGGATCACGATATAGGGCAGGCCGGCGCGGGCGAGGCGGCGGACGGCGACCGTGGTCTTGGGCATCTGCATCAGGCTGAGAATGCCCTCCTGCATCCGCGCGCCGCCGGCCGCCGTGCAGATCACATAGGGCGCCTTGGCCCGAATCGCGGCTTCGGCGCCCACCACGAAGGCTTCGCCCACGGCCATGCCCATCGACCCGCCGAGAAACGCGAAATCCTGCACGCCCAGCACCACTGCATGGCCATCGACCGCGCCGTGCGCGTTGGTCAGGGCATCGGGATGGGGATTGGCGGCACGGGCGGCCTTGAGCCGGTCGGGATACTTGCGCGAATCGCGGAACTTGAGCGGGTCTTCCTTGACCCTGGGGGTCGGCAGGACGGTGAAGCCGGGATCAAGCAACTGGCCGAACCGCTCGTCCGTCTTCACCCGGCCGTGGTGATCGCACAGCGGGCAGACCGAGAGGTTGGCCTCATAGTCCTTGGTGAACAGCATTTCCTTGCATGAAGGGCACCTGATCCACAGATTGTCGGGCGTGTCGCGCTTCGGGGTGAAGGGCAGCGCATTGCGAACGCGGGTAATCCAGCTCATGCTGGCTCCTTACGCGATTGGTGGACGGCTTGCGAGAGGGCCGTGGTGAGTTCGCGCACCGGGCCGGCGGCGTTTTCCCCATGGCTGGCAACCAGATCGACCAGGGCCGAGCCGACGACCACGCCATCGGCCACCTGGGCGATGGCCGCGGCCTGTTCGGGCGTGCGTACGCCGAAGCCCACCGCGACGGGGATCGTGGCCGAGGCCTTGAGCCGCGCGACGGCTTCCTCGATCGAGGTCTGCGCGGCCTGCTGCAAGCCGGTGATCCCGGCGACCGAGACATAGTAGAGGAAGCCGGACGAGCCATCGAGCACGGCGGGCAGCCGGGCGGCATCGGTGGTCGGCGTGGCGAGGCGGATCAGCGCCACGCCTGCATCGCGCAGGGCCGGGCCGAGTTCGGCATCTTCCTCGGGCGGGATGTCGACGCAGATCACACCGTCGATCCCGGCCGCGACGCATTGCGCCGCGAACCAGGTCGAGCCACGGGTGATCATCGGGTTGGCATAGCCCATCAGGACCAGCGGCACGTGCGGGTGGCGGGCGCGAAAATCAGCGGCGATGCGGAAGATGTCCGCCGTGCGGGTGCCCGCGCCGAGGCTCCGCAGGTTAGCCGCCTGGATCGCCGGGCCATCGGCCATCGGATCGGTGAAGGGCATCCCCAGCTCGATCACGTCGGCCCCACCTTCAACCAGCGCATCGAGGATCGCGGCGGTGGCGGCGGGCGTGGGATCGCCGCCGGTAACGAAGGTGACGAGGGCCGGATGGCCCTTGGCGAAGGCGGCGGAGAGGCGGCTTTCGGCGGGGCGGGTCACAGCGAAACCCCCAGGTGTTCGGCCACCGAGAAGATGTCCTTGTCGCCCCGGCCGCACAGGTTGGCGAGGATGATGGTGTCTTCCGGCAGGGTGGGCGCAACCCTGGCGACGGCCGCGATGGCGTGGCTGGGTTCGAGCGCGGGAATGATCCCTTCGGTGCGGCACAGGAGTTGGAAGGCGTCGAGCGCCTCCTTGTCGGTCGCCGAGGTATATTCGACCCGGCCCACTTCCTTCAGCCAGGCGTGTTCCGGGCCGATGCCCGGATAGTCCAAGCCAGCGCTGATCGAGTGGCCTTCGACGATTTGCCCGTCCTCATCCTGCAACAGGTAGGTCTTGTTGCCATGAAGCACGCCCGGGCGCCCCCCGGCGAGGCTGGCGGCGTGTTCCTTGTCGAGCCCGTGGCCCGCCGCCTCGACGCCAAGCATCCGGACGCTGGCATCATCGAGGAACGGGTGGAACAGGCCGATCGCGTTGGAACCACCGCCGATCGCGGCGACCAGCAGGTCGGGCAGGCGGCCGGTGCGGCTCAGCATCTGCGCGCGCGCTTCCTTGCCGATCACGCTCTGGAAATCGCGGACCAGCTCGGGATAGGGGTGCGGGCCGGCGGCGGTGCCGATGATGTAGAAGGTATCGTGCACGTTGGCGACCCAATCGCGCAGCGCCTCGTTCATCGCGTCCTTGAGGGTGGCGGCGCCGGCGGTGACGGGCACCACCTGTGCGCCCAGCAGCTTCATCCGGAACACGTTGGGCGCCTGGCGGGCAACGTCGGTGGCGCCCATGTAGACCACGCAAGGCAGGCCGAAGCGGGCGCAGACCGTGGCCGTGGCGACGCCGTGCTGGCCCGCGCCGGTCTCGGCTATGATCCGGGTCTTGCCCATCCGCATGGCGAGCAGGATCTGGCCGATGCAGTTGTTGATCTTGTGCGCGCCGGTGTGGTTGAGCTCGTCGCGCTTGAACCAGACCTGCGCGCCCATTCCAGCCGGGGCACCCTTGCGGAGTTCCTCGGTGAGGCGCGGGGCGAAATAGAGAGGGCTGGGCCGCCCGACATAGTGTTCGAGCAGGTCGTCGAATTCGGCCTGGAAGGCCGGATCGGCTTTGGCCTTGCGATATTCGCGTTCGAGCTCGAGGATCAGCGGCATCAGCGTTTCGGCGACATAGCGACCGCCGAACTGGCCGAAGTGGCCGCGCTCGTCAGGCTGGTTCCGGAAGCTGTTGGGGGTCTGGACGGTCATCCGATGCGCTTGGCAGAGGGCATCGCGAATGTCCAGATTCCCCCTTTGGGCAGGCGGGGCCGGGCCAGCCTGCCCAAAGGGCAGCCTGAGGGGGATTGGGAATAGTTGCAGATGAATCTAGCGTTGCCGCGTTGCAACAGGTGGTGTGCAAATGCGGCAAGCGACTGATGTTGTTCATTGCGGCGACAGAATCCAGCCCGTACCCGGGCCTCCGCTCTCGTCAGAAAGAGCAACCGGCACTGTCTGGCCTTCGGGCAGGATCAGGCCGGACTTTGAACTCAGGAGTACTACCATGCGCAAGATCATCCTCCCCGTCCTCGCCTCGCTCGCCCTTGCGACCCCGGCCCTCGCCAACGAAGCTCGCGTCGAAGCGCGTGGCGGCGTCTACTGGCTGCCGGGCAACAGCGAAGCCACCGCCGGCGTTGCCGCGGGCTACGACTACGACCTCGGCTCGACCGCCTTCGTCGGCGCCGAACTGTCGGCCGACAAGATCCTGACCTCGGGCACCAAGGTCGCCTATGGCTTCACCGGCCGCGCTGGCGCCAAGCTTGCCGCCACCAAGCTGTTCGTCGCTGGCGGCTACACCACCGAACCCTGCACCGGCTGCGAGGGTGCCTGGCACGCCGGCGCCGGCGCCGAGCTGCCGCTGATGGGCAAGGTCTACGGCAAGGTCGAGTACCGCCACTTCTTCGTCGACAACTTCGCGGATTCGGATTCGCTCGTTGCCGGCGTCGGCATCAAGTTCTGATCGCTTCCGCGACAGCTTGAACAGGGAAGGGGCGGCCGGCGACGGTCGCCCCTTTTCGCATGGGCGCCGGGATAACCGGCGTTCCCGGTGCCTCGCCGGTTCAGGCCGCGCGGGCGGCCGCGCAGAAGGCGGCGACCAGCCCGGCGTCCTTCACGCCCGGCGCGCTTTCCACGCCCGACGAGGTATCGACCAGCGGGGCGCCGGTCAGCCGCACGGCCTCGGCGACATTGGCGGGGTTGAGCCCGCCGGCCAGCCCCCAGGGCGCGCGGGCCTTCCAACCGGCGAGCAGCGACCAGTCAAACGCCAGCCCCATGCCGCCGGGCAAGGTGCCTTTCGGCGTCTTGGCATCGAACAGGATCAGGTCAACCGCCCCGACCCAGGCGGCGGCGCGCGCCACATCCGCCGCGCTGGCGACGGGAACGGCCTTCCACACCGGCAGGCCGTGGCGGGCGCGCAGCTGGGCGGCGCGCTCGGGGCTTTCCTCGCCATGGAGCTGGAGCACGTCGAGCCGGGCGGCGGCGACCGCTTCGGCGATCATGGCATCATCGGCATCGACGAACAGGCCGACCCGCGACACGTGGCCTTCGGTGCGGGCGGCGAGGGCGGGCGCATCGCGCAAGGGAACATGGCGCGGGCTTTTCGCGAAGAACACGAAGCCGACATGATCGGCCCGCGCGGCGATCACCGCGTCGAGGATGGCGGGCGTGGTCACGCCGCAGATCTTGATGGCGGGAGCGGGCATGGGCCGGCCTTAGCCGAGGTTGGGAAGGCGCGGAAGGGCCGCGGGCCGCACCGGTTCACGCGGAGGCGCGGAGTCGCGGAGAAGGGAAGAAAATCTGTTCGCGCAGAGGCGCAGAGAGGAGTTTGCGCCTTTGCGCGAAGCGGCTTTCAAGCCTCCAAGGCTACAGGGCTTGAAGGCGGCTTCGCCGCCAACACCGGGTCCTCTGCGCCTCCGCGCCTCCGCGTGAAACCCCGCTTACGGCACCAGCTCGAACTGCACCGTGACGGCGACGCTCAGTTGCAGTTCGCCGGCCTGGACCGGGGGCGCGGCGGCGACGCTGTCGGCCATGGCCATGCGGTACATCACCGGCTGGGGCGGCGACCAGCCGCCGCTTTCGCTGATCGAGAGCACGCGGTTGACGCGCAGCCCGGCGGCGCGGGCATAGAGCTCGGCCCGGGCGCGGGCCTTCTGCATGGCGGTGGTGCGCGCCGCATCGAGCAGGGGATCGGGGTTTTCCACCTCGAACGACGGCCCGTTGACCTGGTTGGCCCCGGCGGTGACGAGGGTATCGATCACCTTGCCGAAATCCTTGAGATTGCGCTGGCGCACACTGACCGTGTTGTTGGCCTGGTAGCCCACGATGCGCGGGCTGGGCGGATCGATCGTGCCATCGGGCAGGCTGCGCTGTGGCGCATAGACCGGGTTGAGCGAGAGGTTGCTGGTCTGGATGTCCTTGTCGGCAATCCCGGCGCGCTTGAGCGCGGCGATGACGCGGCCCATGTCGGCCGAATTGGCGGCGAGGGCTTCCGACGCGGTCTTGCCCTGGCTGACCACGCCGGCGCTGAAGCTGGCGATATCGGGTGCGCGGGTGATCTTGCCATCGGCGGACACGGTGAGCAGCGTGCCCCCCACGGCGAGGACCGGGGCCGGACCGGACTGGGCCGAGGCGGCGAGGGGGAGCGCCCCGGCAAGGGCGGCTGCGGTTGCGGCGAGCAACAGGCGGGAACGCTTCATCGTGGGTTTCTCCCGGTTCGTCTGGCCTTGGTGTGGGGCCAACAGGATTGCGCGGCGATGAACCGGCCGCCAGCGCCGCCTAGAGCGTGGCCTCGATCGCGCGGGCGGCGGCGACGGGATCCTCGGCGCGGGCGATCGGGCGGCCGATGACGAGGACGCTGGCCCCGGCATCGCGGGCGCTGCGCGGGGTGACCACGCGCTTCTGGTCGGCAAGGTGGCCGGCTTCGGCCGGGCGCAGGCCGGGGACGACGAGATAGCCGTTCTTCCAGCGCCGATGGACTTCGCCCACTTCGTGGCCCGAGCAGACGATCCCATCGAGTCCGGCTTCCTGGGCAAGATCGGCCAGGCGCAGAACCTGGTCGTGCGGGGTGCCGCCGACGCCCGTGGCGGCGAGGTCCGCGTCATCGAGGCTGGTGAGCACGGTGACCGCGACGACCTTGCAATGATCGCCCGCGGCGGCCTTGGCATCTTCCAGCATGGCCCGCCCGCCCGCGGCATGGACCGTGACGATCGCCGGCTGGAGGACGTGGATCGCCTGCATCGCGCCGGCGACCGTGTTGGGAATGTCGTGGAGCTTGAGATCGAGGAAGATCGGCAGGCCGACCTTGGCCAGTTCGTGGACCCCGTGGTGGCCGTGGGCGCAGAAGAATTCGAGCCCGAGCTTGAGGCCGCCGACATGGCCCTTCACCTTCTGGGCAAGCGCAACGGCGGCATCGAGGCGGGGCAGGTCAAGCGCGAGGTAGATCGGGTTCATGCAGGCTCCGGCAGATCAATCGCCGGCAGCGGCGGTTGCGGGGGGCGTTTCCCCGGATTGCCGGGCGGCGTCAAGCTGGGTGATGGTGAGCGCGGCGGTGGGCTGGCGGCTGGCCGCTTCAAGCGCGGAAATGCGCCGCTTCAGGCGCCAGCGGCCGGCGATATGGACCAGCCAGGTGGGCAGCCAGCCGACCAGGAACGCGATGACCACCAGGAACGGCAGCCGGGTTTCCCACAGCAGGCCTTCCCAGATCTTCACCACGATCTTGCCTTCGGCGGTGACCGCCGTGGCCCAGTTGTTGAGCGAAAACAGGATCAGGGCGATGATCAGCACCACCCATGTGATCGTGCGGACTATCCGCATCGCCCCGCCTCCTTTTCCTGCACGATTGCAGCCGGACGCGATGCTAGGGCGGTTTGGCGCCGAAGGGAAGGGCGGGGCGCGCGCGCTTGGCCCTTCCCCGCGGCGTCGAGGTCAGAATTCCGACCAGTCGTCCATGGCGAGCGCGGCATTGCCCTGGGTCGGGGCCGGAACCGCCACGGGCGCGCGGCGGCCGGGCGCGGGCGCCGGGGCCGGGCGCGGGGTCCTGGAAGCCCGGGTGCCGGCCGCGGCATCGAGGGTAAACTCGCGCACGACCTGCGAGAGGCGCTCCGCTTCGCGGGCAAGCGATTGCGAGGCGGCGGTCGTTTCCTCGGCGAGGGCGGCGTTCTGCTGGGTGGTGCGATCGATCTCGCTGACTGCGCTGGCCGCCTGTTCGATGGCGCTGGCCTGTTCCTCGCTGGTGACCGCGATGCCCTCGATCATCGTGGCCAGATCGCCGGCGCGCGCGACGATCCGATCGAGCGAATCGCGGGTTCTCCCGACCACGCTGACCCCCTGTTCTACCTCGCGGCCGCTGTCCGCGATCAGTTCGGAAATTTCGCGGGCGGCCCCGGCGGCGCGTTCGGCAAGGCTGCGGACCTCGTTGGCAACCACGGCGAAGCCGCGCCCTGCCTCGCCCGCGCGGGCGGCCTCGACCCCGGCGTTGAGCGCCAGCAGGTTGGTCTGGAAGGAGATGCCGTCGATGATCTGGATGATCGAGCGCATCTTCTCGCTCGACTGGGCGATGCCTTCCATCGCATTGACCGCGTCCTGCATCAGCACGCCGCTGTCGATCGCTTCCTTGCGGGTTTCCTGGGCCGTTCCGGTAGCGGTGACCGTGGCACTGCGGGTGCCGGCGACCGAGGCCTTGAGCTGGTTGACCGTGGTGGCGGTCTCTTCCAGCGCGGCGGCCTGGCGTTCGGTGCGGCGGGCGAGGTCTTCCGAGGCGCTGGCGATCTGGACCGCGCCGGTGCCGACCGTGCCCGAGGCGCTGGCAACTTCGCCGACCTGGCTGGCCCGGGCGCCGATGGCCTCGTTGAAATCGGCGCGCAGGCCTTCGTATTCGGGCGGGAAGGGCTGGTTGACCCGATGGGTCAGATCGCCCGACTTGAGTGCGCCGAGCGCCTGGCCGAGCGCGCCGGTGACGGCCTTCTGTGCGGCCATGCCGGCCTCGGCCTCGCGGCGGGTGCGTTCGGTGATCGAGGTCTTGATCCCGGCGAGGGCGCGGGCGATCTCGCCCAGCTCGTCCTGACGGTCGATGCCGGGCACGGCGATGTCGATCTCGCCGGTGGCCATGCGGTCCATCGTGGCGCACAGGGTGGACAGCGGCAGGGTGAGGCGGCGGCGGAAGACCACGAACACGCCGCCGACCAGCACGGCCGCGACGAGGCCGAGGACCAGGGCGGTGCGTTCGAGCACGGCGAGGCTTTCGGCAGTATCGCGGTTGCGGTCGTGGGCGAGCTGCTCGTTGTAGTCGAGCGCCTTGGCCAGTTCGTCGTGCAGGACCTTGCCGGGCGCCTTGATCTGGTCGTTGAACAGGGTCATCGCCTCGGCGGCCGACCAGACCCGGTTCGAGGTGGTCAGCGGGACGATGACCGCGCGGATGCCCTCCCAGTTGGCCTTGATCTGCTGGAGCTGGGCACGTTCGCGATCATCCGAGATCAACTGGTCATAGTCGTGCAGGCGCTTGTCGACATCGGCGATGCCATCGGCAAGGTCGGTCCTGGCGACATCCATGTCGGCCAGATCCTGTTCGATCAGGCGCCGCGCGGTGCGGACCCGGGACTGTTCGATCGCCGCCGACATTTCGCCCAGGTGGCTGAGCGAGGGCACGCTGTTCTGGTCGACATAGTCGAACGAATCGGAGGCGCGCTTGAGGCCGAAGACCCCCAGGGCAAGCGCGAGGGCGACAAGGGCGCCGAGGGCGAAGACCCCCACGGCGACAATGGTGCGGATCCGCAAGGAGGCTGGCATGGGAACGACCTTTTGTTTTTGACGATAACAAAAGGTTGGTTAGCAGCGCCGCCTTGGGCTGGGCTTGCCGGGGTACCTGGGGTTTATCCCTAGAGGTGCCGGGGCCGGTGGAAAGGTCGTCGGCCGGTGGCAGCCCCCGCCCGCACCAGCCGGCCCGGACCGGCCGCTCAGAAGTTGTCCTTGGCCGCGCGCAGGGCCGCGAAGGTCGCCACCGGATCGCCGAGCCTCGCGCCGCGATCGGTCCAGAGCGCCTGGAGAGCCGGATCGTCGGCGCGCAGGAAGGGGTTGGCGGCCAGTTCGCGCGCGAGCGTGGTGGGCACGGTCGGCTGGCCCTGCTCGCGGCGCTGGAAGACCTCGGCGGCATAGGCGGCCAGCGCGGCGTTGTCGGGATCGGCGTGGAGCGCGAAACGGGCGTTGGAGGCGGTATATTCGTGCGCGCAGTAGATCAGGGTCTGCGGCGGGAGCGCCTTGAGCCGGGCAAGGCTGTGCCAGAACTGCGGGGGCGTGCCCTCGAACATCCGGCCGCAGCCGAGCGCGAACAGGGCATCGCCGACGAAGGCCACGCGGGCATCGGCGAGGTGATAGGCGATGTGGCCGTCGGTGTGGCCGCCGACCGCGATCACGTCGGCCTCGAAGGCGCCGAGGCACACCACGTCGCCATCGTGAACCAGCTTGTCCACCGCCTCGATCTTCGCGGCATCGCCGGCGGGGGCATGGATGGTGCAGCCCGTGGCGGCCTTGATCGCGGCATTGCCGCCGGCGTGATCGGGGTGCCAGTGGGTGTTCCAGATCTGGGTGATCTGCCAGCCCCTGTGCGAAGCCTCGCGCAGGTAGGCCTCGGCGTCCGGCGTGTCGATCGCGGCCGTTTCGCCGCTGGCGGGATCGTGGACGAGGAACCCGTAATTGTCGGACAGGCAGGGGAACTGGTGGACTTCGAGCATGGATGCAAACCTCCGGCGCTCGTGGTCTTAACGCGAGGCGCGGTGGATTGCTCCGGGAATTTTCTGGGCCGCCGCCCGACCGTCCTCGCTGCAGCCTTCCGCATCGTCCGCGCCCCTGCGCGAAGCGAGAACGGAAAAGCCCGCCCGGATCGCTCCGGACGGGCTTTTCATGAGCCGTTGGGCTGCGAAGGAGATCAGTCCTTCTTGGCCTTCAGCGCGGCGCCGAGGATGTCGCCCAGCGAAGCGCCGGCATCCGAGGAACCGTACTGCTCGACCGCTTCCTTCTCCTCGTGGAGCTGGCGGGCCTTGATCGAGAAGTTCGGCTTCTTCGAGCGATCGAAGCCGGTAACCATGGCGTCGATCTTCTGGCCGACCTGGAAGCGGTCCGGACGCTGCTCGTCGCGGTCGCGGCCGAGGTCCGAACGCTTGATGAAGCCGGTGGCACCATCTTCGCCGGCCTGGACTTCGAGGCCGCCATCGCGGACTTCGAGGACCGTGACGGTGACGACTTCGCCGCGACGCAGCGAGCCGGCCGAGGCGGCAGCGCCAGCAGCCGACGGCGCGCCCTTTTCGAGCTGCTTCATGCCGAGGCTGATGCGCTCCTTCTCGACATCGACGTCAAGCACGACGGCCGAGACCTGCTCACCCTTGCGGTGCAGCGCCAGCGCGTCCTCGCCCGAGATGCCCCAGGCGATGTCCGACATATGGACCATGCCGTCGACGTCGCCATCGAGGCCGATGAACAGGCCGAACTCGGTGGCGTTCTTGACTTCGCCCTCGACGGTGGAACCGACCGGGTGCTTCTCGGCGAAGGCTTCCCAGGGGTTCTGGATCGCCTGCTTGAGACCCAGGCTGATGCGGCGCTTGTCGGAATCGACCTCGAGCACCAGCACGTCGACTTCCTGCGAAGTGCTGACGATCTTGCCGGGGTGGACGTTCTTCTTGGTCCAGGACATTTCCGAAACGTGGACCAGGCCTTCGATGCCCGGCTCCAGTTCGACGAAGGCGCCGTATTCGGTGATGTTGGTGACGGTGCCCTTGAGCTTGGCGCCGACCGGGTACTTGGCGGCCACGCCATCCCACGGATCGCTTTCCAGCTGCTTCATGCCGAGGCTGATGCGCTGGGTATCCTGGTTGATGCGGACGATCTGCACCTTCACTTCGTCACCGATGTTGATGACTTCCGAGGGGTGGTTGACGCGCTTGTAGCTCATGTCGGTGACATGGAGCAGGCCATCGATGCCGCCCAGGTCCACGAAGGCGCCGTAGTCGGTGATGTTCTTGACCGTGCCGACAATGATCTGGCCTTCGGCGAGGTTCTGGATCAGGCCCGAACGCTGTTCGGCGCGGGTTTCTTCCAGCACGGCGCGGCGGCTGACGACGATGTTGCCGCGGCGGCGGTCCATCTTGAGGATCTGGAACGGCTGCGGAATGTCCATCAGCGGGGTGACGTCGCGCACGGGGCGGATGTCGACCTGGCTGCCGGGCAGGAAGGCCACGGCGCCGCTGAGATCGACCGTGAAGCCGCCCTTGACGCGGCCGAAGATCACGCCCTCGACGCGCTTGCCTTCGCCGAACTCGTTCTCGAGCTTGTCCCAGGCGGCTTCGCGGCGGGCGCGGTCGCGGCTGAGCATGGCTTCGCCGTCGGCGTTCTCGACGCGATCGACGTAGACTTCGACTTCATCGCCGACCGAAAGGCCGTGCGGCTGGCCGGGCATGGCGAATTCGCGCAGGGCAACGCGGCCCTCGCTCTTCAGGCCCACGTCGATGACGGCCTTGTCGTTCTCGATGGCGGTAACAGTGCCCTTGACCACGCGGCCTTCGAAGCCGCCGCTGGCGGCGCCGCCGAGCGTTTCGTCAAGGAGAGCCGCGAAATCGTCGCGGGTGGGGTTAGCCGTAGAGGCCATAGGTTGGAGTTCCTGGTCTATCGATGTTTCCGGCCAGGCGGTTTGTCCGCCGGTCTTTCTCCGCCGTGGCACCATTGCCGTGGCGGGCCAAAAGGGCCGAACCTGCCACGGGGGCCGAATGCCCGCGCGGCATCCCGCCGCCCGGAGTCGACCGGCAGGACCGGCGGCGCTTAGGCCCGCACCGGCGCAAAAGCAAGGGAAATGGGGCGAAGCGGGCGCCGCCCGCCCTGATCCCCGGCCCCCTTCGGCGGGTGGCCATCAGCGGGTCGGGCGATAGCCGGGTTTTCGCAGGGTGAGCATATAGGCGGACAGGTCGCGGATCGCGCCGTGCTGGACGGTGAAATCCATCGCCGCCGGGTAGTTGTGGGCATCGGCGAGGAAGGCAGCGAAGGTCCTGGCGGTGAGGCCTTCGCGGTTGGCCACGTCGTCCCACGGGGGCGCCTCGGGGTTGGGCGAGGTGCCGTTGGCGGTGATCGCGTGACATCCGGTGCAATGGGCCTGGGCAAAGGCGAGGCCGCGCGTGGCGGCGGCCGAGAGCTGGGCCGGGCGGGGCTTTGCCGCGAGCGGGGCGCCGCCGGTGCAGGCGAGGGCTGCGGCGGCGGCGATCAGGATGGCAGGGCGAACGGCGGAAAACTTGGGCATGGCTCGTCTGTTAGCGGGCCGGGGCGGGCTTGGCCATGTTGCTTCGCCGGGGGCTGGCGGCATGGTGCGGGCTATTCCAGGCCGGCCCAGTCCTTCACCGCCGGGTGGCTGCGGCCATAATCCACCAGGCAGCGCATGAAGCGGGGATGGAATTCGAGCGGGTGGTCGCGGGCCTGGTCGATCGCCTTCCATTCGGGGCAGGTCCGCTCCTCCGGTTCGGCCGGGGTGAGGCCGCTGCGGGCGCGGTGCTCGGCAAAGCCCTGGGGGCCGAGTTCCATCCGGGCGAAGCGCGGGGCATAGCCGTGCCCGGCGCCGACCGCGTTGGCCCACCACACCGAGGCGACATAGGACTGGTTGATCAGGACCGAGAGCGAGCGGAAGGCCAGGGCATCGAAGCGCCACTTGGTTTTGGCCGCGGCGCAAGGGGCAAGCAGGCACTGGGGCGCGACCTTGAGCGTGCCGTTGACGAGGAGGAACAGGTTGGCGGGCGATGGGTCTCGGGTGGCCTGGCGGGCCAGCGCCCGGTCGAGCGGGCCGAGGAAGACCCCGAAGCGCGCGCCGCCATCGATGAACGGCTTGCCGTCGATGAACACCGGCGCGGCGGCCATGGGCACCGAGGAGGAGGCGAGCAGGGCTTCGACGTAGCAGTTCTTCCAGGCGCGGGCGGTTTCGCCGTCGCCCTGCTCGGTCGCCGCGACCCAGTTCTGCGCTAGCTTGCCGAGGTTGAAGACCAGGAGATCGCCGCTGTCCATCTCGACCGCACCGACCAGCAGGAGCCGGCCCGGGCCATCGGGGGCGGGAACGCTTTCGGCGGCGATTGCGCGCAGGCGGGCGGGGGTGAGCAGGCCGTGCAGCTTTTCGCGCAGCGGCTGGAGCGTGGCGAGCGTGCCGCGCCGGGCCAGCGAGAGGGCGCCGCGCACCGGGTGTTCATCCAGTCCGCGCGAGACCAGCGGGTGGAGCAGGTCGGCTTCCTTGGCGATCTGGTAGGCATCGACGTTGACCTGCGGCTCGTCGATGAAGGCGAAGCTGGCCTGGAGACTGCCGGTGGAGATGCCGCTGACCACGCGGAAGCGCGGGAGGCTGCCGGACTTTCGCAGCGCGGCCCATTGCGAGAGGAAGCCGGCGCCGAACGCGCCATCCTCGCTGCCACCAGACAGCAGCAGCATCGAGCGGGAGACGGGCCTGTTGCGCGCGGTTTCGCCGGGGAGCGCCGCTGAGGCATAGGCGCGGTCCAGCTCGGCATCGAGGCCGGCGGCGAGGGATTCGGGAAGCGAGGCGCCCGGTTCGAGCGAGAGCCGCCAGGCCTGGGGCGCGGCGGTGCAGCGGATCGCGGGGGTGCCCGCCGTCTGCACCGGCGCAATCGCACAGGCGGCAAGCGCCCAGCACAACAGCAGCGGCAGGATGCGGTGCAGGATCATCGGCTTGCCCCCCCGGTGAGTGATTCCCCGAAGGGCGAGGCCTAGCGGGCGCGGCGCGCCTCGACCAGCGCGATCGCGGCGGCGATCGAGGCTTCGGCGCAGAGGTCGGAATTGTCGAGCACGGCGGCATCGGGCGCGGCGACCAGCGGGGCGGCGGCGCGGCTGCGATCGCGCTCGTCGCGCGCCGCGAGGTCGGCCTCGATCTCGTCGAGCGTGACCGGCGCCCCGCGCGCCTGCATTTCGAGGAAGCGGCGCTCGGCGCGGGCCTTGACGCTGGCGGTGACGAACAGCTTGGCCACAGCTTCCGGCGCGATCACCGTGCCGATGTCGCGCCCGTCGAGCACGGCGCCGCCGGCCTGGGTGGCGAAGGCGCGCTGGCGCTCGAACAGCGCCTGGCGCACCGCCGGGTGGACCGAGACCCGGCTGGCGAGGCCGCCGGTTTCTTCCGAGCGCAGGTCGGGGTTCTCCAGCAGGGCGTCGGCAAAGGTGGTGGCGGCCAGCGCATCGTCGGGATCGTCGGGATTGCCGCCGACCTTGGCGCACTGGTGGCCGACCGCGCGATAGAGCAGGCCGGTGTCGAGATGGGGCAGGCCATAGTGGCGGGCCAGCGCGCGGGCGATGGTGCCCTTGCCCGAGGCGGTCGGCCCATCGACAGCGATGACCAGGGGCGCGATGGTCATGCGCCGGCCCTTGCGCGCCACGCCTTGGCCAGCCCCCAGATGGCGATGGCCGCCCAGAAGAATTCCAGCACGAGGCTGGCCGGGTTGAGGTTCACCAGCAGCGACACGGTGAGCAGGCCCGCGCCGGCAAGGTTGACCCCGTGGAGGACGAAGGGATTGGCCGCCTTGGCATGGGTCGAATAGGCATAGGCAAAGATGATGCAGGCCATGCCGGCAAAGCCGCAGGCATTGGCCAGCGTTTCGTTCAGGTGCAGGATCATGCGCGCGCGGTCCCGCTCGCCAGCCCGTCGAGCAGGCTCTCGAACACCGGGAAGGAGGTGGCGATGGGGCGGGTATCGTCCACCTCCACGCCGCCCTTGCTGGCGAGGCCCGCGACGGCCAGCGACATGGCGATGCGGTGATCGAGGTGCGTGGCGATGGCGGCACCTTCGGGCGTGCCGGGCAGCGGTTCGCCGCCGGTGCCGTCGATCATCAGGCCGTCTTCGGTTTCGGTGACCCGGGCGCCCGCCAGTTCCAGCGCTGCGTGCATGACGGCCAGGCGGTCGGATTCCTTGACCCGCAGTTCCTCGAGGCCCGTGGTGACCGTGCGGCCCTTGGCGAGGGCGGCGGCGACGAACAGGATCGGGAACTCGTCGACCATGCTGGGGACCACGGCCGGATCGACCGCGATGCCGGTGAGCGCGGAATGGCGCACGTGGAGATCGGCAACCGGTTCGCCGCCCACTTCGCGCCGGTCCAGTTCCTCGATGTGGCCGCCCATGGCGCGCAGCACGTCGAACAGGGCGGCGCGGGTGGGGTTGAGGCCCACGTTCTCGATCACCAGGTCGGAGCCCGGCACGATCAGCGCGGCGACCACGAAGAAGGCGGCGGACGAGGGATCGCCGGGAACGGTGATCCGGCGGCCGGTCAGCTCGGCCTCGCCGTGGAGGCGGATGATTCGGGTGCCGTCGGCTTCGCGTTCGACTTCAAGCCTGGCCCCGAAGCCCTTGAGCATCCGTTCGGAATGATCGCGGGTGGGGATCGGCTCGATCACCGTGGTTATGCCCGGCGTGTTGAGCCCGGCAAGCAGGACCGCGCTCTTTACCTGGGCGCTGGCGACCGGCAGGCGGTAGGTGATCGGCACCGCGGGCGCCGCGCCGCGCATCATCAGCGGCAGGGTCTGGCTGCCATTGGCACCGGGCGACGGCGTGAATTCGGCGCCCATCAGCGAGAGCGGTTCGATCACCCGGCCCATCGGCCGCTTCGACAGGCTGGCATCGCCAACAAAGGTGGCGGTGATCGCGTGGCTGGCGACGAGGCCCATCAGGAGGCGGGTGGACGTGCCCGAATTGCCCATGTCGAGCGCGGCCTGCGGCTGGAGCAGGCCGCCCACGCCGACCCCGTGGATCACCCAGTCGCCATTGTCCTCGCGCACGACGCTGGCACCCATCGCCCGCATGGCGCCGGCGGTGGAGAGCACGTCCTCGCCCTCGAGCAGGCCGGACACGCGGGTTTCGCCCAGCGCCAGCGCGCCGAGCATGATCGAGCGGTGGCTGATCGACTTGTCGCCCGGAACGCGGATGCGGCCCGTGAGCGGCCCCATGGCGCGAAACCGGCGCGGGCGCATCTGGGCGGGGTCGGTGTGGCTCACGGCGGGGCTTTCAGTTGGGCAGGTGGGGCGGGCGTATAAAAGCGCGCGGCTTTTGACAGCGCCGGCCCGCTATGGCAAGGCGCGCGCCCGGTGGATGCCGTGGCGCTTGCAATTCGCGCCGCTCCTTCCCATCACGACAACGGTTTTTTGTGGTCTGCCCCTGTCGGGCGGGCCAAGACGAGGAATGACAATGGTCAAGCCTGAGTGGGGCGCCAAGCATGGTTGCCCGAAGTGCGGCACCCGTTTCTACGACCTGGGCAAGGATGACCCGGTCACCTGCATCGAATGCGGCTATGGCTGGCATCCCGAGCCGGTGCTCAAGTCGAAGCAGCCGATGCCCTATGAAGAAGTCCAGAAGAAGCCCGAGGTGGCCGACGTCGACCTGGCCGACGAGGATCTCGACATCGACGAGGACGGCGACAGCCCGGACAACGACGTTGACCTTGGTGGCGACGACGATCTCGGCGTGGGCGTCGACAGCGATGGCGAGCCGGACGAGGTCTGAGCAAATTTTTGCGAAATTACCCGTTGCCAAGTCGGCCAAGCGCTTCTAGAGGAGCGCTCCCGGCGGCAAGCCGGGGCCGGAAAGTCCTCCCAGGGCTGGACGGCAGATGAATGGCAAGGGGCCTTAGCTCAGCTGGGAGAGCGCCTGCATGGCATGCAGGAGGTCAGCGGTTCGATCCCGCTAGGCTCCACCATTCCTTTGGATTTCGCCCAAGAGCGATACGCTGGCTGACGAGGTTTCGTCCGCCGGCGTTTTTCGCTTGAAGGTTCTGGCAGCTCGCTGGCCGTCGAGGTTTCGACCGCCGGCGGTTTTGGCGTTTTTTCGGCTTCGCGGCCGGATAGGAGCAGGCGACTGATGTTCGACACCTTGTCCGACCGTCTCGGCACAGTGTTCGACAAGCTGCGTGGGCGCGGTGCGCTCAAGGAGCAGGATGTCCGCGATGCCATGCGCGAGGTGCGGATCGCCCTGCTCGAGGCCGACGTGGCCCTGCCGGTGGTTCGCCGCTTCATCGACGATGTGACCGAAAAGGCGGTTGGCCAGTCGGTCCTGAAGTCGGTCACGCCCGGCCAGCAGGTCGTCAAGATCGTCAACGACGCGCTGGTCGAGATGCTCGGCGGTGACGAGACCATGGGTCTCGATCTCCAGGCCGCGCCGCCGGTGGTGATCATGATGGTCGGCCTCCAGGGCTCGGGCAAGACCACGACCACGGCCAAGTTGGCCAAGCTGCTCAAGGAAAAGAACGGCAAGAAGCCGATGATGGCGTCGCTCGACGTCAACCGGCCGGCCGCGCAGGAGCAGCTCAGGGTGCTGGGCGAGCAGGTTGGCGTGGCGACCCTGCCGATCATCGCCGGGCAGGCTCCGGCCGATATCGCCACCCGCGCGCTCAATGCCGCGAAGCTCCAGGCGGTCGACGTCCTGCTGCTCGATACCGCCGGCCGGCTCCACGTCGACCAGCAGCTGATGGACGAGATGAAGGCGGTTGCCGCCATTTCCTCGCCCAAGGAAGTCTTGCTGGTCGTTGATTCGCTGACCGGCCAGGATGCGGTCAACGTCGCCCAGTCCTTCGGCGGGCAGATCGACCTTACCGGCGTGGTGCTGACCCGGATGGATGGCGATGCGCGCGGCGGCGCGGCGCTGTCGATGCGCGCGGTCACCGGCAAGCCGATCAAGTTCGCCGGCACCGGCGAGAAGATGGACGCGATCGAGCCGTTCCATCCCGGCCGCGTAGCCAGCCGCATCCTCGGCATGGGCGATATCGTCTCGATCGTCGAGAAGGCCGCCGCGACGATCCAGGCGGAAGACGCCGAGCGCATGGCCCAGCGCATGGCCAAGGGTCAGTTCGACATGAACGACCTCAGGATGCAGCTCAAGCAGATGCAGAACATGGGCGGCCTCGGCGCGCTCGCCGGCATGATGCCGGGCATGAAGAAGGCCAAGGCGGCGATGGCGGCCTCGGGCATGAACGACAAGACCCTGCTCCACATGGACGCGATCATCGGTTCGATGACCCCCAAGGAGCGCGCCCGCCCTGATCTCCTCAACGCCAAGCGCAAGATCCGCGTCGCCAAGGGCTCCGGCACCCAGGTGCAGGACGTCAACAAGATCCTGAAGATGCATCAGGAGATGGAACGGGCGATGAAGCAGATCAGGAAGATGGGCGGGCTCAAGGGGCTGGCCGCGATGTTCGGCAAGGGTGGCATGGATGCCGCCATGCCGGGCCTTGGGGCACAAGGGCTGGGTGGCGGCGCCGGCGGGGCGGGTCTGCCGGGCCTGCCGGGCATGGGCAATATGCCGGCCAACCTGGGCGACCTGCTCAAGCGCAAGTGATTTTACGGTTTTTGTTTTGATTTCAGTACTTCAGGAAAGGTATTTCATATGTCGGTTTCCCTGCGTCTGTCGCGTGGCGGTTCGAAGAAGCGCCCCTATTACAAGATCGTCGTCGCCAACAGCCGCGCCCCGCGCGACGGCAAGTACCTGGAGCAGGTCGGCACCTACAACCCGCTGCTCGCCAAGGACGATGCGGGCCGCGTGCGCCTGGTCGAAGATCGCGTGAACTACTGGCTCGGCGTCGGCGCCCAGCCGACCGACCGTGTTGCCCGGATGCTCGACAAGGCCGGGATCAAGGAACGCGCCGCCACCAACAACCCCAACAAGGCCGAGCCGGGCAAGAAGGCCAAGGAACGCGCCGAGGAAAAGGCCACCAAGGCTGCCGAGGCTGCTGAGGCCGCCGCTGCCGCCGCCGCCGCTCCGGCCGTGGAAGAAGCCCCGGCCGCCGAGGAAGCCACTGCCGAGGCTCCCGCCGAAGTGGCTGCCGACGAGCAGGCCGAGGGCTGATTTCCCATGGCTGACAAACCCGTCACCCTCGCCGTCGTTGCCGGCGCGCACGGGGTGACGGGCGAGGTTCGCCTGAAACTGTTCGGGGAAGGCGTGGCGTCGCTGAAGCGATACCGCGCCTTCAACGATTCTGCCCTTACGGTGCAGAAGCTCAAGGACGACGGCAAGGGCGGCGCTGTCGCCCGCTTCGCCGAGGTGACCGACCGCAACGGGGCCGAAGCCTTGCGCGGCACCTTGCTGACCGTGAAGC
This sequence comes from Novosphingobium bradum, assembly GCF_042646485.1. Lineage (NCBI taxonomy): Bacteria > Pseudomonadati > Pseudomonadota > Alphaproteobacteria > Sphingomonadales > Sphingomonadaceae > Novosphingobium > Novosphingobium bradum. The sequence goes on along the minus strand of NZ_JBHRTQ010000004.1, from coordinate 135,294 downwards.
GCTCGGAAATGCCGCCGCTTGAACCGGGCGAATATTACCACGCCGACCTGATCGGGCTGGACTGCGTGAGTACCACCGGCGAATCGCTCGGCACCTGCGTGGCGGTGGAGAACTACGGAGCGGGCGACGTGCTGGAGATCAGGCGTGATACAGGCAAGACCTTCATGGTCCCGATGCGGCCCGAGGTCGTGCCCAAGTGGAGCGAGCAGATCGTCATTGAAGCGGCCTGGGCGGAGTAGTATATACGTTGCGTATATACGGAGGCCGGCATGGGTCAGGAATACACCGCCAAGAGCTTCAAGTCGGGCAACTCGGTCGCGATCAGAGTTCCCGCCGGACTTGGCGTCGAGCCTGACCGGGAATGGCTGGCCGAGTGGGTGAACGGCGAATTGCATCTTAAGGCAAAGCCACCGGCGAAGCGCAAGATCGACATCAGCGGGTTTGCCGGGAAGGCTCCGGGAATCAAGCTCGCTCCGCGCGAAGATTTCGAGGAGCGGCCGAGTACGATTGCGGCGCGCAAGGCTGAAGGTCTTTCGTGATCCGCTATCTTATCGATGCCAATTCGGCGGTCTACGCGATGGACCTCGGCTACGATGTACTCAAGGCGCGGATCGCTGATTGTGACGCGGGCGCGCTGGCAATATCGGTAATCAGCTACGCCGAGGTTGCCTATGGCACCTACGTCGGCAAGCCGCCGGAGCCGGAAGTACTGGAAGCCTTTATCGCGGAGATCCCGCTGGTTCCCTTCGACGAAGCCGCCGCGCGGGAATATGCCAGGCTGTCGTTCAAGCGGGCGCGGTTTGACCGGCTGCTGGCCGCCCATGCGCTGAGCATCGGGGCGACGGTGGTGACGAACAACGAGGGTGATTTTGCCGATGTGCCGGGTTTGATGATTGAGAACTGGACGGTTTGATGGAGGGCGATTTGCCTTCTCAGTTTGTCTCAGCGGTGGAACCTTGGCTGGACGCACTGGTGGCTATGATCTTGATTGTCCCTGCGGTTGCGATGTTCACGCTCACCTACACGAAAGCAATTGAAGCACCGGCTAGGCGAGTTGCGATACTTGCAGCCCTACCTTCCTCAGTTTTCGGGGGCGTAGTGGGCGCATGGGTCTTGTCCGTTGCGTTCCTCGGATACGGCGCATTGTTCTGTGGGAACGACTGCGCTTGGCAGCAGGGGCCTGCATTCTCGCGCGGGTTGGTTATTGGAACCGCGTTCGGGGCGGGGGCTGGTGCCATCCTTGGATTGATCGTGGGAGTTCTTGCTGGGAACATCGGGTCGCACGTCGCGCACAAGATCGCTGTAATGATTGATACAGACGGGTACAAATGACCTTCCACGCCACAGTTCTCACCCTCTACCCCGAGATGTTTCCCGGGCCGCTCGGCGTCAGCCTTGCCGGCCGTGCGCGGGAGGCGGGGGCTTGGGATCTGGAGGCGGTGCAGATCCGCGATTTCGCGGCGGACAAGCATCGGACGGTGGACGATACGCCGGCTGGCGGCGGGGCCGGGATGGTGCTGCGGGCCGATGTGCTCGCCAGGGCGATTGATTTTGCGCGCGCGGCCACCGAAACCCGCATCCGTTCGTCTCGAGCGCAGTCGAGAGTCGGTGAGCCGGGTGTCTCGACTGCGCTCGACACGAACGGGGAAGGGATGGCTTCGTCGATCCCTGTCATTGCCATGACGCCGCGCGGCAAGCCGCTGACCCAGGCGCGGGTGCGGGAGCTGGCTTCAGGCCCCGGCGTGATCGTCCTGTGCGGGCGGTTCGAGGGGTTTGACGAGCGGATTTTTGCGGGGCGGGGCGTGGAAGAGGTGTCGGTGGGGGACATTGTCCTCTCCGGCGGGGAGCCGGCGGCCTTGATGTTGCTCGATGCTTGCATTCGGCTGCTTCCCGGCGTAATGGGCGCCCCTTCCAGCGGGACCGAAGAGTCGTTCGAGAACGGCCTTTTGGAATATCCGCATTTCACCCGGCCTGCCGAGTGGGAAGGGCGCACGATCCCCGAAGTGCTGCGATCGGGGGATCATGCGAAGATCGCGGCCTGGCGCAAAAGCCAGTCCGAGATCGATACACGGTTACGCAGGCCGGATCTTTGGGAGCGCCATGAGGGCGCTCGGGTCCAGTCTGCCTCTGGCGCGCGGCGAAAAATGAAGGACTTGGACCAGTGAACCTGATCCAGCAGATCGAGGCCGAGGAAATTGCCAAGGCCGGCAAGGATATCCCGACGTTCCGCCCGGGCGACACCGTTCGCGTCGGCGTGAAGGTCATCGAAGGCGATCGCACCCGCGTTCAGGCCTACGAAGGCGTGTGCATCGCGCGTTCGAACCGCGGCTTCAACTCCAACTTCACCGTTCGCAAGATGTCGTTCGGCGAGGGCGTTGAGCGCGTGTTCCCGCTGTATTCGCCCAACATCGATTCGATTACCGTGGTTCGCCGCGGCGTCGTGCGTCGCGCCAAGCTCTACTACCTGCGCGGCCGCACCGGCAAACGCGCGCGTATTGCGGAACGCCGCGACACTCGGTCGGAAGGCTGAGGCGCCAGGAGGGCAAAGCCCCCCGCCGGTTACGGAACCAAACACCGTAAAGGGCGCCCTGGCACCGGCCGGGGCGCCCTTTTGCTTATTTCTCGATCATTTTGCGCCGGAAAGGCCCGGCGCGCAGGAGTGAAACCATGGGTTACCGCGTAGTTGTCGTGGGTGCGACGGGGAACGTCGGCCGCGAGATGCTCAACATCCTGGCCGAGCGCGCCTTCCCGATCGACGAGATCGCCGCCGTTGCCTCGCCGCGTTCGACCGGCACCGAGATCGAGTTCGGCGAGACCGGGCAGATGCTCAAGGTGAAGAACATCGAGCACTTCGATTTCACCGGCTGGGACATCGCCCTGTTCGCCGCCGGCTCCGGTCCGACCAAGATCTATGCCCCCAAGGCCGCCTCGCAGGGCTGCGTGGTGATCGACAATTCGTCGCTCTACCGCATGGACCCGGACGTGCCGCTGGTGGTGCCCGAGGTGAACCCCGAGGCGATCGACGGCTACACCGCGCGAAACATCATCGCCAATCCCAACTGCTCGACCGCGCAGATGGTGGTGGCGCTCAAGCCCCTCCACGACAAGGCGACGATCCGCCGCGTGGTCGTTTCGACCTACCAGTCGGTCTCGGGCGCCGGCAAGGACGGCATGGACGAGCTGTTCGAGCAGAGCCGCGCCATCTTCGTGGGTGACCAGGTGGAGCCGAAGAAGTTCACCAAGCAGATCGCCTTCAACGTGATCCCCCACATCGATGTCTTCCTTGATGACGGCTACACCAAGGAAGAGTGGAAGATGGTCGCCGAGACCAAGAAAATCCTTGATCCCAAGATCAAGCTGACCGCGACCTGCGTGCGCGTGCCGGTGTTCATCGGCCACTCCGAGGCGATCAACATCGAGTTCGAGAACGAGATCACCGCCGCCGAGGCCCAGGACGTGCTGCGCGAGGCGCCGGGCATCATGCTCGTCGACAAGCGCGAGGACGGCGGATACGTGACCCCGGTGGAATGCGTGGGCGACTTTGCCACCTACGTCTCGCGCGTGCGCGAGGACATCACCGTGGAGAACGGCCTGGCGCTGTGGTGCGTTTCGGACAACCTCCGGAAGGGCGCGGCGCTCAATGCGGTGCAGATCGCCGAACTGCTGGGCCGGCGCCACCTCAAGAAGGGCTGAGGTCGCTCGCCTGAGCCTCGCTATGACGACGAAAACGGCCGGGTTGCAAGGCGCAGCCCGGCCGTTTTCGTGCCGGCCCGTGCCCGATATCGGGTAAATCTACCAAGCTGATAGAGATTCTTTATTGCGGCGGATCGGGCTTGCCGGTTAGGCAGGGGGCGTTCGGGACGCGTCGGCGCGCCGCAGGGGAATTTCTATGCTTGCCCATTTCGACTGGTTGCACGGCGTGGCCGGGCTCTTCGTGGGAACCCTCGTGGGGATCACCGGCGTGGGCGGCGGGTCGCTGATGACCCCGATCCTGGTGCTGCTGTTCGGCGTGAGCCCGCAGACCGCGGTGGGCACCGACCTGCTGTTCGCCGCCCTCACCAAGACGGCCGGCACCGCCACCCACGGCTGGCGCGCGACGATCGAGTGGAAAGTGGTGCGCCGCCTCGCCACCGGCAGCGTTCCCGCCGCGATCCTCACCCTGCTGGTGCTGAGCCAGGTCGGCAAGTTCGGCAAGGACAGCAGCGACCTGATCAAGGTCTTCCTCGGCTGGATGCTGATCCTCACCTCGATCGCCACCCTGCTCCAGAAGCAGCTGGCCGTCTTCGCCAAGCGCCAGGAGCGGCGCGACGAGGACGAGCAGCGCTGGCCCACGGTGATCCTCGGCGCGGTGATCGGCATTGCCGTCACTGTCTCCTCGGTCGGCGCGGGCGCGATCGGGGTGACCGCGCTGCTGATGCTCTACCCGGCCTTGCGCGTCTCGCGGATCGTGGGCAGCGACATCGCCCATGCCGTGCCGCTGACCATGGTGGCGGGCTTTGGCCACTGGCTGATCGGCGGCGTGGACTTCATGCTGCTGGGCAACCTCCTGATCGGCTCGATCCCGGGCGTGATCATCGGCAGCCTGCTGTCCTCGCGCGCGCCCGACAAATTGCTGCGACCGGCCCTGGCGGCGGTGCTACTGTTCTCGGGCTTCAAACTGCTGAGCTGAGGACCGGCGTGCACGCGACGACCCAATTCCTGCCCTCGTTCGATGGCGCCGAGCTGGCCGTTCACCGGCTGGGACCAGTGGAGGGCGGGCGCCCGCTTCTGCTGCTCCACGGCCTGTTTTCCAGCGCCGAGATCAACTGGATCAAATATGGCACGGCCGCGCGGCTGGCCGAGGCGGGCTTTGCCTGCATCATGCCGGACCTGCGCGCCCACGGGCAGAGCGCGGCCCCGCATGACGCGGCGGCCTATCCGCCCGACGTGCTGGTGCGCGACCTGGTGGCGCTGGTGGGCGGCCTGGGGCTGACCGACTATGACCTGGGTGGCTTCTCGCTGGGCGCGCGCACGGCGCTGGGGGGCGTGATTTCGGGCGGCCTCGCGCCGCGCCGGCTGGTGCTGGGCGGCATGGGCCTGGGCGGGTTGCGCGGCTGGAGCGGGCGGCTCGATTTCTTCCTCGACGTGATCGACCGGTTCGGCACGATCGGCCGCGAGGATCCGGCCTATATGTCGCAGAACTTCCTGCGCTCGACCAAGGTGGACCGGGTGGCGGCGCGGCTGCTGCTCGAATGCCTGGGGCGCGGCGCGGCGGTGGCGGCGGCCAGGGATTTTGCCGGCGTGACCATGCCGACCCTGCTGGTCTGCGGGACCGACGACCATGACAATGGCTCGGCGCAGGATCTGGCCTCGGCCCTGCCGGACGGGCGCTATGCGCCGATCCCGGGCAATCACATGACCTCGGTGACCAAGCCGGAACTCGCCGCGGCGATCGCGGGGTTCCTGCGGGGCTGAACCTGCGGCCGGGTCAGCGGAATGGTGGTTCGTTGAACGCGCGCAGCTTGCGCGAGTGGAGGCGGCTGCCTTCGGCGCGGAGCAATTCACAGGTGAGCACGCCGATCTTGAGGTGGGCGGCGATGGCTTCCTCGTAGAAGCGGTTGGCTTGCCCCGGCAGCTTGATCTCGCCATGCAGCGGCTTGTCGGACACGCACAGCAGGGTGCCGTAGGGGACGCGGAAGCGATAGCCCTGGGCGGCGATGGTGGCGCTTTCCATGTCGATGCCCACGGCGCGGCTGAGCGAGAGGCGGCGGGCCGACAAAGTGTAGCGCAGCTCCCAGTTGCGATCGTCGGTGGTGACGACCGTCCCGGTCCGCATCCGCTTCTTCAGGCTGGCGCCACTGTCACCGCTAACCAGTTCTGCGGCGCGGGCGAGCGCGACCTGGACTTCGGCGATGGCCGGGACCGGGATTTCCGGCGGGAGCACGTCATCGAGCACGTGATCGTCGCGCAGATAGGCGTGGGCCAGGACATAGTCGCCGATCCGCTGCGTATCGCGCAGGCCGCCGCAGTGGCCGATCATCAGCCAGGCCTCGGGGCGCAGGACCGCGAGGTGATCGCAGATGGTCTTGGCGTTGGACGGGCCGACGCCGATGTTGACCAGGGTGATGCCGCCGCGATCCGGGGCGATCAGGTGATAGGCGGGCATCTGGTGGCGACGCCAGGCGGTGTCGGACAGGCGGGCGCGGGCATTGGCGAGCGGGGCATCGAGATAGAGCCCGCCGGCGCCCGACAGGGCGGTGTAGTGCCCGCCCGCCTCATCCCCCAGCTGTTCGCCCGCCCAGTCCACGAATTCATCGACGTAGCGGTGGTAGTTGGTGAACAGGATGAAGCGCTGGAAATGCTCGGGCGCGGTGCCGGTGTAGTGGGCGAGGCGGGCGAGGCTGAAATCGGTCCGCAAGGCATCGAACAGGGCCAGCGGCAGGGCGCGCGCCGTGGCGGGTGATCCGGGGAATGGCTCGATCCCGTCGGCCAGTTCGTCGCCGATCATGGCCAGTTCGGTGGCGGGGAAGTGGCGGGCGAGATCGAGCGGGGTCACGTCGCCCAGGCCGCCGCTGGCATCGATCACATAGGGGAAGGGGATTTCCTGGGTTGAACGGACAACTTCGAGGCGGATCGCATAGTCGTCGGCCAGGAGGGCGAGCTGTTCGGCCAGGTAGTCGGCGAAGAGCGCCGGGCGGGTGACGGTGCAGGCATAGGTCCCGGCGCGCGACAGGCGGCCGAAGGCGCGGGCTAGGTCGGGGCGGGTTTCCCGGCCCGCATAGTGGAGCCGGAGTTCGGGATAGCACCAGGCCTGGGTAGCGCGGCGATCGGCCGGGGGCGGGGTGCCGTTCTCGACGAAGGCGGCGATATCGGCGCGCAGGGTGGCGACGGCCTCGTCGTAGAGGCGGGTGAGCTGGGCGACGATCGCTTGCGGGTCGGGCATTGCCGGCAGGGTAGCGGGGACCGGGGGCAAAGCAATGGCGCGGATGGGGGAGGGCTGGGTTCGGGCCGATTGGCCATGAAGGGAGAAGGGGTATTCGCGCAAAGGCGCGAACCTCTTTCCTGCTCCGCGCTTGCGCGCTGGGCAAAAGAAAAACCCCCCGCTCCCGTCGGAGCGAGGGGTTTCCCGTTCCCTTGCGGGAATGGCTGTTACGCCTCGGCGGTGCCTTCGGCCTGCTCGTCGAGCAGTTCGGCCGGGATCTCGCCGGGTTCGGCGTTCGGATCGTAGGCCTCGGTGAAGCCCGAGGTTTCCGTTTCGAACATCGCGTCGATGACGTTGACGCCCTGGGCCTGAAGCGCGGCTTCATCGGGCGAACGGGCGACGTTCACCTTGATGCCGACGGCCACTTCCGGGTGCAGCGCGACGCGCACGTCGAACACGCCGATGGTCTTGATCGGGCGTTCGAGCACGATCATGGCCTTCGAGAGCTTGGCGCCTTCGGCGTTCAGCGCATCGACGATGTCGCGCACCGAAACCGAGCCATAGAGCTGGCCGGCGTTCGACGCGGCGCGGATGAGGACGACCTGCTGGCCTTCGACGTCCTTGGAGTGGACTTCGGCGTCGGCGCGGCGGGCGGCGTTATCGGCCTCGATGCGGGCGCGGTTGGCTTCGAAGACCTTCCGGTTGGCATCGTTGGCGCGCAGCGCCTTCTTGTTGGGCAGCAGGAAATTGCGGGCGTAGCCGTCCTTGACGGTGACCACGTCGCCGATCGTGCCGAGCTTCTCGATGCGTTCGAGGAGGATGATCTGCATGGGACTATCCCTCCTTACTTGACGAGGTAGGGCAGCAGGCCGATGTGCCGGGCGCGCTTGATCGCCTGGCTCAGCTCACGCTGCTTCTTGGCCGAAACCGCGGTGATGCGGGAAGGCACGATCTTGCCACGTTCGGACATGAAGCCCTGAAGCAGGCGCACGTCCTTGTAGTCGATCTTGGGCGCGTTCTTGCCCGAGAACGGGCAGGACTTGCGGCGGCGGAAAAACGGACGAGCCATGGATCAAGCCTCCTCGCGGTCGCGGCGACGGGTGCGCTCGCGATCGTTCTTTCGCATCTGGACGGACGGGCCGCCCTCATGCTCGTCGACGCGCACGGTCATGTAGCGCAGCACGTCTTCGTTGATCTGGGTCTGGCGCTCCAGCTCGGCGACGACGCCGGCGGGGGCTTCCACGTTCAGCAGCACGAAATGCGCCTTGCGGTTGCGCTTGATCTTGTAGGCGAGGCCCTTGAGACCCCAGGTTTCGGTCTTGGTGACCTTGCCGCCATTGGATTCGACGATTTCCGTCGCGGTGGCGGCGAGCGTGTCAACCTGTGACTGGCTCAGATCCTGGCGAGCCAGGAACACGTGCTCGTAAAGCGGCACGGCAGCTTCCTTATCTATCCTAACCGATCGCTGGCTGATCCGCGGGATTGCGGGGCCCCTCCGGCTTTCTTCGTTGCTTGCGCGAATCCGCATGGGGTGCCGCGCAAGTGGCGCCCATTAGCGCAATGCCGGGCAATTGCAAGCACCGCGCGGGAAGGCCGTGGCCGGCGATTGGCCGAAGCATAGGGACATTGCCCGAGGCGCGGCTTAAGCCGATGCACAGGGGCGCAGGGCGATGCCTGTGGCATGACGGGACGCAGCCTTCACCTGACCGAGCCGATGATCGGCCGCCGCCGCGATGCGCGGTTGCGGGTGGAGCTGACCGCCCGGCTGATCACGCTGGACGGGACGATCCGCGCGGTGCTGGCCGACCTGGCCCGGTGGGGCGCCCGCCTGGCCGCGCCCGACGCCGCGATCAGGCCCGGGCAGGACGCGGTCCTCGCCTGGGACCGGTTCGAGGCCTTCGGCACGGTGGTGTGGTGTGGGGATGGCTACTTGGGCATGACCTTCGACGATCCCCTGGCGCCCGCGGTACTGGTGGCCACGCGGATGGCGCAGGATGCCCGGGCCATGCCGCTGGAGCGCCAGTTGCAGCGCGAGGCCGCCCAAGCCTTCGTCAACCCGCGCTACAAGCTGTGATGCCGGCCTGATCGGCGCCTGATCGGCGCCTGATCCGGCCCCGGCTCAATCGTCGTGGAAGACGTAGAGGCGCAGCTCGAAACTGGCGCGCGGCGACGGGTTGACCGCCGCGGTGTCGTGGAACGCGGTGTGCATACAGCCCTGCGGACGGGCCGGATCGTCCATGTAATTGCGGAACAGGACTACCTCATCGGGCTGCATATTCGAGAAATAGTACCACTTCAGGTTCGGATTGTAGAGCGAGACGAGGTGCTTGATCTCGGTCCCGGAGGCCACCAGCCCCGGCTCGAGCACGTTGACGATCAGCCAGTCGGCCGGGTCGTTCGTGCGCTGGTCGCAGAAGGCGAGCGGCCAGTCCTGCGGCGGCGGGGTCAGCGCGCGCCAGGCATTGATGTTTTCGAACCACTTGTGGCGATCGACGATCGCATCGCCCAGGTTCTTGCGGATGTAGACCCGGGCGTTTTCCCGCTCACGATCCTGGTGGGCGTGGCCGGCGGCCGGGGCGCGCTTGTCATCCACGGTATCGCGGTAGACCCAGGAGCCGGGGAAGCTTTCCGCCTCGACCCCGCCGGTGCGTTCGAGCACAAGATCGCGCAGCAGCGGAATGTAGATGCCCTTGATCCATTCCTCATCATCCCAGCGCGGAGCGGTGACGGGCACCTTGTGCAGCTCGAACCCCTCGCGGGCGAGCGTGGGCGGTTCGGGCAGGTCGCGCGCGTCGAACATCGGGACTTCATGGGCGGTGAGCTGGAGCGTGCGCCAATCCGGCCGGAAATTGCTGAAGGCATAGTCCGTCCGCCGATCGCGGGCGAAATTGAGCTTGGCCATCAGGCGCGGCGCTATTTCTGCGGCAAGCATTCGACACGCCCTTCCTGCTATCCGGCGGACCCGAACAACCGGCCCGGCCTGTCCGGCGACCAGGCGCCGATCATCTTGCGGGCATCCTACTACGATCCCGCGCCCGGGTGCAAAGCCGGATGGCGCCGGGCGTTGCGACATCGTGCCTGCGGGATTGCCCGGGGCAGCCGGGCGCCAACCTACACGGCGGCCAGCAGGTTCCGGGCGAACAGGGTCAGGGTATCGTCGCGCGCGCCCATGATCACCACCCGGTCGCCGGCGCGGGCGAGGACGGCGATTTCCCTGGCCACATCGTCGCGGCCGGACCGGTGCGTGGCATGGCCGCCCGCGGCATTGACCAGTTCGACGATCCGTTCGCTGCCGACCGAGCGATCGACCGTGCCGCCGAAATAGACCGGATCGCACAGGAACAGGCGATCGTCCGGGCCGAGCATCCGGGCGAAGGTTTGCGCGAGTTCCGCGCCCATCTGCCGCAAGGGGCCATAGCCGTGGGGCTGGAAGAAGGCGATGACCCGGCCCGGATGGGCCTTCAGCGTGGCGAGGGTGGCGGCGACCTTGTCGGGGTTGTGGCCGAAATCGTCGATCACGGTGACGCCGCCCGGGCTGGTGCCGACGATCTCGAACCGGCGCGCCAGGCCCGCGAAGCTGCCCAGCGCGGCCACGGCCTCGGCCACCGGCACCCCGGCGGCGCTGGCGGCGGCCAGCGCGGCGAGGGCATTGGCGAGATTGTGGCGGCCGGGAACCTGGAGGGCGAGGGCGTGGGCGGTGCCGTCGCGCCGGTCGTGCACGGTGGCGCGGATCGCGGTGGGTTCTTCCACGATGCCCGACACGCCGAGATCGGCCCCGGGCGCGGCAAGGGCGAAGGTGACCGTGCGGGGCGCGCGCGGGGCGAGCGCGGCGACGTCGGCATCGTCGAGGTTGAGCGCGGTGCAGGCGGAGCGGGCCAGAAAATCGCCAAACAGCACGCGCAGTTCATCGAGGCTCTTGTGATCGAGGCTGACATTGCCGAGCACGGCCACGGTGGGATTGTAGAGCGCGATCGAGCCGTCGCTCTCGTCCACTTCAGAGACGAAGACCTCGCCGCCGCCAACTCGCGCGGAGGCGAAGGGCGCATCGGGGGCCACGAAGTTCTTCATCACCGCGCCGTTCATGATCGTGGGATCGCGGCCGGCCCGGGTGAGGATCCAGCCGATCATGCCGGTGACGGTGGACTTGCCGCTGGTCCCCGCGACCCCGATCGACAGCGGGGCGGCATTGAACAGGGTGGCGAGCAGCTCAGCCCGGCTCATCCGCGGGCAGCCCAGTTTCTTGGCGCGGACCACTTCGGGGACGCTGTCCTCCACCGCCGCCGAGGCGACGAGGGTTTGCGCCGGGCTGGCGATGCCGCTGCCGTCCTGCGGGACCAGGGTGAAGCCGAGTCGTTCGAGCCAGGCGAACTTTTCGGGCGTCCGGCCCTGGTCATGGCTGCGGTCCGATCCGGCGACCTCGGCGCCCTGTCCGCGCAGGATCAGGGCGAGCGGCAGCATCCCCGAGCCGCCGATGCCGCAGAAGAACCAGGGGTGGGCGGTGAGCGTGGTCGCGTTGGTCATCGGGGCCACGCGGTATGCTGCCTTTGCCCGGATCGCAACTGGTGGTTAGAAGGGCGGCCATGATCCGCGTCGCCATCTGTGCACCGTCCACCCCGTTTGCCCGCGAGGATGCCGCGCGGGTGCTGGCACTGGCCGCCGAGGTTCCCGGGGTGGAGCTGCATTTCCACGAGCAGAGCTTTGCGGTGGACGGGCATTTCGCCGGCAGCGACGCGGTGCGGCTGGCGGCCTTCCTCGAATGCGCCAATGATCCCGCCTTCGATGCGGTGTGGTTCGCGCGCGGGGGCTATGGGGCGAACCGGATCGCGCAGGATGCGGTGGCGCGGCTGGACCACGTGGCCGGGCGCAAGGCCTGGCTTGGCTATTCCGACGGCGGCTACCTGCTGGCGGCGCTCTATCGCGCGCGGATCGGCCGGCCAGTCCACGCGCCGATGCCGACCGACATTCGCCGCGCGGGCGGCGAGGACGCGGTGCGGCGCTCGCTCGGCTGGCTGGCAGGGGACCGTTCGGGCGAGGAGCCGACGCTCGATGGCAGGCACCCGGCGGTGGCCTTCAACCTGACCACCCTGGCCATGCTGGGCGGAACGCCGCTGATGCCGGGGCTGGCGGGACACGTGGTGATGGTCGAGGAGGTTTCCGAATACCTCTATGCGGTGGACCGCCTGTTCTTCCATGCCAGCGCACACCTGGGCGGGATCGCCGGCCTGAAGCTCGGGCGGGTGAGCGAGGTACCGGACAATGACCGGCCATTTGGCGCGGATGCGGGGGAAATCGCGCGGTTCTGGTGCGCGCGGCACGATATTCCCTTCCTGGGGCAAGCCGACATCGGGCACGATGCTGCCAACAGGATCGTGCCGTTCGGGCTTGCCAGTGCCGGGCGCGATTCCTAAGGCCGCGGCCAATCGGGTTTTTACACAAGACAGAGGCACTCACGATGCGCGCTTTCGTTTTTCCGGGGCAGGGCAGCCAGAAGGTCGGCATGGGCGTGGACCTGGCCGAGGCCAGCGCGGCGGCGCGCGAGGTGTTCGAAGAGGTCGACGATGCGCTCGGCCAGAAGCTGTTCCAGATCATGAAGGCCGGGCCGGACGACGCGCTGACCCTGACCGAGAATGCCCAGCCGGCGATCATGGCCAATGCCATGGCCGTGCTGCGGGTGCTGGAGAAGGAATGCGGCCTGGTGCTGGCCGACAAGGCGGATTTCGTCGCCGGGCACAGCCTGGGCGAATATACCGCGCTGTGCGCCTCGGGCGCCTTCAGCCTTGCCGATACCGCCCGGCTCCTCAAGCTGCGCGGGCAGGCGATGCAGGCGGCGGTGCCGGTGGGGCTGGGCGCCATGGCCGCCCTGCTGGGCGCCGACATCGAGAAGGCCACCGCGCTGGCGGAAGCTGCCGCCGAGGGGCAGGTCTGCACCGTCGCCAATGACAACGATCCGACCCAGGTGGTCATTTCCGGCCACCGCGAGGCGATCGAGCGGGCGGTGGCGCTGGTCAAGGACTTCGGGATCAAGCGCGGGATGCTGCTGCCGGTTTCGGCGCCGTTCCATTGCTCGCTGATGCAGCCGGCCGCCGATGCGATGGCGCAGGCGCTCGGCAAGTGCCCTCCGGGCGCGCTCCGGGTGCCGGTCTTCGCCAATGTGACCGCCGCCGTGGCAAGCGACCCGGCCGAGGTCCAGCGCCTGCTGGTCGAACAGGTGACCGGCCGCGTGCGCTGGCGCGAGAGCGCGATCGCCATGCGCGATGCGGGCGTGGAGCGCTTCGTGGAACTGGGCGGCAAGGTGCTCGCCCCGATGATCACCCGCAGCGCCGGGCCGGACATGGCGGTCACCAGCGTGGTGACCATGGCCGATATCGAGGACCTGGCGAAGAGCCTGTAAAGGGAGTTTACGGTAATGTTCGATCTTCATGGCATGACCGCCCTGGTTACCGGCGCTTCGGGCGGGATCGGGTCCTCGATTGCGCGGGCGCTGGCCTCGCAGGGGGCGCGGCTGGCGATTTCGGGGTCCAATGCCCAGAAGCTGCGCGCCTTCCGCGACGAACTGGACGAGCATACCCCGCAGCACCTGCAGGAGGTCGATCACGTGGCGATTGCCTGCGATCTTTCGGACGCCGAGCAGGTCGAGAAGCTGGTGCCGGCCGCGGTCGATTCGCTGGGCAAGCTCGACATTCTCGTCAACAATGCCGGGATCACCCGCGACGGCCTGATCATGCGGATGAAGGACGAGGACTGGGACGCGGTCATCAAGGTCAACCTCGAGGCCGCCTTCCGGCTGATGCGTAGCGCCGCCAAGCCGATGATGAAGGCCCGTTTCGGGCGGATCATCACGATCACCTCGGTGGTGGGAACCACCGGCAATCCGGGGCAGGCGAACTATGCCGCGGCCAAGGGCGGCCTCGTCGCCATGTCGAAAAGCCTCGGGCAGGAGCTGGCCAGCCGCAACATCACTGTCAACTGCGTGGCCCCCGGCTTCATCCGCACCGCGATGACCGACGTCCTGCCCGATGCCCAGAAGGAGGCGCTCAACGCGCGCATCCCGATGGGCCGGATGGGCGAGGGCGAGGATATCGGCGCGGCCGTGGCCTATCTCGCCAGCCGGGAAGCGGGCTACGTGACCGGACAGACGCTCCACGTGAACGGCGGCATGGCGATGATCTGATGATGGCTGGCGGGAATGCCGGGCAAGTGCCGGTTTCCCGCCATTTATCCCCAGTTCGCGTCCGTTAACCGCGCTTGCCGCTTGCCGCCGGCACCGCCCTCGTTAAGACAGGCAGTCCGATTTCTTGACGACGGACCGATTCCGCTTGCGCGGACGGCCCAGGGGGACATGAGAGCGACATGAAGGCTACCATCGAACGCGCGACGCTGCTCAAGTGCCTGTCGCACGTCCAGTCCGTCGTCGAGCGCCGCAACACGATCCCCATCCTGTCGAACGTGCTGATCGATGCCTCGGCCGCCGGCGCGGTGCGGCTGATGGCCACCGACCTCGATCTCCAGGTGATCGAGACCATGAGCGCGGTCTCGGTGGAAGTGCCCGGCGCGATCACCGTTTCGGCCCACCTCCTGTTCGACATCGCCCGCAAGCTGCCCGATGGCGCGCAGGTCAGCCTGGAAACGGCCGACAACCGGATGACGGTCAAGGCCGGGCGCAGCCGCTTCTCGCTGCCCACCCTCCCGCGCGACGATTTCCCCGTGATCGTGGAAGGCGACCTGCCGACCTCGTTCGAGATCCCGGCGCGCCTGCTGGCCGAGCTGATCGATCGCACGCGCTTTGCCATCTCCACGGAAGAAACGCGCTATTACCTCAACGGCATCTTCTTCCACGTGACGGAAGACGAGCTGAAGGCCGCTTCCACCGATGGTCACCGCCTGGCCTGCTACACCATTGCCCGGCCCGACGGCGCCGAGGGGATGCCCGATGTGATCGTGCCGCGCAAATGCGTGGCCGAACTTCGCAAGCTGCTGGAAGAGGCACTCGATACCAACGTGGAGGTCGATCTTTCCGCCTCGAAGGTGCGCTTCACGCTGGGCGGCGAAAACGGCGTGGTCCTCACCAGCAAGCTGATCGACGGCACCTTCCCCGATTACAACCGGGTGATCCCCACCGGCAACGACAAGCTGCTGCGGATCGATCCGCGCTCGTTCTACGAAGGCGTGGACCGCGTGGCGACCATCGCCACCGAAAAGACCCGCGCGGTCAAGATCGCGCTGGATAATGACCGCGTGACCCTGTCGGTGACCTCGCCCGACAATGGCACGGCCGCCGAGGAACTGGCCGCCGACTTCAAGTCGGAAGGCTTCGAGATCGGCTTCAACGCCAATTATCTCAAGGACATCCTCAGCCAGATCGATGGCGACAATGTGGAACTGCACCTGGCCGATGCCGGCGCCCCCACGCTGATCCGCCAGGGCGAAAAGGCCGCCGCGCTCTATGTGCTGATGCCGATGCGGGTGTGATCGGGCGCCAGCCCGGCACCTCCCCTCCCACGCGCCTCGTCCAGACCCGTCGCGCTCAGGCCAGCCGCGCCCAGCCCGTCGCGCCCAGACTCGTCATGCCAGCGCAGGCTGGCATCTTTCGCGTCCTTGCGGCACGGCTTCTGTCAGTGCCAGGCTCCGTTGGCCTGCCTGACCGGCAGAGATGCCGGCCTGCGCTGGCATGACGACGTGTGGACCGGGCCGGGCAGTCAGGTCCGCCGGTCTCACTCCTTCCCCGCCGCCCGGATCATCCCGGCCAGATCGACGAATTTCTCGCGCGGGGCGCCTTCGCGGGCGCGCTCGGCTTCGGCGGCCTCGATCTTCTTCCAGTCGCGGAAGCGCACGACCTTGAGGGCGCGGGCTTCGGCGAGGGCATCGAAGCCGTCGCAGCCGGGCTTGGCGGATTCGCGGGGCTGGTCCTGGGCGATGAGATCGATCACGCCGAAGCCGTCGGGGCGGTTGGTGCCGATCGTGCCCGAGGGGCCGCGCCGCGCCCAACCGACGCAGTAGAGGCCGGGCAGGATGCGCCCTTCGTCGTTGGCGAAGCGGCCGGCGCTTTCCTCGAACGGCACGCCGGCGATCGGCGAGGTCTGGTAGCCGATGCAGCAGACCACCAGGCCCGCCGGGATCACGTAGCTTTCGCCCGTGGCCACGGCCCGGCCGCCTTCGAGCCGGGTGCGTTCGACCTCGACGCCGGTGACCCGGCCATTGTCGCCCAGGATGGCGCGGGGAGCGGCGAAGAAATCGAACGCGATCTCCACGGCCATGTCCTGGCGCACGCTTTCCGGGATCGCGGCAAAGGAGCGCAGGTGATTGACCGACTTGCGCTGGCCCGGTTCGAGCAGCGCATCCTCGCCCTCCTCGGGAAGGTCGGCCGGATCGACGCGCGGGCAGGCGCGCTCCAGATGGCCCAGTTCGCCCAGTTCCTTCGGCGTCATCGCGATCTGGTGAGGGCCGCGCCGGCCGAGCAGGACGATCCGCTCGATCCGCGAGGCGGCCAGCCGGTCAAGCGCATGGCCGACGATGTCGCTGCCGGCGAATTCGGCCGGGGTCTTGGCGAGGATGCGCGCGACATCGAGCGCGACGTTGCCATTGCCGATCACCACCGCCGTGGAACCCGACAGATCGGGATCGAGCGCGGCGAACTGGGGGTGGCCATTGTACCAGCCGACGAAGGCGGCGCTGCCGAAGACATTGCCCAGATCCTCGCCGGGCAGGCCGAGTGGCTTGTCGTGCGGGGCGCCGGTGGCGAGGATCACCGCGTCGTAGAGATTCTGCAGCTCGGCCACGGAGACGTCCGGCCCGACCGTGACATTGCCGATGAAGCGCACGTTCTCCGACAGCGCGACGGTTTCGTAGCGTTTGGCCACCGCCTTGATCGACTGGTGATCGGGTGCGACCCCGGTGCGGATCAGGCCGTAGGGCACGGGGAGCTGGTCGAACACGTCGACCATGACCTCCTCGCTCCAGCGCTTGAGCGCCGCTTCGGCCGTATAATATCCCGCCGGCCCGGAGCCGATGATCGCCAGGTATCGCACGCGCCTCTCCCGAGTCTGCCCGCCTTCGGGCCGTGGCTGTCAGGCAATCGTCAAATCGCCTCGCGCGCAAGGTAAATCATCGTTGGCGGCGCGGCGGATTTAACGCTTTGGCAAGCCCGCACGGGGCAGATGGGCCGATGCTGCGAGATCCGGTCCCGTCCCTGTCCCAAGCCCCGGAGGCCGAGCTGCGCGCGCAGCCCGCGCCGGCGGCCGGGCGGGCCGGCGCGGCCCGGGAAGGCATGGGGCGGGCCAGCACGGCGCGGGTGCGGGGCCGCCGGTTCATCGCCCGCTACGCGATTCCGCTGGAATGGTGGATGATGGCGCCGATCATGCTGGCCGCCTTCGTGATCCATGCCTGGGCCTCGTGGTCGCTGCCGCCGGTCAGCAGCGGGATCGCCGCGCTCGGCTCGGCGATCCTCGCGCTCGGCGCGCCGCTGGCCGTGCGCTACGAGCGCGGGCACCGCGACGATCCGGTGCGGCGCTGGGTGGCGGTGGGCACGGTGGTGATCGCGCCTATGTTCCTGTTTGGCCTGGCCATGTCGGAGTGGATCGCCGCCGGGATCGGCCGGGGCTGGCAGACTGGCCCCGCCGCGCTGGTGATGATCGGGATGCTGGCCGGCGTGCTCTGTTCGGGCCGCCTGCCGACCATGGTGGCGGCCTTGCTGGCCCTGTGGTTCGCCCATGCGCTCGTCACGCTTGAGCCGGCGACGATGCTGGCCCTGGTGATCGGCACCGGGACCGGGGTCTACATCTCGTTCCGGCAGAGGGAGCTCAACCGCAAGGCCCAGCACCGGCAGGAAGCGGTCGAGCGCGCCCAGCAGCGCGCCGAGCTGATCCTGTCGGACTACGAATCGACGCGCCAGGGCTGGTTCTGGGAAACCGACCGGCGCGGCCTGATCACCTATGTTTCGCGCACGATCGGCGAAGTGGTCGGCGCGAGCGAGAGCGAGCTGGTCGGCCGGCCGTTCCACGACCTGTTCCTCGACGAGGGCGCCAGCGGCGAGAGCGAGCGCACGCTGCACTTCCACCTCAATGCCCGGTCCTCGTTCCAGGACCTGCGCCTGCGCGCGGCCACGGCCGATGGCGAGGAGCGGTGGTGGTCGGTCAACGGCCTGCCGGTCTATGACGATTTCGACAATTTCCAGGGCTTCCGCGGCTCGGGCAGCGACCTGACCGAACGCAAGCGTCACGAGGAGCAGGCCACGCGCCTGGCCCATTATGATTCGCTCACCGGCCTCGCCAACCGGCTCCAGATGTCGAAGTCGCTGGAGAAGATCCTCAACGCGCGAACGGCGGAAAACCGCACCTGCGCGGTGCTGCTGCTCGATCTCGACCGGTTCAAGCAGGTCAACGATACCCTGGGCCATCCGGCTGGAGATGCCCTGTTGCGCCAGGTCGCCCAGCGGCTGGAACGGGTGGTGGAAAGCCCCGGCCGGGTTGGCCGGCTGGGCGGCGACGAGTTCCAGGTGATCGTTCCGGGCCGGTCCACCCGCACGGCCCTGGCCAATCGGGCCGAGCGGATCATCATGGCCCTGTCCGAGCCCTACCTGATCGACGGCCACCGGGTGGTCATCGGCGTTTCGGTGGGGATCGCCATCGCGCCCGACGACGGGGTTACCAGCGAGGCGATCATCCGCAATGCCGATCTCGCGCTCTATGCCGCCAAGGATGGCGGGCGCGGGCGCCATCACTTCTATGCGCCCGATCTCCACACCGATGCCCAGGAGCGCCGCCAGCTCGAGCAGGACTTGCGCGATGCGCTGGCCGCCGGCGGGCTGGAGCTGTTCTACCAGCCGGTGGTCCACACCGCCTCGGAAAAGATCGCCGGGTTCGAGGCGCTGCTGCGCTGGAACCATCCGACGCGCGGCTGGCTGAGCCCGGCCAAGTTCGTGCCGATCGCCGAGGATGCCGGGATCATCGCCCAGATCGGCGAATGGGCGCTGCGGACCGCCTGCCTGGACCTGGCCCGCTGGCCGGACAGCGTGCGGGTCGCGGTCAATGTCTCGCCGCTGCAATTCGCCAATCCGGCGCTTCCCGCGATCGTCACCAGCGCGCTCGCCTCGGCCGGGGTGGCGGCCGAGCGGCTGGAGCTGGAGATCACCGAGAGCGTGTTCCTCAACGACGACGAGGGCACCGATGCGATGTTCGCGGCCCTGAAGCGGCTGGGGGTGCGCCTGGCGCTCGACGATTTCGGCACCGGCTATTCCTCGCTCGGCTATCTGAAGAAGGCACCGTTCGACAAGATCAAGATCGACCAGTCGTTCGTGCGCGGAGCCTGCGAGAAGGGCAGTTGCAACGGCGCGATCATTGCCGCCATTGTCCGCCTGGCCGAGGCACTGGGCATGGAGACGACCGCGGAAGGGGTCGAGACGCTCGACGAGCTGGACCTGGTGCGCTCGCTGGGGTGCAGCCATGTCCAGGGCTATATCTACGACAAGCCGCTCGACGCCGGGCAGGCCCATGCCCGCCTCGCCGACGGGGTGGGCGTGATTGCGCGCGGCCCACGTTCGTCGCGGTCCAATCGCCGCACCGTGCTGCGCCGGGTCCAGCTCGATCACGACGGGCACAGCTACGAGGCGACCGTGCGGAATATGTCGTCCACCGGCGCCCTGGTGGAGGGGTTGTGGAACGTGCCGGAGGGCACGGTCTTCGTGGTCCGCCTTGCCGACGGCCTCACCGTGCGGGCGACCGCGCGGTGGTGCGAGGACGATCGGGTGGGCATCGAGTTCGCCGAACGCGTCAACCTCGAGGACAGCGTTCGCGTGGCGGCCAGTCCCGCCCGCCTGGCGGTTCCCGGAGCCAGCCTGGCCCATACCCGCCGCTTCGGCTGAACACGCCCGGCGGAGCGCCGGCGGGCGCCTTATCAATTCGTTCACTTCAATCGATGTAGGAAGCGGATAGCGGGGCAGCGATGACCCCCACGGGGGCAAGGCAGGGGCATTCGGGGCAGTGGTCAGGCGGTTGGGCGAAATGTGGCGAGGGCAGGGCGGGCAAGGCTCGACCGGTCGCGGCGATGCGCCCAGCCTCGATCACCAGGCGCTGCTGCTGCTGCGCGACTTCGAGCAATCGGGCCAGGGCTGGTTCTGGTCGACCGACGCGACCGGCGCGCTCACCTACATTTCAGACAGCGTGGTGGAGGCGATGGGCGCCCGGCGGGCCGACCTGATCGGCGTGGCCTTTCACACCCTGTTCGCGCTGGAGCGCGACGAGGGCGAGGACAGCGCCCGCACGCTGCCGCTGATCTTCAGCGCCAACAAGAGTTTCTCCGAGCTGCCGGTGCGGGCCTCGAACGGCAAGGCCGACATCGCCTGGACCATCACCGGGCGCCCCCAGTTTGATGCCCAGCGCCGGTTCACCGGCTATCGCGGCAACGGGGTGGAGGCGACCGAGCGCCTGCGAAGCCAGCGCGACGCGAGCCGGCTGGCGATGTACGATTCGCTCACGGGCCTCGCCAACCGCCACCGCATGGGCCAGCGGCTGGTCGCCACGCTCAAGGCCTATGCCGCCACGCAGCGCCCCTGCGCGGTGATGATGATCGACCTCGACCGGTTCAAGCAGGTCAACGACACCCTCGGCCACCCCGCCGGCGACGAGCTGCTCAAGCAGGTTGCCCAGCGCTTGCAGAGCGTGTGCGAAAAGGGGGTTGAGATCGGCCGCCTGGGTGGCGACGAGTTCCAGGTGATGCTGCCCGATGTCGAGGATCGCGGGCGGCTGGGCGAGCTGGCCAAGCGGATCATCGCGATCGTTTCGCAGCCCTACCAGATCGAAGGGAGCCGCTGCGTGATCGGCGCTTCGGTCGGCATCGCGGTGGCACCCTACGATGGCCTGACCAGCGATGAGCTGGTGCGCGGCGCTGACCTGGCGCTCTATGCGGCCAAGGGTGGCGGGCGCGGCCAGTTCCGGTTCTATTCGAGCGAGTTGCATGAAACCGCCGAGCAGCGCCGCCGCCTGGAAGAAGACCTGCGCGACGCGCTGGGCCAGGACCAGATCCGCATGGCCTACCAGCCGCTGGTTTCGGCCACGACCGACACGGTGATCGGGGTCGAGGCGCTGATGCGCTGGGAACACCCGGAATTCGGCGACATTTCGCCAACCACGTTCATCCCGATCGCCGAGGAATCCGACCTGGTGATCGCGCTGGGCGAATGGGCGATGCGCCAGGCCTGTGCCGAGGCGATGACCTGGCCGGGCAACATCCGGGTGGCGGTCAACGTCAGCCCGGCCCAGTTTGCCCATCCCAATTTCATCACCAACGTCACCCAGTCGCTGGCGCAGACCGGCATCCAGCCCGACCGGCTGGAGATCGAGCTGACCGAGAGCATCTTCGTCAACGACAGCGAGAGCACCGAGCGGACTTTCGCCGCGATCAAGCGGCTGGGGGTGCGCCTGGCGCTCGACGATTTCGGCACCGGCTATTCCTCACTCGGCTATCTCAAGCACGCGCCGTTCGACAAGATCAAGATCGACAAGGGCTTCATTCACGAAGTCACCGTGCCGGGCAGCCGCAATCCGGCGATCATCACCGCGATCGTCAGCCTCGCCCGCGCGCTGAACATGGTGACCACGGCCGAAGGCATCGAAACCCGCGACGAACTGGCGCTGATGCGCGAGCTGGGGGTCGACCAGATCCAGGGCTACATCTATTCCAAGGCCCGCGCCGGCGCCGAGGTTTCCGAGGCGCTCGCCTCGGGCGACTGGGTGATCGAGCCGGAAGGCCCGGCCAAGCAGCGCGCCGAACGGCGCACCGTCCTCCGCAAGATCGGGGTGATCCACGAGGATCACCGCTACGAGGTGATGATGCGGAACATCTCGCGCACGGGTGCGGCGATCGAGGGGCTGATCAACGTGCCGGTCGACACCCAGTTCGTGGTCGATTTCGGCGAGGGGCAACTGGTCGTCGCCGCGGTGCGCCGCTCGGAGGAGACCGTGCAGGGGCTCGAGTTCGAGACACCGCTCGTCGACGATGGCGCCGGCGGGCTGTGCACCCGCCACCGGGTCGCGCCCTATGTCCTGGCGGCGATGGGAATGCCGGCGGTGGGCGCCAGCAGCGGGCCGGTGGTCGCGCTCAACAAGGGCAGCCAGATCAACCTGCCGCGCTTCGGCACGGCCGATATCTCCCGCACCGTCCGCGCCGCCTGACCACGGCCGGGATGCGCGGGCCAAACCGGCGGATGACAGGGGGGCGCCGCGCTGCTAACGGCGCGGGATGACCGACCTGGCCCGTATCCGCAATTTCAGCATCATTGCCCATATCGACCACGGTAAGAGCACCCTGGCCGACCGCCTGATCCAGTTCACCGGCGGGCTGACCGAGCGTGAGATGAGCGCGCAGGTCCTTGATAACATGGATATCGAGAAGGAGCGCGGGATCACCATCAAGGCGCAGACCGTGCGCCTGAACTATACCGCCAAGGACGGGCTCGCCTATGAGCTCAACCTGATGGACACGCCGGGCCACGTCGATTTCGCCTACGAGGTTTCCCGCAGCCTCGCCGCCTGCGAGGGCGCGCTGCTGGTGGTCGATGCCGCGCAAGGGGTGGAAGCCCAGACGCTCGCCAACGTCTACCAGTCGATCGAGCATGATCACGAAATCGTGCCGGTGATCAACAAGATCGATCTGCCCGCGGCCGAGCCGGAAAAGGTCAAGGCCGAGATCGAGGAAATCATCGGGCTCGATGCCAGCCAGGCCGTGCTCACCAGCGCCAAGAGCGGGATCGGCATCGCCGAGGTGCTCGAGGCGGTGGTCACCCGCATCCCCCCGCCCAGGGGCGATGCGGCCGCCCCGCTCAAGGCCATGCTGGTGGATAGCTGGTATGATCCCTACCTCGGCGTGGTGATCCTGGTGCGGGTGCTTGACGGCACGATCCGCAAGGGTCTCCAGGTCAAGTTCATGGCCGGCGGGACCGAGCACCTGATCGACCGGGTGGGCTGCTTCACGCCCAAGCGGATCGACCTGCCGGAGCTTGGTCCCGGCGAGATCGGCTTCATCACCGCCCAGATCAAGGAGGTGGCCCAGGCCAAGGTTGGCGATACGATCACCACGGTGAAGAACGGCGCCAAGGAGGCCTGCGAGGGCTTCAAGGAAGTCCAGCCGGTCGTCTTCTGTGGCCTGTTCCCGGTGGATGCCGCCGATTTCGAGAAGCTGCGCGAATCGATCGCGCGGCTGCGGCTGAACGATGCGAGCTTCAGCTTCGAGATGGAGAGCAGCGCCGCGCTCGGCTTCGGCTTCCGCTGCGGCTTCCTCGGGCTGCTGCACCTCGAGATCATCCAGGAACGACTCACCCGCGAATACGACCTCGATCTCATCACCACCTCGCCCAGCGTGGTCTATCGCATCCAGCTGCGCGCCAGCCGCAATGACGATGCGCGCGAGATCATGCTCCACAATCCGGCCGACTATCCCGATCCCAGCCGGATCGAGCAGATCGACGAGCCGTGGATCAAGGCGACGATCTACACGCCGGACGAATATCTCGGCTCGATCCTCAAGCTGTGCCAGGACCGGCGCGGGGTGCAGACCGGCCTCACCTATGTGGGCGGGCGCGCCCAGGTGCAGTATGAACTGCCACTCAACGAAGTGGTGTTCGATTTCTACGACCGCCTGAAGTCGATCAGCCGCGGCTATGCCAGCTTCGACTACGAGCAGATCGGCCTGCGCGAGGGCGATCTCGTCAAGATGAGCATTCTCGTCAACAACGAGCCGGTCGATGCGCTGTCGATGATTGTCCATCGCGGCGTGGCCGAGGAGCGCGGGCGCCATATGTGCGAACGCCTGAAGGACCTGATCCCGCGCCACCTGTTCAAGATCCCGATCCAGGCGGCGATCGGCGGCAAGGTCATCGCCCGCGAGACCATCGCGGCGCTTCGCAAGGACGTGACCGCCAAGTGCTATGGCGGCGATATCACCCGCAAGAAGAAGCTGCTGGAAAAGCAGAAGAAGGGCAAGGCGCGGATGCGCGAATACGGCAATGTCCAGATCCCGCAGGAGGCCTTCATCGCGGCGCTCCGGATGGGCGAGGAATAACCCTGGCGTCGCCGCGCCACCCTTTGCGGGGCAGGCCGCGGTGGCCAGACGCCAGACATCGAACGGAACGCGCGGGCCAAGGCCGGCGTTTCGCCACTGACCAGACCAGAAGAGAACCACCAGAACCATGGCATCGTACAAGGACCCCGGCTTCCAGGAACGCACCGCGATCGCGCGCCAGGCGCGCGAAAAGGCGCTGAAGCTGCTCGCCGCCAAGCCCGTGCTGGATGAAGCGGAGATCGCCGCGCGCGCCGCCGCCCAGCAGGCGCGTGAAGAGGCCGCCGCCCGCAAGAGCGCCGAACGCAAGGCCGCCATCGCCCAGGCCAAGGCCGATAAGATCGCCGCGCGCGAAGCGGCCGAAGCCGCGGCAGCCGAAGCCGCCGCCGCGCCGCTCAAGGCCCAGCTCAGTGCGGCGGAACAGAAAGCCCTGCGCGACGCCCGCTACGCCGCGCGCAAGGCCCGCAAGAAGTAAGCCCCAAGCCGGGGCTGCGTGCCGCCCCGGCCTGTTTTTGGCCTCGGCCGATGCCGGCCGCGCCCCGCCGGATGTGCACAAGGCCATCGCGGTGCTGCATTTTTCTCGTCCATGCCCCCCCGCCGCGCCAACGATCGCGGTGGGGGGCGTGTTGACGCGCCTGCCCTCCGGGCCTTGCGGGCCTGATGCATCCAAATCGGCGCAGGATCGGGGCACTTCCTTTGAAATGGAGGTACTCGTGGCGGCGATCACCACGTGAAAATTGGTGAACAATTTGCCGCTCAATATCTGCGTATAAAAATTATCGTTTTATGTGCATCATTAAAACGTGATATAGAGATCATGTTGAATGTTGGTGTAAATAGTTATGGTGTTTGGCATTGCCTCAATGGAGGCGAATCTTAATATTCGTCTCGTCACTGGAGAGTTTGAAATCATTTCGTGGTTGTATCACAATGGTCCGACACGCTCGCGCGAACTGTCCCTATGCACGAAGGTTTCCATTGCGAACTTCCAGATTATCCTTCGCAGGCTGAAGGATGACAATATCATCATCAGTTGCCGCGATGAAGATGATCGCCGGGTCCGCTTGTTCGATCTAGCTCCGGATGTGCGGAACGAGTTCATGAATTGGCTGTGTGCAAGCGCTATTGCAAGCAAACCTCTGGCGCGGGGGGGGGCTAGTATTGGCCCGGCGTCCCCGGAGGCAGGATTGCGGTAATTGGCGCCCGGGGGGGGCGGCGCGCGCCATGGCCCGGGCGCGGTGGCGCCTGCGGGCATGGCAGACAAGGTTCACGCTGGCGTCACGATGGCTCGTGGCCCGTTCCCATTACCATCCTTATGCGTTCGCTGATTGCCTGGGCTTCGGCCTTGGCGAATGGCGCCTGCAGCGATGTGGCCCTTTCTGGGGAAGGGCGAAGGCTGGCGCGTGAGCGCGCGCGGCGCGTTTCCCGGTTTCCCGTTCCGGCAATTCGGCTGCCTCGGACTGGTCGCCGGCTGCGCCTGTTCGTGGCCAGAAATGGCCTGGATGGTAGTGCCGGCCCGCGTCGATCGATGGCTGATCGCGCCTCCAGCCTGATGTTTGGCCGGCTCTCCTGCGCGATCAATTTCAGCATCGCCCGTATGACGGCACTCCTGGCCATCGTGTTGAATGAGCAAATTTTCCTCGTACCGACTGATTTTTGTGAATAAATTTTGGATGTAAAAGTCGCTGTCCAAACATAAATGCAATATATATAGTTTTATCATGCATTTCGAGAAGCGATAGAGCGGCCATCTTCCTGAGTAATGAGGGGTACGGTATGTTTGTTCGTTTCGCTAAGTCGGTCTCGATTGTCGCGCTGGGAATCGGCTTGGCTTCTGTAGGCTCGGCGCCTGCGGCCGCGCTCGGCTCCGATGGCACCTTTGCGGTGGGTCAGCCGCTTCTCGGCACCGCCCCGCCGGTGGTGAGCCCCCAGGCCGCTGCCGGCGCCGCGTCGGCCGCCGCGGGTACCGCCACGCAGCAGGCCGTGATCACCGCCGCTGTCTCGGCCCAGAACAAGACCGATCTTGCTGCCTACAAGACCGCCGTTGCCGCCACGGCGACCGCCGGCTCGGCGCTCACCGCCGCCAATGCCGCCCTGGGTAAGGCAACCACCGCCGCCAACTCGGCGACGGCGACGAAGAGCGCCCTTCAGGCCAGCGTGACCTCGGTCACCAACGCCATCACGGCGCAGACGACCACGGCCGCCAATGCGCTGACCGCCTACAACACGGCCGTCACCACCGCCGGCGGCAACCTCGCCGCGCCGGCCGTTGTCACGGCCAAGCTCAACCTCGATGCCGCCAATCTGACCCTCAGCACCCTGCAGGCCCAGCTGGCCCCGCTGCAGTCGGCCCTGGCTACGGCCGTGACGGCGGAAACCGCCGCCATCACCGCCCAGAACAGCGCCCAGGTCGCCCAGGTCACCGCCCAGAACAACGTCAACCTGGCGAACACCTCGCAGACCAACGCGCTCAGCACCCTGAACGCCGGCCTGGCCGCCAACACCGGTCTGGTCTCGGCGCTCGGCGTCTACAACCAGGCCACCGCGAGCTCGCTGGCCGCCAACTATGGCTCGCTGACCCCGGTGATCGACCCGGCGGCGGTCCCGCCGTTCAACGACAACGGCTTCGCCCGCAACACCGCGCTCTTGGCCAATGCCGCCAGCAGCGCGCAGAAGAACATCTCGCTGGCCTCCTCTGCCCTCTCGGGCGACACGGCTGCCACGAGCATCGGCGCGCACTTCGAGACCGAAGTGCTCGGCGCGCTGGTCGATCACGAAGGCCGGATCACGGCCAACACCGCGGCGATCACCGCGGAAACCTCCGCCCGTGTCGCGGCCGATACGGCCGAGACCAACGCCCGCATCGCGGCCGACACGGCCGAGACTAACGCCCGTATCGCGGCCGATACGGCCGAGGCTAACGCCCGCATCGCCGGTGACGCCGCTCTGCGCACCGACCTGACGGCGGAAACCACTGCCCGGGTTGCCCAGGGCAAGGAACTGCGTGACCGGATCGCCAGCTCGACGGCGACCTCGATCGCGCTGGGCGGCACGGCGATCCTGCCGGATACCAACTTCACCCTCTCGGGCAACGTTGGCTTCTACCAGGGTGCCCAGGCTGTCGCGCTCAACGCGGCGGCCAAGGTTGGCCCGAACATCTATGCCACGGCAGCCGTTGGCGGTGGTCTGAACAAGCATGGCGAAGTGGGCGGTCGCGTCGGCTTCGTGTTCGGCTTCTGAGCCTGACCGGAACAGCTTAGTCTCCTGGGGCCAAACACCCGGGATGGCTCGGCGGGGGCCGCTTCTCTTCGGAGAAGCGGCCCTTTTGCCGTTGTGAACGTCATGCCGCGCGGGGGCGAGAGGTGGGGCGCAGGGGGATCGGGCGCGCGGCCGGGGTGCCCGGCGCCGGTTCCACCGGCGCACGCACGATGCGGTTGCGGCCGTCCTTCTTGGCCGCATAGAGCGCCGTGTCCGCCGCCTTGAGCGCGGCGCGCGGATCGCTGGTGGCGAAGACATCGGCAAGGCCGGCGGAGAAGGTGACCTTGCCGAAGGGCACATCCGTGGCGCGGTTGACCATGCGGCGCTCAGCCAGGTGTTCGCGCGCGCTGTCGAGCAGGGCAAAGGCCTGGTCCATGGTCCGGCCGCGCAGCAGGACCACGAATTCCTCGCCGCCGTGGCGGGCCACATGGCAGCGATCGTCGGAAATCTCGCCAAGGACAGCGGCGACGACCTTGAGCACCCGGTCGCCGGCCTCGTGGCCGTGGGTGTCGTTGATCCGCTTGAACCGGTCGATGTCGGCGAAGGCGAGGCACAGCGGCTCGCCGGCGGCGCGCGCGGCGACAACCTCGCGCTCGAACCGGGATTCGAACGAACGGCGGTTGGGCAGGCCGGTGAGGTGATCGATCTCGGCGGCGCGGCGGGCATCCTCGAGGCTGCGGTGTAGCGCGCGGGTCTGCTTTTCCGAACGGGCGAACTGGCCTTCGATCTCGCGGGTGCGCTCAAGCATGGCGCGGGTGATCGCGACGAGATCGCTCAGCACGGCTCCGGCCTGGGGACCCTGCTGAAGCTCGGCGACCTGGCTGCCCAGCGCGGTGCGATAGGCGCTGGTGGCGCGGCCGGCTTCCTGGGTGGTGCGGGTGAAGACGTCGACGGTGTCTTCCAGGCGGTCGGTCAGGCGGGTGAGGGATTGGAGCTCGTCGGCCGGGCCGTGGTGCCCGCGCATTTCGGCCAGCCATTCGAAGGTGACGGGCTCGCCCGCTGCGCGGCGGTGGGCAATCGCGCCCGACAGGCGCGGATCGTTGCCCGACACGCAATCGAGCGCCACGCACAAGGTGGTGTGCGAGAGGTGCAGGTGGTTCTCGGCGAGGAAATCGCCCAGCGCCGCGACCTGGGCGCGCAAGGCCGCGGCCGAGGCCGGCGCCTCGGCGGACGGCGGCGTTTCTGCGGGGGGAGCCGTCGGACCGGCGAACAGCGCGGCGAGGCGCTGGAGCAGGGGCCGGGGCGCGGCGGGAAGGTTTGCGCTGTCCATGGATGCACGAACGGCCGGGACGGCGGGATTTTAAGGTTAAGGCGGGGCCAGGGATGACGCGGGGCTGTGCGGCCGCGCCGTCGCCGCCGCTTCAGCAGACCGAGCGCTGGACCTTGCCGACCGTGCCGTCGGCCTCGGCGAGGAAGGTGGTGTGTTCGCGGCGCAGGTATTCGACCCGGGCCGGGGGCAGGTGGAACTGGAAGGCGAGGCCGGCCTTCTCGCCATCGCACCAGCGCACGGTGCCTTGCAGCGAATCGCCGGATTCAAGGCGGACCAGCACCGGGGTGCCGGTGGCCAGGGTCGCGCCGCCCGTGGTCAGGCAGCAGCCTTCGGAATTGATGTTGACCAGGGTCACGCCGCTTTCCGCGCCATCGGGCGCGGCCATGCGGGCGTGCAGCGTGACTTTCAACCGTTCGGACCTGTGCACCCACTTCTGCTCCGGCACCGCGACCTCCTTTTTCCCGCCGCCAGGTATATCGCCGGATGGTAAATGCCTTGCTAATCGATTGCCCTGATTTGGGGCGGTGGCGCAGGCTCAGCAGGTGTTGGAGGTGGCCGCCGGCGAGGGGTTGTAGAGCTGGCTGAGATCACGGTCGTCGCGCACGTACATGGCGGCGGCGCGGTAGATCGTGGGCGAGGTGGTGCTGCCGATCGTGAAGAAGATCGGCTTGTACCTGTAGTAGACCTCGACGAACATGATCGCCGAGGCCGGATCGGCGGTGACCACGGTGCCGGTCGGCCCCATGCCGGCGAAGCTGGTGCCCGAGCTGCCGGTCCCTTGCGTGCCGTATTTCGAGCTGCCGATGGTGCTGAGACCGCGGCAGCGCTGCCAGTGGATCCACTGGCCGCCGCCGGAATTCTGTTCGAGGCTGGACAGGATGACCCGGCCGTTCGTGTAGATCTGCAGGCCCGGGTAGACGAGATCGACCTGGGCGAAGGCATCGTTCACGTCGTATTCGCGCATCATCGCGCCGTTGGTGCCGGTGGCCTGCTTGGCGCGGCTGGCGTTGTCGGCCACCTGGATCGCCACCTGGCTGACCCGGGTGTAGACCAGCGCCATGTTGGCCAGCTCGATCGTGCCGAGGCCCACGGTCATCAGCAGCGGCGCGACCATGGCGAATTCGACGGCAGAGATCGCCGCGCGGTCGGCGACGAGCCGGCGGGCCGTGCGGCGCAGGCGGGCGATCACGGGCAGACCCGCGTGGTCGACCAGCCCGGCTGGCTGGCGAAGGGCTGGTTGCGGAGCATGGTGGTGGCCTTGATCGACGTGGTGGGCGAGAGGCCGATGGCGCTGCCGCCCGGGATGATGCTCGCATAGGAGACTGTGGCGGTATATTCGACCACGTCGTTGGCGCCGCCGATGCCGGAACGGCCGCCATCGGCATCCCAGGTATTGTTGCCATTGGCATCCTGGAAGCATTCGGTGGTGTCGCGCACCCCGTTGCCGTTGGTGTCGGTGAAGTCTTCCGGGCGGCCCACGGTCTGGAAGGCCTGGTAGTTCTCGCGCACGAAGGTGACCGTGGCATTGGGCAGGATCGCCTGGACCCGGTCGCGCACGAAGGTGTCGATCGCGGTCTGGCTGGCCTGGGCGGTTTGCAGGCTGGAATTGCGCCCGGCCTGCTGCATCGCCCCTTCCAGCACGGCGCGCATATAGACGTTGAGGCCGAATTCGATCGAGCCAAGCAGGAGCATGGCCACCACCGGAATGATGATCGCGAACTCGACCAGCGCCGCGCCGCGCGCGTCGGCGGCGAGGCGGCGCAGGGCGCGGGCGGCGCGCGCGGTCATGTCTTGAGCCTCAGGTTGGCGATTCGGCTGGCGATGTCGCGGAAGGTGGTCTGCAAGGCCGAGGTGCTGGTGGCCGCCATCGCCGAGCCGCCATTGCCGGCGCAGGAGGTCATCTCGGTGGTCACGGCCTGGCCGAAGCCGATCACCCAGACCGTGTAGCCCATGTCCTTGGCGCGCTGGCAGGCGGCGAGATAGCGGGCGTTGTGATAGGGCTTGAGCGCCGTGTCGCAGGCCGAACCGGTCGTGGTCGGGGCGGTCATCACCCGGTTGTCGAGGTATTCGATGCCGTAGGCGCTGTAGAAGGCTTCGCAGTAGGGCGACATCTCGCCATCGGTGAGGAAGATGATGTGGCGGCTGATCGAGGTCACGCTGCCCGAGTTGACATTGGCCGACATGATCCCGTTGGGATTGGCCAGGCGCGCCCCCCAGATCATGCCGATGTCATGATAGGTCCCGCCCCAGGGGGTGAGCGTGCCGAGATAGGTTTCGATCCAGGTGGGCACCGTGGTGGGCGCCGAGGTGTCGACCGTGGTGAACTTCTGCGCGCTGGGCACGCAATATTCGGTGATCGTGCCCAGATCGAGGAAGGAATCGAGGTTGCCGCTCTGCCCGCGATCGTATTCCAGATCGGGGAAATAGGGCTTCCAGCGCGTGGCCTCGGAGCTGGGGGCGCTGGCCACGTCAAGGTCGGTCGCGCCGGCCACGATGGCGGCGGGATCGATCAGCGAATTGACCGTGGAGCGTTCCTCCATGCAGCCGTCCCAGGTGGCGGTGGTGGTGGTGATCCCGGTGGTCCCGGTCATCGCGCCCAGTTCGACCAGATCGTAGGTGCCGGTGGTCGGCACCGTGGCATTTGGCAGGATGGCACTGGCGATGGTGACCGCGGCGCGGTTCCGGATGGTCGAGGTGTCGATCGTTTCGGGCTGGTAGCGGATGGTCGAAAGGGTATAGGCGCGGGTCGCGGTGGAGCCGGTGATGGTCGAGGTGGTCTTGTTGCGAACGCAGACCGACTGGTTCTTCTTCGTGGCCGCCGTCCAGGAATTGGGCGTGTAGCTGGTATCGCTGACATTGCTCGGCGGGGTGCCGCTCTGCTGCGGGTTCTGGCCGGTCTGGTCGGGATACTTGTTGTAGGAATAGAGGTAGCACTCGTCCTGGGTGAGACCCTTCATCGTATCGGTATTGGTCGAGGCGCCGGTCTTGGTGCCCTTCCAGATCGGCCGGTCGAATACGCCGACCCGGCTCTGGTAGGTGGCCGTGCTGGCGATATAGGACGAAGGAATGTCGGCAGGGCTGCTGGCGAGCAGGTTGGTCATGTTGACCGTGCCGGCATAGGGCACGAAGCCGAAGCGCACGCGGGTGGTCCCGCCCGAGGGGATGGCGGCGGCGATCGTGTAGTAGAACGAGCGGATCGCGCTCTTCAGCCCCTCGATCTTGGACGTGCTGCCCGAGCTACAGTTGGTGCCATCGGTCTGGCAGGCCATCGAGCCGGTGGTATCGAGCACCATCATCACGTCGATGTTGGAAACCTGGAACTCGGCGCTGCAATTGGCGGTGAGGGTGAAGGTGTTGGTCCCGAAGATCTTCATGATCGTGGTCGGCACGGTGGTGGTGGCCACGCCGGCGATCACCCCGGTGGAGGGATTGGTCAGGGTCAGGCTCGTGCCGGTCGCATTGGCCGCGGCGCCCTGGTAGTTGATGGCGAACATCTTCTGGGCCTTGGCCTGCTCGGTCGTCCCCCAGGCGCCCGACTTGGCCTGGGCGCGGCGGCCGGCGAGAACGCCGGCGTCGCAGGCGTTCTGGAGGCTGGTCTGGGCCATGTAGGCGCGGCTCATGTCGACCCCGCCGCCCACCAGGATGAGGATCGGCGGCAAGGCGGCAGCCACCAGGGCGAGCACGTTGCCGGCGGTGTTGCGGCGCAGGCGGCCAAGGAAGCTGCCGGCGCGGCAGGCCAGGTGGGCCAGGGAGCGTCTGGCAAATGAGCGGCGGGCGCGGTTAACCATTGGCAAGGCAGTCGGCTGTGGATCCGGGCCGGATGGTAGGGCGCGAGGGGTTAAGGAAGGGTTTGAATCGGTTGTCGCGCGGATTACGGCGCGGGCGCCCCCTCGGGAACAACGTCGATCTCCACCGCGCGGTCGGGCGCGAGGTACTGGCGGGCCAAGGCCTGGACGTCGGCGGCGGTAAGCGCGGCGAGGCGGGCGCGGGACTGGAGCTGGCGCTCGATCCGGTCGGGGCGGGTCTGGGCGCGGCCCACCAGGGCAAGCCACGAGCGGTTGCTCTTCAGGGCATTGGCGAAGGCATCGAGCATGGGTTCGCGGGCGCGCTGGAGCAGGTCATCGCTGACCGGTCGGGCGCGCAAGGCCTCCACCGTCTCGCGGATCGCGGCGCGGGTGACGGCGAGGTCGGCCAGGTTGACCGAGGCGGCCACCGCGAAGGTGCCATAGCCGCGCCAGACGCGGCTGGTCTCGCTGTCGGCGGCGGGCGAATAGGCCTTGCCCAGCTTTTCGCGCAAGGTTTCGACCAGGGTGATCCGCGCGACCTTTTCAAGCAATTCCAGCGTCATCGCCGCGACCGGATCCTCGCCGTCGCGGGTGGGCCAGGTGAGGCGCACGATCGCCTGGTCGGCCGGGCCGGTGTGGCGCACGATCCGCACTAACCGGTCCTGGGTGAAGGGGCGCTGGCGCTGCTCGGGATAGGGGCGGAATTCGGCCTCGCGCGGGGGCAGCGCGCCGAAGGTGCGGGCGACCAGGGCGATCGCCTCGTCTTCGGCAACATCGCCGACCACCCCGATCTCGATGGCGCCATGGGCGAGCCGATCGGCCACGGCCTCCTTGAGCCGGGCGAAGTCGAGCGCGCGATAGGCCTCGGCCGGCTGGAAGGAGAAGCGCGGGTCCTCGTCGGACAAAAGGCCGCCCAGCGAGGAGCCAAGCGCGCTGGCCGGCGTGGCGAAGCGCTGGGCGAAGAAGGTGTTGACGTTCTGGCGATAGATCACCTCGCCTTCCGCCCGGTAGCCGGGATCGGTGACATAGGCCGCCATGAGCTGGAGCTGGAGGGCCAGGTCGGCCGGGGTGGTCTGGGTGATCGCGGTGAAGGATTCCGGACCGGACTGGAGATCGAGTCCGACCGTGCGCCCGGCGAGGATCGACTGGAGCTGGTCCTGGCTGTGCCGGCCAAGGCCGCCGGCGGCAAAGGCGCTCATCATCTCGGTGGCCAGCGGATTGTCGCGGGTGGCCAGCATATCGCCGCCATCGAGGTCGAGCTGGACCAGCACCCGGTCCTGTTCGAGGCCGGTCTGCCTGAGGTTGAGGCGCACGCCATTGGCAAAGCGGATCTCGCGGATGCCCAGCGCTGCTTCGCGCCGATCGGCGACGACCGTGCCGGCGGGGCCGAAATCGGCATAGGCGAAGGTTGCGGGCGCGCGCGCGTCGGTGCGGGGCAGCGGGCCGCGCATCGCCTCGTCCCAGGCCGCGCGGATCGCCTCGGCCCCGCCCTCGGGCGCGCGGCGGCCGGCGAAGCGCAGCAGCGGCCGGTCGAGCGGCACGGCCTCGCGCCGCAGCGCGGCCAGCACGGCCCCGGGGGTGATCGCGGGGATGAAGGCCTCGAGCCGGGCGAGCGAGCTTTCGGGGGTGGCCGGAACCTGGTCGTCGCGCACCAGGGCAAGGGCGGCGTTGACGAGCGCCGCGTTGGAACGGGTGGCCGCGGCCCGGGCGCCATTGCGGTGGGCGGTGCGGACGATGGCCACCTGTTCGGCGACTTCCGCGGTGCTGAACCCGTGGGCAAGGGCGCGGCGGTATTCGCGGGCGGCGGCCAGCAGGCCCGTGCGCCAGCCGCCGTCGATCGTGTCGATCTCGAGGCTGGTGGTGCGCCCGGCGCGGAACACCTCGCCGGTGGAGAGCGAGGCGGCGCGGAACGGCGCTTGCGGCTGCCGCGCGAGGCGCTGGAAACGCCGGCCGAGGATGTCGTAGCCGATCTGGCGCAGAAGGTTCTCGCGGCGACGGGCGGCCGTATCGGGCCGGTCCTCGTAAGGCCCGTGGCGCGAGGCGGTGATGCGTTCCGACAGGGCGGGATCAACGAGGATTCCGGTGCGGCCCCGGTCGTCGAAGCGGACCGGCCCGGCCGAAGGCTGGGGCGGGGAGGGCGCGGCCTGCCAGTCGGCGAAGTGCTGGCGGATCGCAGCCTCGGCAAGATCGGCGGGCAGGTCGCCGATGACCACCACGGTGGTTTTCGCCGGCACATAGGTGCGGCGCCAGAAGGCGCGCAAGGCTTCGGCCGTGGCTGCGTTCAGGGTCTCGGTCGTGCCGATCGGCAGCCGCTCGGCATAGCGGGCGCCGGGGTTGAGAAAGCGCATCTCGTCGATCGCCGCCCGCAAGGCGAAGGTGTTGCGGTCGCGCATTTCGGACAGGACCACGCCACGTTCGCGCCCGACCGCCGCGGGGGCCATGGTCAGTTCGCTCGCGGTCTCGCGCATGAGCATCATCGCGGTGTCGAGCAGGGCGGGATCGGCGCGCGGCAGGTCGAGGGTGTAGAGGGTGTAGTGGAAATTGGTCTGGGCATTGGTGTCGGCCCCGAAGGCCAGGCCCTGGCGTTCGAGCAGGCGGACCATTTCGCCCTCGGGCACCCGGGTCGATCCGTTGAAGGCCATGTGCTCGACGAAATGGGCATAGCCGCGCTCGGCCTCGGTCTCGTCGAGCGAGCCGGCCGCGATCTCCATGCGAACCAGCACTGTGCCGCGCGGGGTGGCATTGGACCGGACGATGAATCGCAGGCCATTGGCGAGCTGGCCAGTGCGAAAGGCGGGATCAATCGCAATGTCGCTCCGCTCCATCGCCCAGACCGGGCGCGGGGCGACGACGCTGGAAGCGGACGAAGGCGGGGCGACCTGCTGCGCGCAGGCGGCCAGCGCCAGCGCGAGCAGGAGAATCAGGCGGCGGACCATCGCGCCGAGCCTAGGGACGCCAGCGCGGGGGGCAAGGGGCGTCCGCCGGCGGTTCAGGCCAGGAAGTCCCCCTGGTTCAGCCCCACCAGCACCCCGGCGATGCCGAAGCCCACGATATCGGCCAGCCCGTCCCTGTTCATGTCGGCGACTTCGCGGTGGTAGGTGTTGTCGTTGGTCCAGCCCTGGTTGGCGCCGAAGTTGGCAACGTCCAGGCCAGCCTCGCTGAAGGTGCCGTCGCCCTTGCCGAAGGCGATGAGGGTGCCGGCCTGGCCGAAGCCGACGATGTCGGCCACATGGTCGCCGTTGACGTCGGTGACCAGGCGGCTGAAGCTGTCGTTGCTGGCCCAGCCCTGGCTCGCGCCGAAATTGGCGAGGACCAGATTGGCGCTGGCGAAAGTGCCGTCGCCGTTGGAGAGGGCGACGAGCGTTCCGGCGATGCCGAAGCCGACCAGGTCGGCCCTGCCGTCGCCGTTCACGTCGGCCAGCGCGCGGTGGAACGAATTGTCGCTGGTCCAGCCCTGGTTGACCCCGAAGTTGGCGATGCCGGTCTTGACCGCCTGGAATGTGCCGTCGCCATTGCCGAGGCTGACGAGGGTTCCGGCAAAGCCGAAGCCGACGAGGTCGGCCTTGCCGTCGCCGTTGACGTCACCGACGAAGCGGGCGAAGCCGTTCTGGCTGGCCCAACCTTGGTTGGACCCGAAGTTGGCGACGCCAGTGAAGGGATTGTCGAAGGTCCCGTCGGCCTTGGCGAGGGACACCAGGGTTCCGGCGATGCCGAACCCAACGATGTCGGCGCGGCCGTCGCCATTCACGTCGGCGAGCTCCCGGTGGAAGCTGTTGTCGCTCGACCAGCCGGCGGTCTGGCCGAAGTTGGCGACGACCACGGCGGCGTTCGAGTAGCTGCCATTGGGTGAGCCGAACGAGACCAGCACGCCCGAAAAGCCGAAGCCGACGATGTCGGCATAACCGTCGCCGTTCACGTCGGCGAGGTGGCGCGGGTTCTGGTCCTGGCTGGCCCAGCCGTTGGCCGGGTTGAAATTGGCCACCACCGCCGCCCCGGGATGGGTGAAGGTGAAGGAGAACAGGCCGTCGGCGAACTGGAACTGCTCGACGCGTTGCAAGGTATCGATGCCTTCGCTTGTCGTGCTGATCATCAGGACATGGCTGGTAGTGTTGCGCCCGAATGTCACGCTGCCCCGGGTTACTCCGAAAACGGCCACATCGGCGCCCGTCCCGCCGTCAAGGGTATCGTTAGCACTTCCGCCGACGAGGGTGTCGGCCCCGCCGCAACCGCGAAGATAGTCGATGCCACTGCGGCCATCGAGCAGGTTTGCGGCATTGTTGCCGAACACCTGATTTGGCAGATCGCTGCCCGTGAGGTTGATGGGCGTGGTCGTGTTCGGATTGAGGTCAGCCTGGAGCAGTTCGATTTCGGAACCGGCGGGCAAGGCGAAAGTGGTCAAGGCAATGACGACATCATTGCCACCACCGACATCCTCGATCACCGAATCCGCGGAGTTGACAATATAGGTATCGTTTCCAGGGCCTCCCACATATGTTGCAGCGGTCGCCCTGGGTGGGAAAAAGTCGTCTCCGGCCGTGCCGAACACCGGGTTGGAGAACAGGCCGATGAAATCGCCACCGGCCGGCGAGATGCCCCCGGTCAGTTTGAGCCGATAGTCGGCGATGCCGTCACCGGTAGAATCGAGCAGCAAGGCCGGAACGCTCAAATAGGTGCCCAGACGCAGGTCTCCCGCATGGCCGGAAAACGCAGCGGAGCCGATGTAGTACCGCGCACCCCAGATCTGCAGCTTGTCCTCACCGCTGGTGAAGTCCGTCACGGTATCGTTTACGGTGCTGGCGTCGCCCAGCATATCGTCAAGCGAGATGTCAAAGAGATCGGCGCCGGCACCGCCGGTCAGGGTGTCGGTCCCGAGCCCGCCGGTCAGGGTGTCATTGCCGCCATTGCCGATCAGGGTGTCGTTGCCGCCGAGGCCGCTTAGCAGGTTGCTGGCCTCGTTGCCGGTCAGCGTATCGTTGTTCGAGCCGCCGATCGCGTTTTCGATCGTGACTCCGAAGGCAATCGCCAGGTTGCCGGTAAACTGGAATGGCGGCGTACCGGCTGCAATCAGCGAACCCAAGGTGACCTGCACCCAGTGATAAAAGTCCTGGTAGGCAAATTGCTGGCTCACCGGGACATTCACTCCCAGCGCATCGGCCTGATCGGACAGCGTCCAGATTCCAAGGTCGGAATAGGCCCCGGGGCGCAGGTCGATGTTGTTCTTGCGTGTGAAGTTCGACAGGTCGATCGTATCGTTCCCACCAGCATCGTAGATCGTCCGGTAGCCGATTTCGCCCTGCTGGAATTGATAGGTCGTATCGCCCGTGCGGGTGGCCGCATCCGCGCCGTAGATGGATTGCACGGCGATGATGTCGGCCACCATCGGTGTGAGCGCGGTCACGATCGACGGGTTGGCGCCATAGCTCGAGCCATTGAACCACAGCGTGTAATACTGCGATTTCTGCGTATAGGACATGACCGTGTAATTGGTCTGGTCATAGGTGGTCGGCAGGGTGCTGGTGCCGTCGAACGGATGCTTGAGTCCCAGAGCGTGGCCGATCTCGTGGATCAGGGCCTCGTAGCCTTGGGAGCCAGGCGCAACGATGCCGCCGCTGAGCCCGATGTTGATCCAGATGTCGCCGGCCTTGGTGCCGGGAGCCTGGTAGGCGTGGCCGAGTTCATTCGCGCCGAAATTCGAACTGAAGGCGACGCGCAATTCGCCGCGCGAGGTCGCATTGTCCGCCACTTCGGTAAAGTTGGGTGCGATCAGCTCGTCCCACGCCTGAATAGCCTGTCGGAAATAGGCCGCCTGCTGGCTCGTGAAGGTCTGGTAGCCAATGCTGGGCTCGGTCCCCGCCGCATATTCAGGCCAGATCGAACCTGGGCCGGGTATCGAAAATGTGAACTGGCCCGACGTCAGCGCCCCGCCCGGTGTCACCAACGCATTGTTCACGGTCGTGAATGACAAGGGAAACACGGCCATTGCTGATTTCCTTCCCCATCCTGGGCCGAGTCACGTGCTCAGCCCCCAATTCAGCGGTCCATGTCGCGATGCGCCGATGTGCACGTTGTTTCTCGTGCGTTCCGGTGGTGTCAAGCGCGAGCGACGTGTCGGCGGGGGTAGTCCCTTCATCGCACGGCGCCGGTCAGAGCAGGAAATCGCCCTGGTTCAGCCCGACCAGCACCCCGGCGATGCCGAAGCCGACCACGTCGGCCAGGCCATCGTGGTTCATGTCGGCGACTTCGCGGTGGAAGGTGTTGTCGCTGGTCCAGCCCTGGCCCGAGCCGAAGTTGGCAAGATCCTGGCCGGCGTCGGTGAAGGTGCCGTCGCCATTGCCGAAGGCGACGAGGGTGCCGGTCGGGCCGAAGCCGACGATGTCGGCGATATGATCGCCGTTGACGTCGACGACGAGGCGGTTGGAGGCATCGTTGCTGGTCCAGCCCTGGCCCGCGCCGAAGTTGGCGAGGACCAGATTGGCATTGGCGAAGGTGCCGTCGCCGTTCGAGAGGGCGACCAGGGTGCCGCCCTGGCCGAAGCCGATGAGGTCGGCCTTGCCGTCGCCGTTCACGTCGGCCAGTGCCCGGTGAAAGGCGTTGTCGCTGGTCCAGCCCTGGTTGACGCCGAAGTTGGCGAGGCCGGTGATCACCGGCTTGAAGGTGCCATCGCCATTGCCGAGGCTGACCAGGGTGCCGGCGTAGCCGAAGCCGACCAGATCGGCCTTGCCGTCGCCGTTCACGTCGCCCACCGTGCGGGCAAAGCCGTTCTGGTTGGCCCAGCCCTGGTTGACGCCGAAATCGGCCACCCCGGTGAAGGGGTTGTCGAAGGTGCCGTTGGCCTTGGCAAGCGAGACCAGGGTGCCGGCATAGCCGAAGCCGAGGATGTCGGCCCGCCCGTCGCCGTTGATATCGGCCAGTTCGCGGTGGAAGCCGTTGTCGTTGGCCCAGCCTGCGGTCTGCCCGAAATTGCTGACGACCACGGCGGCGGTGGAGAAGGTCCCCGCCGCCGATCCGAACGAGACCAGCACCCCGGCATAGCCGAAGCCGACGATGTCGGCATAACCATCGCCATTGATGTCGGCCACGTGGCGCGGATACTGGTCCTGGCTGGCCCAGCCGTTCGCCGGGTTGAAATTGGCCACCACCGCAGCGCCGGGATTGGTGAAGGCGAAGGAATAGAGCCCGTCGGAAAAGCGGACCTGTTCCACGCGGACCAGCCGGTCGGTCCCCTCGGTGGTCGTGGCGAGGACGAGGGTATGGGCGGTCTGGTCGTGCGAGACAGTGACCGCGCCGCGGGCATCGGCAACCAGCGCGACGTCATTGCCTGCGCCGCCATCGAGCACGTCGTTGCCGGTGCCGCCGGAAAGGTAGTCGCCCCCGCCCGCGCCCGACAGGGTATCGTTGCCGGCCGAGCCTTCGAGGAAGTCGCGCCCTGCAAGGCCGGTCAGGCTCTCGGCGCTTGCCGTGCCGACGAGATGGACGCCGACGGTCTGCCGGACCACGTCGGACAGGGCGAACGTGCCGTTGACGGTCACGCGGAAGGCGCCGGAGAGGCCGGCCCCGGATACGGCCCAGCTGCCGCCCGCGCCGGTCACCTGGACATCCCACAAGGGCATGGCCGAGGTGTCGAACAGGTCCGTGCCGGTGGCGAAGTCGGCGATCGTGTCGGTCGCGACCGGGGTGGAATCGGTCGCATCGAGGAACACGAAGCGATCGGCCCCGCCATCGCCGCTCAGATAGTCCACCCCCGCGCCGCCGACGAGGGTATCGGCGCCATCGCCGCCAAAGAAGGTATCGTTTCCGCCCAGCCCCGCGAGGTAGTCCGCCCCGGCGAAGCCCTGGATCTGCTCGCCCGCCGCCGTGCCGGTGATCTGGTCGGCCGCGGGGCCGCCCAGCACGTAGACCCGCTCGACATTGGCGATCTGGACGGCGGAGCTGGCGAGCGAGACGATGAACGGGGAATAGTAGGCGGCGGACGTGATCGTGAGCGTGTCGTTGCCGGTGCCGCCATCGATGCTGAAGGCCGGCGCCGAGGTGGCGATCTGGAGCGACAGGCTGTCATCGCCGGTGCCGCCGAGCATGGTCACCGCGCCATAGCCGGGGGCGACCACCGCGCTGATGGTATCATTGCCGTCGCCGCCGTCGAGCGAATCGCCGCCCGAGCCGCCGGTGATGCTGTCAGCCCCCAGCCCGCCCGAGATGATGTCGCGCGCGGCCACGCCGGCGATGATGTCGGCCGCGGCGCTGCCGGTCTGGGTGAGGGTCTCGGTGGTGGCGTTCCAGGACCAGCTGGCGACCTGGGTGCCATCGTTGGACGCGCTGCCGTAGAGATACTGGATGGCCTGGAGATCGAACGTGCCCAGCGTGGACCCGGTCGAGCTGCCGGGGGTGTAGCTCATCACCGTGTGGGCAAAGTCGTTGAGCGAGGGATCGAGGGTGATGGTCCCGTCGAACGGATGCTTGAGGCCGAACGCGTGGCCGACCTCGTGCAGCACCACGTGCAGGTTCGAGGCATCGGCGGAGGACAGGAACACGTCGCTGTCGACCCCGTAGCGGCTGTCGGTGCCGTAATAGGCGAAGCCGGCGAAGCCGGCCTGGCCCAGCAGGGCCATGTCATAGACCCCGAAATTGATGTCGCCCACGCCCTGGGTGACTTCGAACAGGGTAACCCCCGAGGCCGAGGCCCACATATTGAGCGCGGTGCGCGCAACGCCCTGCTCGGCGCTGGTCAGCGGGCGGAACGAGGCCAGTTGCGCGGCCGAATAGGTGTCGGCGAGATAGGCCGGGGGCGTGGCGGCAAACGAATAGGTGTAGAACGCGGCCTTGCCCGGACTCGACGAAATCGAGTCGGAGAGCAGCGCCGTGTAGTCAGTGACAACCGTCATGCGTGTCAGGTCCCCTGGCGGGCCGCAGCCGTCACAGAGGCCCGCAGCCGGAATCTATCGCGCCCTAGATAGCCGGAGAAAATTACCGACCTCTGAATTGGGCCGCAGTGCACCTACAGGCATCCAGTCGTGGGGCAAGCCGTTAGCGTCAGACCAGGAAATCGCTCTGGTTGAGCCCGACCAGGACCCCGGCAATGCCGAAGCCGACGATGTCGGCCAGCCCGTCGCGATTCATGTCGACCACTTCGCGGTGATAGGTCGTGTCGCTGTTCCAGCCCTGGTTCGCGCCGAAATTGGCAATGTCGGTGCTGGCCTTGGTGAAGGTGCCGTCGCCATTGCCGTAGGCCACCAGCGTACCTGCGATGCCGAACCCGACGATGTCGCCGATGTGATCGCCGTTCACGTCAGCGACATGGCGCGCGTAGGTGTCGTTGTTGGTCCAGCCCTGGTTCGTGCCGAAATCGGCCAGCACCATCTGTGCATCGGCGAATGTGCCGTCGGTTTTCGCCAAGGCGACCCAGGTTCCGGCGTTGCCGAAGCCGACGATGTCCGCACGTCCGTCGCCGTTCACGTCGGCCACCGTGCGGTGGGTGAACAGGTCGCTGCCCCAGCCCTGGCCGACGCCGAAGTTGGCGATGGCCGTGTTCACCGGCTGGAACGTGCCGTTGCCATTGCCGAGCGCCACCAGCGTTCCGGCAAAGCCGAAGCCGATGATGTCGGCATAGCCATCGCCATTGACGTCGGCCACCGTGCGGTTGAAGCCGGTCATGTTCGCCCAGCCCTGGTTTTGCCCGAAATCGCCAAGGCCGGTGATGGGGCCGTTGAAGGTACCGTCGGCCTTGGCCAGGCTGACCATGGTGCCGGCATAACCGAACCCGACGATGTCGGCCCGGCCATCCTTGTTCACGTCGACCACCACGCGGTGGAACATATCGTCCGTGGTCCAGCCCGAACTCTGGTTGAAGTTGGTGCCTGCCAGGGTTGCGCTGGAGAAGCCGGTTGCGGACCCGGAGGAAACCAGCACGCCGAGAATGCCAAAGCCGACGATGTCGATATAGCCGTCGCCGTTCACATCCGCGAGATGGCGGGGAAACAGGTTCTGGCTGGCCCAGCCGTTGGCCGGGTTGAAGTCGGCGACGATGGCCGCGCCGGGATTGGCGAAGCTGAACGAATAGAGTCCGTCGTTAAACTGGAACTGCTCGACATGTCGGGTGGTGTCGGTGCCGTTCACCGCATCGGACAGGATGAGCTTGTGGTTGACCGTGTCGCGGGTGACGGTCGAGGTGCTGCGCGCCACGCTGTAATAGGCGATGTCGTTGCCGCCGGCTCCATCGATGGTGTCGTTGCCGTCGATCCCGGAGAAGCCGTTCGCTGCGGAATCGCCGACGAAGGTGTCGGCGAACCGTGTGCCGCCGTAACGCGAGATGGCGTTGTAGACATCGCCCGCCGCATCGCCGGTGCGCGCCGCGGGATTGACGAGGTCGATCGTGACCCCCGAGGCAGCGTTCAGATAGATGACCGCGTCGATCCCGCCCCCGCCGGTCATCGTGTCGGCTCCGGCACCGCCCTCCATCGTGTCCGCGCCCGGTCCGCCGTCCATCACGTCGTTCCCGGCCCCGCCCAGAAAGTAATTGTCCTGGCTGTCGCCGGTCAGGGTATCGGAA
Organism: Novosphingobium bradum; assembly: GCF_042646485.1. Taxonomy (NCBI): domain Bacteria; kingdom Pseudomonadati; phylum Pseudomonadota; class Alphaproteobacteria; order Sphingomonadales; family Sphingomonadaceae; genus Novosphingobium; species Novosphingobium bradum. Next base: position 92,491 of record NZ_JBHRTQ010000004.1, on the reverse strand, counting down.
AAGCCGGAGCCGATGATTCCTTCGATGCTGTAATAGACATCGCCGGCGGCATCGCCGGTGTTGGCGGCGGGACTGGCCAAGCTGACGATCAGGCCAGAACCAGCGGTCGCGTAGCCGACCATGTCGAGGCCATTGCCGCCGTCGAGCGTATCGGAACCGCTCCCGCCATCGAGCCTGTCGCTTCCGTCACCGCCTTCAAGGTAATCATTGCCGGCGTAGCCAAGGATGGTGTCGTTGCCGGCGAATCCATTCGCCCGGTCGCCCAAGGCAGACAGGGTTATCGAATCGTTCCCCGACATCGCCGCAGAGATCAGCGCGAGTTCATCCGAGTTCGATGCGGTGAGCGCGGCGTTATAGATCGCAACGGCGCTGACCGATATGCCGGAGAGCTGCCACAAGAGCGTGCCGCTTGAGGTGCTGCTTTCGGAAATGCTGGTGATCGTCCCCGCGGTCACCGCTTCATTGACTACCGTAATGCCCTGCCCGCCGAAGGTGAGGAACTGACTGTCGAAGGCGTCAGAGGCGTAGACCCAGAGCGTGGTGCCAGCGCCGCCCTGCGACATGAAATCGAAGTTGGCGGAATACCAGTAGAGGTCCACCTGCGTGTAATCGAACGCGAAGTTCTGATTGACAGTAACCGACGCCATCGTCCGCCTCCAGCCCAAAGCGGTTAAATTGGTTGGCCGAAAGTTAAGCCTGTGAAGAGGCTAAGGGCAAGATAATTAACCGTGGCACACGGTCTGCATCGCTCCGTGGGCGGAGGCACAGGTTCCCCGCGCCGCCAGGACGTCTCAAGCCTGGACGGAAATGTGCTGCGCGCGGCTCCCTGCCGGCGGCATTGCCGGTAGGGAGCGCCTCGGGCGATTACTTGCCGCGCAGCTTGCGGTGCTTGGTGAGGTCGAACACCTCGCTCGGACCGCCGTCGTTTTCCAGCAGGCCGAGGCGGCGGGCCACTTCCTGGTAAGCTTCTTCCTCGCCGCCAAGATCGCGGCGGAAACGGTCCTTGTCGAGCTTCTCACCGGTGATCATGTCCCACAGGCGGCAGCCGTCGGGGCTGATCTCGTCGGCCAGGATCACGCGGCTGTAGTCGCCGTCCCAGATGCGGCCGAACTCGAGCTTGAAATCAACGAGGCGGATGTTGATCGCGGCGAACATCCCGACCATGAAATCGTTCACCCGGATCGCCATGGAGGAGATGTCCTGCATCTCCTCGTTGGAGGCCCAGCCGAAGCAGGCGATGTGTTCCTCGGCGACCATCGGATCGCCCAGCGCATCGTCCTTGTAGTAGTATTCGATCAGGGTGTGGGGCAGCGGTTCGCCCTCGGGAATGCCGAGGCGCTTGGAGATCGAGCCGGCGGCCACGTTGCGGATCACCACCTCGATCGGGATGATCTCCACCTGGCGCACCAGCTGTTCGCGCATATTGAGGCGGCGGATGAAATGGGTGGGGATGCCGATGTGCGAAAGGCGAGTGAACACATATTCGCTGATGCGGTTGTTGATCACGCCCTTGCCGTTGATCGTGCCCTTCTTCTGGGCATTGAACGCGGTGGCATCGTCCTTGAAGTACTGGATCAGCGTGCCCGGTTCGGGGCCTTCATAGAGGATCTTGGCCTTGCCTTCGTAGATCTGGCGGCGACGGGACACGGGCAATTCCTTCAGGCGGGGGCGCGGGAGAGCCGGCCCTGAAACAGCAAGCCCCGGCTGGATGCGCGGGCCGGGTGGCAACCACGCGGCGCGCCGGGGCCATCGCGAAGGAGCGCCCATATCGCCGCGCGGCCCGAAATGCAATTGGCAGGCGGCCGGGCTTGCCGGCGAACCATGGGCGGGCAGGGCCGAGGTCAGCCGGCCCGGGCGGCCTCGTCGATAGCCTTGACCACTTCGGCGCGGATCGCCTGCCAGACCGCGCGTTCCCCGGCGCGATCGGCCGGGATGGTTTCGATGATGAGATCGGCGGCTTCCTCGACCATGCCGCTGACCCAGGCCACCGGCACGCCCAGGGTGGCCTGGTGGTGAGGCAGTGAGCTGACCAGCATGATTGCGATCATGGTCGGCTCGGCCAGCCAGCGCATCAGGCAGAACAGGCTCTGCTCGACCATCTGCCCTTCGAGCGCGCCAACCGCGCCCAGCCCCAGCCGATCGAAGGCCTCGCGCCCTTCGGGAAAACGCGCGTAGAATCGCTCCATCACCGGGCCGGTCAGGTCGCCGATCACCTCGGCCGCGCGCTCGAGAGCGGCCTCCATCAAGGCTTCGCGTTCGGCCAGGGACAGGGTCTGCGGCGCGGCAAGGCTGGTCATCGGGCGCTCTCAATCATGCTTTCACAATGTATGTTAACATGGCGAGGCCGCGCGGAATTGACTTTCGTCAATCGCGGGCTGCGATTTCGGGGCGGCGGTGCCGCGCTTGCATGGCCATCGGCCGGGCGCGCCATGTCGGCCCCACGGCCGAAATCAGGGCCGACAGCAGGGCCGAAAGCGAAGTTTCAGCAATTCTTGCAGGGGCCAGGCTCGGGCGGCAGACCGTCGGTCATGTCCGGCAGCGCCAAGCGATAGCCCATTCCGCGCAGGGTCAGGATGCGATCGGGGCCAAGCTTGGCCCTGAGCCGGTTGCACAGAACTTCGATGGCATTGCTCGTGACATTGCGATCCCCCGGCCACAGCGCTTCCGAGATCTGCTGCTTGGTGAGGAACCCGCCGTTGGCAAGCAGCAGGTTCTGGAGCAGGCGGAACTCGTTGCGGGTAAGGGCAAGGCATTTCCCGGCGCGCCAGGCGCAGCGGGCCTTCATGTCGAATTCGATGTCGCCGAAGGTCATCCGCGACGCCGCCTTGCCGGCATTGCTCCGCACGGCGGCCCTGAGGCGGGCGGCGACTTCCTCGGAATGAACCGGCTTCAGCAGGATGTCGTTGGCCCCGGCGTCAAGCGCCGCGACCCGCTCGCGCCAGTCGTCCCTGGCGGCGAGGACCAGCACGGGCTGGGTGAGCCCGGCGGCACGCAGTTCGGCGACCGTGCCAGCGGTGCAGGGCGCTTCGCGGCCCTGATCGATCAGGATCGCCTGGGTGCTGGCACGCAGCGGGCTGGCCGGAATTTCCGCGGCCGTGCCCACCGCAGCCAGCATGAACCCGGCCAGCCTGAGGCGATGGGCCAGCCGGTCGAAGATGCCGCCGCCCTGATCGATCACCATCAGCAACATGGCGCCTCGATCCCCGCGACCATCAGCCTCGCGGCGCCCTTGCCGCCGTTCTCCCGTTCCCGGCTCACCCGCGCGTTCCCCCGCGCAAGCGGCGCCTTGTCGTGCGCCGGTTCTCGGCAGCGCCGATGCGATTGCCGGTCAGGGCCGTGACCGCCGCGATCGTCCGTGCCCGCGAACCGGGCGAGGACTATTGGCTTGCGTGAATCTGACAAAATTCGATGTCCGGGATGGCCAATTTTTAGTCAGGTCGCATGGTTGGCTTTGTGAAATCAAGACTTAAACTGACAATGTAAGGTTGATGTAAGGATTAACTTGAGGCTAACTCTCCATTAATGTGGCTCAACTGATAATACGTTTTCAGAGATATTTAAGCATTAACTCGAATGATTCCGTGCATCGGAAAGTATTGATTGGTGGGACTGTGCCAACACGAAAACCAGCTCCGGCGATGCGGGCATTGGCCTCTCCTGTCCGTCGCTTGCTGCATCGCCTTGCCGCCAGCCGCGCGGGCAACGTGCTCGTGGTGGCGGCGTTCAGCCTGCCGCTGGTGATCGGCGCGGTCGGTCTGGCCATCGACGTTGCCGGCTGGCAGCAGTCCAGGCGGGCTCTGCAGGGCGCTGCCGACAGTGCGGTCTATTCCGCCGCGGTTGCCTCGGCCGCGGGCGCCTCGGCCGACCGGGCGCGGGAGGAGGCCAGGGCCGTGCTGTCCACCTATGGCCTGGTCAATGGCGCCAATGGGGTGACGATCACGGTCAGCAATCCCCCCACGATCGGGAACTACACCGCCAACAGCAATGCCTGGGAGGTCAAGGTTGGCAAGGCCCAGGACCTGCGCTTTGCCAGCCTGTTCCTGAGCGCCGCGCCCACGGTGTCTGTGCGGGCCGTGGCCAAGGCGGGATCGGGCGGCAGCGGCTGCATCCTGGCTTTGAGCACGACCGCGGCGAAGGCGGTCAACGTGACCAACAACGGCCAGATCGCCAATCCCAATTGCGTGGTCTATTCCAATTCCGCCGATACCAAGGCGCTCTCCTGTTCCGACAACTGCTCGATCAAGGCTTCCACTTCGGTCGTCGGCGGCATCTCGACCTACAGCAATGCCGCCATGACCGGCGCGTTCAACCGCACCGGCCAGGCGCCGATCGCCGATCCCTATGCCGCGGTCGATCCCGGTGCGGCCGGAGGGTGCACCCAGACTTCGGCCGTCACGACGGCGACCACGCTCAACCCGGGCCACTATTGCGGCGGCTTCAACGTCAGCGGATCCAAGACGCTGACCCTCAATCCCGGCATCTATTTCGTCGATTCCAAGTTCTACTTCACCAACGGGGCCAAGCTCGATGCCACCAGCGGGGTCACCATCGTCATCAACGGCTCGTACTGCATCGGGCTTGGCGATTGCGCGGTGGGCAACGGGGTGGGCAACAACGCCACGATCAACATCACCGCGCCGACCTCAGGTCCGACGGCGGGCATCGCGATGATGGGGCCGCGGACCGGCGCCGATGGCAAGAACCAGGAGTTCACCAACAACTCCTACCTCAATGTCCAGGGCGCGCTCTACTTCCCCAGCCAGAAGCTTCACTTCAACGACAATTCGAACATGAACAGCGCGCTGTGCACCCAGCTCATCGGCTCCACGGTGCAGATCGACAACAACGCCAACATGAGCCCGAACTGCACCGGCACCGGGGTTACCCCCATCGGCAGCGGCGGCAGCGGCTCAACCGGTATGCTGGAGTGATGACGATGATCCGGTTGCCTTTCGCCGCGATCGGGCGCCTGCGCCGCGACACCGGCGGCCTTGCCGCGGTCGAGTTCGCCCTGGTCGCCTCGGCGCTGATCGGCCTGCTGGTCGGCGCGATCGACTATTCGCTGTGGTCGCTCTCGCGCACCATTGTCGAACGCGCCGCGCGCGGCGGGTCGGAATATGCCGCGGCCAACGGCTACTCTTCCGCGGCCATTGCCACCGCGATCACCTCGGCGACCAGCGCCCCCGCCTTCCTGTCCACCATTTCGGCCAGTCCCGCCCCGACCAGCTGGTGCGGCTGCCAGAGCAGCGGCACCAGCATCACCGCGGCCACCTGCAATTCCACCTGCGCCAATGGCCAGAAGGCGGCCACCTATGTGACGGCCAGCGCCAGCGCCACCTATACCCCGATCATGACCTGGCCCGGGGTCCCGGCAACGGTCGCCGTGTCGCAAAGCAACACAGTGAGGATTAAGTGAGCCGGCCCCGCCCTGATCGCCGCCCCAGCCACGGTCGGCCTCACTGCCTTGCCGCCGACACGCGCGGTTCGTCGGTCGTCGAGGCGGCGCTGGTCATGCCGGTCCTCCTGTTCATGGTCCTTGGCGCCATCGATGCCGGGCGGGTGCTGTGGGTCCGCAACACCCTGCAATACGCGGTGGAAAGCGCGGCCCGGTGCGCCGCGATCGACAGCAACAGTTGCGCCACCACCAGCGCGATCCAGAGCCATGCCGCGGCCATGGCAACAGGGCTCGGCGTGGCCGCCTCGGCGTTCACGGTGTCGAGCCCCGGATGCGGCGAAATGGTCGCGGTAACCTACACCTACACCGGCGGGATTTCGTCGGCGATCAACTTCCAGCCCACCTTCACGGTCAGCGCCTGTCACCCCTGATGCCGCCGCCGAAGCCACGCGGCCACGAGGAACCCATGCAATTGCCCGCCGGAAACGCGAACATGACCCAATATATGCAACGTCTGCCCACCACCCGGGGGCGCATCGTCCGGGGCGGGAGAACCATGCTGGCCGGCCTTGAGGCCGCTGCCGCCTACCGCAAGGCGATGACCAATTTCCAGGACGCCTGTGCCGAACTCCAGCGGCAGACCAATGCGCTCAAGACCTTCGCGAGCGCAGTCGCCCGCGCGCCCGGCAGCGTCACCTTCGCGGACCTTGCCTCGGAGGGGGATTCGTTCGGCACACCGGCGGCATCGGCGGCGCAATGGACGGCGCGCGACTTTCCCAGTCCCGCAACCTTGCAGGCCACGCTGTGCCTCCGCAACAGCGCCCGCCAGGACCTGCTGAACCTCTGGAGCCAGATGCCGGCAGCGGTGCGGCAGAAATTCACGCCGCCGCCCAGGTCGTGAGGCAAGGGCGAGGCAGGCCCAAACCCGCTCCAGTCCGGACGCCCCTGCGAGCCGAGGCGAGGGCCACGCCTTTCGCGCCGCGCGAAGTGCCCCCCAAGATCGCCCCCGGAATTACCTCATCACAGGCGAACAATGGCGAAATCCGGCGGTCAGGCCGGGCCATTCCAGGCAGATGCCTGCGGATTTGTCAGTGCGCGGAACCCCTTGCGATCAGGCAAGTGGTGCCCGGGGACGGAATCGAACCGCCGACACCGTGATTTTCAGTCACGTGCTCTACCAACTGAGCTACCCGGGCATCGCCTGATCGTGCAGCGCCGCCCGCATCGGGCGGCGGAGCGGGACGGCCCGGGGTTGGTATCGGGCTGCCCAGCGATTGGAAGCGCGCCTATGGCGAAGGGGCGCGCGGTTGGCAATAGGGTTTGTTGGGTTGGAACCCGCCGAGCCTAGACTTCGTGGCCGAATACGTCGCGGGCAACGGTTCGCAGGTATTTCCACGCCAGGGCCGGAGGCAGGCCGCCGATCAGGGGATGCAGCGGCAGGGGCATCCCGGCGCCGGCCATGGCGCGGGCTTCCTCCACGCTGACGATGCGGTGGCTGCGGTTCTCGGCGCGCAGGTCCGCCGCCGTCTGCGCGAAGGAGATGTTGCTGGTCTCGGTATCGCCCGCGTTCCACGCGCCATACATCCGCACGTCGTTCATCAGGTAGGGGCCAAGCTCGGCCCAGGCGGCATCGAGATCATCGGCCACGAACAGCACGGTGGTGTTGTCGCGGTGGTTGAGCAAGCACATCCCCGGCTCGTGGCCATGGGCGCGGCAGGCGGCCTCATAGGCGGCGCGCAGTTCCTCGTTGCCCTTCTGGGCGATGAAATCCAGGCCGTGGCGCCCGGCGCGCTCGGCCGCCGGGATCGATCCGCCGCCCCAGGCGATGCGCGGCCCGCCGGGCGTGACGGGGGCCGGGGTGACATGGATCTGGCGGCCTTCGTGCTCCACCGGCTCGCCGCCCTTGATCTTGAGGAACAGGGCGAGCTTTTCCTCCGCGATCGCGCCGCGCCGGCCATAGGGCACGCCGTGCATCTCGTATTCGCGCGGCATATAGCCAAGGCCGCCAACATAGGACACCCGGCCCTGCGACAGGATATCGAGCACGGCGGCGTCTTCGGCCAGGCGGACCGGATCGTAGAGCGGCAGCTGGACGATGGCGATGCTGATCCGCAATTGCGCGGTGCGCGCGGCGATCGCCGAGGCGAGGATCATCGGCGAGGGGAGATAGCCGTCCTCGCTCATGTGGTGTTCGGAAAGGGTGGCGGCAAGGCAGCCCCGGGTCTCGGCCCAGGCGCAGATTTCCGGCACGGCGGCGTAAAGCTCGGTGGTTGGCGCGCCATTGGCCGGTGCGCGCATATCGAACCGCATCGTGTACATCGGTGATCTCCCTTGTGCGGCGGACATCGGGGGAATCGGCCGAGTGGTCAAGCCGGGCGGCCGGGCGGCCTCAGTCCTCGGGTTCCTCCACCTCGGCGCGGGGGCCGGGCAGGGCATAGCCATCCTGGAGCCATTGCAGCAGGTCGCGGTCGCGGCAGCGGGCGGAGCAGAACGGCGCGTGGGCAGGCAGGCGGGGCTTGCCGCAGATCGGGCACTTGCGGGCAGGGGCGGAGGCGGTCATGCGGCAAGCGCCTGCGCGTAGCAGCCATCGAGCGCAAGGGCCGAATCGATCCGCCATTCAAGCGCTCGGCCGGTGCGGCGGACAAGCTGGGCCTCCCATCCGGGGGTGAACGCGGCCCGCACGGCGGGGTGGGCGACCAGCAGCAGGCGCGGCCCCGGCTCGGCCACGGCCTCGGCGCGGCGCAGCAGCAGGCGGGCGGCGGCGCCGGGCCGATCGGCCATCAGGCGGTGGACCAGCGAGGGGCGTTCGAGCCGGGCGACCAGCTGCACGAGGCCGAAGCCGTTCATCGCGGTGCGTTCGTGCGGCCAGTCGGCCAGGGCGGCGCCGAGCGCCTCATCCACCGCGCGGCGATCGGCCTTGGCCTCCAGCGTGGGAAAATCGATGCCGATCGAGCCGGCAAGGTCGAACCGGCGGATCGCGGCGGCGGCGGCATTCGCCGCGGCCAGGGCCAGCGCCGGGGCGGGCAGGGTGCCGTCAACGTCGATCACGGTCATTCCGGGGGTGGGGCTGATGGTCAGCGTGCCGCCGGGGAAGGCCACATCGCCGGCCCAGGCCTGGCCCCACAGCTCGTCCCAATCGGCCGGCAGGCGGCGGACCACGCGAACCGGGGCGCCAGTGGCGGCGAGCCGGTCGGCAAGGGTGGGGGCGGGGCAGGCCGGATCGGCGCTGGGGCGGGCCTGGGCGCGCTTGAACCGGCCCCGTTCGGCCAGCGCCGCGCGGGTCACGGCAAGGCGGATCGGCGCGCCCTCGCTGGCCTCGCGCGGGAGCCGGTCGACCAGCGCTTCCTCGCCAGAGGGGAAGCGGGCGGTGCCGCGCGCCGAACCGGCGGCGCGGTGGAGGAGCACGGCCTCGGCAACGAGGCCGGGGGCGAGGCGGCCGGGCCAGTCGATCCGGGCGGCGAGAACGGCGTCGCCGTCAACCAAGATCGCGCGCTGTTCGGCGATCCCGTCCTCGACCAGCCATTCAGGCAAGGACGAAGCCCGCCGCCTTGAGCAGCGCCCGGGTTTCGAACAGGGGCAGGCCGACCACGCCGGAATGGCTGCCGCCGATCCATGCGATCAGCCCTTCGGCGCTGCCCTGGATGGCATAGCCGCCGGCCTTGCCGTGCCATTCGCCGCCGGCGAGGTAGGCGGCGATTTCCTCTTCGCACAGCGGCTTGAAGCGGACGACGGTTTCGCTGATGCGCTCGCGCAGGGTGCCGTCGGGCGCCTTGAGCGCAATGGCCGAGAGCACGCGGTGGCGCCGGCCGGAAAGCAGTTCGAGGCAGTGGCGGGCAGTCGCCTCGTCTTCCGCCTTGGGCAGGACGCGGCGGCCGCAGGCCACCACCGTATCGCCGGCCAGCACATGGTCATCGCCGGCGGCAACGGCCATGGCCTTTTCGCGGGCCATGCGGCGGGCATAGTCGCGCGGGGGTTCGGCCTTGCGCGGGGTCTCGTCGATGTCGGCGGCGGCCACGCGGGCCGGGGTGATGCCGAGCCGGCCGATCAGGTCACGCCGGCGGGGCGAGGCGGAGGCCAATACGAGGGTTGGCGCCGGGGTTCCGGCCATGATGGTCAGAAGCCGCCGGGTCCGCCGCGGCCGGGCATGAAGCGGTAGGTGATGCGGCCCTTGGTGAGATCGTAGGGAGTAAGCTCGACCAGCACTTCGTCGCCGACCAGCACGCGAATGCGGTTCTTCCGCATCTTGCCGGCGGTATGGCCAAGGATCTCGTGATCGTTTTCCAGCCGCACGCGGAACATCGCGTTGGGCAGGAGTTCAACCACCTGGCCGCGCATCTCGAGCAGTTCTTCCTTCGCCATCCGCTATTCTGGTCCGTTCCAACTGGCCGTCTGGGGGCCGACAATCCGCCGCGCCCATACCTGCGAGGGAGCAAAAAGGGAAGCCTTTCCGGCCAGCCGCGCGCGGGGGCGCTTATCCCGGGGAACGCGCGGGGGGGCGGGCGGTATCAGGCCCGAGACAATTTGTTACCGCGCGCCGGCTTGTCCGGGCGGAGCCAGCGGGGCAATTGCGGCAGGGGGAAGGTGCCGCCAACGGACCAGGAGCTTGTTGCCTTGCGCGTTTCCCTGATTGCCCTGTTGCTTGCCGGAACCCTGTTCTCGTCGCCCCCGGTGCGGGCCGAGGTGCGGGCCGAGGGCGGCGCCGACGCCGCCGACGCGCAGCGCCGGGACGACAGCGCCGAGCCGCAGGCCGGCGAGATCGTGGTGATCGCCACGCGCATCAAGGGCGCGGTCGAGGCGCCGCAGAAGCCGGTCCAGGTGCTGACCGAGGAGGATATCGCCAGCTACGGCGCAGCCTCGATCACCGACCTGCTCGATGCCCTGGCCCCGCAAACCGGATCGGGGCGCGGGCGCGGCGGCGGGCACCCGGTGGTCCTGCTGAACGGCCAGCGGATTTCGGGTTTCCGCGAGATGCGGAACATCCCGCCCGAGGCGATCCGCCGGATGGAGATCCTGCCCGAGGAAGTGGCCCTGCGCTATGGCTACCCGGCCGACCAGCGGGTGATCAACTTCATCCTCAAGGACAATTTCGCCGCCACCACCGTGGAAGCCGAATATGGCCGGCCAACGCGCGGCGGGACCGATACGGCCAAGCTGGAAGGCTCGCTGTTCCGCACCGCGGGGCAAAGCCGGCTGAACCTCACGGTCACCGCCGACGATACCACCCCGCTGTTCGAGAGCGAGCGCGCCGTGCGCCAGGCGCCGGGCAGCGTGCCGACCGTGGCGGGGGATCCGGATCCCGCCTCGGCTCGGACGCTGATCGCCGATAGCCGCGACATCGGGGTGAATGCCACATGGACCAAGGGGCTGGGCGAAAATGGGCTGGCCGGCACGATCACGCTCAACGGCGCCTATACCCGCGCCGATTCGACCAGCTTTTCCGGCCTGTCGCTGGCGACCGATCCCGCCGGAACCGTGGTCCGCGCATTAGGCGATCCCCTGCTGCGCCGCACCCGCACCGATACCGCCGAGGCCGGGGCAACCTGGGCGCGCCCGCTCGGCACCTGGCAGCTGACCGCGACCCTCGATGCCAGCCACGCGATCACCAACACCGCGATCGACCAGCGCGCCGTGGTGACGGGCACCCTGGCGGCAAGCGGGCCGGTCAGCTTCACCACCCCGGCGCCGGACCTGGCCCGGGGAGTGAGCGATTCTGCGACCAGCCTGGTGACCGTGGTCGGCCGTCCGCTGAGCCTGCCGGCCGGCGATATGGCCGCCACGCTCAAGGCCGGCTTCGCCTGGACCGGCATCGCCAGCACCGACACCCGCAATGCCGGCGGGGAAACCCGGCTGCGGCGCGGCGATGCCTCGGTGGGGGTGAACCTGGGCCTGCCCCTGGCCAGCCGGCGAAACGGCGTTCTGCCCGGGATCGGAGACCTCACGCTCAATCTCAGCGCGGGGCTGGACCACCTGTCCGACCTCGGCACCCTGACCGACTGGAGCGCCGGGCTGACCTGGGGGCTGACCGGGCAGCTCAGCCTCCAGGCGAGCTACATCGTCAACCAGGTGGCGCCGGGGCTGAGTGACCTCGGCAATCCGCTGGTGCAGACCTTCAACGTGCCGGTCTATGATTTCACCCGCGGCGAAACCGCGCTGGTGACCGTGACCAGCGGCGGCAACCCCGCGCTGGCCCGCGAGACCGACCGCGACGTGAAGCTGGGGCTGACCTGGCAATTGCCCTTCCTTGCGCGCTCGAACCTGCTGGTCGAATATTTCCGCAACAATTCCGACAACGTGACCGCCGCTTTCCCGCTGCTCACCCCGGCCATCGAGGCCGCCTTCCCGGCGCGGGTGACGCGCGATGCGAGCGGACGGCTGGTGGCGGTCGACCGGCGGCCGCTGACCCTGGCCAACGAGACTGGATCGCGCCTGCGCTGGGGCTTCAACCTGGCCGGCCCGCTGGGCAAGCCGAAACCGGGATCAGGCGGCGGCCGCTTCGGTGGCGGTCGCGGCATGGGCGGCCCGCCACCCGGCGGCGGCATGGATGGCCCGCCGCCCGGCGGAGGCGGCTTTGGCGGCGGTGGCTTTGGCAGTGGCCGGGGCGGCAACGGTCAGGGCCGGTGGAACCTGTCGCTCTACCACACGGTGCAATTCGTGAACCGGGTAACCGTCATCCAGGGCGGCCCGGTGCTGGATCTGCTCTCGGGCGATGCCCTGACCGGCGGCGGCCTCGCCCGCCACAGTCTCGAATTCGAGGGCGGCGCGTTCTACCGGGGCATTGGCGTCAGGCTCAACGGCACCTGGACCGCGCCGACCCACGTGCACGGCAGCGGCGCGCCGGGCTCGGCCGACCTGCGCTTCGGCGCGCTGGCCAAGGTGTCGATGCGGGTCTTTGCCGATCTCGGCCAGCAGCGCGCGCTGACCAATGCTTCGCCCGTCTTCAAGGGCGCGCGGCTGTCGCTGAAGGTCGACAATGTGTTTGACGCGCGCCAGCGGGTGACCGACCAGTTCGGCGCGGTGCCGATTTCCTACCAGCCCGACCTGGTCGATCCGCAGGGGCGGGTGGTCCGCGTGGAATTTCGCAAGCAGTTCTGAACGCGCCCCTCCGGATTACCAGAACGGATCGCAGCCCAGCAGCGCATGGCGCGCCTCGCTGGCGCGGTGCAGCAAATGGCGGGCCTGCGCCTCGTCATCCGGCGCGGCAGCGCCAAGGACCGCCCGGGCCACCGCCAGGTCATTGAGCAGGCCAAGCCGGTCCTGCAGCTCGGCAAGGGCGGCAAGGAACCGGTCGCGGCGCTTGCGGGAGGCTGCGGGCGCTGGCAGCCCGGCAAAGAATTCCACTGCATAGCGCAGCTTCTTGGCGTCCTTTCGCAGGGTGTGGCGGGCCTCGTCGGGGAGGTCGGCGAGATGGTGGCCATGGCGCCGCACCCGCTCCAGCCGCTTGTCGAGCGCGGCGGCGGCAAACGGCGCGAGCGGGGCGGCGCGCAGCTCCGCCGTGAGCGGGGCATCGCGCCAGCCGCCCAGCATGGCCCATTGCGCGAGATCGAGCATCAGGCGGCGCGTCGCCGGCGCGGCCAGCGCCCGGCTCACTCCGCGCCAGGCGACCTCGCGGCGCGGCTTCAGGGCGGGGCGCAGGTCCGGCGCGCAACGCTCCCACAACACGTCAAGATCACGCGCCGCGCCCAGCACCCGGGCCAGGCCACGCACGGCAGAATCGAGCCGGGCCGATTCGCCGTCGCGCAGCAGCGGGGCGAAGACCGCATGGGCCGAACGCAGCCGGCGCAGGGCAACCCGGGCCTGGTGCAGGGCTTCGCCGTCGCGCGTGGCGAGCAGGATCGCCTCATTGCGGCGATAGTGGTGGAGGCAGCCGGTCACGATTGCGGCGCAGGCGCCAACCACGCCGGTGGCAGGGGTGAGCGCCACCGGCGCCGCCTTCTCGCTGCCCGGCAGCGCCCCCACCAGCCGGAACCCGCGATCGGACTTCGACAGGACCCCGATCCGCAAGGGTGCAACCTGGTCGAGCCGCCGCGCCAGCGCAAACAGATCATCCGCCGCGCCCGACACCAGTTCAAGCTCAAGCTCGGCAAAGCCGGTGGCGCGATCGCGCGCATGAACCTGGCCGCGATCGAGCACGGCGGCAATCGTGGTCCGGCCCTCGGCCAGGGTGAAGCGGGTGCGCTCGCAGTCCACCGTGAACCGGATCGCCAGGTCGCCGGCATGGCGCCCGAGCGCTTCCTCCAGCGGGCCGCGGCTGTCGACCACGGGCGTCAGCGAACGCACCGCGAACTCCCACTCGCCCCGCGCGAACAGCCCCGCGCCGGGGGCATGGCGCTGCTTCACGGTCTGGACCAGGCGGTGGCCGTCGCGGCGGATCCGCAGGGCCAGGCCGTGGCGGCGCAGGCGGTCATCGGGCGTGTCGAAATAGAGCGAGCGCAACTGGCGAACCTCGCCCGCGCCCAGCACACCGCTTTCGGCCAGCCGATCGGCGGCCTCGGCGGTCAGGTCCAGCTTGAGTTCCACTTCGCTGCCCATGGGCGAGGGGTCTGCACCCGGCCGCCCGTTCAATCAATGGCGGGGATCAAACGCGGCCCGCCCGTTTGGCCCCTCCCCAAGCGCGGCGCGATTGCCTATCTGCCTGACCATGGCCCGCTCTCCCGCCGGAACCCCGCCCAATCCCCAGGGCGCCGAACGCTTCCTGGAACAGGCGCAGGCGGCAACCGTGCGCGGCACCGAACAGCCCGATATCGACAAGGGCGTGGCCGCGATCCGCGAGACCCTGCAAACCCTGCCGGCCCGGCCCGGCGTCTACCGGATGCAGGATGCGCGCGGCGACGTGCTCTATGTCGGCAAGGCGCGGGTGCTTCGCAACCGGGTGGCCAATTACACCCAGGTCGATCGGCTGCCGCTGCGCCTCAGGCGGATGGTCAGCCAGACCCGCGGCATGACCATCGTCACGACCAATTCCGAGGCCGAGGCGCTGCTGCTCGAAGCCCAGCTGATCAAGCGCTACCGCCCGCCCTACAACGTGCTCCTGCGCGACGACAAAAGCTTCCCCTTCATCCTCCTGCGAAGCGATCACGAATTCCCGCGCATCACCAAGCATCGCGGGGCGCGGCGGGCGGCGGGCAACTATTACGGGCCGTTCGCCAGCGCCGGCTCGGTCAACACCACGATCAACGCGCTGCAGAAGCTGTTCCTGCTGCGAAGCTGCACCGACAGCTTCTTTGCCCGGCGCGACCGGCCCTGCCTGCTCTACCAGATCAAGCGCTGCTCGGCGCCCTGCGTCGGGCGGATTGATCCGGCGGCCTATGGCGAGCTGGTGGCCGAGGCCAGGGATTTCCTTGGCGGGCGGAGCCAGGCCGTCCAGCGCAAGATCGAGGCCCAGATGGCCGAAGCCGCCGAGGCGCTGGATTTCGAGCGCGCGGCCATGCTGCGCGATCGGCTGCGCGCGGCCACCTTCATCCAGGGCAGCCAGGCGATCAACGCGCAAGGGCTGGGCAATGCCGATATCTTCGCGATGGCCAGCAAGGGCGGGCAGATCGCGGTCCAGGCCTTCTTCATTCGCGGCGGGCAGAACTGGGGCCACCGCGCCTTCTTCCCCACCCATACCGAGGGGCTGGACGAGGCCGAGGTGCTGACCAGCTTCCTCGCCCAGTTCTACGAGGAAGTGCCCCCGCCGCGCTGCGTGCTGGTGGACCGCGCCCTGCCCGAAGGCGAATTGCTGGCCGAAGCCCTGCGTGAGGGCGCGGGCGGCAAGGTGGAGATTTCCGTCCCCCAGCGCGGCGATCGGCGGCGGCTGATCGAGCAGGCGGTCCGCAATGCCGCCGAAGCGCTCGACCGGCGGCTGGCCGAAAGCGGCACCAAGGCCCGCACCTTGCGCGAAGTGGCCGAATTCTTCGAGCTTGCCGAAGTGCCGCAGCGGATCGAGGTTTACGACAACAGCCATATCCAGGGCACCAATGCGCTGGGCGCGATGGTCGTCGCCGGCCCGGAAGGCTTCCTCAAGAACCAGTATCGCAAGTTCAACATCAAGGCCGCGCAGACCAATGATGATTTCGCGATGATGCGCGAGGTCATGGCCCGCCGCTTCGGGCGCGCGCTCGCCGAAGACCCCGACCGCGAGGCCGGCACCTGGCCCGACCTGGTCCTGATCGATGGCGGCAAGGGCCAGATGAGCGCGGTGAAGGAAGTGGTCGAGGAACTCGGGATCGAGGACCTGCCGCTGATCGCCATCGCCAAGGGGCCGCATCACGGGCGCGAAGGGCGCGAGGTGTTCCACTTCCCCGATGGGCGGGAGAAGACCTTGCCGGTCAATTCGCCCGTCCTGTTCCATCTCCAGCGCCTGCGCGACGAGGTGCACCGCTATGCCATCGGCGCGCACCGGGAAAAGCGCAGCCGGGCGATCGTCGCCAGCCCGCTGGATGAGATTCCTGGCATCGGCCCGGCGCGCAAGCGCGCGCTGCTCCTCCATTTCGGCACGGCGGGCAAGGTGCGCGCGGCCAGCCTCGATGATCTCCAGTGCGCCCCCGGGGTGAGCGCGGCGGTCGCCCGCACGATCTACGATTTCTACCACCCCGGCGGGTGAGCGGCGCTGTTCAGCCCAGCACGCGGGCGGCGGCGTCCTCGCTCAGGCGGCTGAGCGCTTCCTGTGTGGTGGTGGCGACCAGCCGGCCCGCCCGGTCGTAAATCTCGCCGCGCGCCAGCAGGCGGCCATGGGCGGCGCGGTCGCTCATCGTGGTGTAGAGCAGCCACTGGTCGGCGCGGACATCCGGCTCGTGGAACCAGACCATGTGATCGAGGCTGGCGGTGTTCACCTCGCCGCGCCACCAGTTGAGGCCATGGCGCACGTCTGAGGCCTGCATCAGGCTGACGTCGCTCATATAGGCCAGGGCCGCGCGGTGGCGGGCCGGATCATCGCCGATCGGCGCGCCGAAGCGCAGCCAGACATGGACCGGGGCGGGGCGTGGCTCGGCCAGGTCCCACTGGGCCAGGTCCACCGGGATCATGTCGAAGGCGCGGCTGTCGGAGACGATCAGCGAGGCGATCCGCGCCAGCGGGCCGGTGCCCGCGCGCTCGGCGGCCACGGTGGCCAGCGCCTCCTCGGGCGAAATGGTCGCGGGCATTTCCGGCTGGTGGGCCACGCCGGGTTCGGGCGCATGGAACATGACCGAGGCGGTCAGGATCGGCTTGCCGCCCTGTTCGGCGACCACCCGGCGGTGCGTGAACGAGCGCCCGTCGAGATCACGCGCGACCCGGAAGGCGATCGGCTGGTCAACCGCGCCGGGGCGCAGGAAGCGGCAATGGAACGAGGCGGCGGGGCGCCCGTCGGACACCCCTGCGCCCACGGTGCTGGCCTCGGCCGCGAGCAGGGCCTGGGCGACGACCTGCCCCCCATAGATCCGCGCGCGCCCGGTCCGCAGCGCTTCCGGCGTGGCGGCGGCGGTCCAGACATCGCCGCCCTCGCCCTGCACCGCGAGGTGGGAGAGCAGGGCCAGGGCTTTGGGGTGCGGGGCTTGGGACATGGCCGCGTCACTTGGCCCAAGGCGCCGGGCCGGTCAACGCGGCCCCGTGCCGGCGGGGGCGGTCAGCGCTTGCCGGCGATCCGCGCCAGCAGGCGCCAGCCCAGCGCCTTGGCGCCGTTGCGCGCCGGCCAGCGGCCGGGCGCGCGGGGCTTGAACCCGATCCGGCGCAGCACCTTGTTGAAGGCGCGGGCATCGGCCTCGGCAAACGACCATTCCGAGCGCCAGGTGATCGACAGCGAAACCGAAGGCTGCGGGCCATTGCGGACGAAATGCGGGGCCATGACCGGCACGAACAGCGCCTCGCCCGCCGCCAGGGCGAATTCGGTGCCGCCGGCCAGCAGGCCATCGTCCCAGTGCAATTCGCGCCCGCCACCGGTGTGGTAGGATTCGTGAGTCTCGTCGGGCGCGTAGCGCGCGTCCCCGGCGGGAAACTGGGTCATCACCTTCGCGCCGCGCACCTGGAGCAGGATGTTGTGCTCCGGGTCGAAATGGTAAGGCGTCACCCCGCCCGGCGAGGTGATGAACACGAAGCCCTGCAACTTGAGCATGGCCCCGGTGCGCGGCTCGATCGCCTCGCGCAGTTCGGCCAGCAGGCCATGGAGTAGGTCGGCATAGGCGGGAACCTGTTCGATGTTCTTGAGCGCCGCCCAGGAACCGGTCTCGCCGATCCGGCGGATGGTCTCGCCAATCGGAATGCCGGTGGGCGCGGGCTTGCCGTCGATGCCCAGCGGCAGGTCGGCGAAGTTGTATTCGATCGAGCCGGGCGGGAGCGCCTCGGCCAGCGCGGCAAGGGCATCCAGCTCAAGCAGCGGGTGGGTGCCGAGGTTGTGGACAAACCTGTGCGGAACCTCGGGATAGTTCCGGGCAAAGGTGTGGAGCGATTCTTGCGGGAACACGGTCATGGTTGGTCTCCGGACGGGCGGCGACCCGTTGGGAAGGCGTCGTCCCGGACTTGATCCGGGACCGGTGCCGGGCTGGCGCGGCGATCGGCGCGGGCGCGTTCGGCTTTCAGCAGCGGGCTGAACAGGGCGCGGCGCAGCCTTCCCCCGATGCCAACCGAAAAGCGGCCGATGGCGCGGCGCTCGCGCCACACATGGTCGATCATCGGGTGATCGGCGGCGGCGCACGAATCGCACCAGTCGAGCGCCGGATCGGCCAGCAGCGCCAGGTTCTCGCGCTGGAGCAGGACGCCGGGCGAAAACCGGGCGAAGCGCTCGTCGAAGGCGGTCTTGTAGGAAAAGGCGCCGGGCGGGGCGAGAAAGGTGGCTAGCATGGCCAGCGGCGCGCCATCGAGCGAAAGGGTCAGCCGCTCCAGCCGGCCGCGCGTCGCGGCCCCGTCCAGCGCCTCGGCGAACAGGCGCGCGGTGGCCGGGCTGGCGGCCAGCGCGGACCCGGCGCCGCCCTTCCACCCGGCCGCTTCCAGCGCGAGGAAATCGGCGGTCCATTGCGAAAGGCCGGTGCCGTCGCGGCGGCGCGTGACGGCCAGCGCGCCCTGTTCGGACAGGCGGGCATATTGGCGGCGCAGCTCCTTGCGCTTCTTTCCCGAGAGCGCCGCCTCAAGATAGGCCTCGGGCGCCAGCGATGAGGCGAGCAGGGCGCGTTCCTCGCGGTGGACGAGGCCGCAGGGGCGTTGTTGTTCGGTGCAGACCCGTTGCAGGGCCGTTGCAAGCGGGCCATCGAGCGGGATCTCGGCCAGATGCAGGAACAGCGCCGCGCCCGCCGCGCCGTCGACATGGGCAAGCAGCGCGCGCCAGAACGGCGCCTCGTGGCCTTGCGCCACCAGCGGCACGCCCAGAAAGGCATTGCCGTGGAGCCAGTTGCCCAGATGCGGCACCGGCCGGCCATAGTAGCGTGGCGAACGTGCCAGCGGGAGCAGGCCGAGCCATTCCCCGCCCGCCTCCAGCACCATGACCTCGGCCTCGCCCGCCTGATCCAGCGCGGCAAGGGCGGGGGCAAGATACCAGCTTTCGTGGAACGGGTTCGGCTCGGCGGCCCGGCCGGCAAGCGAATCCCAGCGCGCGCGGGCTTCGGGCGCGGTCAGTTCGGCCATGGCAATGCGGCGCAGCCGCGCGGGCGCGCCCGTGGTCGCGGGCGGCGCGCTGCCGGTGCCTTGCGGCGCGAGATCGGCCAGCCATGCCATGCCAGCGCCCTAGCAAAGGGGCGCAAAGGATTTCCTAACGGCGCGCCAGATCAGGCCGCCGCCTTGCGCGCGATGGCCGAAAGCCCCTTGGTCAGTTGCAGCAGGCCGTTGAGGCGGGCCTTGGGATCGCCCCAGGCGCGGTTGACCACCAGCTTGTTGTCGGGACGCAGCTTGATCGTGCCCTCCAGCCGCTGGGCATAGGCTATGAGGCCCATCGGATCGGGGAAGCTGTCCTCGTGGAAGGTGACAAGGGTGCCCTTGGCGCCCACGTCTATCTTGGCGATGTTGGCCGCGATCGCCTGGCGCTTGATCTGGATGAGCTTGACCAGGTTGGCCGTGGGCGGCGGCAGCGGGCCGAAGCGGTCGATCATTTCGGCCGAGAGGCTTTCGATCTCGCCCTGGTCCTCGGCATCGTTGAGGCGGCGGTAAAGCGCCATGCGGACCGCGAGATCGGGCACATAGTCGTCCGGGATCATGATCGGCGCGTCGACCGTGATCTGCGGCGAAAGCGCATTGCGCTCGCGCGCCAGGCCGATCTCGCCGGCCTTGGCCGCCAGGATCGCGTCTTCCAGCATGGCCTGGTAAAGTTCGAAACCCACCTCGCGGATATGGCCCGATTGCTCGTCGCCCAGCAGGTTGCCGGCGCCGCGAATGTCGAGATCGTGGCTGGCAAGCTGGAAGCCCGCGCCCAGGCTGTCGAGATCGCCCAGCACCTTGAGGCGCTTTTCGGCCACTTCGGAAAGCTGCTGGTCAGCGGGCGTGGTCAGATAGGCATAGGCGCGCAGCTTGGCCCGGCCCACGCGCCCGCGCAGCTGATACAGCTGGGCGAGACCGAAGCGATCGGCGCGGTGGATGATGATCGTGTTGGCGCTGGGGATATCCAGCCCGCTTTCCACGATCGTGGTGGAGAGCAGCACCTCGTACTGCTTTTCGTAGAAGGCGCTCATCCGCTCTTCCACTTCCGTCGGGCTCATCTGGCCGTGGGCGGTGACGAAGCGCACTTCGGGGACGGTCTTCCTCAGCCAGTCCTCCACTTCCGGCATATCGGCGATGCGCGGCACGACGATGAAGCTCTGCCCGCCGCGATGGTGTTCGCGCAGCAAGGCCTCGCGCATCACCATGTCGTCCCATTCCATCACGTAGGTGCGAACGGCGAGCCGGTCGACCGGCGGGGTCTGGATGGTGGACAGCTCGCGCAGGCCGCTCATGGCCATCTGGAGCGTGCGCGGGATCGGGGTGGCGGTCAGCGTCAGCACGTGGACATCGGCCCGCAACTGCTTGAGCTTTTCCTTGTGGGTCACGCCAAAGCGCTGCTCCTCGTCGACGATGACCAGCCCCAGCCGCTTGAACTTCACCGTTTTCGACAGGATCGCATGGGTGCCCACCACCACATCGGTGGTGCCCGCCGCCAGCCCGTCGCGCGTGGCATTGGCCTCCTTGGCGGTAACCAGCCGGGAGAGGCGCCCCACTTCCAGCGGGAAACCGGCGAAGCGCTCCTGGAAATTGGTGAAGTGCTGGCGGGCCAGCAGCGTGGTGGGGGCGACCACCGCGACCTGCTGGCCGGCCATGGCCGCGACGAAGGCGGCGCGCAGGGCCACCTCGGTCTTGCCGAAGCCGACATCGCCGCAGACGAGGCGATCCATCGGCTTGCCCGAGCCGAGATCCTCCAGCACGTCCTCGATCGCGCGGTCCTGGTCCTCGGTCTCGTCCCAGGGGAAGCGATCGACGAAGGGGCCGTAGGAATGCTCGTCGGGCACCAGCGCCGGCGCGTGCTTGAGCGCGCGGGCGGCGGCGACCTTGAGCAATTCGTGCGCGATCTCCTGGATGCGCTCCTTCAGGCGGGCGCGACGCTTCTGCCAGGCCTCGCCGCCCAGCCGGTCCAGCGTCACCGCCTCGCTCTCGCTGCCGTAGCGCGAGAGGACTTCGAGGTTCTCCACCGGGATGTAGAGCTTGTCGCCCCCGGCATAGACCAGCATCACGCAATCGTGCGGGCTCTTGCCCACGGGGACCGATTGCAGCCCTTCGTAGCGGCCGATGCCGTGGTCCATGTGAACCACCAGGTCGCCCGGGCTGAGGGCCGACAGCTCGGCGAGGAAGGCGTCGGCGCTTTTCTTGCGGCGCTTGCGGCGCACCAGCCGGTCGCCCAGGATGTCCTGCTCGGTGACGACTTCGAGGCTGTCGTTGGCAAAGCCGGTTTCCAGCGGGAGGACGAGGGCGACCGGCGCCCCTTGCGCGGCCAGCCCCAGGGCTTCCTGCCACGAATCGGCCAGGACCGGCGCCGGCCCCCCGAGCTTGGATTCGGCCGCCTCGCCCAGGATCGCGGCCAGCCGGGCGCGGCTGCCCACCGAATAGGCCGCGATCAGCGCCTTGCGGCCCTTGCGCGCCTGCCCGGTCAGGTAGGTGGCGGCGGCCTCGTAGATGTTGTCGCCCGAGCCGCTGGTGATCCGGGCGCGTTCGGGGGCGAAATCGCGGCCCGAGGAGAAACCGAAATCGACGATGCCCGGGCCTTCGGGCTGGGCGAAGATATCGGCCTTGTGCACCGGCCAGTCGGCCAGCTTGCGGTCCAGTTCGTCCCGGCCAAGGTAGAGCGTCTCGGGCGGCAGCGGGCGGTAGGCGCCCGGCGCCTTGGCCGCGCTGTCGGCGCGGCTGGCGAAATAGTCGGCGATATCGGTCAGCCGTTCGTCGGCCGAGCCGAGCGAGGCGCTGTCGACCACCACCAGATCACCCTTGCCCAGATGGTCGAACAGGGTTTCGAGGCGCTCCTCGAACAGCGGGAGCCAGTGCTCCATGCCGGCCAGCCGCCGCCCGTCGCTCACCGCCTGGTAGAGCGGATCGGTGGTGGAATGGGCGCCGAACTTCTCGCGGTAGCGGGTGCGGAAGCGCTTGACCGTATCGTCGTCCAGCAGCGCCTCGCTGGCGGGGAGCAGCAGGTGCTCGGGCACCTCGCCCACGGAACGCTGGGTATTGGGATCGAACAGGCGCAGCGTTTCCAGCTCGTCGCCGAAGAAATCGAGCCTGAGGCCGCCATCTAGGCCGGAGGGATAGATATCGAACAGCGAGCCGCGCACCGCATATTCGCCGGCATCGACCACGGTGTCGGTGCGGGTGTAGCCTTGGCGCTGGAGCAGGGCGATCAGGCTCTCCCGGCCGATCTCCATCCCGGGCTTGAGCAGGCGCACCGATTCGCGGATGCGGAACGGGGTGAGCACGCGCTGGAGCACGGCGTTGATCGTGGTGACCAGCAGTTGCGGGCCGCCCCTTTCCCCATTGGCAGCCTTCTGTTGCAGGCGGTGCAGTGCCGCAAGGCGGCGGGCGCCGATCGCCAGCGCGGGGCTGGCGCGGTCATAGGGCAGGCAGTCCCAGGCCGGGAACTCGATCACCTCCAGCTCAGGCGCGAAGAACTTCGCCGCCTCGCCCACCGAACGCATGGCGGCTTCATCGGGGGCGATGAACACGGCGCGGCCTTTTGCGGCGCGCGCAAGGTCGGCCATGACCAGCGGCTGCGCGCCGCGGGCCAGCGAAGCGAGCGTCAGCGGGGCCGTGGCGGCAAGGATGCGGGCGATATCAGGCATGGCAGGAGAGCGGGCGGGTAGCCGTTCGCCCCGCGGAAATGAAGCGAAAAGGCTGGCGGATGGCGGCAGGTCGGCGGGAGAGAGGCGCCGGCCTGGCGGGAGTCCGGTGGGCAACGGGGGGATTGTGCTGGACATTGCCCGAAAGGACAGGGCAGCAACCGGGGGAGGCAGCAGGGAGAGCGCGCATGGATCATCGGCGGTATTGCAAGGCGGCACTGGCCGGGATCGCAGCCATTGCGCTGGCTTCGCTGTCTTCTGCCGCCGTGGCGCAGTGGGAGGGCAAGGGGCTGGCGCCCTCGGCCAACACGCAGGATCCGGCCGCGCCGTTCCATATCGATCTCGCCGGGGTGGACATGGCCTCGTGGCCGCCGGTCCACGATCCGCGCACGCCGGGCTTTCCGGCAGCGGTGGACCTGCCCGACGGCACCCTGCCGCCGGCGGGCGCGACCGGCAATTTCATCATCGGCCCGTCCCATGCCCCCGCGCCCGAAACCGTGGCGCGCGCCGGGGTGCCCCGGGGCCGGCTGCTAACCTTCACCATGCATTCGGCCGAGAGCACGATCTACCGCCCCGGCATCGCGCGCGAGGAGCGCGGGTTCAACCAGAGCGTGTTCGCCGCTGCCACCGCGCCCGGCGATCCGTCGCAGCTCCTGGTCACCACCAGCCGGGCCGGAACCTGGACGCGGATCGTGCGGGTCTATGTCCCGGCGCAGGTCCGGCGGGGCAAGCCGGCCCCCTTGCTGGTGATCGGCGATGGCGATGTCGCGCGCGATGGGGGGCAGTTCTACGCGACCGTGCTGGACAACCTGATCGCCGCCCGGCGCATTGCCCCGATGGTGGCGGTGATGATCGGTTCGGGCGGGCAGGATGCCCAGGGCAGCGAACGCGGCCGCGAATACGATACGGTTTCGGGCACTTATGCCCAGTGGGTGGAAAGCGAGGTCCTGCCCCGGGTGGAGCGCGAGGCCGGCGTGGCGCTGAGCCGCGATCCCGATCAGCGCGCGGCCATGGGGATCAGTTCGAGCGGGGTGGCTGCCTTCACCATGGCCTGGTTCCGGCCCGACCTCTACCACCGGGTCATCGCCTGGTCGCCGACCTTCGTGAACCAGCAGTGGCCGCGCGATCCGGCGCTGCCGGGCGGGGCCTGGCAATACCATTCGCCCTGGGCCGGGGTGGCGCCCGCCCCGCTCGATAGCGGCGGGTTCCTGCACACCGGGCCGGCCAGGGGGCCGCTCGGCACGCCGCTGATCCCCGCATCCCCGCGCAAGCCGATCCGCTTCTGGTTCAGCGTGGGCGACCGCGACCTGTTCTACCCGGTGGGCCAGATGGCCGACGGGATGCACGACTGGGTGCTGGCCAATGAACGGGTGGCCGCGGCGCTGGCCGCCAAGGGCTATGCCTACCAGTTCCTGTTCGCCCGCAAGGCGCGCCACGCCGACCAGGACCTGATCGCGCAGACCCTGCCGGCGGCGCTCGAATGGGTGTGGGCGGGCCAGCGGGTGCCCTGAGCCTGCCGGAGTCGAACCGCTCAGCGCGGGATTTCGACGTAGTCCAGCAGCTTCATCCGGTCCATCAGCGGACCGGCATATTCGTCGGGCACCGACAGGGTGCCCAGCGCCCAGCCCAGGATGTCGACGTCTTCCTCGTCGATCAGGGCTTCGAACCAGGCGAGTTCGGACTCGCCCCATTCCTTGTGGAAACGGTCGAAGTAGCAGCCGATCATGTAGTCGGCCTCGCGGGTGCCGCGGTGCCAGGCGCGGAACTGGAGGCGTTTGAGGCGATCAAGATGCTTGGCGTCGTCCATGGCTGCGCGCGCTAGGCCATCGGCGCGGCCGGAGCAAGCCGGGCGCGCGGGAACACGCCGGAAGCCGGGCAGTCTGCGACCGCTCCGCCCGGCTCCGGCATGGCTCCCCGCTTACCTGCCCTTGAGCGCGGCGAGGATTTCCGGACCCTTGCGGCCGGCCAGGTCCTTGGCCAGTTCGCCCATCAGCACCTGTTCGAGCTGCTTGTGATAGTGGCGGCGCATCTCGCCCAGGGTGCGCGGGGCGGCGATCAGGACCAGGTTGTCGATCTTGTGGCCCAGCACCTGCGCGTTGAGCCAGTTCACCGCGGCGATGGCATGGGCATCTTCCGAAACCAGGGTGCCGGCATGGTTGCCCGCGCTGGAATGATGGCCGGTGCCCGAATGGTTGTGGGCATCGAGCTTGGGGCTGGGCAGGGGATCGAGCTCGGGCGTGGCTTCATTGCCGGCATTGCGGAAAAGCTGGAAATTGTTCCCGTCGACCAGAGCGATGACGGTGCCGTGGGGAAGTAGCATGGGGTGCTCCCTGTTTCTTGCGGATCAGGTGCACCACCCTTTGCGCTTGCGTTCCATGCGCTGAGTCAAAATGGGGGGCAAAACGGGGGCATCGGCGGCGAAAAGGTGGCGAAACGCGCGTGGGTGGCTATGAACCGGCGCGATGCGTCCCGAGCGGCTCAATCCCCTGTTTGCGACCAGCGCCGGCCTGAAGGGCGTGGGCGCCGGGATCATGCGCCCGCTGGAGAAGCTGGGCCTCACCCGGGTGCGCGACCTGGTCTATCACCTGCCCGACCGCTTCGTGCAGCGCCGCGCCGTCGCCGATCTCGACGAGGCCAGCGTGGGCGAACAGATCGTGGTGCGCCTGACCATGCGCGAATACCGCGCGGGCGGATCGGCGCGGGCGCCCTTCCGGGTCCATGCCGAGGATGCGGCGGGCAATGTCTGCGCGCTCACCTATTTCGGGCGCAATGCCGGCTGGGCGCGCAAGCAGTTGCCGCTGGGCGAAAGCCGGTGGATCGCCGGGCGGCTCGACCAGTTCGGCCAGACCTTGCAGATCGTCCACCCCGAACACGTCGCCGATGATGGCGCCGTGGCGCTGGGCACCCTGTGCGAGCCGGTCTACCCCCTCTCGGAAGGGCTGACCCAGGGACGGATCGCGGCGCTGGTCGGCCAGGCGCTGGCCCAGGTGCCCGACCTTGCCGAGTGGATCGAGCCGGGCCTCAAGGCGCGGACCGGCTGGCCCGACTGGAAGCCGGCCCTGCTCGAAGCCCACCGGGGCGAACACAAGCTGGCGCGCGATCGCCTCGCCTATGATGAATTGCTGGCCAACAGCCTCGCCCTGATGCTGGTCCGCGATGCCAACCGGGCGCGGGCTGGCCAGCCCTTGCGCGGCGATGGGCACCTGCGGGCCAGGCTCTCGCTCCCCTTCGCGCTGACCGGCGCGCAGCGGCGCGCGATCGCCGAGATCGAGGGCGACATGGCGCAAGGCTCGCCCATGCTGCGCCTGCTCCAGGGCGATGTCGGCGCGGGCAAGACCGTGGTGGCGCTGGAGGCCATGCTGATCGCGGTGGAAGCGGGCGCCCAGGCGGCATTGCTGGCCCCAACGGAAATCCTCGCCCGCCAGCACCACGCCACCCTGACGCGCATGGCCGCGGGCACCGGGGTGACCATCGCCCTCCTCACCGGGCGCGACAAGGGCCGGCAGCGCGAATCGATCCTGATGGGGCTGCTTGATGGCTCGATCCAGATCTGCGTGGGCACCCACGCGATCTTCCAGGACGCCGTGGCCTACCGCGATCTCGCTCTTGTGGTAATCGACGAGCAGCACCGCTTCGGGGTCGGCCAGCGGCTGATGCTGACCCAGAAGGGCCAGAATTCCCCGCAAGGGCGGCGCACCCCGCACTGCTTGGCGATGACCGCCACCCCGATCCCGCGCACCCTGACCCTCGCCCAATATGGCGAGATGGACGTGAGCCGGCTCGACGAGATGCCGCCCGGGCGCCAGCCGATCGATACCCGGGTGGTCGCGGTCGAACGGATGGACGATGTGGTCGGCGCGCTGGAGCGGCACCTGGCCACCGGGCAGCAGGCCTATTGGGTCTGCCCGATGGTGCGCGAGAACGAGACCGTCGACCTCGCCGCCGCCGAGGCCCGTTTCGCCCAGTTGCAGGTCCGGTTCGGGGGCGATGCGGTGCTGGTGCACGGGCAATTGCGGCCCGAGGTCAAGGACGCCGCGATGGAGCGGTTCGCGGCCGGGCAGGCCCGGCTGCTGGTGGCGACCACGGTGATCGAGGTGGGGGTCGACGTGCCCAATGCCACGCTGATGGTGATCGAGCAGGCCGAGCGCTTCGGCCTTGCCCAGCTTCACCAGCTGCGCGGCCGGGTGGGCCGGGGGGCGGAGAAATCGACCTGCCTGCTCCTGCGCGGCGAGGCGCTGTCCGAAGTGGCGCGCGAGCGGCTGGCCCTGATGCGCGAGACCCAGGACGGGTTCCGCCTTGCCGAGGAAGACCTGCGCCTGCGCGGTGGGGGCGAACTGCTGGGCACCCGCCAGTCGGGCGACACGCCGTTTCGCGTGGCGAGCCTCGAACAGATCGCCGAACTGCTGCCGCTCGCCCACGATGACGCGCGCCTGCTGGTCGAACGCGATGGCGGCCTCACCGGTGAACGCGGCGAGGCGGCGCGCCAGTTGCTCTACCTGTTCGAGCGGGACTACGGGGTGCAACTGCTGCGGGGTGGGTGAGCCGGCGGCGGCGCGGGAAACCCTGCGATCCGCGCAAGCCCGAAAAACGCGAAAGGGCGCCCTTGCGGACGCCCCTGCGGCTTCTTGGTACTTGGAAAATGTGGTCGGGGAGAGAGGATTCGAACCTCCGGCCCCTGCCTCCCGAAGACAGTGCTCTACCAGGCTGAGCTACTCCCCGACCGGATGCCCCCGCTTGCGCCGGGGCAGGGCAGGAGCGCGCCTATAAGGGGCGATTTCCCGGTTGCCAAGTGCGAGTTGCAATTATCTCGCGGCACCGCCCCGCGCAGGCCGGCCTGTGGAAAATCGCCGGCCTTGGCAATTGCCC
Source organism: Novosphingobium bradum (assembly GCF_042646485.1). Lineage (NCBI taxonomy): Bacteria > Pseudomonadati > Pseudomonadota > Alphaproteobacteria > Sphingomonadales > Sphingomonadaceae > Novosphingobium > Novosphingobium bradum. Next base: position 65,002 of record NZ_JBHRTQ010000004.1, on the reverse strand, counting down.
GCACCGGGCTATTCAGGGGCGCATGGCCGCGCACCCCACCTTTCCCGATTCCGCCGATCCCTCGCACTTCGAGTGGCAGTACCTCGCCCTGATGCGGCGCGTCTGGGACGAGGGCAGCGAGCGGGTCGACCGCACGGGCGTGGGCACGCGCTCGCTGTTCGGGGCCGAGCTGCGCTTCGACCTGGCCGAGGGGCGCATTCCCCTGCTGACCACCAAGCGGGTCTACTGGAAGACCGCGGCGCGCGAATTCCTGTGGTTCCTGACCGGCGATACCAACATCCGCGCCCTGTGCGCGCAGGGCGTGGAAATCTGGACCGACTGGCCGCTGGCCCACTATCGCCGCGAGACCGGCGAGGACATTTCGCGTAAGGATTTCTCGGCGCGGATCGTCGCCGATGCCGAATTCGCCGCGCGCTGGGGCGATCTCGGCCCGGTCTACGGCAAGCAATGGGTCAACTGGCCGATTTACGAACCGGCTGGCGACGGCCTGTTCCGCCAGCGCCCGCAAGGGGTGAACCAGGTGGCCGACCTGGTGCGCTCCCTGCGCGAGAACCCGGGGAGCCGGCGGCACATCGTGGAAGGGTGGAACGTGGCCGAGCTGGACCGCATGGCCCTGCCGCCCTGCCACAAGTCCTACCAGTTCCACGTGGACGGGCGGCGCCTGTCCTGCCTGCTCTACCAGCGCAGCTGCGACGTGGCGCTGGGCCTGCCGTTCAACCTGTTCGGCGCGGCGCTGTTCACCCGGATGCTGGCCCAGCAATGCGATCTGGAGCCGGGCGAACTGGTGTGGATGGGCGGCGACGTGCACCTCTATCGCAACCATGCCGCCCTGGTGCACGAACAGCTGAACCGCCTGCCCGCGGGCAGTCCGCGGCTGGAACTGGCCCGGCGGCCGGATTCGATCTTCGCCTATGGAATCGAGGATTTCGTGGTGACCGGCTATGCCCCCCAGGCGGCGATCGCGGCGCCGGTCGCGGTCTAGGGGCGCAGCCACGCGCAAACCGCCGGCTCGGCCGGGCGATTCGCACGCCTGTCCGGCGTCATGCAGGGTGGTTTCGGGGGCAACGAATTTTGCTCTGAATGGCGGATTTTCGCGCCTTTGGACCGGTTCGGGGCAGGGGCGGAGCCAAGGAATTTCACCGGGCTTCCGCAAGGTGGCGATGGGCTGTTGACAGCCCCGTTTCGCTGGCCTAGTGGCGGCGCTCCCCAAGGGGCGAGCGGGTGTAGCTCAGTTGGTTAGAGTGCCGGCCTGTCACGCCGGAGGTCGCGGGTTCGAGCCCCGTCACTCGCGCCACTTGGGGCAGTTTTCTGCCAAAGCGGAAATGAGGAAGGCGCCGATTTCGGCGCCTTTTTTCGTTTGGGGCCGGGCGCCCGGCAATCCCGGGTCAGGCCGTGGGAGGGCGCGCGGGCGCTGCGTTCAGCCCCAGCGGCCGGTTTCCATCCAGATCAGGAAGCGGCGCATCGGCAGGAGCCAGAGCAGCCCCAGGACAATGTAGACAGGCGTCTGCGCCAGCGCGGGCCAGGTGCCGATCAGCGAGGGCACGTAGCGCGCGATGACCACGCCATAGGCCATCAGCGCGGCGAACAGCGCGAGCACGCCCACCGGGATGCGCCAGGTCGGTTCGGTTCGCATCAGGCTTCTCCTTCATGGATGCGGGTAGGCGTGACCACGGCGGCCAGCCGGCGGTCATGCGCTTCATGGGGCAGCGAATCGACGCGCTGGACATCCCAGGCGAGGCCGATCGGCACCGCCTCGGGGTGGGCTTCCAGCCAGCGGTCATAGTGTCCGCCGCCCTGGCCGAGGCGGTGGAGATCGGCGGTGAAGCCGATCAGCGGCACGAAGACCGTGGCCGGGCTGACCAGGGGCGCATCGGCGCGGGGCTGGAGGTGGCCCATCGGGCCGGGCTCCAGGTCCGACAGGTCGAACGGGTCGGTCCAGGCGCGAAAGGCCATCGGGCTGGTGCGCGATTCGAACCAGGGTAGGGCAAGCTGGCGGCCGTTTTCCTGGAACCAGCGGGCATAGCCCAGGGTGGGCGCCTCGTTGGCCGTCGCGTGATAGAGCCCGACGGTCGTTCCCTCGGACACCCGAGCGGCGACCGGGGCCGGCGGGCGCATCAGGATCAGCGCGCGCGTGTTGGCCGGCAGCGCCGCGACATGGGCACGACGCTCGGCCCGCAGGCGGGCGCGCAGGGTGGGCTTGTCGGTCATGGCGCTTTCATAGGGGACGGGGAGGGCGGGGCAAGTGGGGGGCGCAGGCCTGCCCCCTCCGTCAGCCCTGCGGGCTGCCACCTCCCCCAGCGGGGGAGAATCGGGCGCGGCGCTTCGTGGCCACCTTGATCAGGCATGGATGGCCGTCTGGCCTTTCCTGGCGGCATCGGCCCACTCCCCCGGCCCGACCACCCGTTCAGTGTATCCTGTCGGGTGGTCGGGCCGGGGGAGCGGGCCGGTGCCGCAAGCCCCTGACGGATGTCAGGGGCGCACCAATCCTAAAAGTGACGGGACCACCATGGGCCGTTGCCGTGAAATCCTCTGACGCCTCAACGTCAGGTGGGGACCGTGTATTCCGGACCAGGGTCCGGGCAGGGACAGCCCCCTTGGATTGCTTATAGCCTCAGGGATGTTCGAAGGCTCGTACCGGGCAGTACCCGTCGGCCCATGACTTAGGCCTCGTCGGCCATAGTCTCAAGGGCGGCGGCGCATTTTTCGAGCGCTTCGGCGATGGATTCGAGCCGGGCGGCCAGAGCCATGTCCTCAACCGGGGGCGGCGGGGGCGGGGGAGGCGGCGGCGGAGGTGGCGGGGGCGGCGGTGCGCCGGGGCCGTGGCGGGATTCGTGCAGTTCGTCGGCCAGGACGATCGCGGCGAACAGCAGCATCCGGGTTTCGTTCTGGTTGGCCCCGGGGCCAAGGGTGCGAACCTTTTCATCCACCATCCGGCCCAGGCCGAGGATATGCTCTTCCTCGCCGGGCGCGCAGGCCACGGTGAAGGTGCGGCCGCCGATGTGCAGGTTGACGTTGCTCATGCGCCCGCCCCCTCCTGCTCGGAAATGAGAAGATCGAGATCGTGGAGCGTTTGCGCCACGGCGCTACGCAGCCGATCGTGCTGGCGGGCGATATCGCCCGTGCGCGTGCCGACGCGGGTGGAGGCCTGGTTGATGCGCGCGAGGGCGGCATCGATGCGCGCCAGCGCCGTTTCGGTTCGTTCGCCCGTCATGCGCGCTTCGCTAGCGCAATTCGCGCCGAGATCAAAGCGGCTCGGGCCGTAAACTTGACGCGGTGCAGCGCGTCCGCGAAAGGGCCGCAGTCCCGAATCGACGCGCGCGTGGGGCGCGCCGATGGTTGCCCTGGAGCCTGAACGCATGAGCATCGACCCGTCTCGCCTGGGGCCAATGGCCAACGCCATCCGCGCCCTCTCGATGGATGCGGTGCAGGCGGCCAATTCCGGCCACCCCGGTATGCCGATGGGCATGGCCGACGTGGCGACCGTCCTGTTCAGCCAGTTCCTCAAGTTCGATCCGGCCCAGCCCAGGTGGTCCGACCGCGATCGCTTCGTGCTTTCGGCCGGCCATGGCTCGATGCTGATCTATTCGCTGCTGCACCTGACCGGCTATGCCTCGCCCTCGCTGGAGGACATCCGCAAGTTCCGCCAGATCGATTCGGTCTGCGCCGGGCACCCGGAAAACTTCCTGATCGACGGCGTGGAATGCACCACCGGCCCGCTGGGCCAGGGGTTCGCCATGGCCGTGGGCATGGCGCTGGCCGAGCGGCACCTCAACGCGACCTTCGGGGATGACCTGGTCGATCACCGCACCTGGGTGGTCGCGGGCGACGGCTGCCTGATGGAAGGCCTCAACCACGAGGCCGTGGGCCTGGCCGGCACGCTGAAGCTGGGCCGGCTCAATGTCCTGTGGGACGACAACAAGATCACCATCGACGGCGATACCTCGCTTTCGACCACCGAAGACGTGCTTGGCCGCTATGCTGCCTCCGGCTGGCACACCACGTCGTGCGACGGCCATGACTTTGCCGACGTGGCCCGCGCGCTGGCCGAAGCCGCCGCCGATCCGCGTCCCTCGCTGGTCGCCTGCCGCACGGTCATCGGCAAGGGCGCGCCCAACAAGCAGGGCGGGCACAATGTCCACGGCAGCCCGCTGGGCGCCGACGAGATCGCCGCTGCCCGCGAATACCTGGGGTGGAGCGCCGCGCCGTTCGAGATCCCGGCCGACATCCTGGCTGACTGGCGCTCGCTCGGCGCGAAGGGCGCCGAGGCGCGTGCCGCCTGGGAAGCTCGCGCCGCCGCTGCCGGCGACAAGGGCCGGGAACTGGCCCGCCGCATGGCTGGCGAACTGCCGGCCGATACCGGCTTTGCCGCCTATGCCGCCGAAATCGCCGCCAGCCAGCCCAAGGTCGCCACCCGCAAGTCGAGCGAGATGGCGCTGGAAGCCCTGACCGTGGGCGTGCCGGAAATGGTGGGCGGCTCGGCCGACCTTACCGGCTCGAACAACACCAAGACCAAGGCCACCGGCCCGCTGACCGCCGCCGACTATGCCGGGCGCTATGTCTATTACGGCATCCGCGAATTCGGCATGGCCGCCGCGATGAACGGCATGGCGCTGCATGGCGGCGTGATCCCTTATGGCGGCACTTTCCTGGTCTTTGCCGACTATGCCCGCAACGCGATCCGGATGTCGGCGCTCCAGCGCGCCCGGGTGATCTACGTGCTGACCCACGATTCGATCGGCCTTGGCGAGGATGGGCCGACCCACCAGCCGGTCGAGCACGTGATGAGCCTCAGGATGATCCCGGGCCTCAACGTGTTCCGCCCGGCCGACGCGATCGAGACGGCCGAGGCCTGGGAACTGGCCCTGCAGGCGAAGGACCGGCCTTCCGCGCTGATCCTCACCCGCCAGAACCTGCCCGCCGTGCGCGCCGACACCGCAATGAAGAGCGCCAGGGGCGCCTATCGCCTCAAGGCGGCGGAAGCGGCGCGCCAGGTCGTGCTGCTGGCCACCGGTTCGGAAGTGGAACTGGCGCTCAAGGTGGCGCAGGACCTCGAAGGCAAGGGGATCGGCGCCGATGTCGTCTCGATGCCGTCATGGGAACTGTTCGACGCGCAGGACGCGGCCTATCGCGCCGACATCCTGCCCGCCGGCACGCTGAAGGTTTCGATCGAGGCCGGCGTCACGCTCGGCTGGCAGAAGTATGTCGGCGACGGCATCACCGTGGGGCTGGACCGCTTCGGCGCCTCGGCCCCGGCGGAAGTGCTGTTCGAGCATTTCGGCTTCTCGGTGGAGAAGATCGTTCCGCGGATCACGGCCCGGCTGGGCTGATCAGTCCTCAACCAACCAAGAACACGAACAGGCAGGAGTGCAGACATGGCGACGAAGGTGGCGATCAACGGTTTCGGGCGCATCGGGCGCAATGTGGCGCGCGCCATCCTGGAACGCACGGACCACGATCTCGAACTGGTCTCGATCAACGACCTGGCCTCGCCCCAGGCCAACGCCATGCTGTTCCAGCGCGATTCGGTCCACGGGCCGTTCTCGGGCACCGTGGAAGTTGACGGCAACGATCTTGTCATCAACGGCAAGCGCATCGCGGTGACCGCCGAGCGCGATCCCGCCAACCTGCCGCACGGCGCGCAGGGCGTGGATATCGTGCTGGAATGCACCGGCTTCTTCACCGATCGCGCCAGTTGCGAAAAGCACCTCGCGGCCGGCGCGAAGAAGGTCGTCATCTCGGCGCCCGGCAAGAACGTCGATCGCACCGTGGTCTTCGGGGTCAACCATGACCAGCTGACCGCCGCCGACACGATCATCTCCAACGCCTCGTGCACCACGAACTGCCTCGCGCCGTTCGCCAAGGTGCTCAACGATGCCATCGGCATCGAGCGCGGCCTGATGACTACGATCCACGCCTATACCAACGACCAGAAGATCCTCGACCAGATCCACGAGGATCCGCGCCGCGCCCGCGCCGCCGGCATGAGCATGATCCCGACCACCACGGGCGCTGCCCGCGCGGTGGGCGAAGTCCTGCCCGAACTGAAGGGCAAGCTCGACGGTTCGGCGATCCGCGTGCCGACCCCGAACGTCTCGGTGGTCGATCTCACCTTCACCCCCAAGCGCGACACCACGAAGGACGAAGTCAACGCGCTGCTCAAGGCGGCCGCGGAAGGCCCGCTCAAGGGCGTGCTGGGCTATTCGGACGAGCCGCTGGTCTCGATCGACTACAACCACTGCCCGAACAGCTCGACCATCGACAGCCTGGAAACGGCCGTGATCGACGGCAAGCTGGTGCGCGTGCTCTCCTGGTACGACAACGAATGGGGCTTCTCCAACCGCATGGTCGACACGACCGGCGCGCTGGCCAAGTTCCTCTGAGCTGAGATGACGGTCGGCCGTCTCCTCGGCATCGCGCGGCACGACCGGCCGCGCGGGCCGATGGAGACGGTCGAGCGCGTCAGGGTGACGCGCGAGTTGGGGCTTGCGGGCGACTATCGCGGGGCGATTCTCCCAGGCAAGTCGGGCCGGCGGCAGATTTCGCTGATCGAGGCGGAATCGTGGGCCGCAGCCATGGCCGACCTCGGGGCCGATGTCCCCTGGCAGGAACGCCGGGCCAACCTGCTGGTCGCGGGCCTGCGGCTTCCGCGCCAAGCCGGGCCGATCATCGCCATCGGGCCGAGCCTGCGGATAGAAATCACCTGCGAATGCGATCCGTGCAGCCGCATGGAAGAAATGACGAGTGGGCTCAAGGCCGCGCTCCTGCCGGACTGGCGGGGCGGGGCACTGGGCCGAGTGCTCGCGGACGGCGAAATTGCCGTCGGGGATGAAGTGAGGATCGAGACATGAGCACCTTCAAGAAACTGGACGATCTGGGCGACGTGACCGGCAAGGTCGCGCTGGTGCGCGTGGACCTCAACCTGCCGATGCAGGATGGCGCCGTCACCGACGATACCCGCGTGCGCGCCGCCGCGCCGACGATCCTCGAACTGGCGGCCAAGGGCGCCAAGGTGCTGCTGCTGGCCCACTTCGGCCGGCCCAAGGGCGAACGGGTGTCCACCCAGTCGCTCTCGATGGTGGTCGATTGCCTCCAGACCGTGCTCGGCAAGGAAGTGATGTTCGTGCCCGAGATCGCCGGACCGGTGGTCGCGCAGAGCGTGGGCATCCTGCGCCCCGGCGACATTGCCGTGCTGGAGAACACCCGGTTCTGGAAGGGCGAGGAAAAGAACGACCCCGAACTGGTCAAGGCGATCGCCGAAAACGGCGACTTTTACGTGAACGATGCCTTCTCCGCCGCGCACCGCGCCCATGCCTCCACAGAAGGGCTGGCCCACGTGCTGCCGGCCTATGCCGGACGCTCGATGCAGGCCGAACTGGAGGCGCTGGAAAAGGCGCTGGGCAATCCGGCCAAGCCCGTTGCCGCCGTGGTCGGCGGGGCCAAGGTTTCCTCCAAGCTCGACGTGCTCAAGCACCTCGTTTCCAAGGTCGATCACCTGATCATCGGCGGGGGCATGGCCAACACCTTCCTTGCCGCGCGCGGGGTCGATGTCGGCAAGAGCCTGTGCGAGCATGATCTCAAGGCCACGGCCGAGGAAATCCTCGACAATGCCGACAAGGCCGGCTGCACCGTCCACCTGCCCTATGATGTGGTGGTGGCCAGGGAATTCCAGGCCAATCCGCCATCGGTCCGCACCTGCAACGTCCACGAGGTGGCGGCCGACGAGATGATCCTCGATGTCGGGCCGCAGGCGGTCGAAGCCTTGGGCGATGCGCTCAAGACCTGCCGCACCCTGGTGTGGAACGGGCCGATGGGCGCCTTCGAGATGGCCCCGTTCGACACGGCCACCGTGGCCCTGGCGCGGATCGCGGCGGCGCTGACGAAGGAAGGTTCGCTGGTTTCGGTGGCCGGCGGCGGCGATACGGTCGCCGCGCTGAACCATGCCGGAGTGGCCGCCGAGTTCAGCTATATCTCGACAGCGGGCGGGGCCTTCCTCGAATGGATGGAAGGCAAGGAACTGCCCGGCGTGGTGGCGCTCGAGGGGTAAGCCGGATCACCAATCCCGTGGCGGGCCATCCGGCCTCGCCATGGGAATGAGGGATGTCAGCGCCAGCCCGGCAGCCACATCCACCACTGGAAGCTGGGCTTGCCGCAGCACAGTTGCGCGGCCGAGAGGATCGGCCAGAAGGTGGCGAACAGCGCGGTGGCCAGGACCAGCGTGGCCGGGGCAAGCCAGCGCCAGCGATCGGCGCGGCGCCACAGGGCATCCAGCGCCAGCCCCAGGCAGGCCATCAGGAAGGCGCCCGGCAGCAGGTAGTGGTAGTAGAACTGCACCGGCTTGCCGTTGGCTACCCACATCCCGATGCAGGCCAGGTAAAGCAGGGCGGTGGCCAGCGCATCATGGCGCCGCTGCTTCCACCCGGCCCACAGCGCCCAGCCGAGCGCGGGGATGCCGGCCCACATCGCCAGCGGATTGCCCAGCATGATCACGCCGCGCTGCGCGCCCTCGACGTTTTCGTAGAGGAACCAGATCGCGCGGGAATCGAGCACCCATTGCCACCACACCGACTGGTAGGGATGGTGCTTCACCACCGAGTGCTGGAGCCTCAGCATATAGCCCTGGTATTCCACGATCCTGAGCGGGTTGATCGCCTTGGTCTCGTAGAAGAAGGCCGGCAGGAAGGTGGCGAAATAGACCAGCAGGGGCAGGGTGCCCAGCCACAGCGCGGCCTCGGCCAGGCTGATCCCGGCAATGGGCGCGCCTTCGGTGGCCAGCAGCGCATGGCGACCATGGCGGCGCAGGCGCAGCAAGAGGAAGGCAAGGCCGGGCAGGGCGGCGGCGGCCAGCGCGTTCCACTTGGCGCCCAGGGCAAGGCCAAGGAACAGGCCGGCCAGCGCCAGCCGCCAGCGCGCGGTGCCCACGCGATCGGCGCGCACGGCCCCGGCCAGCATCCACATCGCCAACATGGTGAAACTGGCCATGAAAATGTCGAGCATGGCGATCCGGCTGACCACGAACCAGGTGAAGCTGGTGGCCAGTAGCAGGGTTCCGGCCAGCGTGGCGAAGCGGCGCTGGCTGGCCAGCCACAGGGCGCGGCTGAAGGCATAAAGGCCCAGCGTGCCGAACAGCGCCGGCATGATCCGCCAGGCCCAGGGTTGATCACCGAACAGGAGGATGCCGGCGGCGATCAGCTCCTTGCCGACCAGCGGGTGCTCCGGGTTGATGGGCTTGGCCATCGACAGGAGGACGCGGGCCGCCTTCACGTAGTGGACTTCGTCGAAATAGATCCGCCCGGGGACGTCGAGGCGCAGCAGGAGCAGGGCGAGGAAGATCGCCGCGATCCCCGCGCACCAGGGCTGCGGATCGGAATCGCGCACGGGGTGGGCGGTGGCGTCGTGGAACACCGCGCGGGCCTTGTGGAGTAGCTCCCTCATCGGAGGCTGCGATAGCCGCAGGGGGGGGGCGGGGGCAACCCGGCTTCCTTCCCCTCGCAGGGAGGACTTTGCTTCTGCCGCACAGCCTTGCCGATCCGCGCCGGCGCTTCTAATGCGCTCCCCCATGAAGAAGACCACCGGACAGGACCGCTCGATCACCCGCAACTGGCGCGCCGCCACCCAGGCCGTGCGCGGCGGCACCTGGCGGTCGGAGCATGGCGAGACGAGCGAGGCGCTCTACCTCACCTCGGGCTATACCTACGACGATGCGGCCACGGTCGCCGCGCGGTTCGCCGGCGAGCAGGACGGGATGACCTATTCGCGCCTGCAGAACCCCACCGTGGCCATGCTGGAGGAACGCATCGCCCTGATGGAGGGCGCCGAGGCCTGCCGCGCCCAGGCCTCGGGCATGGCGGCGATGACCGCCGCGCTCCTCTGCCAGCTTTCGGCCGGCGATCATGTCGTGGCCGGCAAGGCCGCCTTCGGTTCGTGCCGTTGGCTGGTCGACAGCCTGCTGCCGCGCTTCGGCATCGAGGCAACGGTGATCGACGGCACGGTGAACGCCGAATGGGAAGCGGCGATCCGCCCCAACACCAGGGTGTTCTTCTACGAAACCCCGGCCAACCCCACGCTCGAACTGGTCGACATGACCCATGTCAATGGCCTGGCCCGCGCTCACGGGATCACCACCGTGGTCGACAATGCGTTCTGCTCGCCGGTAATCCAGCGGCCGATGGATTTTGGCGCCGACGTGGTGGCCTATTCGGCCACCAAGTTCATGGATGGGCAGGGGCGGGTGCTGGCCGGCGCGGTCTGCGGCTCGGCGCAGTTCATCAACGACAAGCTCCTGCCGTTCCACCGCAACACCGGGCCGAACCTGGCGCCGTTCAACGCCTGGGTCGTGCTCAAGGGGCTGGAAACGCTCGAACTGCGCCTGCGCCAGCAGAGCGCCAATGCCCTGGCGGTGGGTCGCTTCCTCGAAGGGCGCGTGCCCAGGATCATGCACCCCGGGCTGGAAAGCCATCCGGCGTTTGCCCTCGCGCAGAAGCAGATGAGCCTGCCGGGCGCGATCTTCTCGTTCGAGCTGGACACCCGCGAACAGGCCTGGGCCTTGCTCGATGCGCTGGAGCTGATCGACATCTCCAACAACATCGGCGACACCCGTTCGCTGATGTGCCACCCGGCCACCACCACCCACCACAACATGGGGCCGGAAGGGCGCGCCGCGATGGGCGTCACCGACGGGATGCTGCGCCTCAACGTCGGGCTGGAAGACCCGCTGGACCTGATCGAGGATCTTGACCGGGCACTCGCCGCCGCCGGCCTCTGACCGGCGCGAACCGGCGGGCGCACGCCACCAAAAGGTGGAAAAAGGGAACCCGATCCGGCCGAAGGGGGTTCACCCTGGGCAGGGAAAGGATTACCCATGTCGGCCATGAAGGAACTCTTCCAGCATTCGGCGCTGACGGACGGGGTCACCGTCCGGGTGGCCGTGAACTTCCTTCCCGAGCAATCGCGGATCGAGGCGGGCAAGTGGTTCTGGGTCTATCACATCCGGATCGAGAACGATTCGGACCAGCCCGTGCAACTGCTCACCCGCCACTGGCGGATCACCGATGGGCAGGGCCATGTCTCGCTGGTCGATGGCGATGGGGTGGTCGGCGAACAGCCGCTGATCGCGCCGGGCGCCAGCCACGATTATGTCTCGGGCTGCCCGCTTTCCACGCCGCAAGGCTCGATGGAAGGGTACTACGCCTTCCGCCGGGCCGATGGCACGCGGTTCGAGGCGGCGATCCCCTACTTCCCGCTGGCCGCACCCGCCACGGCGGGCTGACCGGCAGCCCGCGCGCTCACCGCTTCGCCAAGCCGCGGCTTGCCCCGAACGGTCCCCCGCACTAGACCGCAGCCATGAAGCGCACGCACCTGCCGCTCAACGCCCTGCGCGTGTTCGATGCCGCCGCCCGGCACCTGTCGTTTACGCGGGCGGCCGACGAGCTGGCGGTGACCCCGGCCGCCGTCGGTCAGCAGATCCGCGCGCTCGAGGATCTGCTCGGGGTCGTATTGTTCCGCCGCACCTCCAAGGGGCTGGAGCTGACCGAGGAAGCCGCGGCCGGCCTGGAGCCGCTGCGAACCGGCTTTCTCCATTTCGAGGATGCGGTGCGCGCGATGCAGGCGGGCCAGGCCAGCCATGTGTTCACCATCGCCGCCCCGCGCGACGTGCTGGCCACATGGCTCGCGCCGCGCCTGGCTGCCTATCGCGCCGCCCATCCCGATGTGCGCTATGCCCTGGTCGATGCGGAAAACGCCGATTTCACCGAGGCCAACCTTGATCTCGCGATCCGCTGGACCGAAGGCCCGGGTGATCTGGAAGGCGTGGCCCTGGGCGCCGCGCGCCGGGTGACCGTGGGCGAGGGGCCGTGGATCGCCTGGCCGGGCGATCCGGAACCGGGCGGCGAGGGCGCGGAAGAGCCGCCGGTTCACGTGGCCGACGCGGGCCTCGCGCTGTCGGCCGCCGCCGCCGGTCTTGGCCGGGCGCGGGTGCCCGAACTGCTGGCGCGTGCCTGGCACGAGGCCGGCCGCATCGCCGCGCTGGGCCAGGCCGAGGATTGCCGCCGCGGCTACTGGCTGGTGGCGCCGCCCCCGCAGTGGCGCCAGAAGAAGGTCAAGGCGCTGGTCGCCGCGCTATCGCTCTAGGGCGGGAAGGCCTTGCGGCCTTCCCGCGGAGATCACCGCCGGTAATAGCGCCGGCAATGCTTGTTGTACTTGGTGCGCGCGATCTCGTGGCCACCCACGCCGCCAGCCGCCGCGCCGACCAGTACGCCGGCCGTGGTGCCGCCGGTCAGCACCGCGCCCAGCACGCCGCCGGCCACCGCGCCAACTGCTGCGCCTTCGGTCTTGTTGAGTCGCTTGCAGGCGCGCGCTTCGGCCGGGTTGGCCCCGGTGAGGGCGAGGGCGGCGATGGTTGAGGCCATGGCGGCGCGGCTGAACAGTCTGCTGGTCATCGAGGGTATTTCCTCCACTTGTGGTGTTGCGTGCCCCCCTGAAACGCTGCTTGCCCGTTCCGGTGCCCGAGGCCAAGCCCCTTCACGCAAGCGCGGCGCCTCCGGCAAGGGAGACGCCGCGCTTGCGCCGGGATGCGCGGTCAGCGGTCGCGGCGGTCGGTCGCGCTGCCGCCGGAAGGCTTGGCGGCCTTGGTGCTGTTGCCCTGCTGGCCCGAGTGGCCGGCCTGCTGCTGCGGTTGCCCGCTGGTGCTGGCGCCGCCCTGCTGCTGGCGACCCGGTGCCTGGCCCTGCTGGCCCTTGGTGCCGGACTGCCCCTGCTGCGGCTGGCGCAGGCTGCCCTGGTTCTGTTGCTGGCCGGCCTGGCGGCCCTGCTGGTTCTGGTTGCGGTCGTTCTGGTTCATCGTCTCTCTCCGGGGGCTGGACACGCACAGGTCGATTGCCTTCGCGCATCGCCTTCCCAACGATCCGCGCGCGCCGCCCGTTTCACGCCTCGCCCCGATCGCGGCCCGGGCTGGCGCGCCGCGCCTGGCCGGCCTCCCGCGACGGCACGGGCCTCGCGCCATGGCGGGCGCACCGAATCCCTTGACCTTGCCCGCTATCCCCCGTAAGGGCGCCGACTTCCGCAACAGGCCTGTCCTGTCTGCGGCGTAGAGCTGAACATTGCCGGTGCGGGTCTGTCCATCCTGAGCTTGTCGAAGGATTGGAGCCTCAGCCGTCAAAGTAACCCGGCGGCTTTCTGGCCCGGGTGGAGAGTTTTCGGCTCGTGAGGCACCGGTCGGGCAGTGGCCCGCATTCGGCGCGTTCGCGGGTTCCGCATTCTCTTCACTTGTGTTGGCGCGCTGTCACAAACCAAGGTGAAGAGTACTTCATGCCCACTATCAACCAGCTGATCCGCAAGGGTCGCGAGCCGCAGAAGGCCAAGAGCAAGGTTCCGGCGATGGAGCAGAACCCGCAGAAGCGCGGCGTCTGCACCCGTGTCTACACGACCACGCCGAAGAAGCCGAACTCGGCGCTTCGCAAGGTGGCCAAGGTCCGCCTGACCAACAGCCGCGAAGTCATCTCCTACATCCCGGGCGAAGGCCACAACCTCCAGGAGCACTCGGTGGTGCTGATCCGCGGCGGCCGTGTGCGCGACCTTCCGGGCGTGCGCTACCACGTGCTGCGCGGCGTCCTCGATACGCAGGGCGTGAAGGACCGCAAGAAGTCGCGTTCGAAGTACGGCGCCAAGCGTCCGAAGTGAGGCCGTGCGGCGGCCTGGTCCGCCGCTGCCCCATGCTGGTTATTCGGCCGCGCAGGCGTTTGAGCGCCCCGGCCAGAGATTAAGGAATTTGCGATGTCTCGTCGTCGTCGTCCCGAAAAGCGGGAAATCCTGCCCGATCCCAAGTTCGGGGATCAGATCCTGTCGAAGTTCATGAACAACCTCATGCTCGACGGTAAGAAGTCGGTCGCTGAATCGATCGTCTATGGTGCGCTCGACACCATGCAGACGCGCGCCAAGGCTGATCCGATCCAGCTGTTCCACGATGCCCTGAACAACGTGAAGCCGCAGATCGAGGTCCGCAGCCGCCGCGTCGGTGGCGCCACCTACCAGGTCCCCGTGGAAGTGCGCCCCGAGCGCGCCCAGGCTCTGGCGATCCGCTGGCTGATCACGGCCGCCCGCAACCGTTCGGAAACGACGATGTCGGCGCGTCTCTCGTCGGAGCTGCTCGACGCCGCCAACAACCGTGGCAACGCGGTGAAGAAGCGCGAAGACACCCACCGCATGGCCGACGCCAACCGCGCGTTCAGCCACTACCGCTGGTAAGCGCGGCGGCGGATTTTCTGCCCGCCTTCAAACGGTCACAAACGTAACCATATGGGCGGGAGCCTGAACCGGCTCCCCCCATGCTCCCAAGGAACTTCCCATGGCCCGCAGCCATCCGCTCGAAAAGTACCGGAATTTCGGTATTATGGCGCACATCGACGCCGGCAAGACGACGACGACCGAGCGCATCCTCTACTACACCGGCAAGTCCTACAAGATCGGCGAAGTCCACGACGGCGCCGCGACCATGGACTGGATGGAGCAGGAGCAGGAGCGCGGCATCACGATCACGTCGGCCGCGACGACCTGCTTCTGGAACGATCACCGCCTCAACATCATCGACACCCCCGGCCACGTGGACTTCACCATCGAGGTCGAGCGTTCGCTGCGCGTGCTCGACGGCGCGGTTGCCGCGTTCGACGGCGTGGCCGGCGTTGAGCCGCAGTCGGAGACCGTGTGGCGCCAGGCCGACAAGTACGGCGTGCCGCGGATGTGCTTCATCAACAAGCTCGATCGCACCGGCGCGAACTTCAAGTACTGCGTCCAGACGATCATCGACCGCCTTGGCGCCAAGCCCGCCGTGCTCTATCTCCCGATCGGCGCGGAAAGCGATTTCAAGGGCCTGGTCGACCTGGTCGAGCAGCGCGCGATCATCTGGAAGGATGAGAATCTCGGCGCCGAATTCTCCTACGAGGAAATTCCGGCCGACATGGCCGACGAGGCCGCCGAATACCGTTCGCAGCTGATCGAGCTTGCCGTCGAGCAGGACGACGAGGCGATGGAAGCCTACCTCGAGGGCAACGAGCCCGACGTGGCGACGCTCAAGGCGCTGATCCGCAAGGGCACGCTCGGCCAGGCGTTCGTGCCGGTGCTGTGCGGCTCGGCGTTCAAGAACAAGGGTGTCCAGCCCCTGCTCGACGCCGTGGTCGACTACCTGCCGAGCCCGCTCGACATCGAGGACGTCCAGGGCATCAACCCCGACACGGAAGAGCCCGACAGCCGCGCCACCTCGGACGACGCGCCGTTCTCGGCCCTCGCGTTCAAGATCATGAACGATCCCTTCGTCGGTTCGCTGACCTTCACCCGCATCTACTCGGGCACGCTCGTCAAGGGCTCGTACCTGAACTCGGTGAAGAACAAGAAGGAGAAGGTCGGCCGTATGCTGCTGATGCACTCCAACAACCGCGAGGACATCGAGACCGCCTATGCCGGCGACATCGTGGCCCTGGCCGGTCTCAAGGAGACCACCACCGGCGACACGCTGTGCTCGGAAAAGCAGCCGATCATCCTGGAACGCATGGAATTCCCCGAGCCGGTGATCGAGCTGTCGGTGGAACCCAAGACCAAGGCCGACCAGGAGAAGATGGGCATCGCGCTCAACCGTCTCTCGGCCGAGGATCCCTCGTTCCGCGTCTCGACCGATCACGAATCGGGCCAGACCATCATCAAGGGGATGGGCGAGCTCCACCTCGAGATCCTGGTTGACCGCATGAAGCGCGAGTTCAAGGTCGAGGCCAATGTCGGCGCGCCGCAGGTGGCCTACCGCGAATACCTCGCCAAGCCGATCGACCTCGATCACACCCACAAGAAGCAGTCGGGCGGCACCGGCCAGTTCGGCCGCGTGAAGGTCAAGGTCACCCCGGGCGAGCGCGGTTCGGGCTTCGTCTTCAAGGACGAGATCAAGGGCGGTAACATTCCGAAGGAATATATCCCCGCGATCGAGAAGGGCTTCCGTGAAACCGCTGCCACCGGCTCGCTGATCGGCTTCCCGATCATCGACTTCGAGGTCCTGCTCTACGACGGCGCCTACCACGACGTCGACTCGTCGGCCCTGGCCTTCGAAATCTGTGCCCGCGGCGCCATGCGCGAAGCGGCCCAGAAGTCGGGGATCAAGCTGCTCGAGCCGATCATGAAGGTCGAGGTGATCACGCCGGACGAATATCTGGGCGACGTGATCGGCGACATCAATTCGCGGCGCGGCCAGATCCAGGGCACCGACACCCGTGGCAACGCCCAGGCGGTCACCGCCATGGTGCCGCTGGCGAATATGTTCGGCTACGTGAACCAGCTGCGCTCGTTCACGCAGGGTCGTGCGAACTACTCGATGTTCTTCGACCACTACGACGAGGTTCCGGCCAACGTCGCGACCGAGCTGAAGGCGAAGCTGGCTTAAGGCGGGGGCCGGCGTAAGGCCGGGCTTGCATAAGCTGGCGGATCACTCTAGGGGCGGCGCCTGATTTCAGCGGGTGCCGTCCTTCCCGCAGATTCTCAATCATCGAACAGAAGGTTTGGACAATGGCTAAGGCTAAGTTTGAGCGGAACAAGCCGCACTGCAACATCGGCACCATCGGTCACGTCGACCATGGCAAGACCACGCTGACGGCGGCGATCACCAAGGTGCTGGCCGAAACCGGCGGCGCCGAATTCACCGACTACGCGAACATCGACAAGGCTCCGGAAGAGCGCGAGCGCGGCATCACCATCTCGACCGCCCACGTCGAGTACGAGACCGCCAACCGCCACTACGCCCACGTCGACTGCCCGGGTCACGCGGACTACGTGAAGAACATGATCACCGGTGCCGCCCAGATGGACGGCGCGATCCTGGTCGTGAACGCCGCTGACGGCCCGATGCCGCAGACCCGCGAGCACATCCTGCTTGCCCGCCAGGTCGGCGTGCCGCAGCTGGTCGTCTACATGAACAAGGTCGACCAGGTCGACGACGCCGAGATCCTCGAGCTGGTCGAGCTGGAAATCCGCGAGCTGCTCAGCTCCTACGGGTTCGACGGCGACGCCATCCCCGTGATCCCGGGTTCGGCCCTGGCCGCTCTCGAAGGTCGTGACGATGCCATCGGCAAGGATTCGATCAACGCCCTGATGAAGGCCGTCGACGAATTCATCCCGCAGCCGCCGCGCCCGACCGACAAGCCCTTCCTGATGCCCGTCGAGGACGTGTTCTCGATCTCGGGTCGTGGTACGGTCGTCACCGGCCGCGTCGAGACCGGCATCGTCAAGGTTGGCGAGGAAGTCGAGATCGTCGGCCTCAAGGACACCCAGAAGACCACCGTCACCGGCGTCGAAATGTTCCGCAAGCTGCTCGACCAGGGTGAAGCTGGCGACAACATCGGTGCCCTCGTTCGCGGCATCAAGCGTGAAGACGTCGAGCGCGGCCAGGTCCTCTGCAAGCCCGGTTCGGTCAAGCCGCACACCGAGTTCTCGGCCGAGGTCTACGTGCTGTCGAAGGACGAAGGTGGCCGTCACACGCCGTTCTTCGCCAACTACCGCCCGCAGTTCTACTTCCGCACCACCGACGTCACCGGTGAGGTCGTTCTCCCCGAGGGCACCGAGATGGTGATGCCGGGCGACAACTTGACCCTGGCCGTCAAGCTGATCGCGCCGATCGCCATGGACGAAGGTCTCCGCTTCGCTATCCGCGAAGGTGGCCGGACCGTCGGTTCTGGGGTTGTCAGCAAGATCACCAAGTAATATAGGCCGCGCACCGGCGGGGGATTCGCTTCCCCGCCGGTCCGGTTTTCACTGATCGCTCCGCTCTTTGCCGAGATGGAAGAGGGCGGATCGGTCAGCTTTGTTTTTGCTCATTCTCATCGGTAGTGGACATGGAAGCTCAGAATATCCGCATTCGCCTCAAGGCATTCGATCACCGCGTGCTTGACCAGGCGACCGGCGAAATCGCGGAAACCGCCCGCCGCACCGGCGCGCTGATCCGTGGGCCCATTCCCCTCCCGACGCGGATCGAGAAGTTCACGGTCAACCGCGGCCCGCACATCGACAAGAAGTCGCGTGAGCAGTTCGAGGTTCGCACCTACAAGCGGCTGCTCGATATCGTGCAGCCCAACGCTGCCACCGTCGACGCGCTGATGAAGCTCGACCTGGCCGCTGGCGTGAACGTCGAGATCAAGCTGGCCTGACCCGATAAGGGCGGGAGGGCGCAGTCCCGGACCTGATCCGGGACCGTCCACGGTCCGGCCGGACCTTACCGGCCAAGAGTTTCGAGCCTTCGGGTTCGCATTCCTTCCGGCCTCCAGCCGGACTTTGCGGGAAACCGCACGGACATAGGGATACCTCCGGCCGATCCTCGGATCACCAGGCCGGGCAGCGTCCCCCGTCTCGCCGCCGCGAGCCTTCGGGCAAATGGTGGCACTTCGGCCCGGACGGGGCGCGCTTCACACTACGGGCCGAACACGCCCATGGGGATGGTCTCCATGGGCCTCTGTGAGGAGAATGGATCATGCGTACCGGCGTGATCGCTAAGAAGGTGGGGATGACCCGCCTTTTCCAGGAAGACGGACGGCACGTGCCGGTCACCGTGCTTTCGCTGGAGAACTGCCAGGTGGTTTCGGTCCGTACTGCGGAGCGTGACGGTTACGTCGCGCTGCAGCTCGGTGCCGGCGAAGCCAAGCAGAAGAATGTTGCCAAGCCGCAGCGTGAGCACTTCGCCAAGGCGGAAGTGTCGCTCAAGGCCCAGGTCGCCGAATTCCGCGTCGCCGACGATGCCGTGGTCGACGTTGGTTCGACCATCGCCGCTTCGCACTTCGTTGCCGGCCAGCTCGTCGACATCACTGGCCAGACCCAGGGCAAGGGCTTCCAGGGCGCCATGCGTCGCTGGGGTTTCGGCGGTATGCGCGCCACCCACGGCGTGTCGATCAGCCACCGTGCCCACGGTTCGACCGGTAACCGCCAAGATCCGGGCCGCGTCTTCAAGAACAAGAAGATGGCCGGCCACATGGGCGATCGCCAGCGCACCCAGCAGAACCTCGAGGTCGTCCGCACCGACGACGAGCGTGGCCTGATCTTCGTCAAGGGCTCGGTGCCCGGCTCGAAGAACGCCTGGCTGCTCGTCCGCGACGCCGTCAAGGTCTCGCGCCACGGCGAAGCCCCGTACCCCGCCGGCCTCAAGCAGGCCGCGAACAGCAACACCCCGGCTGCCGACACGCCCGCTCCCGAAGCGGCGCCCGAGGCAACCGATGGTCAGGAGGGCTAAGTCGTGAAGGTCAAGGTCCTCAACCTCGACGGCAGCGCCGGCAAGGGCGAAGTCGAGCTGTCGGATGCCGTGTTCGGTCTCGAACCGCGCGCCGACATCCTGCACCGCGTCGTCACCTGGCAGCTGGAAAACCGCCGCGGCACCGCCCGCAAGGCGCGTGAGCGCTCCGACGTTGCCCGCACCGGCAAGAAGTTCGGCCGGCAGAAGGGCGGCGGCACCGCCCGTCACGGCGACCGCAAGGCGCCGATCTTCATCGGTGGCGGCAAGGCCCATGGTCCGCGCGTTCGCGAGTTCGATATCTCGCTGAACAAGAAGGTCCGTGCGCTCGGTCTCAAGATGGCGCTGTCCTCGAAGGCCCAGGCGAACCTGGTCGTCGTCGAGAACCTCGAAGTCGACGGCAAGACCAAGGCTCTCGCCGGCCAGCTCGCCAAGGCGAACTTCGGCAAGAAGGTCCTGGTCATCGACGGCGACGCGGTGAACGACAACTTCGCCAAGGCCGCGCGCAACCTGATCGGCATCAACGTGCTGCCGGCGATCGGTGCCAACGTCTACGACATCCTGAAGCATGATACGCTGGTGCTGACGCGCGCCGCTGTCGAGAAGCTGGAGGCGCGTTTCAATGGCTAAGGACGCAATCGACACGCGTCACTACGACGTGATCGTGGCTCCCCACATCACCGAGAAGACGACGCTGCTCTCCGAGCACAACGCCGTGGTCTTCAAGGTCGCCGACAAGGCAACCAAGCCCCAGATCAAGGCGGCCGTGGAAGCGCTGTTCGACGTGAAGGTCGTCGGCGTGAACACGCTCACCCAGAAGGGCAAGACCAAGCGCTGGAAGGGCAAGCCCTACAAGCGTTCGGACGTGAAGAAGGCCGTCGTGACCCTGGCCGCGGGCCAGTCGATCGACGTGACCAGCGGGATCTGAGGCGCGAACCATGGCACTCAAGAACTATAACCCGACCAGCCCGGCCCGTCGTGGCCTGATCCTGGTCGACAAGTCGTCCCTGTGGAAGGGCAAGCCGGTCAAGGCGCTTACCGAAGGCAAGCGCAAGACGGGCGGCCGCAACAACAAGGGTCACGTGACCTCGCGCGGCATCGCCGGCGGCCACAAGCAGAAGTACCGCTTCGTCGACTTCAAGCGTCGCAAGTGGGACCAGCCGGCCACCGTCGAGCGTCTGGAATATGACCCCAACCGCACGGCGTTCATCGCCCTCGTCAGCTATGCCGACGGTGAGCAGGCCTACATCCTGGCGCCGCAGCGCCTGGCCGTTGGCGACCAGGTGATCGCCGGCGAGAAGACCGACGTGAAGCCGGGCAACGCGATGCTGCTCAGCCAGATGCCGGTCGGCACCATCATCCACAACGTGGAGATGAAGCCGGGCAAGGGCGGGCAGATTGCCCGTTCGGCCGGCACCTATGTCCAGGTCGTCGGTCGTGACCGCGGCATGGTCATTGTCCGCCTGAACTCGGGTGAGCAGCGCTACCTGCGCGGCGATTGCATGGGCACGGTTGGTGCGGTCTCGAACCCCGACAACCAGAACCAGAACCTGGCCAAGGCCGGTCGCAACCGCTGGCTTGGCAAGCGTCCGCTCACGCGCGGCGTCGCCAAGAACCCGGTCGACCACCCGCACGGTGGTGGTGAAGGCCGCACCTCGGGTGGCCGCCATCCGGTGACCCCGTGGGGCAAGCCGACCAAGGGTGCCCGGACCCGCCACAACAAGCGGACCGACGGCATGATCATCCGTTCGCGCCACGCGAAGAAGAAGAGGTAATCGACCATGGCACGTTCCGTCTGGAAGGGCCCCTTCGTCGACCTGCACCTGCTGAAGAAGGCCGAGGTCGCGCAGGACGCCGGTTCGCGCGCTGCCCCGATCAAGACCTGGTCGCGGCGCTCGACGATCATCCCGCAGTTCGTTGGTCTGACGTTCACCGTCTACAACGGCCACAAGTTCATCCCCGTTGCCGTTTCGGAAGAAATGGTCGGCCACAAGCTTGGCGAGTTCGCGCCCACGCGCAGCTTCCCCGGCCACGCCGCTGACAAGAAGGGCAAGCGCTAATGGGCAAGGAAAAGTCCCCCCGTCGCGTTGGTGACAAGGAAGCGCTGTCGGTCGGCACGCAGATCCGCGGTTCGGCCCAGAAGCTGAACCTCGTCGCCGGCCTGATCCGTGGCAAGACCGCGGAAGAGGCGATGAACATCCTCGCCTTCTCGACCAAGGCGATGGCGGTCGATGCCCGCAAGGTGCTCGCCTCGGCGATCGCGAATGCGGAAAACAACCACAACCTCGACGTCGACGCGCTCGTCGTCGCCGAGGCTTCGGTTGGCAAGTCGATCACCATGAAGCGGTTCCACACCCGTGGCCGCGGCAAGTCGACCCGCATCCTCAAGCCGTTCAGCCGGCTGCGGATCGTCGTCCGTGAAACCGAAGCCGAGGAGGCCTGAACCATGGGTCACAAGAGCAACCCGATCGGCCTGCGCCTCCAGATCAACCGGACCTGGGACAGCCGCTGGTACGCCGAGGGCAAGAGCTACGGCAAGCTGCTGGCCGAGGATCTCAAGATCCGCAAGTTCATCATCGAGACCCTGCCGCAGGCGGCGATCTCGAAGGTGGTGATCGAGCGCCCGGCCAAGCTGTGCCGCGTGTCGATCTATGCCGCCCGTCCGGGCGTCATTATCGGCAAGAAGGGCGCCGACATCGAGAAGCTGCGCTCGCAGCTCGCCAAGATGACCGCCAGCGACGTCAAGCTGAACATCGTCGAGATCCGCAAGCCCGAGATCGACGCCAAGCTCGTCGCCCAGGGCATCGCTGACCAGCTGATCCGCCGCGTGGCCTTCCGCCGCGCGATGAAGCGGGCCATGCAGTCGGCCATGCGGCTCGGCGCCGAAGGCATCAAGGTGGTTTGCGGCGGCCGTCTCGGCGGCGCGGAAATCGCTCGTGTCGAGCAGTATCGCGAAGGCCGGGTGCCGCTGCACACGCTGCGCGCCAACATCGACTATGCCGAAGCCGAGGCTCTGACGACCTACGGCATCATCGGGATCAAGGTGTGGGTCTTCAAGGGTGAGATCCTCGGCCACGATCCGATGGCGCAGGATCGCCTGATGATGGAGGCCCAGACCTCCGGCGTGCGCCCGGCGCGCGAAGACCGCAGGAACTAAGCCATGCTGCAACCGAAAAAGACCAAGTTCCGCAAGGCCTTCAAGGGCCGCATCCATGGCCTGGCCAAGGGTGGTTCGGATCTCAACTTCGGCTCCTACGGGCTGAAGGCACTTGAGCCGGAGCGGATCACCGCCCGCCAGATCGAAGCGGCCCGCCGCGCGATCACCCGCCACATCCGCCGCCAGGGCCGTCTGTGGATCCGCGTCTTCCCGGATGTGCCGGTGTCGAAGAAGCCCGCCGAGGTCCGCCAGGGCAAGGGCAAGGGCTCGATCGAATACTGGGCTGCCCGCGTGAAGCCCGGCCGCGTGCTGTTCGAGCTCGACGGCGTTCCCGGCCCGCTCGCCGCGGAGGCTTTCAGCCGCGCCGCGATGAAGCTGCCGATCAAGACCAAGGTTATCGCCCGCCTCGGCGATACCTCGCACCTCGGAGGCGAATAATGGCCAAGGTTACCGATCTTCGCGCCAAGAGCGACGACCAGCTGACCGCTGACCTCGCCGACCTCAAGAAGGAGGCCTTCAACCTCCGCTTCCAGGCCGCGACCAACCAGCTGGAACGTCCGGCGCGCATCAAGGAAGTGCGCCGCGACATCGCCCGCATCAAGACGCTGCAGACTGAGCGTTCTCAGTCGGCCAAGGCGTAAGGAGCACCACGAATGCCCAAGCGTATTCTCATCGGGACCGTGGTCTCCGACAAGACCGACAAGACCGTGGTCGTGAAGGTCGAGCGCAAGGTGAAGCACCCGCTGTACGGGAAGATCATCCGCCGCTCGAAGAAGTATCACGCCCACGACGAAGACAACGCTTTCCACACCGGGGAAGTCGTCCGCATCGAGGAAACCGCGCCGATCTCCAAGCTGAAGAGCTGGAAGGTGATCGAACGGGTGACCGCGGGCAAGACTGCCGCGCTCGAAGCCGAAGTCTGAGGAAATTTGGAACTGCCGGACTGGTTCCGGCAAGCCACTAGGAAGGAACCGGATCAATGATCCAGATGCAATCCAACCTCGACGTCGCGGACAACAGCGGCGCCAAGCGCGTCCAGTGCATCAAGGTGCTGGGCGGGTCGAAGCGTCGGTTCGCGGGCGTTGGCGACATCATCGTGGTGTCGATCAAGGAGGCGCAGCCCCGTGCTCGCGTCAAGAAGGGCGACGTGCACCGCGCCGTCATCGTGCGGACCCGCAAGGATGTCCGCCGCGCCGATGGCTCGGTCATCCGCTTTGACAGCAACGCCGCCGTGCTCGTCGGCAAGAACGAAGAGCCGATCGGCACCCGTATCTTCGGCCCTGTGGTCCGCGAGCTTCGCGGCAAGGGCTTCATGAAGATCATCAGCCTCGCGCCGGAGGTGCTGTAATGGCCGCCGCAAAGATCAAGAAGGGCGACTCGGTCGTCGTGCGTTCGGGCAAGGACAAGGGCCGTACCGGCACTGTCCTTCAGGTCCTGCCCAAGGATGGCAAGGTCCTGGTCTCGGGCGTCAACGTGATTGCCCGTCACCGCAAGCCGACCCAGGTCAATCCGCAGGGCGGCATCGACCGCGTCGAGGCGCCGATGGCGATCTCGAAGGTGTCGGTTGCCGACAAGGACGGCAAGCCCACCCGCGTGCGCTTCGAGGAGCGCGACGGCAAGAAGGTCCGCGTGGCCGTCAAGTCCGGGGAGACGATCGATGGCTGAAAAGTACACGCCGCGCCTGAAGGCCAAGTTCGACGCCGAGATCGCCGCCGCGATGCAGGCGAAGTTCGGCTACAAGAACGCGATGGAAATTCCGAAGCTCGAGAAGATCACGCTCAACATGGGCGTGGGCGAGGCGAGCCAGGACAAGAAGAAGGTGACCACGGCCGCTGCCGAGATGGAACTCATCGCCGGCCAGAAGCCCGTCATCACCAAGGCGAAGAAGTCGATCGCGCAGTTCAAGCTGCGTGAGGGTATGCCGATCGGTTGCAAGGTCACCCTGCGCCGTGAACGGATGTACGAATTCCTCGACCGTCTGGTCACCATCGCGATGCCCCGCATCCGCGACTTCCGCGGGCTCAACCCGAAGTCGTTCGACGGTCGCGGCAACTACGCGATGGGTCTCAAGGAGCAGATCATCTTCCCGGAGATCAGCTACGACCAGATCGAGAAGGTGCGCGGCATGGACATCATCGTGACCACCACCGCCAAGACCGACGAGGAAGCGCGCGAACTGCTGCGCCTCTTCGGTTTCCCCTTCCCGCAGGACGCTGCTGAACAGCAGCAGGCCGCCTGATCAGATTGGCGAAAGAGAGCTTAAGTCCATGGCGAAACTGAGTTCAGTCAACAAGAACGAGCGTCGTAAGAAGCTCGTTGCGAAGTACGCGGCCAAGTTTGCCGCGCTCAAGGCCCAGGCCAACGACAAGTCGCTCGACGAAACCGAGCGCCTGATCGCCCGCCTGAAGATGGCCCAGCTGCCGCGCAATGCGAACCCGACCCGGGTCCGCAACCGCTGCGAAACCACCGGCCGCCCGCGCGGCTACTATCGCAAGTTCGGCCTTTGCCGCATCGAACTCCGTGATCTTGCCAACAAGGGCATGATTCCGGGCGTGACGAAGTCGAGCTGGTAAGGATCAAGCGATGGCACTGACCGATCCCCTGGGTGATATGCTCACCCGCATCCGCAATGGCCAGCAGGCGAAGAAGGATTCCGTCCTTTCGCCGGCTTCGAAGCTGCGCGCCCGCGTGCTCGAAGTGCTCCAGCGCGAGGGCTATATCCGCGGCTATTCGGAGGACGCCACCGGCGCCCACCCGCAGCTGCGTATCGAGCTGAAGTATTTCGAAGGCGAGCCGGCGATCAAGCACGTCGCTCGTGTCTCCAAGCCGGGCCGTCGCGTCTACTCGGGTTCCAAGGAACTCCCGGTGGTTCGCAATGGTCTTGGCATCACCATCGTCTCGACGCCGCGCGGCGTGCTCTCGGATGCCGAGGCACGGGCGCAGAACGTCGGTGGCGAAGTGCTGGCGGAGGTGTTCTGATGAGCCGCATCGGCAAGAAGCCGGTGGCGATCCCGAGCGGGGTCACCGCCGATATCGCGAACGGGATCCTCACCGTGAAAGGCCCCAAGGGCACGCTCACGCTGAACCTGCGCGACGAGATCAGCTACACCGTCGATGGCGACACCATCCTCGTGAAGCCGGCCAACGACACCAAGCAGGCGCGCGCCTTCTGGGGTATGCAGCGCACGCTGGTCGATAACCTCGTCACCGGGGTGACCCAGGGCTACACCAAGGTCCTCGAGATCACCGGCGTCGGTTACCGCGCTAACGCCCAGGGCAAGAACCTGAAGCTGCAGCTCGGCTACAGCCACGATGTCGACTTCTCGGTGCCGGAAGGCATCGAGATCAAGACCCCGGACAACACCACGGTGGAAATCTCGGGTATCGACAAGCAGCAGGTCGGCCAGGTTGCCGCCGAAATCCGCCGTTGGCGCAAGCCCGAGCCCTATAAGGGCAAGGGCATCAAGTACCGCGGCGAGTACATCTTCCGCAAGGAAGGGAAGAAGAAGTAATGGCCAAGCTCTCGCTCTTCGACCGCCGTCGCCGGCGGGTTCGCACCGCGCTCAAGGCGCGCGCTGGTGGCCGTCCGCGGCTTTCGGTGCACCGTTCGGGCCGTCACATCTACGCGCAGATCATCGACGATGCCGCCGGCCGCACGGTCGTTGCCGCCTCGACGCTGGTCAAGGGCTCCAAGGGGCCGGGCGCAACGGTGGCTGCCGCTGCCGATGTCGGCAAGGCGCTCGCCGAAGCCGCCAAGGCGGCTGGCGTGACCTCCGTG
The DNA here is from genome assembly GCF_042646485.1 of Novosphingobium bradum. Lineage (NCBI taxonomy): Bacteria > Pseudomonadati > Pseudomonadota > Alphaproteobacteria > Sphingomonadales > Sphingomonadaceae > Novosphingobium > Novosphingobium bradum. Next base: position 38,830 of record NZ_JBHRTQ010000004.1, on the reverse strand, counting down.
GTGTTCGACCGCGGCGGCTTCCTGTTCCATGGCCGCGTCAAGGCGCTGGCCGATGCCGCCCGTGAAGGCGGGCTGGAGTTCTGAGCATGGCTGACGAAACCAACATCGAAGGCGGCCCGGCCGTCGAAGCAGCCGCTCCCGAAGCAGGTGCCGGCGAACAGCGCGAGGCCCGTGGTGGGCGTGGTGGCGGCGGTGGTCGTGGCCGTGGCGGCAACGATCGCGGCGGCCGTGACGGCGGCCGTGGCCGTGGGCGCGACGATCGCGGCCGTGGCCGTGGCGGCGACGACGAGGGTGGCGAGGAGCTGATCGAAAAGCTCGTCCACATCAACCGCGTCTCCAAGACGGTGAAGGGCGGCAAGCGCTTCGGCTTCGCGGCGCTGGTCGTCGTGGGCGACGGCAAGGGCCGGGTCGGCTTCGGTCATGGCAAGGCGCGCGAAGTGCCCGAGGCTATCACCAAGGCGACCGCCTCGGCCAAGAAGAAGATGATCCGCGTTCCGCTCAAGGAAGGCCGGACCCTGCACCACGATGGCCGCGGCCACTTCGGCGCCGGCAAGGTCAATGTCCGCTCGGCCCCGGCCGGCACGGGCATCATCGCCGGCGGTCCGATGCGCGCCGTGTTCGAGAGCCTGGGCGTTCATGACGTGGTGACCAAGTCGGTCGGTACGTCTAACCCCTACAACATGATCCGCGCCACCTTCGACGCGCTGACCGACCAGACTTCGCCGAAGTCGGTCGCCCAGCGTCGCGGCAAGAAGGTCGCCGACCTGCTCGGCCGCGCCGGTGGCAGCGCTGCCGAGGCGGAAGCCGCGGCCGAAGCGATCACGGAGTAAGCTGTCATGGCGAAGATCAAGATCAAGCAGATCGGTTCGCCGATCCGTCGCCCGGAAAGCCAGAAGAAGATCCTGGTTGGCCTGGGCCTGGGCAAGATGCACCGCGTGGTCGAGGTGGAAGATTCCGCCGAAGTGCGTGGCGCCATCGCCAAGCTGCCGCACATGGTGGCCGTGGTCGATTGACCCTGGCGTCTGTGCCGAGTGAATGCGGGGACGAGGACCGGGTGAGCAACCCGGCCTCGGCCCCGCTTTCGCGTCAGCACCAGGCGTCCGCTCCGACCGACCTTGCGCTGCTCAATGGGGTGCGCGGGCTGGCGGCGATCGCCATCCTGTTCTGGCATTACCAGCACTTCTATTTTCCGGTTGGCCTGATGGCGCCGGTGCCCGGGTTCACCGCGCACCTTCCCGGCTACGCTGTGCTCTGGCCGCTCTACGACTTCGGCAACTATGCGGTGCAGGCCTTCTGGATGCTGTCCGGGGTGGTCTTCGCTCACGTGTACCTCTCCGCGCGGTCGAGCGGGCGCGATTTCGCGATCAACCGCTTCGCCCGGCTCTACCCGTTGCACCTGCTCACTTTCGTCGTGGTCGGCCTGCTCCAGGGCGCCGTGCTGAGCCGCTTCGGTGCGACCTTCATCTATGGCCCGGGCGACGGGTGGACCGCGCTCCAGCACCTGGGCATGGCTTCGGGCTGGGGGTTCCCGCGTGGGCGCGAAAGCTTCAACGGGCCGATCTGGTCGGTTTCGGCCGAAGTGGTGGTCTATGCGCTGTTCTGGTTTGCGCGGCCGCTGCTGCGCCGCCGGCCTGTCGCGGCCCCCGTGCTGGTGGCGGCCATGGCCATGGCCCTGTGCGCGGTCGGTCTTGAAAACGAGATCGTGCGCTGCCTCTATCATTTCATGCTCGGGGTCGCGCTCTACACCCTCTCTGGCGCCTTGCGGACCGGGCAGGGTGTCGCTGCCGCCGCGTTCGGCGCCGCGGTGGCGAGCGCGGCGGTCGCCGCGGCGAACCCCAGCGTGGCGATCATCGCCGGGGGCGGGGCGGTGATGCTGACCTGCCTTCTGCTGGAGCGCCGTGTGGGCCGCCCGCTGACCCGCGTCTGTGACTGGCTGGGCGACAACACCTACGGCCTCTACCTCTGGCACGTGCCGGTCCAGCTAAGCCTGCTGCTGCTTTTTCCCGCGCGTCACGCCTTGCCCGCGCTTGCTTCGCGGCCGGCCTTCCTGGTCGCCTTCCTGGTGGGCATGATGCTGCTGGCCCGACTGTCCTTCCTGCTGATCGAGCGGCCGGCCCGGATCCTCATCCGTCGCCGGCTTGCGGGCCAGCACTCCGCCGTGGCCGTTCCCGCGGCCTGACCGCGCCCCGGTTGCGAGCCGCGGCCGGGACCGGCCGGTTCCCGCTCAACCCCGGCAATCGCCCCAGACCACCAGGTCGTCTGCCAGCAGCCAGTCCTCGACGTGGCGCTGCATCACCGGGCGGCAATGGGCGTGCACGTAGCGGTTCACCATGGCCCAGGTCTCGGGCACGACCGGGCCGTTGCGGACCACCACCGGCACGACCACCGTGCCCGGCCGCGCGGCGAGGACGCGGCGCAGTTCGGCCACGGTGTCGAGATGGCTGACATTGCGTTCGCTCGCCTGGCTGAGATGGGTTTCGAAGGCGAGCGGGGTGGGCAGGGCGTTGCCGGTCAGCGGATAGAGCTGGGCGGGGCCGGCATAGACCAGCAGGCCTCTGGTGCGCGGCGTGCCGCCGTGGGCGCGGATCGCCTGGGCCAGTTCGGCGAAAGTGCGCGCCGAACGCTCGGCCTGGCCCGGGCGAAACGGCGTTTCGGCGCGCAGGCTAAGCCCTGCCAGGGCCAGGGCGATCCCGATGCCCAGCCAGCCGCGGCCCAGCAGCGGCGCGGCGCAGGCGCACAGCACCACCAGCAGGGGCAGGGCATAGTGCGGGTAGAAATTGGGGATCGCGGCCAGGCCGATCAGGGCCGCCAGCAGCCAGCCGGCGGGAAAGCTGCGGCTCTGGCGCGGCAGCAAGGCGAGGCCGATGGCGGCGGCCAGCACCATTGGCATGATCAGGCGCCACAGCAGGACGAGGCGCAGCGACGAGCTCGCCCAGTCGCCGCCCTTGGCCAGGTTGGCGATGACCATGGCGTGCCACCATTCGCCCCAGTGGCCCACCGCCGCGTAATACAGCGCGATCAGCAGGGTGGGCGCCGCGCCCAGCATGGCCCAGCGGGCGGCGCGGGCCATCAGCCAGGCCAGCGGCTCGGGTGAACGGCGGGTGGCGGCGATGAGCACCAGGCCGAAGTAGGCGCCCTCGAACAGGGCGCTGGTCTTGATCGTGATCGCGCAGCCGGCCAGTACCATGGCGAGGCTTGCGGCCGGGCTGTTCCCACCGCGCTCGAGCCGGGGCTGCGCGCGCAGGACCAGCAGGGCGGCCCCGGCGACCAGCAGGTTGTAGAACACCGGGCTTTGCCCGCCGAAGCCGAACAGCGGGGTCAGCCACACCAGATAGAGCGCGCCGGCCAGCAGCGCCCCCCGGGTTCCGGTCCAGCGCATCGCGATGCGGGCGATGACCAGGGCCGTGCCGGCGGCACTGGCGGTGGCGGCAAGCTGGTAGGCCAGCGGGGCGGCCGAGATCCCGGTGATCGCCCAGTAGACCAGGAACAGGCCCAGCGGCTTCCTGTCCCACACGTCGACATAGGGCAGGGCGCCATGATGCATGGCGATCCCCACGGTCTGGTAGAAGGTTTCGTCCGCCGTGATGTCGGGATCGCCAAAGGAACTCCAGCGCAGCACCAGCGCCAGCAGGGCCAGCACCGCGCCCTGGACGAGCGGCCGTCCCGCCATCACGCGCAGGCCCGGCTGCTCCGCTTCGATAGTCGCCATGAACGATCCCCCCGGCGCGCAGTCTAGCGGCGATCGGCGCGGTGAAAAGGGGGTGACAGGCCGGGCGCCTTCGCCTAAGGGCGCCGCTCCCATCAAGCGCGATTCAAAGCGAAAGCGAGTGCTACGACATGAAACTCAATGACATCCGTGACAATTCCGGTGCCCGCAAGGGCCGTATGCGCGTTGGCCGCGGCATCGGTTCGGGCAAGGGCAAGACCGCCGGTCGCGGCCAGAAGGGCGCCAAGGCGCGTTCGGGCGTGTCGGTCAACGGCTTCGAGGGCGGCCAGATGCCGCTCCATATGCGGATCCCGAAGCGCGGCTTCAACAACATCTTCGCCAAGGACTTCGCCGAGGTGAACCTGGGCCTGATCCAGAAGGCGATCGAAGCCGGCAAGCTCGACGTGAACGCCACGATCGACCATGCCGCGCTCAAGGCCGCTGGCCTCGCTCGTGGCGGCAAGGACGGCGTTCGCCTGCTCGGCAAGGGCACCTTCTCGGCCAAGGCGAACTTCGCGGTCAACGGCGTTTCGGCCGGTGCCAAGGCCGCGGTGGAAGCCGCCGGCGGTTCGGTGACCCTGCCCGAGGCCGGTCCGACCGAGCAGGAAAAGAAGAACGCCCGCCGCGACGCCAACAAGGCGGCGGCCAAGGCCTGATCCCACGCCTCGCCCCGGCGGAAGCCGGGGCCGCTGGCCTGCTTGCGTCTGACCGATGCCGGTCCCGGGTTCGGCCCGGGGCAGTGCCATCGGCGGCGCGGGGTTCGACAAGCGCGGCGCCGCCCTGTATGGGGCAGCCACGCAACCAAGGCTTCATTCCGACATGGCTTCACGCGCCGACAATATCGCGAGCACCCTCAGCCTCGCCAACTTCTCCAAGGCCACCGAGCTCAAGAAGCGGATCTGGTTCACGGTCGGCGCGCTGATCGTCTTCCGGTTCCTCAGCTTCGTGCCGCTGCCGGGCGTGAATCCGCTGATCCTCTCGGATCTCTACAGCCGCACCCAGGGCGGCATCCTCGATCTGTTCAACACCTTCTCGGGTGGCGGGCTCCAGCGCATGAGCCTGATCGCGCTCGGCGTGATGCCCTACATCACCGCCTCGATCGTGGTGCAGCTTGCCGCCTCGCTCCACCCGGCACTCGCCAGCCTCAAGAAGGAAGGCGAAAGCGGGCGCAAGAAGCTCAACCAGTACACCCGCTACGGCGCCGTGGTCCTCACCGCGGTGCAGGGCTGGTTCGTGGCCTCCGGGCTTGAAGCCTATGGCGCCTCCAGCGGCCTCCAGGCCGTGGTCATGCCGGGGGTGGTGTTCCGCGTCGGCGCGGTGATCTCGCTGATCGGCGGCACCATGTTCCTGCTGTGGCTGGGCGAACAGATTACCTCGCGCGGCATCGGCAACGGCACCTCGCTGATCATCATGGCCGGCATCGTGGCGCAAATGCCCACTTTCGTCGCCAACCTGTTCGAGGGCGGCCGGTCGGGCTCGATCTCGGGCTTCACCATCGTCGGCCTGGTGGTCCTGCTGGTGGCGCTGATCCTGGGCATCTGCTTCTTCGAGCGCGCCACGCGGCGGCTGCTGATCCAGTATCCCAAGCGCGCCACGCAAAAGGGCATGATGCAGGCGGATCGCAGCCACCTGCCGCTCAAGCTCAACACCGCGGGCGTGATCCCGCCGATCTTCGCCTCGTCGCTGCTGCTGCTTCCGCTGACCATCACCCAGTTCGCCGGCAAGTCGCTCAACCCGGATTCGGGGATGGGCAACTTCGTGACCCAGCTCAACCTCTATCTCGGCCACGGCAAGCCGCTCTATATGCTGCTCTATGCGGTGGGCATCGTGTTCTTCTCGTTCTTCTACACCGCGGTGGTCTTCAACCCCGAGGAAACGGCCGAGAACCTGAAGAAGAACGGCGGCTTCATCCCGGGCATCCGCCCGGGCAAGAACACCGCGACCTATCTCGATCACGTTCTCACCCGCATCACGGTGATGGGCGCGGCCTATATCATGATCGTCTGCGTCGTCCCCGAATGGGTGATCGCGCAGACCGGCGTCCACCTGTTCTTCGCCGGCGGCACCTCGCTGCTGATCGTGGTCAACGTCACGGTTGATACGATCACCCAGATCCAGTCGCACCTGCTGGCCCACCAGTATGGCGACCTGATCAAGAAGGCGAAGCTCAAGGGCCGGATGCGCTAGGCGCGGCGGGCCGCAAGACCGCCCGCGCCGATCATATCGGGCAGAAGTCCGTGCCGCGGACTTGACGAACGGCACAGTTGTCGGATGAAGCGCGTGAGACCGCACGGGCGCGCGTTACAGGGAGGCCTCCATCATGAACATCATTCTGCTGGGGCCTCCGGGCGCGGGCAAGGGCACCCAGGCCCAGCGCCTGGTCGAACGCCACGGGATGCGCCAGCTCTCGACCGGCGATATGCTGCGCGCAGCGGTCAAGGCCGGAACGCCGGTCGGCCTCCAGGCCAAGGCCGTGATGGAGCGCGGCGAGCTCGTTTCGGACGAGATCGTCTCTGCCCTCATCGGCGAGGAACTCGACGCGATGGGCGCCGATGCCGGCGCCATCTTCGACGGCTATCCGCGCACCGAAGCCCAGGCCGGCTCGCTCGATGCGATCCTCACCGGCCGGGGCCGCAGCCTTGACCGGGTGATCGAACTCGCGGTCGACGAGGATGCCCTGGTCGAACGCATCACCGGCCGGTTCACCTGCGCCAATTGCGGCAAGGGTTATCACGACACGTTCGAGCAGCCTCGTCAGCTCGGCGTCTGCGACAAGTGCGGCTCCACCGAGTTCAAGCGCCGGCCCGACGACAACGAGGAAACCGTGCGGACCCGCATGGCCGAGTATCGCGCCAAGACCGCGCCGATCCTGCCGATCTACGAGGCCCGCGGGATCGTCTCGCGCGTCAACGGCATGGCCGACATGGACGATGTCACCGCCGCGATCGAGAAGATCATCGCCGGCTGATGCCTGGCTGTCCTCTCCCCACCGGGGAGAGGCTGCCTTGCCTTGACGCTCGGCGGCAGGGGAACTGCCCCGCCAGCGTGCCATCCCGTCGTCAACCGCCTGGCGCGCGCCGCCGCGCCGCCCTGCCAAGCAACCCGCGTTAGGGTTTCCGGGCGCTCCGTCCCATCCTGAACCGCCACCATCGCGCCAGTGGCGCCGCGCGGCCGCGCCGCCTATCGCCCGGCCGGAAGGGCAGGGGGCAAGCCGCAGATGGCCAGATTCGTACAGAACACGGCGGAAGTCGCGCGGGCGCTCGCCGGGCTCCTCGCGCCCGCCCACCGGCTCTATCCGGCCGACCGGCAGGTGCCGCGCCTCATGCTGCTTGATGGCTTGCGCGGGCTGGCTGCCGTAGCCGTGCTGTTCTTCCACTACCGCCACTTCCTCTACCCGCCCGGCACCTTCCGCTCGCCCGGGATCGCCGGGCGAGTCCCGCTCGAAAGCCTGCTCGGCCCGCTTTACGAGCTGGGCCACTTCGGGGTGCAGCTGTTCTGGATGATCTCCGGCTTCGTCTTCGCCGCGGTCTACTATGGCCGCCCGGCGACCAGCCGCGAATTCGTGGTCAACCGCTTCGCCCGGCTCTATCCGCTGCACTTCGCCACCCTGCTGGTGGTCGCCGCCGAACAATGGGCCGCAAGCCTGCGCTTCGGCACGCCGCTCCTGTTCACCCACAACGATCCGGCGCACTTCCTCCTCCAGCTTGGCTTCGCCTCCGATTGGCTGGCCAGCACGGGAATGTCGTTCAACGGGCCAATCTGGTCGGTCTCGGTCGAGGTCGCGGCCTATGCCCTGTTCTGGCTGACCCGGCGCTGGCTCCCGGGGCTGGGCCTGGCCGGGCCATTGGCCCTGGCCGCGGCGATGACCGTGCTGCGCCGCGAGGTCGGCGGGACAGAGGTGTTCGCCTGCGGCTTCCACTTCTTCCTCGGCGTGGCGCTGTGCGCGATCTGGCGCAGCTTCGCCGCCCTGCCGCGCCTGCTGCTGGGGGCCGGGCTGGCGGCCATGGCGCTGGGCGCGGCGGGCCTTGCCCGGATCGACCCGCGCGAGACCGAGATCGTGGCGGTGGTCCTGCTGCCGCTGCTGCTGGGCGGGCTGATCCTCGCGCTCGTCGCGGCCGATCCCTTCGCGCCCGCCTGGCTGCGCCGTGCCCTCGGCGCGCTGGGCGATCGGACCTACAGCATCTATCTCGTCCACGTTCCCGTCCAGCTGGCTCTGTTCCTGGTCCTGGGCGCGCGGGTCTCCGGCCTGGCCGGCCAGTGCTGGTTCCTTGCCCTGTTCCTGGGCCTGGTCCTGGCGCTCGCCTGGCCCTGTTACCACTGGTTCGAAGCCCCCGCGCGCGACTGGCTGCGCCGATATGCCCGCGCGCAGCGCCGGGCCGCACGCGCGCCGGTCCTGCCCGCCGGCCAGGGGCTTGCGGCCGCGGGCAGGGGGTGGCACAAGGATAGCGCAAGCCAGTCCGCCGTTTTTCGCGGCGTTGACAGCTAGGGCGAATCGTCCTAAGCGCGCCCTTCACTCGAACAAACGGGTCAGTCCGGCAGGCGATACCTCGCGTGATATGTCACGTGCTCGCCATCCGGACTTTTGCCGTTTCATCGCAGTGAACCCGCGTTGAGATAGGAAGCGCCATTCGGCCAACTTCCTGTGGAGCTTGGAGAATTTAAGTGGCACGTATTGCCGGGGTCAACCTCCCCACCAACAAGCGCGTGATCATCGCGCTCACCTACATTCACGGTATCGGCCCCAAGTCGGCCAAGGACATCGCCGACAAGCTGGGGATCGACCACAGCCGTCGCGTTCAGGACCTGACCGACCAGGAAGTCCTGCACATCCGCGAGACGATCGACGCCGAATTCACTGTCGAGGGCGATCTGCGCCGCGAGACGGCGATGAACATCAAGCGCCTGATGGACCTCGCCTGCTATCGCGGCCTGCGTCACCGCAAGGGCCTTCCGGTCCGCGGCCAGCGCACTCACACCAACGCCCGTACCCGCAAGGGCAAGGCCAAGCCCATCGCCGGCAAGAAGAAGTAAGGCCGCCCGGGAGGCGTTCGGCGCCTCCGGCAGGTCTGCTCCTTTTCCCGATTTTCGACAGGAATTCAGCACATGGCACGCGAACCCCAGCGCATCAAGCGCCGCGAGCGCAAGAACATTTCGAGCGGCATCGCTCACGTGAACGCCAGCTTCAACAACACCATGGTCACCATCACCGATGCCCAGGGCAATGCGATCTCGTGGTCGTCGGCCGGCATGATGGGCTTCAAGGGCAGCCGCAAGTCGACTCCCTATGCCGCCCAGGTCGCGGCTGACGATGCCGGCAAGAAGGCCGCCGAACACGGCGTCCGCACCCTCGAGGTCGAGGTCAAGGGTCCCGGCTCGGGCCGCGAGAGCGCGCTGCGCGCCCTCCAGGCGGTCGGCTTCACCATTACCTCGATCCGCGACGTGACCCCGATCCCGCACAACGGCGTGCGCCCGTCCAAGCGTCGCCGCGTCTGATCGACCTGCTGCGGTGGCCGGGCCCGGCCATCGCAAATCTCGAGAAGCCGCGGTCCCCCACCGGGACCCGCGGCTTTTCCCGCCAGAACATACCCTAGGGGAAGTCCATGACTGTCAACATCAAGAACTGGCAGGAACTCAAGAAGCCCAACAATCTGGACATCAAGCCCGGCAACGATCCCAAGCGGCGCGCGACCTTCGTCGCCGAGCCGCTTGAGCGCGGTTTTGGCCTGACGCTCGGCAACGCGCTGCGCCGCGTGCTGCTCTCCTCGCTGCAGGGCGCCGCGATCACCTCGATCAAGATCGAGAACGTGCTCCACGAATTCAGCTCGCTCGCCGGCGTGCGCGAGGACGTGACCGATATCGTCCTCAACGTGAAGCAGATCGCGCTTCGGATGCAGGGCGAAGGCCCCAAGCGCCTCCAGCTCTCCGCGACCGGCCCGGCCGAGGTCAAGGCCGGCGACATCGCCGTGACCGGCGACATCGAGGTCATGAACAAGGACCTCGTGATCTGCCACCTGGATGAGGGTGCGACCCTCAACATGGAACTGACCGCCGACACCGGCAAGGGCTATGTCCCGGCCGTGTCGAACCGTCCGGTCGATGCGCCGATCGGGCTGATCCCGGTCGATTCGCTCTACTCGCCGGTGCGCCAGGTCTCCTACAAGGTCGACAATGCCCGCATCGGCCAGGAGCTTGACTACGACAAGCTCAGCCTGAGCATCGAGACCGACGGCACGGTGACCCCGGAAGACGCGGTGGCCTATGCCGCGCGCATCCTCCAGGACCAGCTCGCCCTGTTCGTCCACTTCGAGGACGTGGCCCCGACCGGCGCCTCGCCGATGATCGGCATGGCCGCCGCTCCGGCCGAGGAAGGCGATACCAACCAGCTCAACCGCTACCTGCTCAAGAAGGTGGACGAGCTGGAACTGTCGGTCCGTTCGGCCAACTGCCTCAAGAACGACAACATCATCTACATCGGTGACCTGGTCCAGAAGACCGAGGCCGAGATGCTCCGCACGCCGAACTTCGGCCGCAAGTCGCTCAACGAGATCAAGGAAGTCCTGAGCTCGATGGGCCTGCGCCTCGGCATGGACATCCCCGGCTGGCCGCCGGAAAACATCGAGGAAATGGCCAAGAAGCTGGAGCAGGAACTGCTCGGCTGATGGCCTCGCGAGCTCACCCTTCGCGACGGCGAAGGGTGGGAATCGCACCGGGTTCCGGCAGCCGCCCCAAGCGCTGCCAGGTCTGGGCTACCTGACACGGGCTCATAACGAACGGAGAAGAAAATGCGTCACAAGCTGGGCCAGCGCAAGCTGGGTCGTACCTCTGCCCACCGCATCGCGATGCTGCGGAACATGGCCGCCTCGCTGATCAAGCACGAGCAGATCACCACGACTCTGCCCAAGGCGCGCGAACTGCGCCCCTACCTCGAGAAGCTGATCACCCTTGGCAAGCATGGCGGCCTGTCGAACCGCCGCCTGGCCCACGCCCGCCTGCTCGATGACGCCCAGCTGGTGAAGCTGTTCGACGTCCTGGCCGCGCGCTACGCCGATCGCCAGGGTGGCTACACCCGCATCATCAAGGCCGGCGTGCGCGCCTCCGACGCCGCCCCGATGGCGGTGATCGAACTGGTTGACCGCGACACCTCGGCCAAGGGCCAGGATTCGGGTCCGGTGCTGACCGAGGAAGATTTCGCCGAAGCCTGATCCCGGGCTCGTCGGAAGGCATTCGGGGGCGGCCGCGCACACAGGCGCGGCCGCCCCTTTTGCGTCGTGGGGGCAGGGCGGCGCGAAGCGCTTGCAAGCCCGTTGCAGGGCGCTTGCATTGTCCTCATATCTGGGCGCCGTGATCCCGATCGCCGCCTCGCGTTCCCTGGCCGCCGCCGCGGCCCTCTGCTTGCTGGCCCTGCCGGCCGGCCCAGCCTTTCCGGAGCCCATGACCCAGGCCGCCAGCCCGCCCCCCGCCTATCCCGCCACCCGCAAGGACGCCCTGGTCGAAACCTTGTTCGGCGAGGCGATCGCCGATCCCTATCGCTGGCTCGAAAACGATGTCCGCAGCGATCCCGAGGTGGCCGACTGGGTGGAACGCCAGAACGCGCTGACCGCGCGCTACCTCGCCGGCCTGCCGCAGCGCGACTGGCTGCGCGCCCGCATCCGCGACCTCATGAACCATGAACGCTTCGGCCTGCCGGTGCGGGCGGGAGGGCGCTATTTCTATATGCGGAACGCGGGCCTGCAGAACCAGGCGCAACTGTTTGTCCGCAAGGGGCTTTCCGGAAAGCCCCGGCTGCTGGTCGATCCCAATGCCTGGGCCGCCGACGGGGCCACCGCGCTCGATGCGTGGAAGCCGTCGCGCGATGGGCGCTTCCTGCTCTATTCGGTACAGGACGGCGGGAGCGACTGGCGCACGCTCAAGGTGCTCGATGTCGGTTCCGGTGAGGTGCTCGGCGATACGGTGCGCTGGGCCAAGTTCACCCATCTCGACTGGGTGGGCAGCGAAGGCTTCCTCTATTCGCGCTTTCCCGAGCCGGCGCCGGGCGAGGCCTTCCAGCAGCGGTCCTACAACCAGACCGTGTGGTTCCACCGCCTCGGCACCGACCAGGCGGCGGATGAACTGGTCCATGCCACGCCCGACCACCCGGAGCTCGGCCACGCCGCGCAGGTCACCGCCGACGGGCGCTGGGCGGTGATCACCACCTCCAGCGGGACCGATGCCCGCCATGCGATCCATCTCATCGACCTCAAGGCGCGCCGCAAGGGCCAGTGGCTGGTGCGCGAACTGGTGGGCGGCATGGACCATGACTGGCAACTGGTGGAGAGCTTGAACGGGACCATGTGGTTCCTCACCAACCAGGGTGCGCCGCTCTATCGGCTGGTGTCGATCGATCCCGCCGCGCCCGTGCCCCAATGGCACGAGGTGGTGGTCGAAAGCGCGGACAAGCTGGAGCACGCGGCGGTGGTGGGCGACAAGCTGGTGCTCAACTACCTCAGGGATGCCAGCAGCCGCGCGGTGGTGCTCGATCTGGCGGGCCAGGCGGCGAGCGAGATCGCGCTCGCGGACATCGGCACGGCCAGCGGCTTCCATGGCGAACCGGGCGATCCGGAAACCTTCTACGCCTTCACCAGCTTCAACCGGCCTTCCAGCATCTACCGGCTGGACCTGGCCACCGGAAAGTCGCAGGTCTTTGCCCAGCCGGAACTGGGCTTCGATCCCGATCAGTTCGTGGTCGAGCAGCGGTTCTATGCCTCGAAGGACGGGACCCGCGTGCCGCTGTTCCTGGTGCGCGGCAAGGCGGCGGCAGCGGCGGGCAAGCCGGTGCCCACCCTGCTCTATGGCTACGGCGGGTTCGACGTTTCGCTCACCCCCGCCTTTGCCGCCTCGCGGCTGGCCTGGCTGGAGGCGGGCGGAGCCTTTGCCCTGGCCAATATCCGCGGGGGCGGGGAATATGGCCGGGCCTGGCACGATGGCGGGCGGCTGGCCAACAAGCAGAACGTGTTCGACGATTTCATCGCGGCCGCCGAATACCTGATCGCAGACGGGATCACGACCGCGCGGCAACTGGCGGTGCAGGGTGGCTCCAACGGCGGGCTGCTGGTGGGCGCCGTGGTCAACCAGCGGCCCGACCTGTTCGCCGCGGCCAATCCGCAGGTCGGCGTGATGGATATGCTCCGCTTCGACCGCTTCACCGCCGGGCGCTACTGGGTGGACGACTATGGCCACCCCGACCGCGAGGCCGATTTTCACGTGCTGCGCGCCTATTCCCCGCTCCACAACATAGCCAGCGGCAAGGCCTATCCGGCGATCTTGGTGACCACGGCAGACACCGACGACCGCGTCGTCCCCGGCCACTCCTTCAAATATACCGCCGCGCTGCAAGCCGCGCCAATCGGCAACCAGCCACACCTGATCCGCGTGGAAACCCGCGCCGGCCACGGTTCCGGCAAGCCCACCGACAAGGCGATCGAGGAAAGCGCCGACGTGCTCGCCTTCCTGGCGGCGGCGACGGGGCTAAATGTGCCGGCGGGGGCGAGCGGAATGCAGAGGCGTTAGCGCGCGCCAGCGCCTTTTCCGCGGTGCGTTACCCTGGGGTGTCGGCTCGATGAAGGTTTTCGCCTGCCGGTCTGGCGGTAGCGCCTTGGCAGTGAATGCGGCATTGCTGGGCGGAGCGGTTATAATTGACCGGGAAATCGCACCAAAACGTCATGCCAGCGCAGGCTGGCATCTATCTCGCTCGGACACGATGGGTAGATCCGCGAATGTTCCGCGTGGCGGCGGAAGATGCCAGCCTGCGCTGGCATGACGGCAGGGTGGCGGTATGCGATTGCCGCGCGGTCACACGCTTGGCGCAGGCCACCTCTGCGTTTTCTGCAAAAATCGGGAAGGCTCAGCCCTCAGCCTTCAGCCCTTGACCTGGCAGGCGATGCCCGAGCTTTTCAGCGTGGAGCACAGGGCATTGGCGGCGGCGGGATCGGGGGCGACGGCCTGGAGGCGATAGACGGTGCCGATATCGGCGGTGCCCTGGATCACGCGGTGCTTGACTGCTTTGAGCGCTTCGCTGCTGCCCGCAAGGCGGGTCCAGCCGGCTTCGGCGGCGGCCTGCGAGGTATAGGCGCCGACCTGGACGCCGACGCCGGTGGGGGCCGCCTGTTCCCCGGCAATGTTGACCGAGGGGGCAGGCGCCGGCGCTTCGTGGCCGCCGAGGCGGGCCTGCTGGGTCTTGCCTTCGGAGACGGCGAAGGCGCTGTCGCCGGTGCCGGCATAGGTCTTGCCGCCCTGGTCGGCGGGAACCTGCTTGTAGGGCTGGGCGGGAGCCTTGATCACGCCGCCATCGGCCACTTCGGGGCCGGCGGGGCCGCGATGGCCCATGAACCACAGCGCGCCGCCAATCCCGGCGAGGAGGATCAGGCCGAAGACGAGGACGCGCAGGACCCGCGCGGTATCGAGGGTGCCTTCATCATCATCGTCGTCGTCAGCGCTTTCGAGCCAGGGGAGGCGTTCATCCTCATCCAGCGCGAGCTGGGGCGCCGCGCCTTCCAGCACTTCGGCGGGGGGAAGCCCATCGGCCGCCAGCGCGCCAACGCGCGGCTCATCGGCGGGGGGATCGAAGGGGTGGTGTTCACCCTGCCCATCGCGCTGATCCATCATGCCCTCCGTTTTCCCATTGGCCCGATGTTCACAGTTCCTCGACCGCTTCGACGCCGAGGATTGCCAGGCCGTTCTTCACAAGTTGCCCGATTTGTGCCCCGAGGAAAAGCCTTGCCCCGGTGAGAACTGCGTCCGTTCCGACGATGAATCTCTTATCGGGACGATCGTTGCCGATGTTCCAGTAGGCGTGGAAGGCGGCGGCGAGATCGCCGAGGAAGAAGGCCACGCGGTGCGGTTCGCGCGCGACGGCGGCGGCTTCGACCAGGCGGGGGAACTGGGCGGCCAGCTTGACCAGGGCCAGTTCCTCCTCGCCCAGCAGGGCCAGGCCTTCCGGCGAGGGCGCGAAGCCTTCCGCCGCGCCCTTGCGAAGGGTGGAGCGGATCCGGGCATGGGCATACTGGACATAGAAGACCGGGTTGTCCTTGCTGGCTTCCACCACCTTGGCAAAGTCGAAGTCCATCTGGGCTTCGGGCTTGCGGGTGAGCATGGTGAAGCGGACCACGTCCTTGCCCACTTCGCGCACGACATCGGCCAGGGTCACGAACGTGCCCGCGCGCTTCGACATCTTGACCGGTTCGCCATCGCGCAGGAGCTGGACCATCTGGACCAGCTTGACCTCGAAGGGCTTGGGCGTCTGCCCGTCCGCCCCGGTCAGCGCGGCGACGGCGGCCTTGATCCGCTTGACCGTGCCGGCATGGTCGGCGCCCCAGATATCGACCAGCGCGTCGCATTCCTGCGCCTTCTGGAAGTGATAGGCGAGATCGGCGCCGAAATAGGTCCAGGTGCCGTCGGACTTGCGGATCGGGCGATCCTGATCGTCACCGAACTTCGTGGAGCGGAACAGCGGAAGCTCGACCGGCTCCCAATCCTCGGGCGTCTTGCCCTTGGGGGCTTCGAGCAGGCCATCGTAGACCAGATCGTGGGCGCGCAGCCACTGTTCGGCCGCATCGACCTTGCCGGAAGCCTGGAGTTCGGCTTCCGAGGCGAACACCTCGTGGGTGATGCCGAGCAGGGCGAGATCGGCGCGGATCATCTCCATCATCGCGGCAACCGCGCGGGTGCGGAACAGGACCAGCCATTCGCTTTCGGGCGCGGCGGCATATTTGTCGCTGAATTCGGCGGCGAGAGCCTGGCCGACGGGAACCAGATAGTCGCCCGGGTAAAGCCCTTCGGGAATCTCGCCGACGCTTTGCCCGAGCGCCTCGCGGTAGCGCAGGTGGACCGAGCGGGCGAGGACCTGGACCTGGGCGCCGGCGTCGTTGACGTAATATTCGCGGCGGACCTGGTGGCCGGCGAATTCGAGCAGGGCGGCCAGCGCATCGCCCACCACCGCGCCGCGGCAATGGCCCATGTGCATCGGGCCGGTGGGATTGGCGGACACGTATTCGACGTTGACCGTGGTGCCGGTGCCCATGGTGGAGCGGCCATAGTCGCCGCCCAGCGCGGCGATCGCGGCCAGTTCGGCCAGCCAGGCCTGGGGCGCCACGCGCAGGTTGATGAAGCCGGGGCCGGCGATCTCGGCGGCGGTGACTTCGGGGATCTTGGTCAGCTCGCCCACCAGGGCTTCGGCCAGCGCGCGCGGGTTCATCCCGGCGGGCTTGGCGAGGACCATCGCCGCATTGGTGGCCAGATCGCCATGCGTGGGATCGCGCGGCGGTTCGACCGTGACGGCGGCGTGGTTCAGCCCGGCCGGCAGGGCGCCGGCGGCGACGAGCGCCTCGAGCGCGGCGGCGACATGGCCGGCGAAGCGGGCGTGAAGGGTGGTGGCAGGGGTGTTTGCAGACATGGCCGCGCGCCTAGCCGGTTTGGGGCGCGGGGGGAAGTGGCTGGGGGGCATACTGGCCGTCGACAGGCGCAGGCCGAGCGGACCCTGCGGCCTGTTTCCCGATTCCGCTCAGGCTGAGCCTGTCGAAGCCCCGTCCGGCCGGGAGCCGCCCGGCCTCAGCGCGTGGCGTTGTAGGCCAGTTGCTGCTCGGTCAGCTGGAAGCCGACCAGGACCTCGAAGGTGGCGCGGGCCACGGCGGCGCGCACATCGGGCTGGGCCAGCGGATCGATCGCGGCATCGGCCTCGCCGGCCTTGCGCTTGCGGGTGATGCGGTGGCGGATGTCCTCCGGCAGGGTGGCCTCGGCGCGATCGATATAGGCGCCGGCCTCGGCATGGGCCTGGGCGCGCTCCTGCCCGTCGGCGAAATTGAGGGTGACCGTGCCGACCCGCTTGGAGACCACTGCGTTGCCGCCGCGCAGGACCGTGACGAACCAGGGCAGTTGCACGGTGCGGGCGCCGCGCGCGTCGGTGCGGCGGGCAAGGACGTCAAAGCTGGTCTGCGACCAGACCTTGTCGCCGGTGGCCTTCTCGTCGCAGGCGGGGCGCAGGTTGGTGATCGCGGCGGCCAGGTCGATCGAGCCGGCATCCGTGGCGCCGGGGGTGCGGAACAGGGTGACGTCGCCGGTATAGTCAGGCACGCCAACCGCCGGGCAGGCGCCGCGCACCGCGCTGATGCCCACGCCTTCGTCAACGACGATATCGCCCTTGCTGCGGCAACCGCCCAGGGCGACGGCGAGCAGGGCAATTCCGGTTGCGGCGAGCAGGCGGGGGCGAGTGATCATCCACGGGTCCTTGGTTGCGCGTGGCGCCGCGTGGAGCGGACGCGGCAGCTTCGTCGTGCTGCCCTAGCGGGACAGGCCGGGACGCGCTAGGGGCCACGAGATGAACGCGCCATTTCCCGCCTCCGATTCCGCCGGGCCTCATCCTGGTGCGCCCCTGCGGCTGCTGATCGCGGCTCCGCGCGGTTTCTGCGCCGGGGTGGACCGGGCGATCGAGATCGTCGAGCGGGCGCTGGAGCGCTATGGCGCGCCGGTTTTCGTGCGCCACGAGATTGTCCACAACCGTTTCGTGGTGGATGGGCTGAAGGCCAAGGGCGCTGTTTTCGTGGACGAACTGGACCAGGTGCCCGACGGCGCGCCGGTGATCTTCAGCGCCCACGGCGTGCCCAAGGCGGTGCCCGAGGCGGCCAGCGCGCGCGGGCTGGATTGGCTCGATGCCACCTGTCCGCTGGTGAGCAAGGTCCATCGCCAGGCCGAGCGCCAGATCGAGGCCGGGCGGCACATCCTGTTCATTGGCCACAAGGGCCATCCCGAGGTGATCGGCACGCTGGGCCAGGTGCCCGAAGGGACGATCACCCTGGTCGAGACCGAGGCCGACGTGGCCGCGCTCACCTTCGCGGCCGGCCAGCCGCTGGCCTTCCTTACCCAGACCACGCTTTCGGTCGACGATACGGCGGCGGTGATCGCGGCGCTGAAGGCGCGGTTCCCGCAGATCGTCGGCCCCAAGGCCGAGGACATCTGCTATGCGACCTCCAACCGCCAGGCCGCGGTCAAGGCGATCGCGCTGGAGTGCCAGCTGGTGCTGGTGATCGGGGCGCCCAACAGCTCGAATTCGCTGCGGCTGGTCGAAGTGGCCGAGCGTTGCGGCGTGCCGGCCCGGCTGATCCAGCGGGCCGCCGAGGTCGAGGACGAATGGCTCGACGGCGTGACCACGCTGGGGCTGACCGCCGGGGCCTCCGCCCCCGAGGAGCTGGTGCGCGAAGTGGTGGCGCGGATTGCCGCCTGTCGCGCCGTGCACGAGGAAACGGTGGTCACGGCCGAGGAAAAGATGGTCTTCAAGCTGCCCCGGCAACTGGTTGACTGAGCGCGCGGGAGGCAAGCCATGGCCGTCTATACCCACCTCGGCGCCGAGGATCTCGCGCGCCTGATCGCCGAATTCGACGTCGGCTCGCTTCGCAGCGCCAAGGGCATCGCCGAGGGCGTGTCCAACAGCAACTGGCTGATCGAGACCGCCGGGCGCGACGGGCAGGGCGCCCGGTTCATCCTCACCGTCTACGAGGAGCGGACCGAGGTTTCCGACCTGCCGTTCTTCCTCGGCCTGATGGACCACCTCTCCGACCATGCCTGCCCGGTTCCGGCCACGATCCATGACCGGCAAGGCCAGGCCTTCCGCACGCTGGACGGCAAGGCGCTGGCCCTGATCGAGTTCCTGCCCGGCGTCTCGGTGAGCCAGCCGACCCAGGGCCAGGCGCGCGCGGTTGGCGCGGCGCTGGCCCGAGTGCACCTGGCCGGAGGCGACTTTGCCATGCGCCGGGCCAACACGCTGGGGCCGGCCGGCTGGCGCGAGCTGATCGACGGCTGCGGCGCGGGCGGGCTGGAAGGGATCGACCCGGCGCTGGGCGATCTGGTGCGCCGGGAACTGGCCGAGATCGAGGCGCAGTGGCCCGCCGGGCTGCCATCCGGCGTGATCCATGCCGACCTGTTCCCCGACAATGTGCTGATGCTGGGCGACGAGGTGACCGGGCTGATCGACTTCTATTTCGCCTGCACCGACCTGTTCGCCTATGACGTGGCGGTGACCCATGCCGCCTGGTGCTTCGATGCGACGGGCACGCGGTTCGACGCGGCGCTCTCGGCGGCCTTGCTGGCCGGCTACGAGGCGGTGCGGCCGCTGAGCCCGGCCGAGCACGCGGCCCTGCCGCTGCTGGCGCGCGGCGCGGCGATGCGGTTCCTGGCCAGCCGGGCCTATGACTGGCTGCACACCCCGGATGGCGCGCTGGTCACCCGCAAGGATCCGATGGCCTTTGCCCGGCGGCTTCAGTTCTATCGTGAAAACCCGGGCCTGTTCGCTTGAAACACGTCGAGATTTTCACCGACGGGGCCTGCAAGGGCAATCCCGGCCCGGGCGGCTGGGGCGCGATCCTCAGGATGGGCGAGCACGAGAAGGAACTGGCCGGCGGCGATCCGGCCACCACCAACAACCGCATGGAGCTGATGGGGGCGATCGCAGCGCTGAACGCGCTCAAGCAGCCGTGCCGGGTGACGCTTCACACCGACAGCAAATATGTGATCGACGGGATCACCAAATGGGTGTTCGGCTGGCAGAAGAACGGCTGGAAGAACGCGGCGAAAAAGCCGGTGGCCAATGCCGAGCTGTGGCAGGACCTGATCGCCGCGGCCCGGCCGCACCGGCTCGAATGGGTCTGGGTCAAGGGCCACGACGGCCATCCCGAGAACGAGCGGGCCGACCGGCTGGCCAGCGACGCGGCCGAGGCGGCGCGGCGCTGACGCGGGCGGCGGCGGGCAATCGGGCAGGGCCGCCCGTTTCCCGATCCGGTGGCGGGCCGCGCTCCCGGCGAAATGCACCTAACCGAAAGTTAACCACCCCTGGCCTATTCGGCCGGAATGCAAGTGCTTCTCCTCCTTGGCGTGACGCTGGCCCTGATGGCCGGGCTGACCGCAGTCGAACGCTGGCGCAATCCGGGGGCCACCGATTGGGCGATCAACCTCCAGTCGTGGGTGATCAACATGGCCATCGCGCTGATGGCCAGCCATTTCTGGCCGCGCTGGCTGGGCGGCTCGCTGATCGATGCGGCCAGGCTGCCGCTGTGGCTGGGTCTGCCGCTGTTCTTCCTCCTGCGCGATTTTCTGGAGTGGTTCTATCACCTGTGCCAGCACCGCATCCCGGCGCTGTGGGCGATCCATTCGCTGCACCATTCCGATCCGGAAATGACCGCGCTGACCACCAACCGCCATTTCTGGGGGGATCAACTGGTCAAGTCGCTGACGATCTGGTCGGCCACGGGGATGCTGATCGATGCCACCGATACGATCCTGGCGATCTATGGCGCCGTCAGCCTCTACAACTATTTCATCCACGCCAACCTGCGGATCGATTTTGGCCGCTTATCGTGGCTGCTCAACTGCCCGGCCTATCACCGGCGGCACCATTCGCGGCTGCCCGAGCACTATGACAGCAACCTGGCCGCGCTGTTTCCGATCTGGGACGTCCTGTTCGGCACCTATCGCCGCCCCGACGGCTGGCCGCCATGCGGCCTGGACGAGGGCAAGCCGGAATCGCTGACCGAGCTGGTGACCTGGCCGGTGCGGAGCCGCGCCGACGCCGACAAGCCCGCGCTGGGCGAGGCCTGAGCGCAGCGGATATCCCCCGCGCCGGGGCCGGCATCGCTTGCCAGGACGCCGGTTTTGAGCGAATTGCCGGCCATGGTTCCGGCGATTTTCGGTCTTTCCGGTCTGGCGCTCACCGCTGACGAGCGCGCCTTCTTCGCCGATGCCGATCCGGCGGGCTACATCCTGTTCGGCCGCAACGTGGCCAGCCCGGCACAGTTGCGCGCGCTGACCGACGAGCTGCGCGCGATCCATGGCCGCGAGCGCCTGTTCATCTGCATCGATCAGGAAGGCGGCCGGGTTGCCCGGATGAAGCCCCCGGTCTGGCCGGCCTATCCCGCCGGCGAACCCTTCGCCCGGCTCTACGACGTGGCCCCCGCCAGCGCGATCGAGGCGGCTCGGTGCAATGCCGAAGCCCTTGGGCTGGACCTGGCCGAGGCGGGGATCAGTGTCGATTGCTGGCCGCTGCTCGACGTGCGCCAGCCCGGCGCCCACGACGTGATCGGCGATCGCGCGCTGGGCGATGAGCCCCTGCGCGTCGCCGCGCTGGGCCGCGCAGTGCTGGACGGGCTGGCGCGCGCCGGGGTGGCCGGCGTGGTCAAGCATATGCCCGGCCACGGCCGCGCCCTGGCCGACAGCCACAAGGAACTGCCCACCGTCACCGCCAGCGCGGCCGAACTGGAGCGGGATGTCGCGCCCTTCCGCGCGCTCGCCCAGGCGCCGATCGCGATGACCGCGCATATCCGCTACACCGCCTGGGACGCGGATCGCCCGGCCACGCAATCGCCGGTGGTGATCGGCAAGATCATCCGCGAGGCCATCGGCTTCGGCGGGCTGCTGCTGACCGACGATCTCGACATGGAAGCGCTTGATGGCACCGTGCCGGAGCGGGCGGCGCGCTCGCTTGCCGCCGGGTGCGACCTTGCGCTCAACTGCTGGGCCAGGATGGCCGACATGGTGGGGATTGCCGCGGCCTGCCCGGACATGGCGCCGGTCACCGCGCAGCGCCTGGCCGCAGCCCTGGCGCAAACCGGCGATCTGGTCGCCGATCCCGCCCGCCGCGCGCAGCTGGCGGCCCGGCGCGACAGTCTGCTGGGGCTGGCATGAACCTGCCACCGGTCCAGCACGCCTTCACGGGCGAGGACTGGGCCGGGCCGGCCGCCGCGCCGACCGACGATGCCGCGCTCTATCTCGAACTGGATGGCTGGGAAGGGCCGCTCGATCTCCTGCTCGACCTTGCCCGGCGGCAGAAGGTGGACCTGCGGCGGATCTCGATCCTGGGCCTGGTCGACCAGTATCTGGCCTATATCGATCGCGCCGAAGCCCTGCGGCTGGAACTGGCGGCCGATTACCTGGTGATGGCGGCCTGGCTGGCCTATCTCAAGTCGGCCCTGCTGCTCCCGCGCGAGGAACAGCCCGATCCCAGCCCCGAGGAGCTGGCGCTGCGGCTGCAATTGCGCCTCCAGCGGCTGGGCGCCATGCGCGAGGCCGCGGCCCGGCTGATGGCGCGCGACCGGCTGGGGCGCGACGTGTTTCGCCGGGGCACGCCGGAAGGCCTGCGGGTCGAGCGGCGCCATGCCTGGACAGCCACGTGGTTCGATCTGGTCCAGGCCTATGGGGCGGTGAAGGCACGCACCCGGCCGGTGGTCCACATGGTCCGCGAGCGGCCGGTGATGACGCTGGATACCGCTCTGGCGCGGGTTTCGACCATGCTCGGCGTGAGCCTCGACTGGATCGAATTGCGCGATTTCCTGCCGGTGCAGGCCGAGGGGGACTGGGCCGATCCCAGGCTGCGGCGCTCGGCCCTGGCCTCGAGCTTCGTGGCGGCGCTGGAACTGGCGCGCACCGGCAGGGCGGAACTGGCGCAGGACGAGGTGTTCGGGCCGCTGCGGCTCAGGGGGCTGCGGGCATGATCCTCCAGCAGCCTCAGGACGAGCGGAATCCCGGCGATCTCGTCCGCGCGGTCGAGGCGGCGCTGTTCGCGGCGACCGAGCCGATGAGCGCCGAGGCGCTGTCCGCGCATCTGGGCGGGGCCGAGGTGTTGCCGGCCCTGCGCGAACTGGCCGGGCACTATGCCGGGCGGGGCGTGGAACTGGTCGAGCGCGGCAGGCGCTGGCACTTCCAGACCGCGCCCGATCTCGCCCACCTGTTGCGGCGTGAGCGCGAGGAGGTGCGCCGCCTGTCGCGCGCGGCCACCGAAGTGCTGGCGATCGTCGCCTATCACGAGCCGGTGAGCCGCGCCGAGATCGAGGCGATCCGCGGCGTCCAGACCGCGCGGGGCACGCTCGACGTGCTGCTGGAGGCTGGCTGGGTGCGCGTCGCCGGGCGGCGCGAGGTGCCGGGCCGGCCGGTGATCTATGCCACCACGCCCGAGTTCCTCGCCCACTTTGGCCTCGCCTCGCGCCGCGACCTGCCCGGAATCGCGGAATTGCGCGCCGCCGGCCTGCTCGATCCGGTGGAGGATGCGCTGGAAGAAGCGCTGGCCGGAGCCGGCGGCGCGCCGGTTGCGCCGCCGCCAGTCGACAATCCCGGCGGCGAGACTCGCAATCCGCCGGAAAACGCCCTAGATTAAACCATCAAGGGGGCTTATCCCGGCCACCGCGGCGCCTGGCATCGGCCAGTGGCGCCAAGGCTTGCCGCCTCAGGAGTTTATCACATGGGTTTCGGATCAATCGGGCACTGGATCATCTTGCTGGTGGTGGTGCTGATCCTGTTCGGCCGTGGCCGCGTTTCCGAGATCATGGGGGATTTCGGCAAGGGCATCAAAAGCTTCAAGCAGGGTCTGAACGACGACGAGGCGCCGCGCAACGTAACGCCGCCCGCCGCCCAGATTCCGGCCAACGCTCCCCCCGCCGCTCCCGCCGAGCCGGCCGCCACCCAGTCGTCGACCGACACTGTCCAGCGCTGACGCCCTCTAGCGGGCCGCTGCTGCCATGTTCGATATCGGCGCCGACGAGCTGCTGCTGACGGCGGTCGTGGCCATCGTGGTCATCGGCCCCAAGGATATGCCGCGCGCCCTGCGGACGGTGGGCCGCTGGGTCGCGAAGATGCGGCGGATGTCGAATTCCTTCCGCGCCGGGATCGACAACGTGATCCGCGAGGCCGAGCTGGAGGAGATGGAGGCTGAGTGGCGCAAGCAGAACGCCGCGATCATGGCGAGCCATCCGCCCAGCGCCGCCGAGGCCGAGGCTCTGGCTGCGGGAACGGGCGGTGATCCGGCCGCCCTGCCGGCTCCGGTGGCCGATCCCGTTGCCGCTGTTCCGGAAGATGCCGTGAAGCCAGAGGTCTAGGCGATGGTCTTCACTGTTTCCGACATCGATGAGAGCCAGGCACCGCTGCTCGATCACCTGATCGAACTGCGGACCCGGCTGATGCGCTGCATCATCGCCCTGGCCGTGGCCTTCGGCGTCTGCCTCTATTTCGCCCAGGACATCCTGGGCATCCTGCTCCACCCGCTGGCCGCCGCCGGGCAACAGAAGCTCGTCTATACAAAGCTCTACGGGCAATTCTTCGTGGAGATGAAGGTGGCGCTGTTCGCGGCCTTCTTCGTCTCGTTCCCGGTGATCGCCAACCAGCTGTGGGCCTTTGTCGCCCCGGGGCTCTACGCCAAGGAGAAGCGGGCCTTCCTGCCGTTCGTCTGGGCCACTCCGGTGCTGTTCACGGCCGGGGGGGCGCTGGCGTATTTCGTCGTCATGCCAACGGCTTTCCGCTGGTTCCTCGGATTCCAGGGCAAGCAGGGCGGCATCCAGGTGGAGGCGCTGCCGAACTCCGAGGACTACCTTGGCCTTGTCATGCAGTTCATCCTCGCCTTCGGGATCAGCTTCCTGCTGCCGGTGCTGCTGCTGCTGCTCAACCGGGCCGGCATCGTAACCCGCGCGCAACTGGCGGGCGCGCGGCGCTATGTCATCGTCGGCATCGTCGCGCTGGCGGCGGTGATCACCCCGCCCGACGTGGTCTCGCAACTGATGCTGGCCGTGCCGCTGATGCTGCTGTTCGAGGGCGCGTTGGTGGTGATGTGGCTGGGCGATCGCAAGGCGGCGAAACAGGCTTCGGCCGAAACCAGCGTTCCGGCCGTCCCGCCGGCCGCCTAGCCTAGCGTCCGCCGCTGGCCGGGGGCGACGAAGCCGCCGCCCAGGCCTTGCGCCCGCCGACCCAGGTTTCCAGCACTTTGGTTTCCCTGAGCTCGCCCGGGCTGGCGAGCAGCGGATCGCGATCCAGCAGCAGGAAATCGGCGCGCTGGCCCACCTCCAGCCGGCCGAAGCGCCCCTCGGCGAAAGCGGCCCAGGCCGCCCCGGCGGTGGCGGCGGCCAATGCGGCTTCGCGGGTCAGGCGCTCCTGCGGTTGCCAGCCGCCAAAGGGCTGGCCGGCGGCGTCCTGGCGGGTGGTGGCGATGGCGAGGTTGGCCCATGGCGCCAGGCGATCCGCGCCGCTGGCGCCCGAGCCAAAAGCCAGCGGCACGCCGGCGCGGGCCAGCGAAGCCCAGGGCTGCACGCTGGCCAGGCGCGCTTCGCCAAGGCGCGCGGCGGCCAGCGCCGGGGCCAGGGCGCCGGGCTGGACCGCGACGACGATCCCGCTGCTGCCCAGCTTCGCCAGATCGGCCGGATCGACCACTTCGGCCCCGTCGATCCGCCAGCGCCGGTCGCCCTTGTAGGTCTGGGCGAGTTCGGCGAAGGCGGTGATGCCGGCGGCGACGGCCTGGGCGCCGTGGGCTTCGAGCGCCACCTGGAAACGGTCGATCCCGGCGCGGCTCATCAGGTTCCTGAGCTGGGTTTCGGAGCTGCGTGGCAGTCCGACTTGTGTGGCCCCTGTTGGCGTGGGCGCATCGGCATAGGGCGCCTTGAGCCAGGCACCGCGCGTGGCCAGCGCGCCATCGGCCACCAGCGCCACGCCGCCCAGCCGCAGGCGGTCGTCATAGAGCCAGGGCGTGGGGCCGGGGCCGGCGATCAGGCTCATCGCATCGGTGCCGGCGGCATAGGCAAGCACGCGGACACGCAGGGCGCCGAGATCCCCGGCGCGGCGATAGGCCTGCCAGTCCTCGATTCCGGTGCCCATGTCGGTGACGGCGGTGATCCCCTGCGCGAGCAGGGCGTCCTGCGCGGCGGCAAGGGCAAGGTCGCGGTCTTCCGGGCGCGGCGCGGGGGCAGCGCGGGCCACCATGTCCATCGCGGCCTCGATCAGCAGGCCGGTGGGCCGGGGGGGCGCCTTGCCGGGGCCAGGCGCGCGCAGGATGCGGCCGCCGGCCGGGTCTTTCGTCGTCGCGGTGATCCCGGCGGCGGCAAGGGCGGCGGAATTGGCCCAGCCCTGGTGGGCATCGGCGCTTTCGAGCCAGACCGGGCGATCCTTCACCACCTGGTCAAGCGCGGCGGCGGTGGGCTGGCCCAGCACGGCCGGATCCCAGCCGCGCCCCAGCACCCAGGCGCGGTCGGGGTGGGCGGCGGCATAGACGGCGATCCGCCCCTGCGCCTCGGCCAGCGTGCGGGCCGGCGACAGGTCGAGCGTGAGCGCGGCAAAGCCGATCCGCATGACATGGGCATGGGCATCGACCAGCCCGGGCATCAGCACGCGGCCCTGGCCATCGAGCAGGTAGTCCACCCGGGCCGGGCGCTTGTCGCCCTGGCGGAGAACCTGGGCGATCCGCCCGTCGTTGCCGATGAGCAGGCCGGTCAGCCGTTCGACCCGGCCGGCGGAATCGAGGGTGAAGCCGTCGACATGATCAACCAGGGTATCGGCCCGGGCGGTCGTCGCCAGCAGCGCGGCAGGCAGCATGGCAAGCAGGGCGACAGGCAGGGCGGCCAGCCGCCAGGCCGGCCGCGGGGCGGGCCGCGACGGGGCAGGGGCGATCACGTTTGCGCCGGGCTTACTTCGTCTTGCCCGGCAGCGGCAGGCGGCGGACCAGCGCGCTGGTATCCTGCCGGCCGCCACCGATCGCCTGAACCTCGGCGTAGAACTGGTTGACCAGCGCGGTGATCGGCAGCGAGACGCCCAGCCCCCGCCCTTCGTCCATCGCCAGGCCCAGGTCCTTTCGCATCCAGTCCACCGCGAAGCCGAAATCGAACGCGCCTTCGGCCATGGTCTTCCAGCGGTTGTCCATCTGCCACGATTGCGCCGCGCCGCCCGAGATCGCCTCGTAGACCTTGTCCATGTCGAGGTGGCTGGCCTGGGCGAAGCGCACGGCCTCCGACAGCCCGGCGACAACCCCGGCGATGGAGATCTGGTTGACCATCTTGGCAAGCTGGCCATAGCCCGGCTTGCCGATGTGGACGACCCGGCGGGTATAGGCGGCGAAGATCGGCTCGGCCGCGGCCATGGCTTCGGGCCGGCCGCCGCACATCACGGTGAGCGTGCCCTGTTCCGCGCCGATCTGGCTCCCGGTCATCGGCGCATCGACGCAGAGGATCTCCTTGTCGCGCGCCTCGACGTAGATCTGCCGGGCGATGCGGGCCGAGGCCGTGGTGTGATCGATGAACAGGCCGCCGCGCTTGAGCCTGGTGAACACGCCGGCCGGGCCAAGCACCACATCGGACAGGTCATCGTCGTTGCCAACGCAGGTCAGCACCACGTCGGCGCCCTCGGCGGCTTCGGCCGGGCTTTTCGCCACGCGGACCGACAGCCCCTGGTTGGCTTCGAGCCAGGCATCGAGCCGGCCCTGCGAGCGGTTGTAGACGGTGAGGCGGTGGCCGGCATTGGCGAGATGGCGGGCGATCGGGGCGCCCATCACGCCGAGGCCGAGGAAGCTGACATTGCGAGGCTGGGTCATGACTGCGTTGTTTAGCCGCTCCGGCGGCGTTGACCAGAGTGCATTGGGACCAGAGCGCACTGGAACCAGAACATCGGCGCGAGGCGAAGCAACCTTGCGGGCGAAGACCTATGCGGGCCGGGGCCGGGCGGCTATCGGGGCGCCATGACATCGGCCCGATTCGAGCGCATCGCCCGCCTGCTGTTCTGGGCTGCCATGGTGGGCGCCTGCGTGCTGGCGCTGATGCCCCAGCCGCCGCACCTGCCCACCGACCGCTTTGGCGACAAGGTGAACCACATCCTCGGCTTCGCCACGCTGGCCGCCCTGGCGGCGCTGGGCTGGCCGCGCGCGGAACGACTGCGGGTGGTGGAGCGGCTCTCGTTCCTCGGCGCGCTGATCGAGGTCGCCCAGTCGGTCCCCTTGCTCCACCGCGATTGCGACATCCGCGACTGGGTGGCCGATACGGCCGCAATCGTGGTGGTGACCGGCATCGCCGCAGTGCTCGCGCGCTGGCGCCGGGGCGGTGCCGCCGTGGCCCCCGCCGAATAGCGGTTCGACAACCCGCGCGCTTTCCAGTAGGGCGCGGCCATCATGCAGAAGTTCGCCAATCAGGCCGTCCAGGCCACCTCGCTCCTGACGCTCGCCGATGTCCGCGCGGCGGCGGAGCGGATTGCCGGCAAGGTGGTCCACACGCCGACCATGCACAGCCGGACCCTGTCCGACATTGCCGGCTGCGACATCTGGATCAAGTTCGAGAACCACCAGTTCACCGCCGCCTACAAGGAGCGCGGCGCGCTCAACGCCCTGCTGCTCCTGCCCGAAGACCAGCGTTCGCGCGGGGTGATCGCCGCCTCGGCCGGCAATCACGCGCAAGGGCTGTCTTACCACGGCCGGCGGCTGGGCGTGCCCGTCACCATCGTCATGCCGCGCACCACGCCGATGGTGAAGGTGATGCAGACAGAATCCGTGGGCGGCACGGTCGTGCTCGAGGGTGAGACCTTCGACGAGGCTTCGGCCCATGCCCGCCGGCTGGAGCAGGAGCTGGGGCTGGCCTTCGTCCACCCGTTCGACGAGCCGGCGGTGGCTGCCGGCCAGGGCACGGTCGCGCTCGAAATGCTCGAGGACGTGCCTGAGATCGATACCCTGGTGATCCCGGTGGGCGGCGGCGGGCTGGCCTCGGGCATGGGCACCGCGGCGCGCGGGCTCAAGCCCGATATCCGGCTGGTCGGCGTCGAGGCAGAGCTGTTCCCCTCGATGTTCAACCTCTTGCGCGGCACCCGGCACCCGATCGGGGGCGATACCCTGGCCGAAGGCATCGCCGTGTTCGAGCCGGGCAAGTTCACCAGCCAGGTGCTGGGCGCCCTGCTCGATGATTTCCTGCTGGTGAGCGAGAGCGAGATGGAAAGCGCGCTCGCCCTGCTGCTCCAGATCGAGAAGACCGTGGTCGAAGGCGCGGGCGCGGCGGGCCTCGCCGCGGTCCTGGCCAACCGCGAGAAGTTCGCTGGCCGAAAAGTCGGCATCGTGCTGTCGGGTGGCAACATCGACACGCGCCTGCTGGCCAATGTGCTGCTGCGCGACCTGGCCCGCTCGGGCCGCCTCGCCCGGCTGCGGCTGACCTTGCAGGATCGCCCCGGCGCCCTGTTCAAGGTGATGGAAGAGTTCAACCAGCACAACATCAACATCATCGAGATCTGGCACCAGCGGATCTTCACCCACCTGCCGGCCAAGGGGCTGATCACCGACATCGAGTGCGAGGCGCGCGATCGCGAGCAGCTCGAAGCCCTCGTCGCCGCCCTGCGGGCCAAGGGCTACGACGTGAGCCAGGTCGACGTGAACTGAGGGCGTCCGGCCGGGGCCGGGCTGGTGGCCTGCCTTGGCGCTGCGGGGCGCTTGCAGGACGCTTGCGGGGCGCTTGCGCCGTGCCGCCCCATTTTCGAGGCAAAGCCCATCCGTATTAGCCGCGAAATTCGTGGTTAAGGCTCTTTCATCCTTCGGGCGCTGGCGGCATAACCACAGGAACGACGGCGCGAACGGGTCGCGCACGGGATGGCAAGGACGCCAGGCGAAGTGACAGCACCTGTCCGATTTCCGCGGTTCTTCGTCACCACGCCGTCGCCGTGCCCCTATCTGCCCGGTCGGATGGAGCGCAAGGTCTTCACCGAGCTGAAAGGTCCCCATGCCGATGCGCTCAACGATGCGCTGAGCCGGATCGGCTTCCGCCGCAGCCAGACGGTCGCCTATCGCCCTTCGTGCATGAGCTGCACCGCCTGCCAGTCGGTCCGGGTGATCGCGCCGGAATTCCGCGCCTCGCCCACCCAGCGCCGCAATCTCAAGCGCAATGCCGACCTTGAGGTGAGCGAGTGCCAGCCCTGGTCCACGGCCGAACAGTTCGAGTTGCTCCAGCGCTATCTTGGCGCGCGCCACCCCGGCGGCGGCATGGCCCAGATGGACGAAACCGATTTCGCCGACATGGTGGAACATACCCCGGTCACCAGCGTGGTGACCGAATACCGCGAGCCGGGCGATGGATTTACCCCGGGCCGACTGGTCGGCGCCTGCCTGACCGACCGGCAGGGCGATGGCCTGTCGATGGTCTACAGTTTCTTCGATCCGACGCATGAAACGCGCTCGGGGCTTGGCAATTTCATCATTCTCGACCACATCCAGCGGGCAGCCCGGATGGGCCTGCCCTATGTCTATCTCGGGTACTGGGTCGAACAGTCCGAGCGGATGCAGTACAAGATTCGCTACCGGCCGCTCGAACGTCTCGGCCGCCAGGGCTGGGAACGCATTGCCGATGCCGAGCAGGACCGTCTCGTCGCCGCCATTGCCGGCCCCGGCCGCGCCGTCGGCCCCACGATGGATGCCGCCAGCCCGGCCGGAACCAAGGACAACCTGCCCGTGGGCGACGCCGATCGCGCCTTCGCCTGAACCACGCGCCGGCCGGGTGGCGGCAGCACCCGTTTCCACGCGGCGCCGGGCGCTGGGGTTGGCGCTTGGCCTCGTGCTGCTGGCGCCCGTGCCCGGCCGCGCCCAGGGCGCCGGCGCCGCGCCCGAGCAGGACCTGAAGGACCTCATCCCCGATTCGGCGGTGGTCGATCCCGAAGCCTGGGCGCGCGGCGCGCCGGCGGCGCCGGATGCTCCGGCCACGCCCGCTCCGGTCGCCCCGCTGGCCGACCTGCCTGGCCTCACCGTGCCTTGGCCCGACAGCCTCGCGCCGCCGCCGGCGCTGGCCTCGCTACCGGTCGAGCCGGATGTGGCCGCGGCCCTGGCGCAGGAGGAGCAGCAGGCCTTCCCGGCTCCCGAGGCCGGGGTGCGCGGCGAGGAGGTGAAGGTGGGCAACCATCTGACGCTGGTCTTCCCGCAGACCTTCAAGGCCTTTCCCGGCCAAGGCGCCTTCCTCGACCGGTTCCGGGCGCTGTCGGCCTTGCGGAAATACGATACCGAGAAGGATACCATCGCGCAGGTTTCCGCCCGCGCCCGGGCCGACAAGGACCTGCTCGAACGCCTGCTGCGGATCTATGGCTATTATGATGCGACGGTGACCCAGACCGTGGGCAATCCGCGCGTGCCGGGCGCCGGGGCGGGGGAGACCAGCGCGGATGCCGCGGTGCGCTTCGACATCGCGCCGGGCGAGCGCTTCCGCCTCGGCGCGATCGACCTCGGGAACCTGGCCGCCACCGGTCCGGACTATCTCTTGTTCCGCAAGGCCTTCCCGCTCCAGCCGGGCGAACCGCTCGACAATGACCGGATCGTGGCGGCGCGCGACCAGCTTGACGTCCAGCTTGGCGAGAACGGCCATGCCTTCGCGCATCTGGGCGCTCCTGAACTGCTGGTCGATCACAAGCGCGCCGAGGGCGACCTGACGATCCCGGTCGAGCCGGGGGGCAAGTATCGCTTCGGCCCGGTGGTCAGCCAGAACCCGCGGTTCCTCTCCTCGCACCACCTGGCCGACATCGCCCGGTTCGAGCGCGGCGATATCTACAAGCGCACCGACCAGGAGGATCTCAAGCGCGCGATCCTGGCGACGGGGCTGGTCTCCAGCGTGACGGTGACCCCGCGCGAGCTGTCCGCGCCGCCCGCGCCGGGGCAGGCCGGTGAAGTGGCGCTGGACGTGGGCCTGGTTCCCGGGCCGCTGCGGACCATCGCGGGCCTGGCCGGCTACGACACGGCCGACGGGGTGCGGCTGGAGGCGAGCTGGGAGCACCGCAACTTCTTCCCGCCCGAGGGGATGTTGCGCCTGCGCGGCGTGGCGGGCACCAAGGAGCAGCTGGTCGGCACGACCGTGCGCTGGAACAATTTCCACGGGCGCGACCAGGTGCTGACCCTCGATCTCTATGGCAACACGGTCAACCGCGATGCCTATACCGCGCGGACCATCGCCTTCACCTCCACCTTCGAGAAGCTCACCACGCTCTTGTTCCAGAAGCCGTGGGTCTGGTCGGTCGGCCTGGAAGTGGTGGCGACCCAGGAGCGCGAGAGCGCGGTTTCGGGCCAGTTGGTGCCGCGCAACACCTATTTCGTGACCGCCTTGCCGGTGCGCGGGGCCTTCGACCGCTCGGACGACCTGCTCGATCCCACCCGGGGCTGGCGCGCCTCGCTGCGGATTTCGCCCGAGGTTTCCAGGCAGAAGGGCGGGCCGCGCGTCACCTATGCCCGCGTCCAGGCCGATGCCTCGGCCTATCTGCCGGTGGGCGGCAAGGTGGTGCTGGCGGCGCGGACCCGGCTGGGGGCGATCCCCGGCACGGACCTTGCCAATATCGCGCCGTCGCGGCGCTTCTATGCCGGCGGCGGCGGCTCGGTGCGCGGCTATGGCTACCAGGAGATCGGCCCGCGCGACACGGCCAACGCGCCGTCGGGCGGGCGCTCGCTGGCGGAATTCAGCCTCGAGGCGCGGATCAGCACGGGGCTGCTGGGCGGGGCGCTGCAACTGGTGCCGTTCCTCGATGCCGGCTCGGTGTCCGCCGCGGTAACGCCGACCTTCAGGGACATCCGCTACGGGGCGGGCCTTGGCCTGCGCTACAAGACCGGGTTCGGGCCGATCCGGCTTGATCTGGGCACGCCGCTCAATCGCCGGCCGGGGGACAGCCGGGTGACGGTCAGCGTGGCGCTGGGGCAGGCGTTCTGATGCCCGAAGCGCCCGAACCGGCGGCGCCGGCGGCCGATGTGGTGGCGGCCCCCGCCATGGCGCGGCGGGGGCGGCTCCATGGCTGGCTGCGCTGGATCGCGGTGGCGCTGGCCGGCCTGCTCGCTCTGGTGGCGATCGGCCTGCTGGTGCTCGAAAGCCCGATCGGCCATCGCTTCGTGGTTGACCGGATCGCCCGCTATGCGCCCGCATCCGGGCTGCGGGTGGAGATCGGGCGGATCGACGGCTCGCTGATGGGCGCGGCCTACTTGCGCGACGTGACCTTTTCCGACCCCGATGGCCTGTTCCTGCGGGTGCCGGTGGTCGAGCTGGACTGGCGGCCACTGCGCTGGTTCACCAGCGGGCTCGACGTGCGAAAGCTGGTCTTGCGGCAGGGGCTGCTCTATCGCGGGCCGCATCTGAGGCCCGGCGATCCCGATGCCCCGCTGCTGCCTGATTTCGACATCCGGGTGGACCGCTTTCAGCTGGACCGGCTGACCGTTGCCAAGGGCATCTTCGGCGAGCAGCGCCGGATCGACCTGCGCGCCCGGGCCGATATCCGCAAGGGCCGGGTGTTCCTCAGGCTCGACAGCCGGCTGGGCGGGCAGGACCGGCTCCAGGGCACGCTCGACAGCGAGCCCAGGCGCGACCGCTTTGCCCTGAAGGTCGATGTCAACGCCCCCAGGGGCGGATTTCTCGCCACCCTGGCCGGGGCGAAGGACAGCCTCGCGGTTCGCGTCGACGGGGCGGGGCGCTATGCCGCGTGGACCGGCCGGGGGCTGGTCAGCCAGCCGGGGCTGGTCCTGGCCGATCTTGCCCTGGCCAATCGCGGCGGGCGCTACAGCTTCAGCGGCCCGGTCCGTCCCGACGGGTTCCTGGGCGCAATCGCCGCGCGGGCGGCCGGGCCGGAAGTGGCCGTTTCGGGCGAGGGGACCCTCGCCAGTTCGGTGCTCTCGGGGCGGTTCTCGGCGCGCGGGCGCGGCGCGCTGCTGGGCGGCAATGGCACGATCGATCTGGCGCGCAACGCCTTCCGCCAGGTGCGGCTGGACCTCGCCCTGCGCGATCCCGACCTGTTCGGGCCGGGCCTCAGGGTAGAGAATGCGCGGGCCAGCGCCACGCTCGACGGCGCCTTCCGCGAGGTCGTGATCGATCACCGGATCACCGCCGATCGTCTGCTGGCCGGCGGGCTGCGGGCCGAGCGGCTGGTCCAGGAAGGGCCGCTGACCCGGGCGAACGAGCGCTGGACCTTCCCGCTCAACCTCACCGCTGCGCGGGTCGTTACCGGCAGTGCCCTGATCGACGGGCGGGCACCGGGCAAGGCCGCGATGGGCGGCCATGCGCGCGGCACGATCCGGGTTGCGGGCACGCGGGTCTGGTCCGATCCGCTGGAGATCGGCATTCCCGGCCTCGGCGCGGCGCTGGTGCTGTCCGGCGATACGCGGACCGGCGCCTATCGCCTGGCCGGCCCGGTAGCGGCGCGCGACCTGGCCCTTGCCAATCTCGGCGCGGCCGACGCCGACCTGACGCTCGATGCCCGGTTCGGCGCCGTGCCGTGGCTGGCCCAGGCAGACCTGCGCGGGCGCATGGCGCGGGTGACCAATGCCACCCTGACCACGCTGGCCGGCACCGGCCTGCGGTTTGCCGGCCATGTCGCGATCGGCCGGAACCAGCCGCTCCTGTTGCAGCGCATGGCGATCGAGGCGAGCAAGCTGGCGCTTCGCATCGATGGTCGGGTGCTGCCCGACGGGACCATCACCTTGGGCGGCACCGGGCGCCATGCGGACTATGGCCCGTTCACGGTCCAGGCGCAGGTGGCCGGCGACGGTCCCCGCGCCGTGCTGGTCTTTGCCCACCCGCTCCCGGCGGCGGGGCTGAAGGACGTTCGCGTGGCGCTTGCGCCGATCCCGCAGGGGTTCCGGATCGAGACCGCGGGCCAATCGCGGCTGGGGCCGTTCGCGGGCACATTGGGGCTGTTCGCCCCGCCGGGCGGGCAAACCCGGATCGAGGTTGAAAAGCTGGCGGTTTGGAAAACCGCGGTCAGCGGCACGCTGGTGTTGGTCGGCGGGGCGGCGCAGGGCACGCTCGCGCTTGCCGGCGGCGGGGTCGACGGGACCATCGGCCTTGCCCCGCGCGGCGGCGGGCAGGGCTTCGACGTGGCGCTGACCGTCAGGGATGCGCGTTTCGGCGGCGATACGCCGCTGGCGATCGGCGCGGCGCGGATCAATGCCGCCGGCACCCTCGCGCAGGGCCATGCCACGGTGAGCGGCAATGGCTTTGCCGAGGGCGTGCAGAGCGGGAGCCTGTTCATCGGCCGGCTGGCCGCCAATGCCGCCCTGGCCGATGGCAAGGGGCAGGTGACCGCCAGCCTTGCCGGGCGGCGCGGCAGCCGCTTCGCCCTGCAACTCGTGGCCGACATCGCCCCGGACGAATACCGCCTGCTGGCCAGTGGCTCCTTTGCCGGGGAACGCATCGCCATGCCGCGCCGGGCAGTGCTGTCCCGCACGGCGCAGGGCTGGTCGCTGGCGCCGGCGCAGGTCGATTTCGCCGGAGGGCGGATCATTGCCTCGGGCAGCTTCGGCGCGGGCACGACGCTGGACCTTGCCCTGTCGGACCTGCCGCTGGCCCTGGCCGATATCTATGCCGGCGACCTCGGGCTGGCCGGCCAGGCTTCCGGCACCGTCGCCTGGCGCCAGCGCGAGGGCGCGGCACCCGCCGCCGATGCCCGGCTGGAAATCAAGGGGCTGTCGCGCTCGGGACTGGTGCTGACCTCGCGGCCGGTCGACCTGTCGCTGGTGGCGCGGCTGGGTGAGCGCGACCTCGAAATGCGCGCCCTGATCCGCGAGGGCGCCGCCGTGCGCGGCCGGTTGCAGGGGCGGATCGACGCGCTGCCGGCGGCGGGCTCACTGGGCGAGCGGCTGGCGGCCGGCGCGCTCGCCGGCCAGTTGCGCTATGCCGGCCCGGCCGATGCCCTGTGGCGGCTGGTCGCGCTGGAAACCTTCGACCTGACCGGCCCGCTCGACCTTGCCGCCGATGTGTCCGGCACGCTCCGGGATCCGCAGATCCGCGGCACGCTCGCCAGCACCGACCTGCGCCTGCAATCGGCGCTCACCGGCACCGATATCCGGGGGATCGCGGCGCGCGGCAGCTTTGCCGGTTCGCGCCTCCAGCTCGCCACCTTCGCCGGGCGCGCCCGCAATGGCGGGATGGTGAGCGGGAGCGGCGAGATCGACCTGGCCGGCTTGGGCGGCGGGCGCGGGCCGGCGCTCGACCTGCGCCTCGCCGCGCGCGGGGCCGAGATCGTCTCGCGCGATGACATGGCGGCCACGGTGACCGGGCCGATCCGCATCCTGTCCGATGGCCAGGGCGGGACCATCGCCGGGCGCCTCGCGATCGACAGCGCGCGCTGGACCCTGGGGCGCGCCTCGGTGGCTGCCGCGCTGCCGGGCGTGACGACCCGCGAGATCAACCTGCCCTACGACATTGCCCCGGCCCGCGCGCCGGCCACGCCCTGGCGCTACCTGATCGACGCGCGCGGGCGCAGCCGCATCCAGGTGCGCGGGCTGGGGCTCGACAGCGAATGGGGCGCCGACCTGCGCTTGCGCGGAACCACCACGGCCCCGGCGATCGCCGGCCGGGCCGACCTGGTGCGCGGCGGCTACGACTTTGCCGGCAAGCGCTTCGAGCTGACCCGGGGCGCGATCCACTTCGATGGCAATGCGCCGCCCGATCCCAGGCTCGACATCGCCGCCAGCGCCGACATGACCGGGCTGACCGCGACCGTGACCGTCACCGGCACGTCGAACCGTCCGGAGATCCGCTTTTCCTCGGTGCCGGCCCTGCCCGAGGAGGAGCTGCTCTCGCGCCTGCTGTTCGGCAGCTCGATCACCCAGCTTTCGGCGCCCGAGGCCGTGCAGATCGGCGCGGCGCTGGCCTCGTTGCGCGGCGGGGGCGGGCTGGATCCGATCAACAAGCTGCGGAGTGCGATCGGGCTCGATCGCCTGCGGATCGTCGGCGCGGACGCCGCGCTCGGGCGCGGAACCTCGATCGCGGTGGGCAAGAACATCGGCCAGCGGATCTATGTGGAGATCGTGTCGGACGGGAAGGGCTACAACGCGACCCAGCTCGAATACCGGGTGACCCGCTGGCTTTCGCTGCTGGGCACGATTTCCTCGATCGGGCGGCAGGGAATCGATGCCAAGATTTCAAAGGATTATTAACTTCCTGCGTGCTTAGGCGATTGCCGCATTAACGAGATTTTCGCCGGTAAGGTCGCAAACGGGCGCGCATGACATTCGCAAACAGGCTTTCGGCTGTGGTCCGGGGCTGGATCCGTGCCGGAGTCGGGATGCGCCGGCTGATCCTGGTGACCTTCGTCGCCCTGTCGGTCTTTTCCGCCATGCTGGTGGGGGGCTTCCTCCAGGCGACCGCCGCGGCCGACGATGCCACCCGCGCCGACGAACGGCGGCTGGTGGATAACCAGTTGCGCGATTACACCCGCCGCCTCCTCGCCACCGAAACCGTGCAGCTCACCTGGGACGATGCCGTGCGCGCGGCGGGCGGGCAGGGCCAGGGCGCCCGGGCCGCGCCGATCGACCCGGCCTGGGCCGATACCAATCTCGGCCAGTTCCTGTCGCACGTGATCGATGCCGACGAGATGTATCTCGTCAGCCCGGACGGCGCGCTACTGCGCGGCTGGCGGGGCGGGCAGGTGGCGGAGCCAGCGGCCTTCCAGCCGATCGCGCCGGCGGTGCGGCGGATCGTGGGGGCGCCGGCGGGCGATCGTTCCTACAACGGCGCAATCGCGGGTTGGCGCCAACTGGCCGACCGGCCGTGGCCCTACGATGCCCATGGCCGTCCGCTTACCCGCTGGGCCGGCGAGTTCATCTGGCATCGCGGCCGGCCGGCGCTGATGAGCGTGGTGGCGATCACCCCCGACATCGCGCTGCCCTTGCTACGGCGCACACCCAACCATGTCGTGGTACTGCGCTTCCTCGACGAGGCCATGCTGCGCGAGATCGGCGCTGCGGTGCTGCTGCCCGATATGCGTTTCAGCCAGGTGGCCCCCGGCGGCGACGAACGCAACGCCATGGCCCTTCGTGGACTGGATGGGCGCGTTCTGGGCTGGCTGAGCTGGCAACCCCATGCGGTGGGAGCGATCGTGCTCAAGCGCACGATGCCGCTGCTGGCGGTCTATCTGCTGTTCTTCGTGGGCGTGCTGGTGCTGGGCACCCTGATGATCCGCCAGGCCCTGCGCGTCGCGCGCGAACTGGCCGCTAGCGAGGCCCAGGCCCATCACCACGCCCTGCACGATCCGATGCTGGGCCTGCCCAATCGCGCCCACGTGCTGCAACGGCTACGCAACCAGCTCCAGCCGATCGAGGGCGAGGCCGTGCCGGCCTCCGGAGAGGACCCGCCGGCGCAGCCCGAGGTGCTGCTCGCATATTTCGACCTCGATCATTTCAAGGCGATCAACGAAAGCGTCGGGCACCATGTCGGTGACGACCTGCTGGTCCAGATCATCGCCCGCGTGCGCGAACGGATGGGGCCGGCCGACGTGCTGGGCCGCCTGGCCAGCGACGAATTCGTGCTCATGCGGCCGGCGGCCGGCGGGCGGGATGCCGCCGACCGGCTGGGCGATGAACTGATGGGGGTCTTTGCCGAGCCCTTCGCCGTGTTCGGCCATTCGGTCCCGGTTACGGCCTCCTGCGGCATTGCCTGGGCGCCCGACCACGGCCTTGATCCCAAGGCCTTGCTGCGGAGCGCCGATATCGCCCTGTTCCGCGCCAAGCAGCGCGGCCGCGCGCGCTATCGCCGCTTTACCCACGACATGGACGCCACGATCCGCTGGCGCCTGGACATGGAAGTGGAACTGCGCCGCGCGATCGCGCTCGATCACCTGACCATGGTCTACCAGCCGATCGTCAACGTGGCCGATGGCTCGATTGCCAGCTTTGAAGCCCTGCTGCGCTGGCACCACCGCGATCGCGGCGAGATCGGGCCGGGAATCTTCGTGCCGGTGGCCGAACAGGCCGGGCTGATGCCGCTACTGGGCGATTGGGTCCTGCGCCGGGTGTTCGCCGACAGCCACGATTTCGGCAATGCCGAGATTTCGGTGAACCTCTCGCCGCTCCAGCTGGTGGCGCGCGATTTCCTGCCGGGCCTGCGGGCGATGATCGCCGACGAGAAGGTTGATCCCTCGCGCTTTGCCTTCGAGATCACCGAGGGGGTCCTGCTCGACAATTCCGAGCGGGTGATCGGGCTGATCACCGAATTGCAGGACATGGGCTTCCGCATCGCGCTCGATGATTTCGGCACGGGCTATTCCTCGCTCGCCTACCTGCGGGCCTTCCCGTTCGACCGGATCAAGATCGACCGGTCCTTCGTCCAGGGCATCGAAAGCGATGTCGACGCCCAGTCGATCCTGCGCGCAATCGTCGCGCTGGGCCGCACCTTGCGGATGAAGGTAGTGGCCGAGGGGGTGGAGACCCTGCTCCAGCAGCAGCTGGTCCATGCCGCCGGTTGCCAGCTGATCCAGGGCCACCTCTATTGGCGCGCCCTGACCCCAGAGCAGGTCGTCGCCCTGCTGGCGACCGACCGGGTGCAGGACCTCAGGATGGCGGTCTAGGGTCCGGACTCAATTGGCCCACCAGATGATGGCGGCGACGATGAG
>NZ_JBHRTQ010000003.1:137395-263529 GCF_042646485.1 Novosphingobium bradum | reverse complement strand
CCTCGGACACCTTGAATCAGCCAACAGCCTCCCGCGCAACCTTATTGAGTACGGACCCTAGAGCGGTTTCCTCACGAACTGAATCGATGGGGATTCCCTTTTACGAGTCTGATGTAATTCAGAATCCGTGCTGGTGCAGGAGGCCGGCAAGGATGGCACGATCTCTTTCACAGGACCTGCGGGATAGGGTTGCTGCCGTGATTGACTGCGGCTTGAGCTGCCGAGCTGCAACTGGTCGTTTCGGCGTCAGCGTATCGAGTGCGATCCACTGGCGGCAACTCGCGCTTGAGCATGGGCAGGCTGCTGCCTAGCCGCGCGGTGGGGATCGGCATTCGGGCAAGATCGAGGCACATGGCGGCTTCATCCGGGAGCTGGTCGCCGAGCAGGGAGACATGACCCTGGTCGAGATTCAGGCGAGGCTGATCGAGCGCGGCGCCCCCGTCGGGATCGGCACGGTGCATCGGTTCTTCGTGCGTCACGGGATCACGCGCAAAAAACGACCGGCCACGCGATCGAGCAGGACCGTCCCGACGTCTTGAGGCAGCGCCGGCGCTGGTTCGATTGCCGACTCGATCTGGAACCGGAACGCCTGGTATTCATCGACGAAACCTGGACCGCCACCAACATGACCCGCGCCACGGTCGCTGCGCCAAGGGCGAGCGCCTGAGGATGGGCTTCCCGCACGGCCATCGCGAAACCACCACGCTGGTCGCGGGCCTGGGCATGACCGGAATGGTCGCGTCAATGGTGCTGGACGGCCCAAGCAGCGGCGACTGGTTCGAGGCGCACGTGTCCCAGGTCCTCGTGCCCGAACTGCAGCCCGGCGACATCGTCATCATGGACAACCTGTCGAGCCACAAGCGCGCGTCGGTCCAGGCTCTTATCGAGGCCGCAGGCGCAACCTTGCGCTTCCTTCCGCCCTACAGTCCCGACTTCAGTCCTATCGAGAAGGCGTTCTCCCGCCTCAAGGCCATGCTGTGCAAAGCAGGCGAGCGAACCGTCGGCGGCCCGTGGGACCTGATCGGCAGGCTCGTTGACATCTTCAATCCCGACGAATGCGCCAACTACTTCAGCTCATGCGGATACGATCCAGAATGAGCGGAAACCGCTCTGGCCACCGATAGGGGGCGTCACTCCGGGCGGGCTACGCCTTCCCTGCATGACGCCCCCTATCGGCAGTTCGAAACAGCAACCGGCAGATGATCCACTTATCCGTTGCCGATCCCTGTGCAGGCCAACCCGGCCACATCTGGGCGGCCCCCGCGTTCCAGGGTGACGAACGCGGCCAGATATGATTTCCTTGGGTGCGGCGGACCGATCGCCGCGTCGTGGATGAGGAAACCAATGGCCATCGATATCGGCGCAGCGCGTCAGCATCTCTCGCGGCTCAATCTGGCGGACCTGCTGCCGGATGGTGATGCCGAACTTTCGAACATCGTCGCCATCGCGCGGGATGTGGCGAACAAGGCGTCCGGCAAGCTCGAGACGTTCTGGGACGATGCCACGCAGACCGGCAGTCTCAAGGCGATGGCCAATCGCATTGGCACCGGCTCGGGCGATCATGTGGTGAAGGCGTCAGCGCCGGGGTTCTTCTCGTTCAGCAGCAGCGATGAGACCCAGTCCAGTCCGGACGTGGCCGTCGGGATGCCCCTTATTGGCGCGATGGCGCTTGTCGGCCTGGCCGCAGGTGCTGCGGTGGCGGCGGTGATAGCGGTCGCGGCGTCTGAATTCGCGCTGGCGCTCATCATTGTCGTCTTGCTGTACATTTACCTCAAGAGCAGCTGGGCCATGTTCAAGCGGGCGCTGGAGCGGCTCGGGTCGCTTATCCAGGGGCAATAGGTGCGGGGGGCTGGCTGTCGGATAGGGCCGGGGCAACTGAGCGGCGGTCCGGCGCTAGGCCTTGGCGAGCCCTTCCCCGGACGGATCCGATGCCTGAATGCCCAGAGGTGCGGCTCCGCCCGGGCGGAGCGGCTGTTTTGCCGGCGGGACAAGCGGAGTTTTTCGCGCTAGCGAGCGGGCATGGCCATGTTCCTGAACCGGCGGGTTGTCCGATGATCGCGCGGCTGCGCGGTGCGCTCGATCCCTTCATCGTTGCCTTGCTGGGCGTGGTGGCGCTGGCCTCGGTGCTGCCCGCGCGGGGGGCGATGGCAGGGGTGGTCGACCTGGCGGCGAATGCCGGGATCGTCCTCCTGTTCTTCCTCCATGGCGCGAAATTGTCGCGCGAGGCGATCCTGGCGGGGGCCGGCAATTGGCGGCTGCACCTGGCGGTGCTGGGCACGACCTTCCTGGCTTTTCCGCTGCTGGGTCTGGCCATGGCGGCGATCCCCGGGATTCCCCCGCTGGTGGGCATAGGCCTGCTGTTTCTCACCCTGCTGCCATCGACCGTGCAATCGTCGATCGCCTTCACCTCGATCGCCGGCGGCAATGTCGCGGCGGCAGTGTGCAGCGCGTCGTTTTCCAACCTGATCGGGATCGTGGTCACGCCGCTCCTGGCGAGCGCGCTGATGGGGCAGGGATCGGGCATGGCGGGCGGCATTTCGCTGGGCGCGGTCGAGAAGATCATGGCGCAATTGCTGGCGCCATTCGTGATCGGGCACCTTGCCCGGCCGCTGATCGGAGCCTTCGTGTCGCGGCATCGCCAGGCGATCACGCTGGTCGACCGGGGTTCGATCCTGCTGGTGGTCTATTCGGCCTTCGGCGCGGCGGTGGTTGGCGGGCTGTGGCATCGCCTGCCGCCGTCCAGCCTGGTGCTGATCCTCGGGCTGTGCTGCGCCCTGCTTGCACTGGTGCTGGGGCTGACCTGGGCGCTGGGCCGGGCTTTCAAGCGGGAGGATGCCATCGTCCTCCTGTTCTGCGGCTCGAAGAAGAGCCTGGCGAGCGGGGTGCCGATCGCGCGCGTGCTGTTTCCGGCGGCGCAGGTGGGGGCGCTGATCCTGCCGGTGATGCTGTTTCACCAGATCCAGCTGATCGCCTGCGCCTTCATCGCACGGGCGCTGTCCCGGTCTGCCGGCGCGCGAGTAGGGGCGGGCACCAGCGGCGATGGGGCGCGTTAGGGCAGGGCCATGCTCTCGCCGCGCCTTTGCCCACCTGCCAGATGAAGGCCGCGCTTGATCTGATGCTGTTCCTGGTGAGCGGACTGGCCCTGGCCGGGGGCACCGTGGCCGGCGTGGCCATGGCGGCCTGCGTGCTGACGGGGGCGGGCTGGTGGTGGTTGCGGCGCGGTCGGCGCTGAACCGGGCA
Organism: Novosphingobium bradum; assembly: GCF_042646485.1. Lineage (NCBI taxonomy): Bacteria > Pseudomonadati > Pseudomonadota > Alphaproteobacteria > Sphingomonadales > Sphingomonadaceae > Novosphingobium > Novosphingobium bradum. Next base: position 260,289 of record NZ_JBHRTQ010000003.1, on the reverse strand, counting down.
GGCGCGGGCGGACGGACCGCTATTCGCGGGCCAGCAGGACCGCGCAATTGGTATTGGCGACCAGCGCGATCCCGGCCCCGGCGATCTGGTTCGGCGCAGTGCCGCGCAACTGGCGCACGGCTTCGATCGCATTGTTCATGCCGTGGATATAGCCTTCGCCCAGCAGCCCGCCATTGGTGTTGACCGGGATCGTGCCGCCCGGGCCGATGCCGCCACTGGCGATCAGTTCCTTCGCTTCGCCATGCCCGCAGAATCCGAAGGCCTCCAGCTTCATCAGGACATTGGGCGAGAAGGCATCGTAGATCATCATCACGTCGACCTCGCGCGGGGAGAGGCCGGTGCGCGCCCACACCTTGGCCGCCAAGCGCTCGGTGCTGTCTAGCCGGGTCAGATCCTCGCGCTGGTGATCGTAGAGGATGCCTGCGCCGCGCAGCCAGCTTTGCTCGGCGGCGAGAATACGGATCACCGGCCGGCCCGAGGTGCGCGCATGATTGAGGCGCGAAACCACGAAGGCCGCGCCGCCATCGCTTTCCTGGCAGCAGTCGAGCAGGCGCAGCACCGGCTCGACGATCCAGCGCGAGGCCTGGTGCTCGTCAAGGCTCAGCGGGCGCTGGTAGAACCAGGCCTGGGGGTTGGTCGCCGCATAGGCGCGGGCCTGGACGACATAGCGGCCAAGGTCCGCGCTGGTGACGCCGAAGCGGTCCAGGTAGGGGCGGCATTGCAGGGCATAGGCCTGGGCCGGGGTGGACAGGCCGTAGGAGCGGTTGAGATCGCGGCCCTCGCCATACATCCAGGCAAAGGCGTTGGGCTGGCCGAAGCGGCTTTCCGAGCGCTCATTGAACGAGCGGTAGATGAGGACGTGGTTGGCCGCCCCGCTTTCCACGGCGGCCGCCGCCATCTGGAAGGTCGCGAATGCCCCGGCGCCGCCGAAGGGCAGGCGGCCCACCCAGTTGAGATCGGGGATGCCGAGCGCCTGTTGCAGTTCAAGTTCGTCATTGGTGTCGAAGGTGAAGCTGATCAGGCCGTCTATGTCGGCCGGCTCCAGCCCGGCATCGCCGATCGCGGCCATGCCCGCCTCGACGCAAAGCGCCAGGACGGTCTTGCCGGACTGCTTGGAATAGGCGGTTTGGCCGATGCCGGTGATGGCCGAAGTGCCGGGCTTGGTCATGGCTGGTCCTTCAGGCCGGGGTTTCGGCAAGGGTGCGGAACAGGGCCAGGCGCTGGGGACCGGGCTCGCCGAATTCGACCCTGACCCGGGCGCCGATGGCGGCATTCTCCTGGTCGACGAGATTGGAGACGACGCGGATGCCTTCGTCGAGTTCGACGAGGATGCCGGTCCGGCGGACCGCATCCTTGCCGCCGGGGTGGGTGAGAATTACCCAGCTGATGATCCGCCCGAGACCGGAAAGTGGATGCTCGTGCCAGTCGAGAGAGCCGCAGGCCGCGCAGCGCGGCAGGGGGGGATGGCGCAGCTTGGCGCATTGGCGGCATTGCTGCACCACCAGCTCGCCGCGATCGACCGCCGCCCAATGGAAATCCTGTTCCCGCCTTGCCGCCACGTGATCTCTCCCGAGGTTCGCCGTTCTGCGCCGGTCGGGCCATCATAGCCCGGCGAGGCGCCGCGCGGCCAGAGGGGCTTTTCAGCAGGCGGCGCGCCTGCCGCCGGCGCGCGGCGGGTGCCCCCGAGGGGGTGTTACCTTGTCCTGCTGATTGAATGGTGCGGTCGAGAAGACTCGAACTTCCACGGGCTTTCGCCCACAACGACCTCAACGTTGCGCGTCTACCAATTCCGCCACGACCGCAAATCGACGGGGCCGCGCTTCACCGGGAAGCAGCCCCGCGGGGGGTAGGAGCGCGCCCCTAGCAAATGGTCCGGGGGGGTGCAAGCGCCGATGTGCGGCCCTGGGTGCAATGCCGCATCAATGCCGGGCCAATGCGGTGGCCGGCACCCGCGCGGCGGGTTTCAGCTCGGTTTCCAGCCGATCTCGGCGACGCGGGCCGAGCGGGGCACGCCGATGACGCCTTCATTGATCGTCAGGCTTTCGCCGGGGGCCAGCTGGCGCTTGGGCGGGGCGATTTCCAGCGAATAGACGATGCGGTTCTGTTCATCGCGCAGGACGATCAGGATCGAGGGCACCGAGCGCCGTTCGCGTCCGACATTGGTGATCTTGCCGCTGGCGCCGAAGAATTCGGTCCCGTTGGGCAGGGTCCGCCGGTCCTGGCGGTTGGGCGGGAATTCCAGCACCAGGTCGGGCTGGGCCGCGGCGAAGGTGCGCCCGTGGAGCGGCACCCAGTCCGGCAGGCCATAGACCGCGACGGCGGCCGTCGCCCCCATGGTCACCACGGCGAAGACCGCGGCGGCATAGGTATAGAGGCGCAGCGGATTGCGGCGGCGGCGGAATGGCGGCTCGTGCGCGAAGCTGGAGGGCGCCTGGGCGAAGGCGCGGGCTGTCGTCTCGTCCGAATAGACCCGGGGCGGAGCCTGCGGGACGGGGGGGCGGGGCGGCGGCGCGGCTTCTGGTTCGACCGCGACTTCGCCGGCGGCGGACGGACGCGGCGTTTCGGCCTGGCCGGCCTGGATGCTCGCGGCGGCCGCGCTGGCCGCCGGGGCCGATGCTGGCGGCGCAGGCCGGGGCGGCGGCGGGGAGGGCGGCGGTGGGGCAGCCGGCTGTTCCGGCCCGGCCTGGAACCAGCTCTGCCGGCACTTGGCGCAGCGGACGGTGCGGCCTTCCACGCCGATGGCGCTGTCGGGCACGACATAACGGGTCGCGCAGGAAGGGCAGGCGATGATCACGTGCATGGTAATGCCCCTGCCTCGCCCCCCCCGCAAGGCCGCCGCAACGCCGCGAAGGCCGCGCCGCCCCTTTTTTCCACACCGATTGCTGTCTATAGCCGGCGAGTGGATCGAATTCGGGTCAATTGCGGCGGACGTCCCGGCCATCCGGGGCAAGGCGGGGGCGGCTGCGTGGCGCGCGCGGGCGCGGGGCTGGCCGATGGCCGAGGCTGAAGCCGGCGCGCCCGGCGCGCCCGAAGCGGAGATCGTCCAGTTCGACAATGTCGGCCTGCGCTACGGCACCGACCGCGAGGTGCTGAGCGACGTTTCCTTCACGCTCTATCCGGGGCGCTTCTATTTCCTCACCGGGGCAAGCGGCGCCGGCAAGACCAGCCTGCTGCGCCTGCTCTACCTTGCCCAGCGCCCTTCGCGCGGGGCGATCAGGATGTTCGGCACCGATGCCATCACCACCCCGCGCGAGAAACTGCCGCTGCTGCGCCGCCGCCTCGGGGTGGTGTTCCAGGATTTCCGCCTGGTCCCGCACCTTTCGGCCTATGACAACGTGGCCTTGCCGCTGCGGGTGGCCGGGGTGAGCGAGCGCGAACTGGCTGGCCCGGTCACCGATATGCTCGAATGGGTGGGTCTGGCCGATCGCATGGCGGCGCGCCCGGCCACGCTTTCGGGCGGCGAACAGCAGCGCGTGGCAATCGCCCGCGCGGTGATCGGCCGGCCCGACCTGCTGGTGGCCGACGAGCCGACCGGCAACGTCGATCCCGACATGGCACTCAAGCTGCTGCGCCTGTTTGAGGCGCTGAACGCGCTGGGCACCACGGTGGTCGTCGCCACCCACGACGTTCACCTCCTCCGCAAGGTGCCCGACAGCCTGATCATGCGGCTCGACAAGGGCCGGCTGGCCGATCCGACCGGAGCCCTGCGCTATCCGCCTCGGCGCGGAGGCGGCGCATGAGCGAGCCGCGCGCCTTGCGCCTGCCCGACCTGTTCGGCCGCCACCTCGGCGGGGGCGGCCAGTCCGACATCGTGCCCCAGTCACGCCTGTCCGGCCCGATCCCGTGGGTGATCGCGATCATGGTCGCCTTGATGGTGATCGCGGCGGCGGGGGGCCTCGCGCTGCGGAATACCGGGCGGGCGGCGGCGGCCGAGCTTTCGGGTGGAATCACCGTGCAGATCGTCGAGGCCCGGCCCGAGGAGCGTGACCGGCAGGCGCGCGCCGCCCTGTCCGCCCTGGCTGCGATGCCGGGCGTTGCCGGCGCGCAAATGGTGCCCCAGTCGGATCTCGACGCCCTGGTCGAGCCATGGCTGGGCGGGGGCGCCGGCGGGCCGGGCGCGGGCGCGCTCGAGGAAGGCGGCGCTGTGCCTGTGCCCGCGCTGATCGATGCGCGTCTTGCCGGACAGCTTTCACCCGACCGGCTCGGGCGTATCCAGGCCGCGCTCAGGGCCAGCGCACCGGGCGCGCGGGTCGATGCCCAGTCCACCTGGCTGACCCCGGTGTTCGGCGCCATCGCTTCGCTGCAATGGCTGTCGCTGGCGCTGATCGTGGTGCTGGGGCTGGCCACCGGCGCGGCGGTCCTGCTGGCGGCGCGCACGGCGCTGGGCAACAACCGCGCGACCATCGAGATCGTTCACCTGCTGGGCGGCACCGATGCCCAGATCGCCCGGATCTTCCAACGTTCGATCGCGCGCGATGCGATTGGTGGTGCGCTGGCCGGCAGCGGCGCGGCCCTGGTGGTCATCGTCCTCCTGGGGCGCAGCTTCGCCGCCTTGCAGGCCGGGATCGTCACCGGCGGCGCGCTGGGCTGGGGCGACTGGGCCTTGCTGCTGTCGGTCCCCGCGGCGGCGGTCGTGCTGGCCACGCTGACCGCGCGCTGGACCGTGATCGGCGCGCTCAAGGGGATGTTGTGAGATGATCCGCCGCATCGCCTCCTCGTTCCTGCTGCTCTACCTGTTCGGGTTCGGCTGGTTCGGCGTGTTCCTGCCGAACCCGGCCGGGCCGGTGAAGACCGATGCCGTGGTGGTGCTGACCGGATCGGGCGGGCGGATCGATCGCGGGCTGGAAGTGCTGCGTGCGGGCCTGGCGCCGCGGATGCTGGTCTCCGGGGTCGACAGTGAGGTTCGCCCGGCCGAATTCGCCGCCCAGTACGACCTTTCGCCCGGCAAGCTGCGCTGCTGCATCACGCTCGGCTACGAATCGGTCGACACCCGCAGCAACGCGCGCGAAGCCACCGACTGGATTGTCGCGCACCACATCGGCTCGGTTCGCCTCGTCACCAGCGACTGGCATATGCGCCGCGCGGCGCTGGACCTGGCCCAGGTCGCTCCTGCGGGGCTGACCGTGGTCGAGGATGCGGTGCCGACGCGGCCATCGTTCTACGTGCTGTTCCTCGAATACCACAAGCTGCTGGCGCGGCTGGTGCAGCGGGTGCTGGGCCTGTGAGCCATCCCCCCGTCCGCCAGCCTTTCGCGGCCCCGACTCCGGCTGACCTGCTCCGCAGCCTGGCCTTCTACCTCGTGTTCTATCCGGGCACGGTGCTCCTGCTGAGCCTGATCGCGATCCAGCTGCTCCTGCCGCGGAGCGGGCTCATGCGGTCGATCCTGTGGTGGGCGCGCTATCATCGCTGGTGCGTCACCCGCCTGCTTGGCATCCAGGTGCGGATCGAGGGCGCGGTACCTTCGGGGCAGGTGCTGGTCGCCATGAAGCACGAGAGCTTCTTCGAGGCGATCGACCTGCCGATGCTGCTGCCGATGCCCGCCGTCTTCGCCAAGATCGAGCTGATGCGGATCCCGGTCTGGGGCAAGGCCGGGGCGCACTACGGGCTGATCGGGGTCGAGCGTGACCAGGGCGCGCGGGCGCTGCGCGCGATGATCGCCTCGGCCCGCGAGCGCCTGGCCGAAGGACGGCCGCTGGCGATCTTCCCGGAAGGCACCCGCGTGCCCCACGGCACCGCGCCGCCGCTGCAATCGGGTTTCGCCGGGCTTTACAAGCTGCTCGGGCTGCCGGTGGTGCCGGCGGCGGTGAATTCGGGGCCGCTCTATCATTCCACGATCAAGCGCGCGGGAACGATCACCGTGCGCTTTGGCGAACCGATCGCGCCCGGCCTGGCGCGCGCCGAGATCGAGGCGCGGGTTCGCGCCGCGATCAACGCGCTCAACGAATGCGAATGATGACCATCCCATCGGACAAGGCCGGGCGGCCCCGGCGGCGCTGGTATTCGGTTCTCGGCCCCGGCCTGGTGACGGGCGCCGCCGATGATGATCCGAGCGGGATCGGCACCTACAGCCAGGTCGGCGCCCAGTTCGGCTATGCCCTGCCCTGGCCCCTGCTGTTCAGCTTGCCGCTGATGGCCGCCATCCAGGAGATCTGCGCGCGGATTGGCGCCGGGACCGGGCGGGGGATCGCCCAGAACCTCAAGGAACACTATCCCCGGCCCCTGCTGCGGATGGTCGTCCTGCTGCTGCTGGTGGCCAATGTCATCAACCTGGGCGCTGATCTGGGCGCCATGGGCGCGGCGCTGGCCCTGATCGTGCCGGGGCCGGTCCTGCCGATGACCATCGTCTTCGGCGTGGCCAGCATCCTGCTGGAAGTGTTCGTCTCCTACCAGCGCTATGCCGCCGTGCTCAAATGGGCGACCCTTTCGCTGTTTTCCTATTTCGCCGTGGTCATGCTGGCCCAGGTTGACTGGTGGGCGGCGCTGAAGGGCACGCTGGTGCCCGACTTCCATTTCGACGCGGATCACATCATGGCGCTTGTGGCCGTGCTGGGCACGACGATCAGCCCCTACCTGTTCTTCTGGCAATCGGCCCAGGAAGTGGAGGAGCAGCACCGCCGCCACGTCAAGCCACTGATGGTCAGCCCGCGCACGGCGGGCGCGGAACTGCGCCGCATCCGCGTCGACACGCTGGTGGGCATGGGCTTTTCCAACCTGACCGCGATCGTCATCGTCATCGCCACGGCGGCAACCCTGCACCAGGCCGGCGTGACCCAGATCGACAGCGCCGTGGAGGCGGCCTCGGCGTTGCGGCCGCTGGCCGGCGAACTCGCCTTCGCCCTGTTCGCGCTGGGGATCGTGAGCACCGGGCTGCTGGCCGTGCCAGTGCTGGCGGGTTCGGCCGCCTATGCGGTGGCCGAGATGTTCGGCTGGCGCGAAGGGCTGGGCCAGCGCCCGCGCGAGGCCAAGGCGTTCTACGCGGTGATCGCGGTGGCGACCCTGGCGGGCGTCGGGATGAACTTCCTTTCGATCAACCCGATGCGGGCGCTCTACTGGTCGGCGGTGGTCAACGGCCTGCTGGCGCCGCCGCTGATGATCGTGACCATGCTGATCGCCCGCAACCCCAAGGTGATGGGCAAGCTGGTGATCGCGCCCGGCCTGGCCTTCTGGGGCTGGGTGTCCACGGCGGTGATGACCGTAGTGGCGGCACTGTTCCTGCTGAGTTGAAAGCAGCCCATCTCCCCTGCGCGGGGAGGATCACGAAATATGATCGGAGCGGCCGAAATCGGGCCGGGCGTCGTCCTGGCCCTGCTCGATGATGCCCCGGCGGATGGCGCGGGTGCGGGTGAAGTGGTCGAACAACTGCTGGCCGTCGCCGACCCGGATCGCGCGCTGCAAGGCGGTCAGATCCTCGGTGAAACGCTGGAGCATCTCCAGTACGGCCTCCTTGTTCGAGAGGAACACGTCGCGCCACATGGTGGGGTCGGAGGCGGCGATGCGGGTGAAATCGCGGAAGCCCCCGGCCGAGTACTTGATGACCTCGCCCTGGGTCACTTCCTCCAGATCAGAGGCGGTGCCGACGATGGTATAGGCGATGAGGTGGGGCAGGTGGCTGGTCACGGCGAGCACCAGATCGTGGTGCTGCGCGCTCATCAGTTCGACATTGGCGCCCAGCGCTTCCCAGAACTGGACCAGCGCGGTGAGCTGGAGCGGGCTGCAATCGTCGGGCGGGGTGATGATGCACCAGCGGTTGCGGAACAGGGCGGCAAAGCCTGCGTCGGGCCCGGAATTCTCGGTGCCGGCCACCGGGTGGGCTGGGATGATCGCCGCGCCGGGCAAGGCTTCTGCCAGTTCGCGCGCCACGGTCTGCTTGGAGGAGCCGACATCGCTGACGATGACCCCGGGCTTGAGGCTGCCGACCACTTCGCGCGCGGCTTCGCCCATCGCGCCGACGGGCACGCAGAAGATCACCAGGTCGGCCTCGCGCACGGCTTCGGCGGCGCTGGCGCAGACCTGGCCGACCAGGCCGCGCTCGGCCGCGCGGGCGCGGGTGGCGCCGTCACGGTCATAGCCGGTGGTGGCGACGCCGGGCAGGAATTCGCGCACGGCAAGGCCGATCGAGCCGCCGAGCAGGCCCAGGCCGATGATGGCGACCGAGCGCAGGGTCATCCCGCCACTTCCGCGAGGCGGGCGAGGGTCTGCGCGATATCGTCCATCTGGGCGGCAGTGCCGATGGTGATCCGCAGGGCCTGGGGCAGACCCTGGTTGGGCAGCCAGCGCACGATGTAGCCGGCCTCAGCCAGGCCATTGTAGGCAGCCTCGGCGGTGAGCGCGCCCTCGAACAGGATCAGCACGAAATTGGCCTGGCTGGGCAGGGGGCGCAGGCCGCGGTTGCCCAAGGCCTCCAGCGCGGCGACGAAGCGCGAACGCTCCTGCGCGTTGTGGGCGCTGGCGGCCTCCACGAAGGCCTGGTCGCGCACGGCGGCGAGCGCCATGGCCTGGCCGGTGGCCGAGACGTTGAAGGGGCCGCGGATGCGGTTGAGCGTATCCACCAGGCCGGGCGCGCCGGTGCCCCAGCCGATCCGTTCGCCGGCCAGGCCATAGATCTTGGAGAAGGTGCGGGTGACCAGCACGTTCTGGTGCGCCTCGGCCAGCGCCAGGGCGCCATCCTCGTCCTCGGGCGCGACATATTCGGCATAGGCCTGGTCGATCACCAGCACCACGTCGGCGGGCAGGGCGGCGTGGAGCCGGGCGATCTCGCCCTTCGGCAGGAACGAGCCGGTGGGATTGTTGGGATTGGCGACGAAGACCACCCGCGTACGCTCGGTGACGAGGGCCAGCAGCGCATCGACATCGGTGCCATAATCGGCATCGGGCGCCACGATCGGCGTGGCTCCGCAACGCCGCGCGGCGATATCGTAGACCGAGAAGCCATAGCGCACGTAGATCACCTCGTCGCCCGGGCCGGCATAGCCTTGCGCCGCGATGTGGAGGATCTCGTCGGAACCGGTGCCCATCACGATCCGCGCCGGATCGATCCCGTGCAAGGTTCCCAGCGCGGCGCGCAAGGCCTTGCTGTCGGGATCGGGATAGAGCGCGGCGGCGGCGGCATCGGCGCGCGCGGCCAGGGCCAGCGGGCTGGTGCCCAGCGGGTTCTCGTTGGCGGAGAGCTTGATCAGCGGACGCCCGTCGGCGCCGGCGGACTTGCCGGGAACATAGGCATGGATCGCGCTGATCCAGCTCTTGGGGACAGGAGCGCCGGTCATGCGCGGGGCCATAAGGGGCAATGCGGGCCGGGGCAACCTTGCCCTTTGCGGCTCCCGGCCATCTCGGCATTGACTTTCGCCCCGGTTTACCGCCTATCCGGCCGCCTGATGGCCTCTGCCCCGCTCCTTGCCGAGAGCCGCGTGCTCACTCTCGACCAGCCGCTTGCCCTGGATGGCGGGCAGCAGCTTGATGGCGTGCGCCTGGCCTATGAAACCTATGGCGCGCTCAATGCCGAGCGGTCGAACGCGATCCTGATCTGCCACGCGCTCACCGGCGACCAGCACGTGGCCAGCCCCCATCCGATCACCGGCAAACCCGGCTGGTGGGTGCGGATGGTCGGCCCGGGCAAGCCGATCGATACCGATCGCTATTTCGTGATCTGCGCCAATGTGCTGGGCTCGTGCCTTGGCTCCACCGGCCCGGCCAGTCCGGCCCCCGATGGCCAGCCCTGGGCCATGCGCTTTCCCGTCATCACCATCCGCGACATGGTGCGCGGGCAGGTGGCCCTGCTCGATGCGCTGGGGATCGCGCGGGTCCATGCCGTGGTTGGCGGATCGATGGGCGGGATGCAGGCGCTGAGCTTTGCCGCCAACTTTCCCGAGCGCTGCGCCGCCGCCCTGGTGATCGCCGCCACGGCCCGCCATTCGGCCCAGAACATCGCTTTCCACGAGGTTGGCCGCCAGGCGATCATGGCCGATCCGGAGTGGCGCGGGGGGGACTACTACGGGGTCGAGGGCAAGGGGGGCAAGGGGCCGGAAAAAGGCCTGGCCGTGGCCCGCATGGCCGCGCACATCACCTATATCTCCGAGGCCGGCCTGACCGAGAAGTTCGGTCGCAACCTCCAGGCCCGGCCTGATGGCACGCCCGGCGCCAAGACTTTCGGCTTCGATGCCGATTTCCAGGTGGAAAGCTACCTGCGCTATCAGGGGCTGTCGTTCACCGACCGGTTTGACGCCAACTCCTATCTCTACATCACCCGCGCGATGGACTATTTCGACCTCGCGGAAGAACACGGCGGGCGGCTGGCCGATGCCTTCGCTGGCAGCACAGCGCGGTTCTGCCTCGTCTCGTTCGATACCGACTGGCTCTATCCCACGGTTGAATCGCGCATCATCGCCCATGCGCTCAACGCGGCGGGCTGCCCGGTCAGCTTCATGGAGCTTTCCGCGCCCTTCGGGCACGACAGTTTCCTGCTCGACGTGCCGGCGCTCGATCGCGTTGTGGCCGGGTTCCTCGGATGAGCGGCCCCTTGCGCCCTGATCTGGCGATCATCGCCGATCATATTCCGGCCGGCGCCAGCGTGCTCGATGTCGGCTGCGGCGATGGCGAGCTGCTCGCCGCCCTGATCGACAAGGGCTGCGATGCGCGCGGCATGGAACTTGATCCGCACAATGTGGCCGGATGCGTGGGGCGCGGCCTTTCGGTGATCCAGGGCGATGCCGATACCGACCTCGCCTTCTATCCCGACAAGTCGCTCGACTATGCGGTGCTCTCGCAGACCCTGCAGACCACCAAGCGGCCCGACCTGGTGCTCGATGAACTGCTGCGCGTGGGGCGCAAGGCGATCGTCAGCTTTCCCAACTTCGCCCACTGGCGGGTGCGGCTGTCGCTGTTGTGGGGCGGACGGATGCCGGTGACCCGGCTGCTGCCGGTGGCCTGGTACGAGACGCCCAATATCCACCACCTGACCGTGGCCGATTTTCGCGCCCACCTGGCCGAGCGCGGCATCCGGGTGGAGCAGGCCTGGTTCCTCAAGGGGGACCGGCGGATCGGCGCGGCGGCGGCCAACCTGCGCGCCGAACACGCGGTGTTCCTGCTGGCGCGCTGATCGGCCCCTTGACCGGGGGCCGGGGTTTTCCGAGGAGGCCGCGCAGCCCTTTGGGCTGGACGGCCTCCCGCACGCACAGGGCGCGCGTTTCGGGACGGGGCTTCAATCTTCGATGTCAGCCCCGCGCCGGCTCAGGCCGGATAGCGATACATCGCGCAGAGCTTGTTGCCGGCCGGATCGCGCAGGTAGGCAAGGTACATCTTGAGGTGATCGCGCTTGCCCGGCGGGTCTTCGCAGGTGGTTCCCCCCGCCGCCACGCCGGCCGCGTGCCAGGCATCGACCTGCTCCGGGCTGGCCATGGCAAGGCCGATGGTGCCGCCATTGGCATGGGTGGCCGGCTCGCCGTTGAGCGGCCGGGTGACCATCAACAGGCCGCCGTTGTGCATATAGGCCGCCTTTTCAGGGGTGATGCGGCTGCCCGGCTTGCCGCCCACGGCGGTGAACAGGGCATCGTAGAACGCGAAGGACTTGTCGGCATCGTTGCAGCCGACGACGATATGCGAGAACATGGTCTCTCCCGTGGTGGTTGTGCGTCATGGGTATCGCCTGTGCCGGTTGCGTCAATGGCCTCCCGTCCATGGCCTTGCGCCAATATCGGGCCGATGCTTGCGGTTCAGGTTCGGGCGGCTAGGACCGGGGCATGACCCTGCACCGACTGCCCCCCATCGCCCTGGTTCCCGCCCTGCTGCTCCCAGTCCTGCTGGGCGCCGCTTCGCCCGCCCTGGCGGCCCGGCCGCTCTCCGCCGACGAGCGCTTGGGGCTGACCTGCGCCAGCGCCTTCGCGCTGGTCGCGGCCGGACAGGCGCGGGGAGAGCCGGGGATGGCCGCCTATCCGCCGCTGGCCGCGCGCGGGCGCGAATACTTCGTGCGCCTCGCGGCTCAGCTGATGGACGATGCCGGACTGGACCAGGCCGGCATCCGCGCCGCCGCCGAGAGCGAGGCCGCGCCGCTGCGCCGCGCCGGGGTGGCCGGGGTGATGCCCTCCTGCCTTGCTGCGCTCGACCGGGAATTGCCGCCGCCCGCCCGCTGAGGGTTGCGGCCTGAGGGTTATGCCCAAGGGTTATGCACTGCAAAAAACCGGGCGGGCAGGTTGATCTGCGTGGCGTGCCTGCGGCATGGCAGACTGATGTGGCAGCTCTACCAGTTCCCGCTCTGTCCGTTCAGCCGCAAGGTGCGCCTGCACCTTGCCGAAAAGGGCGTGGCCTTCGAGCTGTGGCGCGAGAACCCGTGGGAACAGCGCGACGAATTTGTCGACAAGAACCCGGCGGCGCGCACCCCGGTGATCGGCAATGCCGAGCGCGGGATCACCCTGGTCGATAGCCGGGCGATCTGCGAATATTTCGAGGAAACGGTCGACAAGAACCCGCTGATCAACGGCACCGCCCCGATGCGCGCCGAGATCCGCCGGCTGGTGGCCCTGTTCGACGAGAACTTCTTCGGCGACGTGACCGGGCCGCTCCTGCACGAGCGGATGAAGAAGCGGCTGGTCTATCGCCAGTCGCCCGACAGCCGGGTGCTGCGCGAGGCGATGAAGCTGGCGCACGAGCATCTCTACTATATCGACTACCTGGTCGACACCCGGCCCTGGCTGGCCGGCGCCACGATGAGCCTGGCCGACCTTGCCGCCGCCGCGCAGATTTCGGTGGCGGACTATCTGGGCGGGCTCGACTGGACCGGGCACGAACAGGCCAAGTCGTGGTATTCGGTGTTCAAGAGCCGCCCGAGCTTCCGCCCCCTGCTGGCCGAGCGCATGGAAGTGATCCAGCCGCCGAGCCACTATGGCGACGTGAACTGGTGAGGAGCGACCTGAACTGGTGAGGCGGGGCTCGTCCCGGACCCGGTCCGGGGCGGCAGCTTACCCGGCTGCCTTTTCGCCGAAACGGCCGTGCTCGCGATAGCGCACCAGCCAGCGATCGAGGAACAGCGAGAGGGGCCGCGCGGCAAGGCCCAGCGCCTTGAGGCCGGGCAGGCCCTGGCTGACATTGCCGGCGCGCAGCAGGGCCAGCTGGTCGCGCGAGATCGGCGTGCCGGGAAGCGCGGCGATCAGGCCGGCGATGGCATCGGGCAGGGGGGCGAACAGGCGCTTGCGGCCTTGCGCCGCGGCGATCTTCTCGTTCAGACCAAGCATGGTCAGGACCTCGGGGCCGACCACCTCGTAGGTCTTGCCGCCGAGCCGGGCCGGATCGGCCAGGGCATTTCCCACGGCCGCGGCGACATCGTCGACGAAGACCGGCTGGAGCCTGGCTTCGGGCGCGAAGACCGGCAGGACCGGGACATGGGCGATGAGGCCGGCGAACAGGTTCACGAACCGGTCGTCCGGGCCGAAGATCACCGAGGGGCGCAGGATCGTGGCGCGCGGGAAGGCGGCCAGCACGGCGGTCTCGCCCTCGGCCTTGGTGCGGGCATAGTCGACCCGGCTTTCGGGATCGGCGCCATTGGCCGAAACCTGGACGAAGGCGCCCACCCCGGCTGCCTGGGCGGCCGCGGCCAGCGCGGCGGGAGCCTTGACGTGCAGCCGGTCCAGATCGCCGGCGAAGGCGCCGACGAGGTTGACCACCCCATCCACCCCCGCGACCAGCGCGGCATGGTGCTGGGTGAGGGTGATGTCGGCGCGGACGAACTGGACCTGGCCCAGCGCCGCCAGCGGCTTGAGCCTGAACGCGCGCTCGACATGGCGGCTGGCGATCCGCAGCCGCGCGCCGCGGGCCAGCAGTTCCTGCGCGACATGGGTGCCGACGAAGCCATCGCCCCCAAAGAGCAGCACGAGCTTGTTGGCGAGCGGATCGGCCTGGCGCGACATGGGGAGCGGGGTTTCCTTGGCAAAACGGGGCATGAAGCGGCCCTCGCCTTGGCACAGGCGCGGGCGCGCGGCAAGCGCCCGCGCCTGCGCCAGGCCGCACCGGTATCGCTCGCCCGGCGAACCCTCAGTCACCTGCCCCGAATTGGCTTGCCTCGCGGAGAAAACATACGTGATAATACTTTATGGCCGTTCATAATAATATCTGCACAAAGTAAGCCTTGCCCTCGGGGCATGGCGGTTCGGGAAAAGGGGATGATCCATGGCATTCGACACCAGCCTTGACGTGGCCATCGATACGACCGGGGCAAACCCGTGGACCTTGGACCCCGGCGGTTCCCCGATCAGCCCCGACGTGATGACCGGCCAGCTTGCCGGCGGCGGCTACTACACGGCCTGGGCAACCGACACGAACCTCGATGGTCTGCCGGATTCGCTGGCGGTCCAGCGCTACAGCGCCACCGGCATCCCGACCGGATCGATTGTCCAGCTGGGCCAGCTGCCGGTCAAGCAGCTGATCGGCTCCGACCAGGATCTGCGTGACCTGTTCTCGCTCGATGCCCTGAATGGCGGCGGCTATGCCGTGGCCTATCGGGTGCCCACGCCGAACACCCAGTTCAACTGGACCATCAACGCCGCGCAATTCCCGAGCCTGTCATCGATTTCGGCGGTGCAGACGTTCGTCGGCAAGCCGGCCCAGTTCATTGTCTCGGGCAGTTTCTCGGGCCTGAACTTTGCCTTGCGCGATGTCAGCGGCGCGGTTGGCGACGTGGCCCTGACCAAGGTCGACAATGGCGACGGCACGGCCACGATTACCGTGAGCTCGGCCAACCTGGCCAGCTTCGGCAATCCGGAACGACTTGCGCTGGTGGTGACGGGAAGCAACCTCAGCTTCACTTCGATGTCGATCACCGGGGCGGGCGAGGAGAACTGGCGGTTCTTCGCCGACAATGCGACGGCTTCCCACAGCCTCAGTGCCCTGGCCTTTCAGGTGGCGCCGGCGCCCAGCGCGCCCTATGCGGCCTTGCTTTCCGATCTCACGGGGCGGGTCCAGTCGTTCCACGTCACGTCCGTCACCGCCGCGCCGTCCGCCACGGTGGCCTATACCCTCGTGGTCACCACCAGTTCGGAAGTCATGGCCTCGCTCGGCCTGTTCGCGGGCGGGCAGACCAGCGTGACGATCAGCGGCCTGAGCTACACGCTCCAGCCAAATGGCGTGATCCTGGTTTCCGGCGCGACGCTGGTGCCGGATGGCAGCGGCAACATCGCCGTGCCTACCGCCCTGCTCAACGCGCTGAGCTATCACGACGCGCAGATCAGCCTGGCCGCCGTCAACATCGCCAGCGGCAGCACCTTCAGCGGCTCGGCCACGGTCATCGCGCCCACCGTGGTCACGGAAGCGCTCCATGCCCGGGTCTATGACGCCGCGGGCGGCCTCACCTTCGACCATGTGATCGACACGTCCACCGCGCCGGAATGGATCCTCGACCGCGATGGCCTGGCGGCCAATCCCCACGTGATCGCCGGCAACCTGGCCAGTGGCGGCTTTTTTGTCAGCTGGATGGCCGACACCAATCACGATGGCACGCCCGATGCGGTGGCGGTCCAGAAGTATGCCGCCAACGGCACGGCCAGCGGCGGGGTGGTCCAGCTTGGCCAGTTGCCGTTGCTGCAACTGGCCGGCGCCCCGGACGATGCGGCGCACTATTACGATCTCGAAGTTCTCGGCAGCGGCGGCTTTGCGATGAGCTACGAGGTGCCGGCCCCGTCCGACGGGGCGGACTATCCCGTGTTCAACGCTTCGGGCACGGGCGCGGCCAATCTCTTCTTCATCGGCAAGCCGCACAGCTTCACCATCAGCATCGCCAGCGGTTCCCTGGGTTCGGCGACCTTCGCCCTGCGCGGCCTGAACGGGAGCGGGCAGACGATTGACGTGCCGATGACCGCGACGGTGAACGGCACCGTGGCGACGATCACCGTCACCGCGGCCAACCTGGCGCAGCTGGCCAATCCCGAGCGGGTCTCGCTCGCCATTACCGGCCTGCCGGCCAATGTGTCGGCCACCGCCCATGCCGAACTGGAGCCGAACTGGCGCTACGGCGGGACCGAGCCCACCAGCCCGGTCCATCTGACCGGCACGGTCGCGGCGACCGGGTTCGTTTCGCTTGGCAGCACCGCGGGCCGCGCGGAATCGTTCCACGTGGGATCGGTCACGGCCGCTTCGGGTTCCCCGACCTACAGTATGTCTGTCGTGGTCGATGGCCATGTGCGTTCCGACATGGGGCTGTTCGCGCCAAGCCAGGCGGTCGTCCATGATGGCTTCACCTACACGTTGACGGCGAACGGGCTGATCCAGGTTACCGGTGCCTTCGCACCCGATGGCGGCGGCAACATTGCCGTGCCGGCCTGGCTGCTGACAACCCTGAACTATCGCGATGCCGGAATTGCGCTGTCGATCGGGAACCTGGCGCAGAGTTCCAGCTGGTCCGGTGATGTCACGGTGCGCGCGCCCACCGTAGTTACCGAAAGCATCCACACCCGGGTCTATGATGCCGCCGGCGCCCTCCAGTTCGATCACACGATCGACACGACCGCCGCCCATGAATGGGTGGTCGATACCGACGGCAACGCGGTGAACCCCAACGTCACCACGGGCGAGCTGGCCGGCGGCGGCTATTACACCTCATGGCTGGCCGATACCGATGGCGACGGCCTGCCCGACGCGATCGGGGTGCAGCGCTTTGATGCCAGCGGCAATGCCGTGGGCGGCGTGGTCAAGCTGGCGGGCCTGCCGCTCAAGGATCTTGCCGGCTCGCATATGGACGCAGGCCTGCTTTACAGCGTCGATGCCCTTACCAACGGGGGCTATACCGCCAGCTTCGACGTGCAGAAGCCAGTGGTCGAATTCCATGGCACCCTGGGCAATGGCACCTATCCGAGTGGCCCGGCAGTATTCAGCTATTCCAATAACCTGACCATCGTCGGCCAGGCCGAGTCGGTTTCGGTCGTGTCCAGTACGGGCAACCTGACGGGGCTGCTGTTCCAGCTGGTCGGGCAGAATGCCCAAGGCCAGCAGGTTGTCGTCAACCTCAACATGGTCGGCCAGGGCGGCGCTGGCACGGCCACCATTTCCCCCGCGGACCTCGCCGGTTTTGCCTCGAACGAACGCGTGACCTTCCGGATTACCGGAATGGCTGCCGGGCAGACCGTTTCGGTGAACGGAACCTCGTTGCAGGACCAGCGGTACTTCGCTGACCAGCCAACGACGTCGGTTCATCTCGACAACCCGGTTTCCAGCGTGGTGGTGGGCGCGAATACGATCTATTTCGGCACATCGTTTGCCGCGGGCAGGGCGGAATCCTTCCACGTCACCGCCGCCACCGCGGCGCCCAGCGCCACCATCGGCTATAGCCTGCAGGTCACCGGCTCGACCGTCCTGTGGCAGCTTGGCCTGCTCGCCGGCCAGAGCATGACCATCGGCGGCGTCGCCTTCACCATGCAGGCGAACGGGGTGTTGACCAGCGGATCCATTGCGCCTGATGCGAACGGAAATATTGCCGTGCCCACCGGCCTGCTCAGCCTGCTGGACTATCACGATGCCAATATCGTCCTGATCGCATCCAACCTCGCGCAGGGCAGCACCTTCAGCACCGACGTGACCACCCGCACGCCGTTCGTGGTCGACGATGGGCTCTATACCCGGACCTACGATTCGGCCGGAAACATCACCAGATTCTATGCCACCGCCGGGCCGGACTATCTTACCGGCGGCGTGGCCAACGACACGCTCGACGGCCTCGCGGGCAACGACACGCTGCACGGCGGGGCCGGCACGGATTCCCTCGATGGGCGCGGCGGCGTGGACGTGGCGGTGTTCGACGGCACGCGCGGTTCGGCCACGGTCACCCGCAATGGCGATCATTCGCTCACCGTGACCACCGGCCTGGATGGCACCGACACGCTCCATCATATCGAACAGGTCCGCTTTTCCGATGGCCTGTTCTCCTTCACATATGCCAGCGCGGTTTCGAACGTGGTGGCCAATTTCAACCCGGCCAACGGCTGGTCCAGCCAGGACCAGTATCCGCGTCACCTCGCCGATGTGAACGGCGATGGCTTCATGGACATTGTCGGTTTCGGTTTTTCGGGCGTGCTGGTCTCATTCGGTTCGGCGGGCGGCACCTTCTCGAACGCCGCCGTGGTCGTCGCCAACTTCGGCCAGACCGCCGGCTGGTCGAGCGACAACAGCTTCCACCGGGAGCTCGCCGACGTGAACGGCGACGGGCGGGCCGACATCATCGGCTTCGGCATCGCCGGAACGCTGGTGAGCCTCGCCAAGGCCGATGGCACCTATGACAATCCCTTCACCGGGGTCGCCAATTTCGGCTCGAACCAGGGCTGGGCCAGCCAGACCGGGTTTGCCCGCACGGTGGGCGACGTGAACGGCGACGGCAAGGCCGACATCGTCGGCTTCGGCTTTGCCGGGGCGCTGGTTTCGCTTGGCAATGGCGATGGCACGTTCAAGCCGGTGGCCACGGGCATCGCCAATTTCGGGGTTAACCAGGGCTGGACCAGCGACACCAGCTTCCACCGCGCGCTGGCCGACGTGAACGGCGACGGCAAGGCCGATATCGTCGGCTTCGGCATCGCCGGCACCTATGTGGCGCTCTCCAATGGCGATGGCACTTTTGCCGATGCCAAGCTGGTCCTCGCCAATTTCGGCGCCAACCAGGGCTGGTCAAGCAACGACAGCTTCAGCCGCCTCGTCACCGACGTGAACGGCGATCACATTGCCGACATCGTCGGCTTCGGCATCGCCGGAACGCTGGTGGCCTTCGGCAATGGCGACGGCACCTTCACCGAAGCCGGGTTCGACGTGGCCAACTTCGGGGCCACCCAGGGCTGGACCAGCGACAACACCTACCACCGCGAGGTGGCCGACATGAACCACGATGGCCTTGGCGACGTGGTCGGCTTCGGCATCGCAGGCGTGCTGGTGGGAACCAACCAGGGCGATTTCCTGATCTGATCCGCGGGACGGGCGCCCCCCTGTGGGAGGGGCGTCCGCAAGGCTCAGCCGCCGCGCGGCTATCGTCTCAGGCGAAGATCATCAGGTCAGCAGCCCGGCGAGATAGCCGGCATAGGCGCTCTTGCCGTGGCGGGCGATGCAGCGCTCAAGGCCGGCGGCGTCGATGAAGCCTGAGTGGAAGGCGATTTCCTCGGGGCAGGCGATCTTCATGCCCTGGCGGCGTTCGAGCGTGGCCACGAATTCGGCCGCTTCCAGCAGGCTGTCGGGTGTGCCGGTGTCGAGCCAGGCATAGCCTCGGCCCATGATCTCGACATTGAGCTGCCCGCGCTGGAGATAGACCGCGTTGAGATCGGTGATCTCCAGTTCGCCGCGCGCCGAAGGCTGGAGGTTCGCGGCGATGTCCACCACCTGCTCGTCATAGAAATAGAGCCCGGTGACCGCCCAGTTGGACTTGGGCGCGGCCGGCTTTTCCTCGATCGAGCGCGCGCGCATGGCGCTGTCGAACGCCACCACGCCATAGCGCTCCGGATCGGCCACGTGATAGGCGAAAACCGTGGCCCCCGAAGGGCGTGCGGCGGCGGACTTGAACAGGTCGGGCAGGCCGTGGCCGAAGAAGATGTTGTCGCCCAGCACCAGGCAGCTCGGCCCGCCGGCGACGAAATCCGCGCCGATGGTATAGGCCTGGGCTAGCCCCCTGGGTTCGGGCTGCACCGCATAGCTGATCGCCATGCCCCATTGCGAACCATCGCCGAGCAGCCCCTGGAACTGGGCGGCATCGTGGGGGGTGGTGATGACCAGCACCTCGCGGATGCCGGCCAGCATCAGGGTGGACAGCGGATAGTAGATCATCGGCTTGTCATAGACCGGCATCAGTTGCTTGGAGGCCGCCATGGTCATCGGATAGAGCCGGGTGCCGCTGCCGCCGGCGAGGATGATGCCCTTCATCGTTGTGTTCCTTCTGCGCCGACCAGCCGGTCGATCACCGTTTCGAGCGACGCCTGCCAGGCGGGCAGGCGAATGCCGTGAACCTGGGCCAGCCTGGTGCAGTCCAGCCGTGAATTGGCGGGACGGACCGCCGCTGTGGGAAATTGCGCGGTGGTGATGGGATTGACCCGCGCGTGCGGCCCGCCGCGCGCCGCCGAGGCCGTGAAGATCGCCTCGGCGAAACCGGCCCAGCTCGTCTCGCCGGTGCCGGCCATGTGGAACAGGCCGCGCCGCGCGGGTGCCGGGTCGGCCAGCAGGTTGGCCGCAACCGCCAGCACGCCACTGGCGATATCGAGCGCGCTGGTCGGATTGCCGACCTGGTCGGCGACCACGCCCAGCTCGTCGCGGCTTTCCGCCAGGCGCAGCATGGTCTTCACGAAATTGGCGCCGAACGGGCTGTAGACCCAGGCCGTGCGGAGCACCGCGCTGTTGGGGCAGGCGGAAAGCACGGCGGCCTCGCCGGCCAGCTTGGTGGCGCCGTAGACGGATCTGGGGCCGGTCGGATCGTCCTCGCGCCAGGCGCGGCTCCCCTCGCCGGAAAAGACATAGTCGGTCGAAAGGTGGATCAGCGGCACGCCCAGCGCCGCGGCGGCCTCGGCGACATGACCGGCGCCGGTGGCGTTGATCGCGCGGGCGAGGTCTGGCTCGCTCTCGGCCTTGTCCACCGCGGTATAGGCGGCGGCGGAAACGATCGCCTCGGGCGCGGCCAGCTCCAGCGCGGCGCGGATCGCCCCGGCGTCGCTTTCGGCCAGGTCAAGATGCGGGCGGCCCAGCGGGATTACCACATGGCCCCCGGCCATGCCGCGCTCGACCAGGCTCTGGACGACCTGTCCGTTCACCCCGGTAACGACGATCCGCATCGCGTCAGGTCACTTCGCCGTGGCCATCAGGCCCAGGCGCTGGCCATCGTAGCGATCGCGCAACGGCCCCCACCACCATTCGCTGTCGAGATACCAGCGCACGGTCTTGGCGATCCCGCTGTCGAAATCCTCGGCCGCGCGCCAGCCCAGCTCGGTTTCGAGCCGCGTCGCGTCGATCGCGTAGCGGGCATCGTGGCCGGGCCGGTCGGTGACGAAGGCGATCAGGCTTTCGCGCGGGGCCGGCGCGGGAACCAGCTCGTCCAGCACGGCGCAGATCCGGCGCACCACGTCGATATTGCGCCGCTCGTTGCGGCCGCCGACGTTGTAGGTTTCGCCCGGGCGCCCACGCGCGATGATGAGATCGAGCGCGCGGGCATGGTCTTCCACGTAGAGCCAGTCGCGCACGTTCTCGCCCTTGCCGTAGACCGGCAGGCTCCGGCCGGCCAGCGCGTTGAGAATGGTCAGCGGGATCAGCTTCTCGGGGAAGTGATAGGGGCCATAATTGTTGGAGCAGTTGGAGACGACCACCGGCAGGCCGTAGGTCCGGTGCCAGGCCTTGGCGAGATGGTCGGACCCGGCCTTGGAGGCAGAATAGGGCGATGAGGGATCGTAGGGCGTATCCTCGCGGAACAGGCCTTCATCGCCGAGCGAGCCATAGACTTCGTCGGTCGAGACGTGGAGGAAGCGGAAGGCCTCCTTCGCCGCGCCGTCCAGCGCCGACCAGTAGGCGCGCGCCACCTCCAGCAGGGTGAAGGTGCCGATCACGTTGGTCTGGATGAATTCGGCCGCTCCGGTGATCGAACGATCGACATGGCTTTCGGCGGCAAGGTGCATGATCCGGTCGGGGCGGAAGCCGGCCACGGCCTGCTCCATCGCGGCCCGGTCGCAGATGTCGGCCTGGAGGAAGCGGTAGTTGGCCCGCCCCTCGACATCGCGCAGCGAGGCGAGGTTGCCGGCATAGGTCAGCTTGTCGACGTTGAGCACCTCGTAGCCCTGTTCGAGCACGAGGTGGCGCACCAGGGCCGAGCCGATGAACCCGGCCCCGCCGGTAACGATCACGCGCATGGCTGGCTCTCCATCCGGAAGTGGGCGGGCAGGTCGGCCAGCAGCGGCTGGACCCGGTCCTTGGCGGAAAGGGTTTCGGCATCGGCCAGCGCCGGCCAGGCGATGGCGATGGCCGGATCGTTCCAGGCCAGTCCCTTGTCATGCTGGGCCGAATAATATGCCGTGACCTTGTAGTTGATCACAGTATCGGGCTTCAGCGTGCAGAAGCCGTGGGCGAAGCCGGCGGGGATCCACAGCTGGTTGCCCTTTTCAGGGGTCAGTTCCACCGCCGCCCAGCGCCCGAAAGTGGCCGACCCGGCGCGCAGGTCCACCGCCACGTCGAACACGGCCCCGGCGGTGCAACGCACCAGCTTGCCCTGGGCAAAGGGCTCGGTCTGGAAATGCAACCCGCGAATGGTGCCCACCCGGCTGCTGAGCGATTCGTTCTCCTGCACAAACGTGGCCTCGCCGGCCTCCTGGCAAAACAGGTCAAGCCGGAAGATCTCGGCAAAATACCCCCGCTCGTCGCCGTGGCGGCGGGGGGTGATCTCGATCAGGCCGGGGATGGGGAGTTGCTGGAAGTTCACGTGTGGGGTCCTGGTCGGGTGGACGGGGTGCGGTGCGACCGGCCCATGGGCATGGCCTGACGGACAAGGGCCGTCCAGCCCTGTCGCACCCGCCGGCCCAGCTTCGCGATGGGAGAGCGTGCGGTCAGGTCGGCGTAGATCGCGATGAGGTCGCGGGCCTGGTCGTCGGCCGTACGCATCGGCGCGTCGGGCCTTGGAGGCGGGGCCTGGTAGCGGCCCGGGTCGGCATCGATGGCCGCAAGGGCCGCCGCGACCCCGGACACATCCTCCACCGGGACCACGAAGCCGTTGGTGCCGGGCACGACCGGGCTGCCCATGGCGCCACGGTTCCCGGCCACGACCCACAGGCCGTGGGCCAGCGCCTCGCGGCTGACGAGGCCGAAACTTTCGGGCCAGACCGACGGCGCCATCAGCACGTTCATCCGGGCATAGAATTCCGACAAACGGTCCGCGGGGATGCGGCCGATGATCGTCACCGGGGTGCTTCCCCAGCGGGTTTCCAGGCGAAATGCGGAATTCTGGTCGAGGTCGACGATGCTCAGGCTCAGATTGGCAAAGTTGCCCTGGCGCAGCGCGGCCTCGACCAGGTAGGCGCCCTTGTGCGGCTCAAGCCCGCCGATGTGACACAGTTCGACCCGCTCGCCCGGCGCCGCCCGGGGCGCCGGCGCGATCCGCGAGATGCCGTTGGCGACCACCTCGCAGGGAATACCGCAGGCGGCATAGATCGCCCCGAATTCCGGCGACTCCGCCAGCCGCCGCTCGGCGCCCAGCAAGGTTTCGCGCAAGCGCCGCGACCGCAGGATCGAGGCTGTGTGGTCGCGGTGGTCGCCGCGGCGCTGGTCGAACCAGTCGCGCGCCGGCAGGGCGGCACGGCCATCCGGCTCTGAGACGAACACGAAATCGGAGAGCCACCAACCGTCGTGCATGGTCACGATGTAGCGCACGCCCCGCCGGCGGCATTCCCGGGCAAGGCTGGCGGTCAGCCGCTGGAGGCAGTGGAAATGGACAAGGTCGGGCCGGAAGGCATCCAGCACGGCGCCGAACCGGGCGGCGGCCATGGCGCTGGCACCGCGCCAGTAGATGTCGGGCTCGATCGGCGTGGCCACCCGGAAAACCGGGATCCCGCGATAGGTGTCGACCGTGAACTGGCCGCAGGCCTCGTTGTACTCGTCCGAGGCGAAGGCGGCGAAGGTAAAGCGCTCGCGGTGGTGATCGAGGTAATAGTCGATGTTGTCGCAGAAAATGCGCGCGGCACCGCCGAACTGCTGCGGCGGCGCCCAGACGTTAACCATCAGGATCCGTGGCCGATCGGTTGCGGGATCGGCGGGGGGCGTCCGGGCCGGCGCGCAGGCGGGACTTGGCGCCCCGCTCGCGTCATGCGGCGGTGGCGGGGCGGAAAGGGCGTCGATCAGGGCGTTGGCGACGGCCGTCCCGGTATCGGCGTCCGGCGGCAGGTCCAGTGCGGGCACGCCGCGAGCCCGGGCTTCGGCGCTGATCGCATAGGGCCAGTCGGCCCCCGAAGGCACGGCCACCAGGTCGACCTCGGCCAGGAGGCGCGCCAGCAGCGGCAATTCCGGATCGCCGTCGATCCGCGACCACCGCCCGGCCAGTTCGCGCAGGGCCGGATGGCGGGCGAGATCCTCGGTGACGAGGAAGTGCAGGTCGCGCAGGTGCTTGCCCGCCGCGACCAGCCCCCAGGCCATGGCTGCGAGCTGGTCATTGTCGAGCAGGCCGCCCGGGGCAACCAGCACGGCCCGGCGCGCTCGCGGCCGGCCGCGCAGGTCGGCGGGCGGGCTGGCCAATACCGCTCGCGGGACATCGGGCGCGCAGGCGCACAGCGCTTCGAGCGCTCCGGCAAGGGTGGTGATGGCTTGGTCCGCGAAGCGGGCAACCAGAGCCAGCTCGCGCAGCGCCGCGCGGCGCAGCCAGGAATACTCCTGCGCCCGGTCCCCCCAGAGCGCGTGCTCGAGCGGCAGGCCTTCCCATTCCGCCAGGTCGCCCAGCCAGACGATGACCCGCTTGCCCAGCCGCCGTGCCGCCAGCATCGCGCGCTGCACTTCATAGGTGAAGGGCGCCTCGTGGAAGATCACCGTCTCGCTCGCCAGCATGGCGCCCAGGTATTCGCTGCGGTCGATCGCCCCGAGATCAAGCACCGTGAGGCCGGCGATCAGCCCCATGTCCTGCCGGGCGGGGGAGACGGGGCGGGCGCTGAACAGCAGGGTTGCGCCGCTTGTCGCGCCCATGCTGTGCGGTTTGGGTAGGCGCGCGGCGATGTCGCGTGCGAGCGCGTCCACTTCTGCGAACAGGTCGGCAGGCGGCGGCGCGCCGCGTTCCGCCTCGTTCAGCCGCCGTGTGCAGTCCTGTGACCACAGGTGCATGGCCAAATCGTGGCAGGTCCGCCACGGTGCGGTTTCTTGCCATGGTCCGGCGCCTTCGCGCAGGATCTCCAGCGCGCTGCGCCAGTCGCGCTCGGCCAGCAGCAGCCTTGCGGCGTTGATATGGCTCCAGCGGTTGGGGGCGGCCTGGGCGATGCCCGCGCGGTAATGGACCAGAGCCTGCGCCGGATCGCCCAGGTCCCGGGCCAGGTCGCCGAGGAGGTGGTGGATCCAGCCCGATGGCCCGTCATGGCCAAGCGCCTCGGTGAACAGGGCGCGCGCCTCATCGGTCCGTCCGTGAACCCGCCAGGCCCGTTCGGCCATCGCGGCAAGGAAATGGGCGCAGCCCGGGCCGGCAACATAGCGGCTCCGGTCGGGGGCCGCGGAATCGAGGAAGTCCGCCAGGACCGCCGCCCGGTCGAGCAGGGGGAAGCCATCGGAATCAGCATCGTCATCGGCATCCGGCGCGGCGTGGTTGCGCCAGGCCTCCCAGTCGAAACAGCTCGGGAAGGCATCGTTGCCCCAGATGCGGACCAGGGCGGCCCCTTCGCTGGGGGCTAGGCCGGCCTCAGACCCTTCGGCCAGGTAATGGCGATACAGCGCGGCGGGCGCCAGCAGCTCCAGCCCATCGGCTTGCCGGCGATACCAGGCGGGGTCGAAGGCCAGGCGCAGCGACAGCGCGGGCGTTCGCTCCAGGCCCTTCTCGCAGATGGCGAGGATGCAATCGGCCCGGCTTTCGACCGCATCGCACCAGCTCCGGTGCAGGGCGCCGAATTCGGCCGGCTGGATCTGCTCGATCCATGGGCCGGCGGCAAGCGCATGGCGGGCGAGGTAGAGCGACAGCGTGCTCTCGCCGGCGCGGTGCCGCACGGCCTCGGCCTCATCGAGCGTGATCCGCCCGGCAAGGCGGAGCCGCTCGAACTCGCCGGCGAGCACGTCGTTCATGCCGGCCGCTCTCCATCGGCGCCGCACAGCGGCATCGACCGGTAGATGTCGACCAGTTCGCGCGACTGGTCATCGGCCGACCGCATGGCCTCGGGGGCGGGTGGCGGCTGGCGGAAGCGGGCGCAATCGCCGTCGATCTGCGCCATAACTTGCGCGATCGCATCGGCATCGACCACCGGCACCACGAAGCCATTGGTGCCGTGGCGGATCGGTTCGGCCATTGCCCCGCGATCGCCGGTGACCACCCATAGGCCATGGGCCAAGGCCTCGCGGACCACCAGGCCGTAGCTTTCCTCGCAGGTGGAGGGCGCCAGCAACACGTCCATGGCGCCATAGAATTCGGCCAGTTCGTCGGGCGCCATCCGCCCGACCAGCGTGACCGGGGTTGTTCCCCAGCGCGTGTGGAAGCGGTAGTCCGGACCCTGGGCAAGGTCCACGATGGTCAGCGCGAGGTTGTCGAAGCGGTGGGCACGGGCTGCGGCTTCAACCAGGAAGGCCCCCTTGTGCGGCTCCAGCCCGCCCACGTGGCAGACTTGCACCCGGCCGCCCTCGCGCGGGCGGCGCGGCACCGGTGCCAGCCGCGAGACGCCGTTCTCGACCACCTCGACCGCGAAGCCGGCTTCGGCATAGGTTCGGGCAAAGCTGCGAGAGACCGACAGGCGCCGCTCGGCGCCGGCCAGGGCCGTTCGCAGGATCTGCGCGCGCAGGGCCGAGCCGCTTGCGCGAACCGTGCCGGAATGCGGCTGGGCGAAGAAGTCCTCGGTGACCGCCACAGGCATGGCATTGCTGTCGGCCAGGAAGAAATGATCCGACAGCCACCACCCGTCGTGGAGCGTGACAAGATAGGGAATGGTCCGGTCCCGGCAGGCCTCGGCCAGCCCCGCGCCCAGCCGCTGGAGGCAGTGCATATGGACGAAATCGGGGGCGAAACTATCAAGCACCGCGCCGAACCGGGCGGTGGCCTGGGCATTCAACGGCCGCCAATAGGCCTGTTCGCCCTGTGGCGGCGCCACCCGGAACACCGGCACGCCCCGGTAGCTGTCCACGCTGAACTGGCCGCTGGCGATGTTGTGCTCATCGCAGGCGAACATCGCCAGCTCGAACTCGTCGGCGTGGTTGTCGATGAAATAGTCGACATTGTCCTGCATCACCCGGGTGGCCCCGCCGATGACCTGCGGCGGCGCCCAGACATTGGTGAGCAGGATGCGGCGGCGGCGCGGGTTGGCTGGTCGGTCTGGCAGTGGCGGCACGATCGGGAGCGCGGCTGCTGGCGGTGCGGCGGGCCGGGCCGGGGTGCTGGTCGCGCGCAGGATCATGGCGCACAGGTCGTCGTCGGCCAGCGGCGTCTGCGCGGGCCAGGCCGCGTCGCTGGCGGCCTTGATCGGCACCACCAGCGCGGGGACGTCGTGCGCGCGGGCATCTTCCCAGGCGGCGAAAGGCGGTGTTGGCCCATCGGCCAGGGCCACCACCAGATCGGCCAGGCTGATCAACCGTGCCAGCGAGGGCAGTTGCGGATTGCCCTCGAGCACTGCGCGGCGCCCGGCCAGCGGGGTAAGCGCAGGCAGGGCGGCCAGCCGCTTGTCGACCAGGAATTGCAGCGCGGGATCGGCCTGTGCCGCGGCCACCAGCGCCTCGGCCACCGCCTCGAGCTGGCTGCGGCGCGGCGTGCCGGCGACGGTGACGATGATCTCCTTGCGCGCGCGGGTTGCGCCGCGCCGGGCCGGTTCGGCCCGCGTCAGATCGTGAATCGGCACCTGCGCCGCCGCGGCGCGCAGCAGCGGGGTGCAGCCGGCCAGAGTGACCACGATCCGGTCGCACCAGCGGGCAACCGTCGCCGCCTCGAACGCCGTGCCGGCTCGCAGCCGGCTGGTTTCCTCGCCCCCTTCGCCCCACAGCGTGGCCGCCAGGGGATGCCCGCCCCAGGCGGTCAGATCGCCCAGCCACAGGGTAACCGGCTTGCCCATCCGGCGCGCGAGCTGCAATGCGTGGAGCGCCGCGAACGAGAACGTCGGTTCGTGAAGGATGACCTCGCCATGGCGCAGCAGGGCGGCGAGATAGTCGGGCGTGCCGGGGGCAGCGATATCGACCACGGTGACCGTGCGGTGGAATTCCGCGTCCTGCCTGAGGGCGGAGGCCGGCCGCGAGGTCAGCACCAGCAGGCCTTCGCCTGGTCCCCGCACGGGCAGTGAATCGGGCACGCGACTGGCCACTTCCGCGAAGATCGCCTCGGCTTCAGCGAAATCGGCGTTGCCCGGCTGCCGGCCGATCCGCGCGGCGCAGTCGCGCGCCCAGGCATCCACCGCGCGCGTGTGCATGGCGCGCCAGGGCGCGGCCTCCTGCCAGGCCGCCCGGCCCTGGGCGAGGACCGCGAGGGCCAGGCGCCAGTCGCCCTGGTTCAGCAGGAGGTCGGCGGCGTTGACATGGCTCCAGCGATTGGGGGCGGGGGCGGCGATGCCCTTGCGGTAATAGACCGCCGCCTTGGCCGGCTCCCTGGCTTCGGCGGCCAGGTCGCCGAGCAGGTGATACACCCAGCCGTGGTCGCCCTCGATCCGCAAGGCCGCCTCGAGCAGCCGCGCGGCCTGTCCCCGCTGATTGCGGCGCCGCGCCCGGTCGGCGGCAATGCCGAGCAGGTGGGCCGAACCCTCGCCCGACAGCCACCGTTCTGGATCGGCTACGTCGGCATCGACAAAGGCCTGGAGCACCCGCAGCCGGTCAGCCCCGCCAAGCGCGGCCGTATGGCTGCCCTGCTCGCGCCAGGCTTCCCAGGCGAAGCATTCGGGATATTCGGGATGGCCCCAGAGCCGGTGAAGCGCCGCGGCCTCGGACGGGGCAAGGCCGGCCGACGAGCCTGTGGCCAGGTAATGGCGAAAGAGCCCGGCGGGATCGAGCCCGGCCAGCGAGGGCTGCCGCGTCCGGTAGAACGCGAGGTCGAACGGCGCGGCGAAGGCGAGGGCCGGCATCAGCGCCAGCCCCTGTTCGCACAGGGCCAGGATGCATTCGGCGCGATTGGCCACGGGGCCGGCCCAGGCCACGTGCATCGCGCGAAACTCGGGCACCACGATCTCGTCGACCCAGCGCCCGGCGGCGATCCGGTGGCGCGCGAGGAACAGGTCGAACGTCGAGGTTCCTCGGGCGTGCTGCCGGCTTTCCGCTTCGTTGAGGACTATGCGGCCTTCGGCCCGGAACCGCTCGAAATCCTCGACCAGCGGTTCAAGAAAAGGGCGGTAGCGGCGCCCCTCCCGGGCGCCGGTTCGCATATAATGATCAAGCGCGCGTTCCGGCGTGTCGATGATCTGCGCCACGTCGGGATTGTAGGCGAGATAGGATTCCGGCTGGAAATCCTCCGGGATTGCGCCGCATTCGGTTTGCAGCCGCGTTTCCAGCGCCAGGCGTGAGCCGAGCCGCCGTTCGCCCCGGCCATGCCGGTCGAAGTGGCGCCACAGCGCCTCGTCCGAGCCGAAGTGGCGCAGATCGGGGTAGAAGGCGCGGTAGAAGGCCGGATCGAAGCCTTGCAGGGCTTCATTGCGCCGCCCGCTGGCGCGGCCCAGCAGTCTGCGCCACAAGCTGCCCTGCGCCCGGCCCGCACGCGGCGCGGCCGGGGCGCCGGCCAGGCGCGCCGCCGCGACCGAGCCGGCAACCCAGTAATCGCCCTTGCGGGCAGCCTCGGCGATGGTCTCGCTGTCGGCATCGGGCAATTCGAGGATGACCGAGCGGCGGGTTCCGGCGATCGGATCAAGCTCGAAGATCTCGTCGCGCATCTGCGCGATGGTGGCGGCGTCAGGATCGGCAAACCGCGCGACGACCGGATCGCGCAGGGCATCGAACCGGCCGGTCATGGCCATCCACAGGAAGACGATGTCCTCGTCCCGCCCAGCGGCGAACTTTTCTACCCGCTGCGCCGGGGTTTCTCCGGGGAACGCCTCGCCTTCGCGCAGGTCGGGCACCAGCTTGCCGTCCTGCTCGACGTAGCCGAGGATCGGCAGTAGGCTGGGGTGCTTGAAGAACAGCTCGATCCAGGAGTAGCCGCGCAGGCCATCGGGCAGGCGCTCGACGGGAAGCACGGCCTCGTCGGCGAAGTGCACGTGCGGCAGGGCCGGGCCGCGATTGATCTCGTAATTGTCGTAGGTGGCGATCAGGTGGAGCACCATGGCCGGCGGGGCCAGGTCCCGGCCCTCCGCGATGGCCTGGACCAGCAGGGTGTTGAGCGCGCGCGGCACGGTTCCCGAATAGCCCACGTCGACCAGGGCGACCGACTTGCGCTCGAAGAAACCGATGTCCGTGAGATAGCGCTCGACCTGGCGGCGCCGGGCCACCACGGCATCGCGCACCGCGTCTTCCAGCCCATGGTGGCGATAGGCCTGAGCGACCCGGGCCGTGTCGGTGGTGGCCGTGAGGATGCCGGCGCCCAGTTCTTCGGGCACCTCCTCGATCCCCAGTAGCGCCGAAAGCTCGGCCGCGCTGGCCTTGCCCTCCTTGAGCCAGAAGGCAATGCCCACGGCCTGGGCCAGCCAATCGGCATGGCCGAAATCGACATTGGCCCAGCAGGTCAGCACCCGGTTGAGGTGAAGGTCGCTGTGGTCGGGAACCGGCAGGAACGCGTCCCGGAACGGCGAATTCCACGCCGCGAGGAACCGGCGGATGGCCAGCCCGTCGCGGGCGAGGAAATAGAGGTGCTCCACCCCCCGGCTGCGCGCATCGACCAGGACCGAGAAGAGGTGCGCCTTGACGACGTCGGCAACCTCTTCCTCGATGCGGTCGCGCTTGCCATAGGCCGAGCGTTCAAGCTCGAGCAGGCCGAACTGTTCGACATGGACGCAGGGCACGCCGGCATCGATGGCCATGGCGATGTCCGATTGGGCATTGTCGCCCACGTGGAGCATCTCGCGCGGCTCGATGCCGAGATCGGCGACCACGCGGCGGAACAGGTCGCCGGTCTGCTTGGTCAGGTTGACCTCGGCCGAGACGTAAAGGTGGTCGAAGAAGTGGAGGATGCCAAGCCTGGCGAGGATTTCCTCCATCTGCGCCCGGCTGAAATACATATCGGAGATCGCGGTGATGACCTTGCCCTGGTCCTTCAGCGCCTGGAGCAGTTCGGCCGCGCCATCCACCAGGCCAAGGTTGGCCAGTTCCATCGCGTGCTCGAAGTCGACGATCGCGCGGACCAGATCGGCCCGGCGGCCGCCCTCGACAACGCCCATGTCCTCGGCGAGCAGGCGGTCCCAGACCATGTCGACCGAAGGTTCCTGGATCGGCCGTTCGCTCGATTCCTTCAGCGCCGTGCCAGCGCGATAGCGCAGCGAGGCCATCTCCTCGGGGCTGCGTTCCCCGTGCTGGCCAAGCAGGGTCTGGGCATACATCCCGGCCGCCTGGTGGACGTCGTAGACGTGCAGGAACCGGCGCTTGATCAGCGTGTCGAACAAGTCAAACGATACATACCGATAGTCGCCGGCGTGGTGCCGGAAGTCGCCGATCGCTGCGATCTTGGCCATGGTAGTGAAAACGCTCCCTGACGTGGCGTGCGACCGCGATTGGCACCCCCTCCCAGCCGGCGGCGCTTCACGATCTCACTAAGGCTGCCGGTGTCCGGCTATCGACCGGGCGGCAGGATGCTGTTGGTCACGACCTCATGTTAGGCTGGCGCCTTGCCGCAGATCGGGGGGGGCTTCAAGGGGCATTGCGCCAGGCGACAGCCCGGGCCGTCCCTGTCCCCTCCATCGTTGACAGGCAGGGGCGGGGCGATCACCAGTCGGCCTTGGCACCGGTCTGGCTTGGCACCAGTCGGGTCTGGCACGATGACTGCGCGGGAAGGTATGTTCGCAAGAATTCGGAAATCCGTGCGCCTGCGCCTGCGCCGTCGGCGCGAACGTCGCCTGCTCGCGGGGTTCGATCCGGTCTGGTACCAGCGCCGCTATGCCGATCTTGCCGCGCTGCGCGGCATTGCCGAAGTGCGCCACCACTATCTCGCCCATGGCCTGGTCGAAGGGCGCCATGCCAGTGCCCAGGCCGAGGAAGAGGCGGAATACCACCGCTACCTGACCCCATCGCCGCAGTTCGACATCGCCGCCTATCGGCTGCTCAATCCTGATCTCGCCGGCGTCTTCCGCGAGGACCGCGACTTCATCCTGCACTATATCCGCAACGGGCGCGCCGAAGGCCGGCCGGCGGTGTTCCCTGCGGGCGAGGACGGCGATGACGCAGCCGATGGCGGGGGGCAGCCATGGACGCGGATCTTCTCGGTCGGGCACTACTGGTCATGGGTCGCCCAGGATGGGGCGGTCCCCCCGTTCGCCAGCCGGGCCGAGGCGCTGGCGCACTTTCGTGCCCATGGCATGGCCGCGCTCGCGCCGATCCACCTCGACCACCTGTTCGATCCGCGGTTCTACCGCGCCCACTACGGACTTTCGGAGCCCGACGACGCGGCGCTCTATGCCGACTGGCTTGACCACGGACTGCCGGAAGGGCGCGCGGCCAACGAGGCCCAGGCCCTGCTGCCGTTCATCGGCCATGCCGCCTTTCCCGAGCAGTTCGACTGGCGCGGCTATGCCCGCCTGCGCGGCCTGCCGGATGGCTCGCGCGTGGCCGCCCTCGCCGCCCTGTTCGAGGCCGAGCGACAGTGGGACGAGGTCGTTCCGCTGATCGCCGAGCCGCGGGCGGCGCTGCTGGTCCCGTTGCTTCGCCAGCGGCTGGCCCGCGACCAGGCGGCCGATGGCCTGACCCTGCTTGCCGCCTTTCCGGAAGAACCGGCCTGGCCGGCCGCGCTCCATGCCCTGCGCGGTGCCTTGCTCGACCGCCAGGGCCGCGCCGCCGAGGCGCTTGAGGCCTGCGATCATGCCCTGCGCCTCGGCGACGACAGCTGGGCCAATTTCGCCCGCGCGGTCAGGCTCGCCGCTGCCCTGGGCGACGGCGGGCGGGCCATCGCCCTGCTGCGCGCGCAGCGCCAGCGCTGGCTCGGCCAGGCGGACTACGCGGCCCTGGTCGAAACCACGGTCGACCGCCTGTTCGGCGCCGCCAGCGAGGCGGCCATGGCGGCGTTCCGGATCATGCCCGCCGCTGCGGCCGGCGAGGCCTTCACCGTGGCCCTGGCCGAACTGGCCCAGGCCATTGCCGATCTGGAGCCGGCGCCGGCCGGCCTGGTCCCGCCCGCCGATGGGCCGGTGGTGGTGCTGGGCAATGAAGCCGTGCGGCAATGCACCCATTACCGGCTGGAGCAGAAGGCCGAGCAGTTCGCCGTGGCCGGCATCGCGCTGCGGCGCCACGCCGCCGACGATGCCGCCGGCTTTATCGCCGACCTGCCGGGCGCCCGCGCGGCGATTTTCTATCGGGTGCCGGCCACGCCCGATGTCATGCGCGCGATCCTTGCCGCCCGCGCCATGGGCATCCCCACCTTCTACGAGATCGACGACCTGCTGTTCGATGCCGAGGTCTGCCCGCCGCCGCTGGCTTCGTTCGGCGGGCTGATCGGCGAGACGCAATGGGAAGGGATGCGCCATGCCGTGCCCCTGTTCCGCTTCGCCCTGGCCCTGTGCGACCGGGCCATCGCCTCCACTCCGGCGCTGCTGGCCCACATGGCGCCGCTGACCCGCGAGGGCACCGGGGTCGTGATCCGCAACGGCCTCGACAGCCGCAACCGCGCCGCCATCGCGCTGGGCGGGCGGCCGCGCGCGGCCTCGGGCCGCATCCGGATCTTCTACGGTTCGGGCACCCTGGCCCATGCGGAGGATTTCAGCACGATCGCCGCCCCGGCGCTCGCGCGGCTGATGGCCGGGCGCGACGAGGTTGACCTGGTCCTGGTCGGCCACGTGCCGCGCGATGCCGTGCTCGAGCCGTTCGGCGACCGGGTCCTGCGCTATCCGTTCATCGCGTCGATCACGGACTACTGGTCGGTCCTGGCCGCCTGCGATATCGCCCTGGCGGTGCTGGCGCCCGGCCGGTTCGAGGATGCCAAGAGCGAGATCAAGTGGCTCGAAGCCGCCGCCGCCGGCATTCCCACCGTCGCCAGCGCCACGGCCACCTTCCGCGAGGTTATCGTGCCGGGCGAAACCGGCCTGCTCGCCTCCAGCCCGGACGAGTGGCGCGTCGCGCTGGAGCAGCTCTGCGCCGATTCAGCCGCGCGCGAACGGATTGGCGCTGCCGCCCGCGCCCGGGCGCTGCACGACTATGCGCTGGAAGCCATCGGCGCGGCCTGGCCGGCGGTGTTCGCTCCCGCTCCCGCTCCCGCTCCCGCACCGGCCTCCGCCGCCGCCCCAGCTCCCCGGCGCCCGCGCGTGCTGGTGGTCAATGTCTTCTTCGCTCCGCAGTCGCTGGGCGGGGCGACCCGGGTGGTGGAAGACAATGTGCACCACCTGGCCGAGGACGGCGGGATCGACCTGGCGGTGTTCTGCCTCGATCACGGGTTCGGCCCGCCCGGCCGGCTGCGGACCACCGGGTTCGGTTCGGTCCCGGTCTATCGCGTGGCCCTGCCGCCCGGCGGCGAGGGGCTGATCGACGATCCGGCGGTCCTGCCGGCCTTTCGCCGGGTGCTGGACCTGTTCGCGCCCGATCTCGTCCATTTCCATTGTATGCAGCGCCTCACCGCCGCGCCGCTGCGCGAATGCCGCGATTCCGGCGTGCCCTATGTGGTCACCGCGCACGATGGCTGGTGGCTCTCGCCCCACCAGTTCCTGATGGACCAGGACGGCTTGCTGCGGTTGCCCGGGCCTGACCTGTTCGCCGGGCTGGCCCGGAGGCCGGCGGCCACCGCGGCGGCCCTGCGCCATCGCCAGCATCTCGCGCCCCTGCTGCTGGGTGCCGCGCGCCTGCTGACGGTGTCCGAGAAATTCGCGGAGATCTACCGGTCGGCCGGGCTGCCGGGGATCGAGGTGGTGGCCAATGGGCTGCCCGCGCTGCCCGCTCCGATTGCCGATCCCGATCCGCCGACGGGGCCGCTGCGCCTCGCCCACATCGGCGGGCGCGCCAGCCACAAGGGGGCCGACCTGGTCGAGGCGGCGCTGCGCCGTGGAGCCTATCCCAACCTGTCGCTGCTGATGGTCGATGGCCGCCTCCCGGCGGGCGAGACGGTCCGCACCCGGTGGGGCGCCAGCGAGGTCTGTCTCTCGGCCGAGTGGCCCCAGGCCGAGGTCGCGCGGCTCTACGGCCGGACCGACGTGCTGCTGGCGCCGTCGCGCTGCCCCGAAAGCTTCGGCCTGGTGACGCGCGAGGCGGAGCATTACGGCTGCTCGGTGGTCGCCTCCGACCTGGGGGCGATCGGGGCCGACGTGGTCCCCGAGCGCACCGGGTTTGTGGTCGATGTATCGGGCGCGGCCGATCTTCAGGCGGTCCTGGCGCGGCTCGACGCGACGCCCCAGACCTACCGTCGCGGCGTCATCGCCCCGCGCGCCGCCCCCGGACGCACCGCGCGCGACCAGGCCGCCGACCTGGCGCGGGTCTATCGGGAAATCGTGGCGGCCACCCCGTGCCGTGCCCCGGCCCGCGCCCCGCGCCGACCAGCATGATGGCGCGCTTCGGGGAGGCGGCTCGCTGCTTGCCAAGGGGCGGCATGGCGGCTAACCGGGCGGCCTTGGCCAAGGCAGTGTGACAAAACCCCATCCCATGACCAGCACTTCACAAGCAGACGGGGCGGAAGCAGCCCGCCCCGCGTCATGGCTGGGCAACCTTGTCAGGCGTAACAAGTGGTTCGTCCTGTTCGTGATCCTGCCGGTGCTGGTGGCCTCCGGCTACTACGGCCTCATCGCCAGCGACCGCTACATTTCCGAATCCCGCTTCGTCATCAAGTCGCCGGGCCAGCGCCAGCCGCAGTTGAGCACGCTCGCCAATCTGATCCAGACCTCGGGCCTCAGCGCCGGGCAGGAGCAGGCCAACGAGGTGATGGAATATCTGCGCTCGCGCGATGCCCTGGCCGCGCTCGACAAGCGCATCGCCTTTGCCAAGCGCTATGAACCGAGCAGCGCCGATGCCTGGTCACGGTTCCCGGGGCCGTTTTCCAGCGGCACCTTCGAGGATCTCTACAAGTATTACCAGCGGGCCGTTTCGGCCAACAGCGATCACGAGACCGGCGTTGTCGTGCTCAGCGTCTGGGGCTTCTCCCCGCAGGACGCGCAGCGGGTGAATGGCGAACTGCTTCGTCTCGGCGAGGAAATGGTCAATCGGCTGAACGATCGCGCCCAGAGCCACGGGATCGAGGAAGGCGAACGCCGCGTCGCCCTGGCCGAGGCCCGGGTCCGCAAGGCGCGGCTGGCCATGCGCGAATATCGCAATGCCGCCGAGCTGCTCGATCCCGCCAAGCAGGCCGCCGGCGTGCTGGAGGTGACCAACCGGCTCGTATCCGAACAGGCGGGCCTGCGTGCCCAGCTTGAGGAGATGGAACGGGTCGCCCCCGAAAATCCGTCGATCCCCACGCTGCGCGCGCGCATCGCCACGATCGGCAACCAGATCGCGCTGCAGAGCGGGCGGGTTGCCGGCACCCAGGGCGGTATTGCCTCGAAGCTGGGCCAGTATGAAAACCTGCTGGCCGAGCAGGAATTCTCCCAGCAGATGCTCACCGCCGCCAGCGCCTCGCTCGAACAGGCGCGCAGCGAGGCGCAGAAGCAGCAGTTCTACCTCGAACGCGTGGTCGAGCCGAACCTGCCGGACGAGCCGCAGTTGCCCCACCGCCTGCGCCAGATCCTGTCCGTCGCGGGCGTCTCGCTGTGCCTCTACCTGATCGGCTGGATGCTGGTGGTCGGCATTCTCGAGCATTCGCCGGACAGTTGATCGTGGCCTCCCTGCGCGAAGGAACCCGGATCCAGTTCCGCGTGATCACGGCCCTGATGATCCGCGAGCTGACCACGCGGTTCGGGCGCGAGAACATCGGCTTCCTGTGGATCATGGCCGAGCCGCTGCTGTTCGGCTCGCTGGTCTCGATCATGTGGACGATCATGAAAGGGCCGGAGGAACATGGCGTCAGCGTGGTCGCCTTCGTGATCACCGGCTACCTGCCGCTGACCCTGTTCCGCAACTCGGTCAACCGCGCGGTTAGCGTGTTCCAGGTCAATTCCAGCCTGATGTACCACCGCCAGATCAAGATCCTCGACTTCATCTTCGTGCGCGTGCTGGTGGAGGTGGTGGGCACCTTGATGGCCTACCTGTTCGTGGCCGTGGTGCTGATCTATTTCGACCTATTTCCGGTCCCGGCGGACCTGGGCATCTTCGTGGCGGGCTTCCTGCTCTACAGCCTGTTCACCCTGTCGCTGTGCCTGGTCATCGCGCCGGCCTCCGAGATGTCGAGCGCGCTGGAAAAGTTCATGCCGGTGACCACCTACATCATGATCCCGGTGTCGGGCACCTTCAACATGGTCTCCTGGCTCACCCCGGCCGCGCGCGAATACCTGCTGTGGTCACCGCCGGTCAACGCGATGGAGATGATGCGCGCGGGCATCTTCGGCGATCAGGTGGCGCCCTATTATGGCTTCGCGGTGCCGCTGCTGGTGCCGATGGTGCTTTCGCTGCTCGGCCTGTTCCTGTGCCGCATCGTTCGCAATCACCTGGAGGTGGAATGATCACGGCCCGGAACCTGAAGAAATCCTACCCGATGGGGCGCGGCCGCAAGGTCGTGCTCGACGGGCTGGATTTCACCGTCGGCCGACATGACAAGGTCGGCCTGCTCGGCCGCAACGGCGCCGGCAAGACCACGCTCATCAAGTTGATCGGCGGCGTCGAGATGCCCACTTCCGGGCGGATCGAGCGTGACATGACCGTGTCCTGGCCGCTGGGCTTCGGCGGCGGCTTCCAGGGCAGCCTCACCGGCTACGACAATGCCCGCTTCATCGCCCGCATCTACGGGCGCGACTATCGCGACCTGCGCGAATTCGTCGAGGATTTCACCGAGCTGGGCAAGCAGTTGCAGATGCCGGTGAAGACCTATTCCTCGGGGATGCGGGCGCGGCTGGCCTTCGCCCTGTCGCTGGCGATCGAGTTCGATTGCTACATGATCGACGAGATCATCCTGGTCGGCGACCAGAACTTCCACCGCAAGTGCCACTACGAATTGTTCGACAAGCGGGCCGACCGGGCCATGCTGCTGGCCTCGCACAGCCCCGACGTGATCCGCGAATTCTGCAACCGCGCCATGGTCCTCCACCAGGGCCAGGGCACGATCTACGACGATGTGAACGAAGGCCTGGCGGTCTACGCCCAGTTGTAACGGTCAGGCGCGGTAGCGGCGCCCCTCCGCGCGGCCGTGCTTCTCGAAGTGGGCCAGCGGATCGTCGCCGGCCGCGGCAACATCTGGGTTGAGCGCCAGGTAGGCCTGCGGATCCCAGCCTTCGGGCAGGTCGGCGCGCCGGGCCGGGGCGAGCAGCCGCTTGAGCCAGGAAGCCTTGCGCCGCGCCGGCACGGCCCGCGCCTGGGGCAGCACCGCCTCGCCCAGCAGCCGGTTGGGCACCAGCTCGCCTGTGGCGATGTCGGTGATCGCGCGCAGGTCGAGCAGGCCAAGCGGCTCGTCGGAAAAGGCCGGCGTGTAGTAGAGGCAGTCCTCGAAATAGTAATGCGTTACCTGCGACCAGCGGGTGAGGGTGGGATCGGTCTGCGGGCTGCCGCCGTGGAGCAGGTTAGCCGCCCAGATCAGCGCCTGGCCCTTGCGCGCGAGGAAGGTTTCGGGCGCCGTGCCGCTGGCCTCCGCCTGGGCCTGCCAGGCCGCCTCGAACGGGTCCTGCGCGGAATGAAGCCGGGTTTGCCACCCGCGCCGGCCGACCATGGCATTGGTGATGATCGGCCAGCGGTGCGATCCGGGCAGGTAGTTGAGCGGCCCGGCCTCGGCGCGGATGTCCTCCAGCGCCACCCACACGCCGCACATGAAGCGCTCGGGCTGGCTGGAGAAATGCGCGGCGTCGCTGTGCAGCGCCTGCTGGGTGCCGACCGGGAAGTTCAGCGTCTGGAAGGGGAAGGCCCGCCGCCCGTAAAGCCGCGAAAGCAACGAGAGCACCGCGCCATTCGCCGCG
Organism: Novosphingobium bradum; assembly: GCF_042646485.1. NCBI lineage: Bacteria > Pseudomonadati > Pseudomonadota > Alphaproteobacteria > Sphingomonadales > Sphingomonadaceae > Novosphingobium > Novosphingobium bradum. Next base: position 221,602 of record NZ_JBHRTQ010000003.1, on the reverse strand, counting down.
ATAGCGCCCACGTCGGGTTGGAATTGCCAGGCGTCCTGGATCCGGTGGTGCCCGGGCGCCTTGGGCGCCGCGGCATCGGCCGGGTCGATCCCGAAGCGCGGGGCCAGGTCGGCCGTGATCCGCTCGATCCGGGCGTCAAGCTCGGCGTCGGGGAAATCGATCACCGCATAGCCGCGCGTGTTGAGCTGCCGGGCCACCTCCTGCTCCGCCGCGCTCAGGCCCATCTCGGGCAGCAGGCGCTCGAACAGGGGCGATTCCACCGGCGGAATGCCGGGAAGCACATTGCCGGCCAGCGCGGCAGCAGGGGCGCCTGTAAGCATCATCGCGGATCGTCCATCCTGAAGGCCATCGCATATTGGTCGCTCGCCCGGTCCAGCCGGGGGTGGTGCAGCGGGTCGATGAAGGTGGCCGTGCCCCAGCGCTCCTGCAACACCTTCAGCTCGGCCAGGTAGCGCTGGTTGTGCTCGGGCGAGAAGTCGTCGCCGCGCGAAACGGATTCGTGGTGGAACAGCCGGGCCGTGGGCACGTAGAAATTGGTCCAGCCCGCCGCCCGCAGCTTGAGGCACAGGTCCACGTCGTTGTAGGCGATCGCCAGGTGGTCCTCGTCCAGCCCGCCTATCGTCTCCAGCTTGCGCTTTCCCACCACCAGGCAGGCCGCGGTCACCGCAGTTGCCTCGCGGGCCACGTGGGCCTGGGCGAAATAGCCGGCCTCGCCCTCGGGCAGCAGGCGGTGGGCATGGCCGGCGGCATTGCCCATGCCGATCACCACTCCGGCGTGCTGGATCGAGCCATCGGGATAGAGCAGCTTGGCCCCCACCGCTCCCGCCTCGGGGCGCACCGCCTGGCGCATCAGCTCGTCCAGCCACTGCGGGGCGATCACCTCGGTGTCGTTGTTGAGCAGGCAGACATAGTCGCCCCGGGCCGCCTCGATCGCCCGGTTGTTGATGGCCGAGAAATTGTAGGGCCGCGGGTCGGCCAGCACCTTCACCGCCGGGTGCGCGGCATAGTCGGCGAAGCAGGCGAAGGTCGCGGCCTCCTCGCTGTTGTTGTCGACCACCAGGATCTCGAAGGCCGGCCAGGTCGTCTTGCCCAGCACGCTGTCAAGGCAGGCGCGCAGCAGGTGGGCCTTGTCGCGGGTGGGGATCACGATGCTGACCAGCGGAGGCTGGGCGGGCAGGGGCCAGATCGCGCGGTGGGTGCCGAAGGGGCCGGCCTCGGCATCGGCGCACAGCGGGGCAAGATGGCGGCGCAGGACCGCAACCCGGTTGGCCTGCCCCGGCTCGGCTTCGCGCTGCCCGAGGTGGACCTGGACATGGGGCAGGTGGATCACCGGGGGGGCCGGATCGTGGGTCAGTTCGAGCAGTAGGGCATAGAGCGGCGCGCGCCGCTGGGCCGGGTCGAGCGGGAGCAGCGCGCGCCCCGCTTCCACCGGCACGAGGCAGCAGGAAGAAAGGTAGTCCTGCGAAAGCAGCAGTTCGCGCTGCCACGCCGGCTTGAACCACGGCGCGGATCGTTCGCCGTCCGGCGCGATCAGGTCTTCGTCGGCATAGGCCAGGGTTGCGGGAGGGGTGGCGCGAACCGCTTCTGCCCAGCGCAGCAGGGCCGGCCCGGGCAGGATCGCGCCCGGCGCCAGCGGCAGCAGGTGCGAGCCGCGCGCCGCGGCCAGAGCGGCTTCCAGCGCGGTCGCACCGCGCGCCACGGCGATCGGCCGGATGCGCGGATCGTCGGGCAAGCCGGCCGTCGATCCGTCGCCGCAGACCAGCAGTTCCCATTCGGCCCAGGGCTGGCCCAGGATGCTGGCGATCTGGGCGGCCAGGGCTGCGGGCGGCTCGGCGCCGGTTTCCACGAACAGCGAAAGCGTGGGGCGGTCGGGCCAGCCGGCGCTCTCGGCCGCCAGTCGTTCCACCTCTGCGCCGTTGCGCTCGACCAGCCGGGTCCAGCGCATATAGGCGTCGCTGGCCGTGTGCCAATCGCGCCGCAGGCAGTGGATCGCGCGCAGGCGGCGGCGGGTGAGGTGCCAGTAGAGGCCGGTCAGCGCCTGAAGCGGCCGCCACCGCAGCGTTTCCATGAACTCGCGATAGAAAGGGCTCATGCGGCGGCGGTTTCGTCCAGGCGGGGCCGCTGGGCCGGGCGGTCCCTGGCCCGGTCGCGGCAGCTTGGGCAGCGTCTAGGGTTGTCGCTGAAAAAGCACAAGCAGAGGCGGCAATATTAAGGCCGCGCGGGTTTAGCATTTGCATGGTCGGGACGGAATGATAATGGCCCGCGTCAATGCGTGCACAAATCTTCCGTCCCCGCGGCAAAGTCGGCGAACGCGCACGATTTTCTCCGTTCAGCCCCATTCTTGCCGGCGTCGCGCTTGTCGCCTCGCTGCTGGGGGGCTGCGCGCTCATGCCGTCCAGCGGGCCGACCTCGGGCCAGATCCGGGCCGATGCCCGCGCGCGGGACCAGAAGCTGGCCTTCGATATCGTCGAAGTGGGCGATCTCGCCACGCTGCCCCCCGCGCCAGCGGTGCCGGGCGTGTTCCAGCCGGAACGCTATGTCCCGCCCACCAACCTGATCGCGCCGGGCGACCTGCTCGAGATCGCGGTCTACGAATCCGGGGTCACCCTGTTCGGCGGCACCAAGGGCGCTTCGGCCGCCGCGGCCGCCGGCTTCGATTCCACCGCCCAGGTCGAACGCCTGCCCCCCGTCCGGGTAGATGACATGGGCGCGATCCGCCTGCCCTATATCGGGCGCCTGGTGGTGGCCGGCCTCACCTCGACCGAGCTCGAGGCCAAGGTCCGGGCCGGCTACAAGGGGATGTCGCAGAACCCGCAGGTGATGGTCGCCATCCGCGAATCGATCGGCAACAGCGTGATCCTTTCGGGCGAGGTGGCCCGCCCGGGCCGGCTGGTCCTGCCGACCAACACCGAGACCCTGTCCGACGTGCTGGCGCTTGCCGGCGGCTACCGGGGCGAGGTCAAGGACCTGTCGCTCCGCGTGGTCCGCCAGGACCAGACCGTGGAACTGCGCCTGGCCGACGTGATGGCCCATGGTGAGCGCGATATGCGGATCTATCCGGCCGACCGGATCGCCGTGGTCCGCGCCCCGCGCACCATCGCGGTCATGGGGGCGCCCGGCCGGGTCGAGCAGATGGCCTTCTCCGGGCCGACCATTTCGCTCGCCGAGGCTCTCGCCCAGGCCGGCGGGTCCAATCCCGGCGCGGGCAATGCCGCCGCGGTCTTCGTCTTCCGCTTCGAGAAGGACGCCGCGGGCGCCGAGAAGCCGATCGCCTATCACGTCAACATGATGCGCGCCTCGGGCTATTTCCTGAGCCAGCGCTTCGTCATGCGCGACAAGGACGTGCTCTACGTCGGCAATTCCGAGGCCAACCAGCCGAGCAAGGTGGTGTCGCTGGTCAGCCAGTTGTTCGGGCCGCTGGTCGTCCTCAACAGTGTCGTCAACTGATCCGGCGCGGGCGCCGGAACCCTCCTTGCGCCAACCGCGGCGCATCGCCGCCGCCCTCGCGCTGGCCCGCCTCGCCCTCATGGCCGATCCGGCCGAGGCGCTGAAGGCACTGGCCAGCCTGGCGCGCGGCAAGCGCCAGCGCGGGCGCACCATGCTCAACCGCGCGGCCTCGTGCCATCCCGGCTACTACGCTGCGTGGATCCGCCACGGCGAACCGCGCGCGCTGGCCGCCTGGCTGGGCTCGGCTGAGGCCGGGGGCGGGACGAACCCGCCTCCGCGCATCGGGATCGTCGCACCGGGGCCGGACGCCGATCGGGCGGTCGCCGCGCTCGGCCGGCTAGGCGTGGCCCTGGTGCCGGGCAACCCCGCCGAGGTCCTGGCCGAGGCTGAACGGACCGGGTGCGACTGGCTCCTGCCGCTCCCGGCGGGCTGCCGCCTCTCGCCGCACCTGGCGCGGGTGCTGCCGCTGGCGCTGGCCGCACCCTGTGCCCCGGTGGTTTATTGGGACCACGACCTGCTGGAGAACGGGCGTCGCGGCGCCCCGGTGCTCAAGCCCGACTGGGACCCGCTGCTCCAGCGCGAGGTGGATCTGCTGGGCGGGGCATCGGTGGTGCGGTGCGATCGTGCCGCCGCCGTTCTGGCCGAGGGCGGCGCGGACACCGCCGACCTAGGCGCGCTCCGGCTTGCAGTGGCCTTGCAGGGCGATGCAGGGCCGTTGCACCTGCCGCTCATCCTCAGCCATCAGCCTTGTGTCGCCGTGCCAGCCACGCCGGTCGCGGACGAGGGCGCGGCGGATGGACCGCTGCCCGGCATCTCGATCCTGATTCCCACGCGCGATCGGGCGGACCTGCTTGAAGCCTGCCTCGCCGGCCTTGCGCGGCTGGTCTATCCCGGTCCGGTCGAAATCTTCGTGATCGACAACGACAGCGTGGAGCCGGCCACCCACGCGCTGTTTGCCCGGCTCGTCCAATCCGGCCAGGCGCGCATCGTCGGCCATCCCGGTCCGTTCAACTTCGCTGCCATGATCAACCACGGCGCGCGTGCGGCCAGCCATGACCTGCTCTGCCTGCTCAACAACGATATCGAGCCGCTCGACGGGCACTGGCTGGGCCGGATGGCCGTTCACGCCCTGGTGCCGCGCGTGGGGGCGGTGGGGGCGCAATTGCTCTATCCCGATGGCACGGTGCAGCACGCCGGCATCGCGCTCGGCATCGGCGGCGCGGCCGGGCACGTGGCCAAGGGCGCCTTGCCCGGCGCGGCCGAGCACCGCATCTGGCATTCCGCCACGCGCCGGGTCAGCGCGGTGACGGCGGCCTGCCTGGTGGTGGAGCGGGGGCGGTTCGAGGCCGTTGGGGGGATGGACGAGGAGCGGTTCGCGGTCGATTTCAACGATGTCGACCTGTGCCTGCGGCTCCAGCGCGCGGGCTATGAGAACCGGGTGGTGAGCGAGGCCGCGCTCATCCACCACGAGTCCAAGTCGCGCGGGACCCGGCGGACAGGGGCCGATCTGGTCCGGTTCGAGGGCGAATTGCACAACCTGCAAGCCATCTGGCAGACCAAGACCTGCCGCGATCCCTGGTTCCACCCGCTTTTCCGGAAGGACAGCCAGGAATGCCTGCTCCAGTTCTGACCCCGTCGTCCACAGGCGTGGCCCTGCCGCAGGTGACCCTGGCTGCGATCACCAGCATCGCGCCGGAAGCGACCGCGCGGGCCGTGGCGCTCTCGATGGCCGGGATCGCCTTTGGTGAGGTGCTGTGGATCAGCGACCTTGCGCCGCCGCCATCGCTGGCCGGCCGGGTCCGCTGGGAGCCGATCGCCCCGCTCACCAGCCGCGACGCCTATTCCCGGTTCATGCTGCGCGACCTTGCCGGGCTGGTCGGCACCGATCATGTTCTGTGCGTGCAGTGGGATGGCCACGTGATCGATCCAGCGCGCTGGGACCCGGCGTTCCTCGATTTCGACTACATCGGCGCGGTCTGGCCCCAGTTCCGCGATGGCGCGGTGGTCGGCAATGGCGGCTTTTCCCTGCGATCGCGCCGTCTGCTGCAAGCCTGCGCCGCGCTTCCCGGCTGCGGACCGGAGGCGGAAGACGTGTTCATCTGCCGGACCATGCGCTCCCGGCTGGAGCGCGACCATGCGATCCGCTTCGCCCCGCCCGAACTGGCCGCCCGCTTCGCCTACGAGCGCGAGCGCGGCACTGCGCCGGCCTTCGGGTTCCACGGCGTGTTCAATCTCGTCGAACTGGTCTCGGACCGCGAAGCGGCCGGGCTGGTGGCGCAATTGCCGATGCGCTCGCTGGCCCGCAACGAACTGCGCGAGATCGGGTGGTGGGCGCTCCGGCACGGACGGCTGCGGCTGGCGGCCGAGGTGGCGCGGCGCTGGCGGCGGTGGCTCTGACCAGACCCGGCCCCGCTTGCGCGAGCGCCGGGCAATTGCCATGGGCCGTATTCTATGCAAGTTGGTGATGGTCGCCAACTTGACCAAGTGTTCCCGGAGCTGAGGGCTGCCCAATTTTATTGCGGCAGGCCGGCGAAGACAGAATGAAGATAAACAACAACTTGCCGCGACAATTCCTGCACCTCGCCGATTCCGGGCGCGCCGATGACGTGTTGGGCCGTGGCCGCGAGGTGGTGCAGATCCTTGCCGGCGCTCTCGCCCTGCTGGACGAGGCGCTCGATCACCAGTTCGTTGCCGCCTCCGAACTGATCGCCGCCGGCCGCCGCCAGGTGGTGGTGACCGGCATGGGCAAGTCGGGCATCATCGCCCGCAAGATCGCCGCCACTTTCGCGTCGACCGGAACCCCGGCGGTCTTCGTCCACCCCTCGGAAGCCGCGCATGGTGACCTCGGCACGCTGGCGCCCGGCGATATCCTGCTGGTGCTGTCGAACTCGGGTAACACCCCCGAACTGCGCCCGATCCTCAACTATTCCCGGCGCCTCGCCATCCCGATCATCGCTGCCGCCTCGTCGCCGGATTCGATGATCATGGACATGGCCGACGTGCCGATTCTCCTGCCCCGCGTACGCGAGGCCTGTGCCGCCAATATCGCCCCCACCTCGTCGACCGCCATGCAACTGGCGCTGGGCGATGCCCTGGCCATGGCGGTGATGGATATGCGCGGGATCACGCGCGAACAATTGGGCCTGACCCATCCGGGCGGCGCGATCGGCCTCCAGCTCAGCCGCGTGGACGAGATCATGCAGACCGCCAGCGCCCTGCCGCTGCTGGGGCGCCGCGCCCCGATCGGCGATGTCGTCTGCACGATTTCATCGGGACGCCACGGCCTGGCCGGCGTGCTCGATGAAGCGGGCCACCTGATCGGGGTGATTTCCGACGGCGACCTGCGCCGCCATTTCGACGATCCGGGCACGACCTGTGCCGAGGAGATCATGAACCCGGCGCCCCGCTCGGTCACCGCCGATATGCTCGGCGCCGACGCCCTGGCCCTGCTCAACCGCAATGCCATCACCGCGGCCTTCGTGGTCGATACCGCGCAGGGTGGCTGCAAGCCGATCGGGATCATCCATATGCACGATCTCGTCCGCCACGGGCTGGGTTGAGCGGACCCGCTGCCCATGGCTGATCGCGCGGCGGCATTCGCCATCATCATTCCGGCCCGTCATGCCTCCACCCGCTATCCCGGCAAGCCGCTGGCCATGCTGGCCGGGGCGACCGGCGAGGCGCGGCCGCTGATCCGGCGATCGTGGGACGGGGCCTGCGCGGTCGCGGGGGGCGAGCGGGTGTTCGTCGCCACCGACGATGACCGCATCGCCGAGGTCGTCCGCGGCTTCGGCGGCCAGGTGCTGATGACCGGGCCCGAACGTCGCAACGGTACCGAGCGCTGCGCCGAGGCCGTGGCGCAGATTGGCGCGGATATCGTGGTCAACTGGCAGGGCGATGCCCCGCTGACCCCGGCCTTCATGATCGAGCGGCTGGTCGCGGCCCTGGTGGCCGATCCCGAGGCTGCCATGGCCACCGCCGCCGTGCGCTGTTCGCCCGCCACCTATGCCCACCTCGCCGCCGATGCCGCCGCCGGCCGGGTCGGCGGAACCACGGTGGTGACCGATCGGCAGGGCCGCGCGCTCTATTTCTCCAAGCGCCTGCTCCCCCACGTGCCGGACAGCGACCTTGCCCGCGCGCATGACCAAACGCTGCTCCACCTGGGCCTCTATGCCTACCGCGCCGAGGCGCTGGCCCGCTATGCCGCGCTCGATCCGGGCGTGCTGGAGGAGCTGGAGGGGCTGGAGCAGCTGCGCTTCCTGGAAGCGGGCCTGCCGGTGCGCGTGGTCGCCTTCGACCCGCCCGACTGGTCGCCGATCGAGCTCAACAATCCGGCTGACGTGCCGGTGATCGAGGCCATCCTCAAGGAGCGCGGCATTGCCTGACCGTCCCGCCATGGCCGAGGTCCGCCTCGACGAGGCCATCACCTTCGCCAACGACCGGCCCTTCGTGCTGATCGGCGGGATGAACGTGATCGAGGACGAGGCGCTCCTGCTCGATGTCGCCGCGCAGTTCGTGGAAGTGACCGCGCGGCTGGGCATTCCCTTCGTGTTCAAGGCCAGCTTCGACAAGGCGAACCGCTCCTCGATCCATTCGTTCCGTGGCCCCGGGCTGGCCAAGGGGCTGGCAGCGCTGGCCGCGGTCAAGGCGCGGCTGGGCGTGCCGGTGATCACCGATGTCCACGAACCTTGGCAGGCCGCGCCGGTGGCCGAGGTTGCCGATATCCTGCAATTGCCTGCCTTCCTCGCCCGGCAGACCGATCTGGTCGCCGCGCTTGCCGCCACCGGCAAGGTGATCAACGTCAAGAAGCCGCAGTTCCTGTCCCCGCGCGAGATGGCGCACATCCTTGCCAAGTTCGCCGAATGCGGCAACGAACGCGTGCTGCTGTGCGAACGGGGCACCTCGTTCGGCTACAACAACCTGGTGGTCGATATGCTCGGGGTTGACGAGATGCGGGGGCTGGCCCCGGTGGTGTTCGACGTGACCCACGCGCTCCAGCGCCCGGGCGGCCGGGCCGACAGTGCGGACGGGCGCGGCCCGCAGGCGACTGCGCTGGCCCGCAGCGCCATGGCGCTGGGCCTCGCCGGGCTGTTCCTCGAAGCCCATCCCGATCCCGCCCGGGCCTTGTGCGACGGCCCCAGCGCCCTGCCGCTGGCCGGGCTGGAGCCGTTCCTGCGCCAGGTCCAGGCGATCGACCGGGTGGTCAAGGCGGAGGTGGCCCGATGAGCGTGGACGGCAACGGCAAGGTGGCCCTGATCACCGGCATCACCGGGCAGGACGGCTCCTATCTCGCCGAGTTGCTGCTGGCCAAGGGCTATGCGGTCCACGGGATCAAGCGCCGCGCTTCCTCGTTCAACACCCAGCGCATCGATCATATCTACCAGGATCCGCACGCCCCCGCGCCGCGCCTCAAGCTGCATTACGGCGACCTTGCCGATACCTCCAACCTCACCCGGCTGATCCAGGAGATCCAGCCCGACGAGGTCTACAACCTCGGCGCGCAGAGCCACGTCGCGGTCAGCTTCGAGGCGCCCGAATATACCGCCGATGTCGATGGGCTGGGCGCGCTGCGCCTGCTCGAGGCGATCCGCTTTCTCGGGCTGGAACGGAAGACCCGGCTCTACCAGGCCTCCACCTCCGAACTCTACGGCCTGGTCCAGGAAACGCCCCAGCGCGAAACCACGCCGTTCCATCCGCGCTCGCCCTATGGCGTGGCCAAGCTCTACGCCTACTGGATCACGGTGAACTACCGCGAGGCCTACGGGCTCTATGCCTGCAACGGCATCCTGTTCAATCACGAGAGCCCGCGGCGCGGCGAAACCTTCGTCACCCGCAAGATCACCCGGGGCCTTGCCAATATCAGCCAGGGGCTGGAGCCATGCCTCTACATGGGCAACCTCGACAGCCTGCGCGACTGGGGCCACGCCAGGGACTATGTCCGGATGCAGTGGATGATGCTGCAGCAGGACATGGCCGAGGATTTCGTGATCGCCACCGGGGTGCAGCATTCGGTCCGCGATTTCGTGCGCTGGTCGGCCGCGGAACTGGGGATCACGCTGGAATTCTCCGGCAGCGGGATCGACGAGGTGGGCACCGTCGCGGCGATCGCCGATCCGCAGGCGGTCACCGTGCGCCCCGGCGACGTGATCGTGCGGGTCGATCCGCGCTATTTCCGCCCGGCCGAGGTCGATACCCTGCTGGGCGATCCGACCAAGGCCAGGGAGCGGCTCGGCTGGGTGCCGGAAATCACCGCGCAGGAAATGTGCGCCGAAATGGTCGCCCATGATCTTGCCGCCGCGCGCCGCCACGCGCTGTTGCGCCGCCATGGCTATGACATTGCCGTGGTCCAGGAAAACTGAGCCGGCGGGAGCGAATATTCGCGCCGGTTCGGTGCGGAAAGTTCCCGTTCATCCTTATCGGGTGATAGGGGGGCGGTGATGGCCGTCCTTCCCTTCCTGCGTATCCCGCCGTTTCCCGGCCGCCGCGTGACCGCGCTGGGCCAGACGCGGGCCGAGCCGATGGCCCTGCATCCGCGCGATCTGGCCCGCCTGCCGCAGGCGCTTGCCGAAGCCCGGGTGGGCGGCCCCTTCTGGGGGGCGCAGCCGTCGCTGCCCGCCGGGCGCGACATCGTGCTTGCCCCGGATGATCGGGCCGGGGCGCTGGCCATGCAGGACCTGGTGGCCGCGCGGGGCGAGGCCGGGCGCGCCTGCCTGGTTGGCCCCTTCGCCGCGCGCCATGGCATTCCAGTCATCGCGCGGCTGGTCGATCCGTGGCACGTGGTGGGCCAGGCCAGCCGGGTCATCGCCGGCGCCGAAGGCGAATGGGCGCCGATCGCGGCCCTGGCCGGAGTGGCGGTGGAGGTGATGGGCGAGGGCCGCTGGAGCGCGTTTGACCCGCATGACGGGCGCGCCCTGGTCGCCAGCCTGTTTTCGCCCTGGCGCTGGACCAGCCCCTTTACCGGCAGCGATATCGCGCCGCTTGAAGCGATCGACCTGCTTGGCCAGTGGCGCGCCCTGATCGATGCCAACCGCACGATCGACGCGGTGTTCGGCGTGGCCCGGTGGAAGCGGGTGACAATGGATGGCCTCTTGTGGGACGGCGGCGTCGGGCCGCGCCATGCCCTCGCCGGCGGGCACCGCGCCCGCGCCCTGGGCCGGGGCGCCCGTGCGCTGGTCTGGGGGGCGCGGGTGCCGGCCGGGCTGGTGCCCGATCTCGCCGCGCGAGGCATCGCGGTCGGCGAAGTGGAAGACGGGATGATCCGCGGCACCGGGCTTGGCGCCAACTGCGTGCCGCCGCTCTCGGTCATCGTCGATTTCGATGGCATCTATTTCGATCCCTCGCGGCCCAGCGCGCTCGAACGGCTGCTGGCCGAGGCGGACTTTCCCGAGCGCCTGGTGGCCCGGGCCGCCGCGCTGCGCGCGCGGCTGGTGGCGGCGGGCATCGGCAAATATGGCCGCGCCGAGCCGGCCGCCGCCAACGCTTCGCCGGACAACCGGCGGCGGGTGCTGGTCACCGGCCAGGTGGCGGACGACCGTTCGGTATTGACCGGCGGCCATGCCGCGCTCGGCGCCGAGGCCAACCCCAATCTCGCCCTGCTGCGCCGCGCGCGCGAACTGGAAGGGGCCGAGGCCTGGCTTACCTACAAGCCCCACCCCGACGTGGAGGCCGGCCACCGCGCCGGGGCCATCGCCGAGGCCGAGGCGCTGCGCTGGGCGGACGAGATCGATCGGTCCGGCCCGATCGCGCCCTTGCTCGCCCGGGCCGATTCGCTCCACGTGCTGACCTCGCTGGCCGGATTCGAGGCGCTGATGCGCGGCATCCCGGTGACCACCCATGGGGTTCCGTTCTATGCCGGCTGGGGGCTGACCCGCGATCTCGCGCCGGTTCCGGCGGGTCGCAGTCGAAATTTGTCGATCAACCAACTTGTCGCGGCGACCCTCATCCTGTATCCCCGTTACATGGATCCGGTTTCGCGCTTGCCCTGCCCGGTTGAGGTTCTGGTGCACCGCCTCGAACAGGATCGTGCCCGCGTGACCTCGCCGCTGGTCTGGCTGCGCGAGCTTCAGGGCCGGGCCAGGCTGCTCCTGCGCCGGCCAGCGGACCAGCGCCGGAACCCGGCCCAGAACCCTGAGAGGCCGCGATGAACACCGGCCGCAAGCCCAGCCGCTGCTTCCTGTTCCTCCAGGGACCGCCGGGGCCGTTCTTCCCGCTGCTAGGCCGCGAGCTGGTGCGGCGCGGCTGCGCGGTCCACCGCATCAACCTGAGCGGGGGTGACCGCTATGACTGGCCGCACGGCGCGGTCGACTATCGCGGGCGGATGAAGAACTGGCCGCTGTTCTTCGACCAGTTCGTGCAGGACCACGCAGTGACCGACGTGGTGGTCTATGGCGATTGCCGGCCGGTGCACCTGGCGGCCCTGCGCCTTGCCCAGCTGCGCGGCCTGCAGGTCCACGTCTTCGAGGAAGGCTATATCCGGCCCGACTGGATGACCCTGGAGCGCGACGGGGTGAACGGCCATTCGCGGCTGGCGCGCGATCCCGAGGTGATCCTCGCCGCGGCCCAGTGGCTGCCCGAGGTGCCCAGCCTGCCGTCGATCACCGCTGCCTTCAGCCGCCGCGCGCGTGACAGTTACTGGCACTATCACCATGTCGTGCTCGGCCGCTGGCGGTTCCCGTTCTACACCAGCCATCGCGCCGCCTCGATCGTGGGCGAGGGCATCGGCTGGCTGCTACGCTTTGCCCGCTCGTCGCTGCGCGCGCAGCAGGCCCAGGCCGTGCTCGACGAGATCGCCGGGCGCCATTTCTTCCTGTTCCCGCTCCAGCTCACCGGCGATTACCAGATCCGCGCCCACTCGCCCTTTGCCTCGATGCGGATGGCGGCGGACTATGTCCTGCGGTCCTTCGCCCGCCATGCTCCGGCCCAGGCCATGCTGCTGGTCAAGGAGCATCCGATGGACGTGGGCTATCGCAACTGGCGCCGCTACCTGATGCGCGAGGCCCGCCGTCTCGGCGTGGCCGACCGGGTGCGCCATATCGATGGCGGCGAATTGTCGGAACTGTGCGCCGCCTCGGCGGGGATGGTCTGCGTCAACAGCACCTCGGGTACCCTCGCGCTCGAGGTGGGCATCCCGGTGATCGTCCTTGGCGATGCGGTTTATGATGTGCCGGGGGTGACCCACCAGGGCACGCTCGATGCGTTCTGGTCGCGGCCCGAACTGCCCGAGGGCGATCTCTATCGCGCCTTCAAGAAGGTGCTCCATGCCCGCTGTCTGGTGCGCGGCGGGCTGGCCAGCGCTTCGGCGATCCGCACCCTCATCGCCAACAGCGTGGAGCGGATGCTGGCCGAGGATCCTTCGCCTGGCGAGAAGCTGCGTGCCGCCGCGGCCCGCGGGGCCAGCAGCCGTCAGGAGCTGGGCTCAAGCCCCGAATCGTCCAGATAGCCGCGCCGCCGCAGGGTGGTGAACAGCCGGTTGACCAGCGGGTTGGACCAGCCGCAATTGGTGGCAAAATCGCGTCGCAGGGTATCATGGTGCAACTGGTGCGCGGGCGGGGTCATCAAGAGGCCCAGGCGGCGCAGCAGGGCGATCGGCCAGGGATTGCGCTCGCGGTGGAGGGCGGCATGGAACAATTGGGCGAAGCTGGCGCCGATGGTGAAGGCCAGCGCTGCCGCGGCCAGGCCCGCTGGCAGCGGCCACAGCGCCCAGGTCAGGTTCAGCGCCAGCGACAGGGGCAGCCCGCCCACGATCAGGGTCGATCCGATCAGCCGCCACAGCGAGCGCCGGCCCAGCGCCAGTGGACGGGGGTGGTGATTCTTGAAATCGTAGACCAGCCGCTCGAACGGGGTGATTGCGGCCATGCGTTCGCGCAGCATGGTCTGGTATTCGTCCGATTCGCGCGATCCGGCATAGAAGAACAGGTCGTTCAGGCGCTTGCCGGGCGGGCAGGGGCGATAGTCCATCCACATATGGATCAGGCCCGAGGCCAGATCGGCAAGATACCACCCGGCCACCAGGCCCGGCGCGATCCACCAGCTCGGCCGCGCGGCCAGGGCCAGGGCATTGGCCAGACTGGAGAGGAAGAACAGCCCCAGCAATGCCTGGCGCCAGGATAGATTGTCCTCAATTGGCCGCATGTAACTCACCCGTCGTCGGCAATTGCCATTTCACCCTGTCCGCCCGCGCCCTGCTCCTATAGTGAGGCGGATCGGAGGCAAAGCCGAAATGATCCGGTGACGGGAAGGGGCGCGGATCGCACTGGCAGGACCGTTCGGGCAGAGGGGCCGATGAGCGGCATTTGGGGATCGAATTTCTGATTGAACGTGAATTCCTGATAGATATCAGCCGCCTGGTCTGGCGGGTGTGGACCGGGCGCTTGCCCACCGGGATCGATCGGGTCTGCCTGGCCTATCTCGATCGCTATGGTTCGCGCGCCCAGGCCGTGGTTCAGCGCAATGGTGTCTTTCGCATCCTCGCCCCGCGCGAATCCGACCGGGTCTTCGCCCTGATCCGCAATGGCGGCCCGGGCTTTCGCCGTGGTCTGGCCTCGCTCCTGCCGATCGTGCTGGCGACCAGCGCGGCGCGGGCCAATGGCGCCGATGCGATCTACCTCAACATCGGCCATACCGGGCTGGAAGAGCCGGGCCTGGCCGATTGGGTGGAGCGCTGTTCGCTGCGCGCGGTGTTCCTGGTCCACGATCTGATCCCGATCACCCACCCCGAATTCTGCCGCGCTGGCGAGGGCGAACGCCACGTGGCGCGGATGTGCAATGTCCTGACCTGCGCGGCCGGGATCATCGGCAATTCGCGCGCGACGCTGGACGATCTCGAGGCCTTTGCCGCGGCCGAGGGCATGGCCGTGCCGCCTTATCTGCCCGCCTGGATTTCCGGCAACGATGTCCCCCGGGTGGCGCCTGCCGCCGGGATGGACCGCCCCTATTTCATCGTGGTCGGCACGATCGAGGGCCGCAAGAACCATGTCCTGCTGCTCCAGCTGTGGCGGAGCCTGATCGAGCGCATGGGCAATGCCGCGCCGCGCCTGCTGGTGGTCGGCCAGCGCGGCTGGGAGGCGGAACTGGCCCACGCGCTGCTCGATCGCAATCCGCTGCTCAAGGGCCACGTGCGCGAACTGGGCAATGTCGAGGATGCCGAACTGGCGCGCCTCATCGCCGGGGCGCGAGCGCTGCTGATGCCCTCCTTCGCCGAAGGCTTCGGCCTGCCCATCGTCGAGGCGCTGCAACTGGGCACGCCGGTGATCTGCTCCGACCTTCCCGCCTTCCGCGAGATCGCCGGCGACATCCCGCTGTTCCTCGATCCGCTTGATGGCAAGGGCTGGGAACGCGCGGTGCTCTCGTTCCTCGACGATTGCGCCGAACGCGAGCGCCAGCTCAGGCTCATGCGCGACTATCGCGGGCCGGACTGGGAGGGCCATTTCGCCCAGGTCGATCCCTGGCTGGCTGGCCTGCCGCATCGCCTGCTCGACGGTTCATCAGCCCCGGACCGTTCCGTGCGCCGGACCGCCTGATCCGCCCCTTTCGGCCAACCGCCCTTACGGACCAATCGCCTGGCCCCGGTTAGCTTGCCATTCAGACCTCGCATCCTACATTGGGCCGCGAAAGGATTTCCCCTGCGATGAACGAAGACCAGCCCAACGGTAACCCCTGGCTCAAGAGCCTGCTTGTCTGGGGCGGGATCTTCATGGCCCTGTTGCTGGTCGTCTCGATGTTCAGCGCGAAGACCGATGGCGGGGGCACCCCGGTGCCCTATTCCGATTTCCGCGCGAAGGTGGCCGAAGGCAGCGTCGCCGATGTCCAGGTCGGGTCCGAACGGATCAGCGGGCACTACAAGAACGGCGATGCGTTCAATACCGTGCCGATCCCGAACGATACCACGCTGCCCCAGCTCCTGCAGGACAACGGCGTGAAATATGCGGGCAAGTCGCCGGAAGAACCGAACGTGCTGCTCTATATCCTCGTCCAGGCTCTGCCGTTCATGCTGATCCTCGGCGTGGCCTTCTTTGCCCTGCGCCAGGTCCAGAAGGGCGGCGGTTCCGGCGCGATGGGCTTCGGCAAGTCGAAGGCCAAGCTGCTGACCGAGCGTTCGGGCCGGGTCACCTTCAACGACGTGGCGGGCATCGATGAAGCGCGCGAGGAGTTGGAGGAAATCGTCGAATTCCTGCGCGATCCCAGCCGCTTCGCCAAGCTGGGCGGCCAGATCCCCAAGGGCGCGCTGCTGGTCGGTTCGCCCGGCACCGGCAAGACCCTGCTGGCCCGCGCCATCGCCGGCGAGGCGGGTGTGCCCTTCTTCACCATTTCCGGTTCCGACTTCGTGGAAATGTTCGTCGGCGTCGGCGCATCCCGCGTGCGCGATATGTTCGAGCAGGCCAAGAAGAACGCCCCCTGCATCGTCTTCATCGACGAGATCGACGCGGTCGGCCGCCATCGCGGCCATGGCCTGGGCAACTCGAATGATGAGCGCGAGCAGACCCTCAACCAGCTGCTGGTAGAGATGGACGGCTTCGAGGCCAACGAAGGCATCATCATCATCGCCGCCACCAACCGGCCCGACGTGCTCGATCCCGCCCTGCTGCGCCCGGGCCGGTTCGACCGCCAGGTGGTCGTGCCGATCCCCGATATCGAGGGGCGCGAGAAGATCCTCGGCGTTCACATGAAGAAGCTGCCGCTGGCGCCCGACGTGAACCCGCGCACCATCGCGCGCGGCACCCCGGGCTTCTCCGGCGCCGACCTTGCCAACCTGTGCAACGAGGCCGCTCTCCTCGCCGCCCGCCGCAACAAGCGGCTGGTCGCCATGCAGGAATTCGAGGACGCCAAGGACAAGGTCATGATGGGCGCGGAACGCCGCTCGATGGTGATGACCGAGGACGAGAAGAAGATGACCGCCTATCACGAGGCCGGCCACGCGATCGTCTCGGTCAACGAGGCCGCGTCCGATCCGATCCACAAGGCCACGATCATCCCGCGCGGCCGTGCGCTCGGCATGGTCATGCGCCTGCCGGAGCGCGATTCCTATTCCTACCACCGCGACAAGATGCACGCGAACCTCTCGGTCTCGATGGGCGGCCGCGTGGCGGAAGAGCTGATCTTCGGGCACGACAAGGTGTCGTCGGGCGCTTCGTCCGACATCCAGTACGCCACCAGCCTCGCGCGCAACATGGTCACCCGCTGGGGGATGTCCGACAAGCTCGGCCCGCTCCAGTATGAAGACCAGCAGGAGGGCTATCTCGGCATGGGCGGCACCGCCCGCCTGTTCGCGTCCGACGAGACCAACAAGGTGATCGACAGCGAAATCCGCGGCCTGGTCGACGGCGCCCACGCCCGCGCCACCGCGATCCTCAAGGAAAACGAGGACAAGCTGCACCTGCTCGCGCAAGCGCTGCTCGAATACGAGACCCTCTCCGGCGAGGACATCGCCCAGCTCCTCAAGGACGGCAAGATCGACCGCCCGGATCGCCCGGCCAGCGGCAATGCCCCGGCACCCGTGCGCGGCTCGGCCATCCCCAAGACCGGCAAGCGCTACGGCGGCGAAGCCGCGCCGCAGGGGGCGTGACCGCCTGCGGGATGCCTCCAAGGCGGAGGCATCCTGTTGGCAATATCGGCCTGTCGGGGTATGTTGCCGTCATGGACAAGTTCTCGCCCATCGTCTCGGAGTTCGAGACCGAGGAAGAGGCTGCGGCCTACGACCGCTGGTTCCGCGCCAAGGTAGAAGCTGCGCGGGCGGATCCACGCCCGCCCGTTCCGCATGACGAGGCGATGGCCCGTATCCGCCGAAATCTTGAGAAGCTGCGCTCGCAGCACTGAAAAGCAGTCCCCGTCGCCTTGGGCTTGACCCGGGGCTCCGCTTCCTTTTGCCTTGGGCGGGCATACCTGCCCTCGCGTTCCACTCACCTGCGGCACATGGGCTGGACCCAGGATAAAGCCGGGGCGATGGACAGCGAGGGGAACGAGGAAGTCAGCCATCGACATGGTGTGCCGCACCACCGAGAGGCGCCGCAATCCCACCCTCGTCATTGCGAGCAGCCGCAGGCTGTGCGGCAATCCAGGGCGGCAGGGCGCTGCCCCGGGTCGCTCACGGCACAGCCGCCCCGCCCAACCGCCGCCCCGCCCCAACGAAAAAGGCCCCGGTTTCCCGGGGCCTTTTTCCTGTCGGCAGGGCCGCAAGGGCTCAGCCGTCGTAGTCACCACCTAGCGAGGTGTTGCGGACCGGGGCGGCGGCGGTGATCCGCAGAGCTTCGGCCTGCTGCGACAGCGAGCCGATTTCATCGACCTCGTCGTCGTCCTCGGGCTGGACGCGCTGGAGCGCGTTGATCATCGATTCCTTGAGGTTGGCGGGACGCACGGTTTCATCCGCGATCTCGCGCAGGGCGACGACGGGGTTCTTGTCCCGGTCGCGTTCGATGGTGAGTTCGGCCCCACCCGAAATCTCGCGCGCGCGCTGCGCGGCAAGCAGGACGAGGTCGAAGCGGTTGGGAACCTTGTCGACGCAATCTTCAACGGTAACGCGTGCCATCAAGCACTCCGAATGGTCAGAATCTGCCGGAAAGACTGGCAGCTAGGGAAAGGGGCGCGGAAAGTCAAGGAAATGGGGCAGGTCAATGTGCGCCTTGATTTGGTTTCGTGCCGCTTCCGCGATGAAGGCGCTGCGCGTGAGGCGGCGCGCGGCGCATCCGGCGGTTGTCAGGAATTTGCGCAGGCAAATGTGCAACTCGCGCGGTCAATCGTCCCCATAGGCCGCGCCCAGCGCATCCTCGGCCAGATCGCTGAACCGGGTGATGCGCGGCTCGAAGCGCATCCGCACCTTGCCGGTGGCGCCGTGGCGCTGCTTGGCGACGATCAGTTCGGCGAGGCCATAGACCCGCTCCATCTCGGCCGCCCAGGCGCCGTGGGCCTCGTGGGTTTTTGCGTCGTCGGTTTCGTTGGGGCGCTTGGGTTCCTTGGCGGCGACATAATAGTCCTCGCGGTAGACGAACCAGACCATGTCGGCGTCCTGCTCGATCGACCCCGATTCGCGCAGGTCCGAAAGCTGCGGGCGCTTGTCTTCGCGTTGTTCGACCGCGCGGGAAAGCTGGGAGAGGGCGATCACGGGAACGGAGAGTTCCTTGGCCAGCGTCTTCAAACCGCGCGAGATTTCCGAGATTTCGTTGACGCGGTTGTCTGTCGCCCGGCCGCTGCCCTGGAGCAGCTGGAGATAGTCGACCACCACCAGGCCCAAGCCGTGCCGCCGCTTCAGCCGCCTTGCCCTTGCCCGCAGGCCGGCGATGGTCAGCGCGGGGGTATCGTCGATGAACAGCGGCAGTTCGGCCAGGCGCTGGCTGGCGAAGGACAGCGACTGGAAATCGTCGCGGCTGATCTTGCCCATTCGCAGGGCTTCCGAACTGATCCCCGATTGTTCGGCGAGAATGCGGGTGGCGAGCTGGTCCGCGCTCATTTCCAGGCTGAAGAAGGCCGTGGCCGCGCCGACCGATTTCTCGTCCGGGATACCATCGAGCCGGTCCCGCCGCAGGCGGTCGGCGGCGTTGAAGGCGATGTTGGTGGCCAGCGAGGTCTTGCCCATGCCCGGGCGGCCGGCAAGGATGATGAGGTCGGAATCGTGCAGGCCGCCGACCTTCTCGTTGACCGAGGTGAGGCCAGTGGTCTTGCCCGAAACGTGGCCGCCCGAAAGCAGCGCCTGTTCGATCATGCCCAGCGCGGTCTTGGTCGCGGTGGAGAAGTCCTTGGCTTCGTTGTTGGTCGAAGCGCCCTCGGCCACCTGGTAGAGCGCGGCCTCGGCATTCTCGATCTGCTTGAGCGGCTCGACGCTTTCGGAGGTGTCGAGCGCGTTCTCCACCAGGTTGCGGCCAACGCTGACCAGCTCGCGCAGGAGCGCCAGCTCGTAGATCTGTTCGGCGAGTTCGCGGGGGGCGAGCAGGCCCTGGCCATCGGCGGTGAGGCGGGCGAGGTAGGTGACCCCGCCGAGCGCCTTCAGCGCCTCGTCCGCCTCGAAATAGGGCTTGAGCGTGACCGGGGTGACGATCGCCTTGCGATCGAGCAGCTGGGTGACCCGTTCATAGATGCGGGCATGGCACGGCTCGAAGAAATGCGCCGGTTTCAACGGCGTATTGAGTTCCTCGATCACCCGGTTGTCGATCAGCACAGCGCCGAGGAAGGCGGCTTCGGCCTCGATGTTGGCGGGCAGCTGGCGCACGGGGGCTGCGCCGGGGATGGAGGGCGCGGCATCGAGCGCGGGGATGATCAGGGCTTCGGTCATGAGCGGGCGACTGATGCGCCTGTTCCGGATTCGCGGCAAGGCCCGCGCGGGCAAAGGCGCTGTGGATAGCGGGGACGATTGCCGGGCCTTCGCAGACACGCCTTGCTAGCGCCCTTCGCATTTGCAACAAGCGGGGCCGCATGGGCCAGCAGCGCATCTCCCACATCGAGCTTGACGAGGCGACGATCATTGCCCGCAATGCCGATATCGAACAGGAGCGCAGGGTTGCCCTGTTCGACCTGATCGAGGACAATGCCTTCACCCCGGTGCGTTCGTTTTCTGCTGGAAACCCCGGCCCTTACCGCCTGCGCCTGTCGGTCCAGGACGGGCGGCTGGTGCTGGAGATCGGCGACGAGGCGGGCCAGCCGCTGGAGACGATCATCCTTGGGCTGGGCCGGTTCCGCCGTCACATCAAGGACTACTTCGCGATCTGCGACAGCTATTACCAGGCTGTCCGCAAGGCCAGCGCGACCGAGATCGAGACCATCGACATGGCCCGGCGCGGGGTTCACAACGAAGCGGCCGAGCTGCTGCTCGAAGCCTTCGCCGGAAAGGTGGAAAGCGATTTCCTCACCGCACGCCGGCTCTTTACGCTGATCTGCGTGCTGCATATCAGGGCCTGACGGGGCGCGCACGCAACGGCCATGCAACGCTGATGCAAGCAGGCCGCTGCCAGGATACGGGACGGTTACGGCCATGGCGAAAAGAAGCGGCGCCCGCTCCGGCGGCAATTGGCGCCTGCGGCTCGCGGCTCTGGTGCTGCTCGCGGCGCTCGTGGGGGCGGTTGCCCTGTGGTGGCATCTGCGCGGATGGACCCCGCCGCGCGAGGCGTTCCCCGACCAGGGCGCCGAGGTGGGCACGATGGAAGGGGAGGTCGATTGGAAGGCGCTGAAGGCGGTGGGCGCCGATTTCGTCTATCTCGATGCCTCGGCCAGCGCCTTTGCCCGCGATCCGGCCTTCGTGAAGAACCTGGAGGATGCCCGCGCCGCGAAATTGCAGGTGGGCGCGGTGCATCTCTATGATCCGTGCCAGCCGGCGGAAAAGCAGGCGGCGAATTTCGTGACCGTGATCCCGCGCGATGCTAGGATGCTGCCCGCCGCGGTGGACCTTGACCGGCTGGCCGACGATTGCCCGGTGCCGGTGAGCGATGCGGCGGTGGAAAGCGAGCTGACCACCTTCCTCAACCAGATCGAGAACCACACCGGCAAGGCCGCAATCCTCAAGCTCTCGCGCCGGTTCGAGGCGCGCTACCATGTGGCCGCCGCGCTCGATCGCAACCTGTGGCTGACCGGCGAGCGGGTGGAGCCGGACTATGCCGGGCGGCCCTGGACGCTGTGGACCGCCAACACCCGCCTCATCACCGATGCGAGCGCGGAGCCGCTGCGCTGGGTGGTGGTGCAGCCCTGAGCTTGCGGGCATAGTGGCGCCCATGACCACGCCCCCCAATCGCTCTGCCCTGATCGAAGCCGCCCGCGCGGCTTCGGCCAAGGCCTATGCGCCCTATTCCGGCTTCCACGTGGGCGCCGCGCTGGGCTTCGCCGATGGGCGGGTGGTGACCGGCGCCAATGTGGAGAATGCCAGCTACGGCCTGTCGCTCTGCGCCGAGACGGTGGCCGTGGCCGCCGCGATGAGCGCCGGCGCGCGAGGCGGGCTGGTGGCGGTGGCGGTGATCGGCGGCGCGGCGGGAGCAGGCGGCGAGGCAGCCCCCGGGCCGGAGCCGGTCACGCCATGCGGGCGCTGCCGGCAGGTTCTGGCCGAACTGGCCGGACTGGGCGGAACCGACCCGGTGGTGTGGTGCGTTTCGGGCGAGGACGTGCTGGAGACGCGGCTTTCCCTGCTGCTGCCCCATGCCTTCGGGCCGGGGAATTTGTAGGTCTCCGCAAGGACGACGAGGGTGGGGCCGGAAATCCTCTGCCTGCAAATCTTGGTTAAGGACTTTCCACTAGGGGTGTTTGCCTGGGCCGCTGCCATGGGGGATGGCGGCCCGCCGGAAAGCCTTGTGCCCGCCTGATGATCCGCAGCAAGACCACCTTTGTGCTTGGGCCTGGCGCCGCGGCGGAGTTGCATTTTCCGGGGCCGGGGGAGACGCTGGAGCGGATTGCGGCGGCGCTCGATTTTTCGCGCGCCTCGGCCAACCAGATGACCCGCGATACCGCCGCGATCCTGCGTCACGTGGGCAAGCTGGCCGAGCGGACGGGGCGGACCGAGGAACATCTTTATCGCGCCGCCCAGCGCATTCACCAGGCGGCCAAGGTGGGCCGCACGATCGAGGGCGTGGTTGACCAGAACGACGACGATCCGCTGGTCGAGGCTTTCGGCAAGCTGGCGCTGGCGGTGTTCACGCTGCAATCGGAGCAGCGGTCTTCCGTGCGCGCCGTGCCGCAGGTGCCCGGGGGGGTGCCGTTGCAGACCGGCGATTACTGGCTGCTGGAACTGGGGCGGCTGATCTCGGCCGGGCTGCCGCGCTCGCAGCTGGAGAAGGGGCTGGCGGACCTGGCCATCGTGTCCTTCACCTATGACCGTTCGGCCGAGCACGTCCTGCCCTATGTGCTCTCCACCGCCTACGGGATGACCGTGCAGGAGGCGCAGCGGCTGGTGGCGGGCAAGCTCAAGGTGTTCCATCCGCTGGGTTCGGTGGGCCGCCTGCCGTGGCAGACCGGCGAGGGGCCGGACGTGGACTGGGGCAACGAGACGGCCTGGAACATCGCCGCGCTGTCGGCCCATATCCGCACCGCCGGCCAGGCGATGAAGGACCGCGCCGCGCTGGGCGCGCTGCGCGCCGCCGTGGCGGCCTCGCAGCGGATCGTGTTCCTGGGCTTCGATTTCGCGCCCGCCGCGCTCGACCTGATGGTGGACGGCAGCCTTTCGCACAATCCCGAGCTGGTCATTTCCGCCCCCGGCCTGACCGGGCCGAACCGCGATGCCGCGATCCGGATGCTCAAGCGCAAGACCGGGGTGGAGCGCGACGACCGGGTGATCCTGGGCGAGGGGCGGTGCCTGGACCTGCTGAAGGATTTTTCGCTGCTGCTGGAGAGTTGACGGGGCGGGCTTCGGCGAGGCCGTTACCCCCACCCAACCTGCGCTGGAGCAGGATGACATTGCGTTGAAGCGCAAAGCCCTTCCCCGTTGGGGAACGGTTGGGATGCGGGTTCCACGCCGGCGCCGTACCCCCACCCCCAGCCCCTCCCCAATGGGGAGGGGAGCCCGGCGCT
The DNA here is from genome assembly GCF_042646485.1 of Novosphingobium bradum. Lineage (NCBI taxonomy): Bacteria > Pseudomonadati > Pseudomonadota > Alphaproteobacteria > Sphingomonadales > Sphingomonadaceae > Novosphingobium > Novosphingobium bradum. The sequence continues at coordinate 198,685 of NZ_JBHRTQ010000003.1, read as the reverse complement.
TCGATCCAATGGCATCAGATTCTGGACGGCTTTGCCGTCAAGCTGCGGGATCCCTCTCCCCGGCGCGGGGGAGGGCTGGGCGTTTCGTTGGTCAGGTTTCGCGGGTTTCCAGCCATTCGCCCAGCGCGGCGAGGCAATCGCGGGCGAGCTGGCGGCTGCGGGCCGGGCTCCAGCCGCGCGCCGGATCGGGCAGGTCGTCGTTGTCCTTGAAGGGCATTTCGAGGGTCATCGAGACGCAGCCGTGCGAGCGGCCGAAGCGCTGGGCCAGCTGGTTGGTGCTCATCGCGAGATTGGCCGCGCCGGGGCGGGCGACGGGATAGCCCAGCCGCGTCTGGAAATCGGGGGTGCGGCGCTGGAGGATCTGGCGGTAGCGCGCATATTCGGCGCCCTGCCGTTCGGTCCACGAAGGGATGCCCTCGAACCCGGCGAGGAAAACGGCGGGAATCGCCTCGTCGCCGTGGACGTCGATCGCGAAGTGGACGCCGGTTTCATCCATCGCATCGCGGATGGCGAGGACTTCGGGGGAGCGTTCGGGGCTGGGGGCGTGCCATTCGCGGTTGAGGTTCACGCCGGCCGCATTGGTCCGCAGGTGGCCGCGGAAGGAGCCATCGGGGTTGCAATTGGGCACCAGGTGGAAGCGGCAGAGTTCGCGCAAGGTGCGGCCCCAGGCATTGCCGGGATCGGTGAGCAGGTCGATCGCGCCTTCCATCCACCATTCGGCCATGGTTTCGCCAGGATGCTGGCGGGCATAGAGCCAGACTTGGACATCGCCCTCGCCCAGATCGAGGCAATCGATCGGCCGGCCATCGAGGCTGGTGCCAAGGCAGCGGTGGGTGACCCCCGGCGCGCGGGCGGCGCGGGCGACGAGATCCTCGTGCCGTTCGAGCGAATAGGGGGCGAAATAGGCGAACCAGGCGAGATCGCCACTGGGGCGGTGACGGATGGTGAGAGTGCCGCCATCGGCCTCGCGGTCCCACGTCGTTGCCGCGCGGGTCCATTCGGCGCGGTCTTCCGAGACGGCGGCGTGATAGCCGGGCCAGCCCAGCGGATAGGCGCTGGCGGCAAGGCCGGTGAGGCGAAGGACCAGTTCGCGCCCGGCGCAGCCCGCCACGCGGAAGTGGAACCACTGGAAGAAATCGGCGCCCTGGTCCTTGCGGATGGCGAGGCGGGCCTCGGTGCCGGACAGGGCGAGCACTGCGATATTGCCGGAATCGAAGGCCGCGTGGATCTGGATATCGGGGATTGGGATATCGGGCATGGTGCGAGCGTTGCGGTCAGGGCGCCGGGCGGACCAGCACGGTCTCGCCCGAGCGCCCGGGAAATCCGCCGAGCAGCGCTGAGGCCAGCTGGGCCGCGCCGAGCGGACTGGTGGCCAGCGGCGAATCGGCGCGGACCGTGAACAGGGCGCGCCCTTCCCACAGGATCGCGCGGCTGGCCGAATCGCGGATCACCAGCCCCAGCAGGGTTTCGGTCATCCGGGGCGGCGGGCCGGACAGGTCGATCCCCACGCCCATGCCCAGGCCCGAGCCATGGGTTCCGGCCGAACCGCCCAGCCCGACGCTGACCGGCGAGCGGGCGCGTTCGGGCTGCCAGGTGCGCCGTTCGAGCCGCACCTCGGCGACCTGGGCGGCGACCTGGGCGGCGATCTGGGCGCCTGCCTGCCCCGGGGGCGTGGCATAGCCGGCGCGCTGGAGTTCACGGGTGACGGCGGCTGCGAAGGTTTGCAGGTCGGCCGAGGCCGGGTCCATCCCCGGTGCCGGCACCACCGCGATCGGGCCGTGGCCCAGCGGCGCCACATCGGCCACGTGGAAGCGGGTGACCTCGATTGGCCCGGTGGGCGCGACGCAGCCGGCCAGCGGGAGCAGGAGCGCAAGCGCGAGCAGGCGCCGGAGGGAGGCGGGAACCATGGGGCCAACCTGTGCCGCCCGGGGGGCATTTGCAAGGACGGCGTGCTCCGCCGGTCTTTCCGATTCCAGGGCCGATCGCAGGGCCGATCGCCGGCGGCGCGCCCGCTGCAACCGTTTTAACGGCTTGGCGCCAGCTCTGTGCTAGCGCTTAACGCCTGTTGCCAAGGAGCGATTCGCGAACGATGTCCCAGCCTGCCCCCATTCCCGTTCTGGTCACCGGCGGCGCCGGCTATATCGGCAGCCATGCCGTGCTGGCGCTCAAGGATGCCGGCTGGCCGGTGGCGGTGATCGACAACCTGACCACCGGCTTCCGCTTCGCGGTGCCCGGGGACGTGCCGTTCTACGAGGGCGATATCGCCGACGAGGCGCTGGTGGCGCGAATCTTCGCCGAGCAGGGCATGGGCGCGGGCACCGGGGCGATCATGCATTTCGCCGGATCGATCGTGGTGCCTGAATCGGTGGAGGATCCGCTCAAGTATTATCACAACAACACCGCCAAGACCCGCGCCCTGATTGCCTCAGCCGTGGCGGCGGGCGTGCCGCATTTCATCTTCAGTTCGACCGCCGCCACCTATGGCGAACCGGACGTATCGCCGGTGACCGAGGACTGCCCGCGCCGGCCGATCAATCCCTACGGGATGTCGAAGCTGATGACCGAATTCATGCTGGCCGATACGGCCAAGGCCCATGCGCTCAACTATTGCGCGCTGCGCTATTTCAACGTGGCCGGGGCCGATCCGCAGGCGCGTTCGGGCCAATCGACCGCCGGGGCCACGCACCTGATCAAGGTGGCGGTGGAAGCGGCGCTGGGCAAGCGCGGCCATGTCGGCGTGTTCGGCACCGATTTCGACACGGCCGACGGCACCGGGGTGCGCGACTATATCCACGTGGCCGACCTGGCCAATGCCCACCTGCTGGCACTGGAGGCGCTGATCGCCGAGCCGGCGCGCTCGCTGACGATGAATTGCGGCTATGGCCGGGGCTTCTCGGTGCTGGAAGTGCTCGATGCGGTCGACCGGGTGACGGGCGGCGCGATCGCGCGGCGGTTCGAGGGGCGGCGCGCGGGCGATCCGGCGAGCCTGGTTTCCGACAACCGCCTGATCAGGGCCACCCTGCCGTGGGAGCCGAAATATGCCGACCTTGATACCATCGTGGCCCATGCCCTGGCCTGGGAACGGCGGCTGGGGGACCTGCGGGGCGCCTAGATTCGCGTGCGGACGGGCGGGCGGCGGGCTTTGGCCAGCCAGCGCCTTGACTCGGGCCGGGCCTGCCTTTAACGGCCCGGCTTCCAGTTTTCCGCGGGGTTGTCCCGCACGAGGTACTCCATGAAGATTCGCAACAGCCTGAAGTCGCTCAAGGACCGTCACCGGGACAATCGCGTGATCCGTCGTCGCGGCCGGACCTACGTGATCAACAAGACCAACCGCCGCTTCAAGGCGCGCCAGGGCTGAAGGCCCGGGTTGCGGCCGGGCCATGATGGCCTGGCCGGCATGATCGGCGGCCCGCCTCCCTTGCCGGAGCGCGGGCCGCGGTCGTTTGGGGCGCGGCCTGCCGGGCCGCCGGGCGGAGCAGGTGCGATGGCGGGACGGATCGAGGCGGTGGTCTTCGATGTCGGCCGGGTGTTGGTCGAATGGGACCTGGGCGCGCTGTACCGGCCGCTGATCCCCGATCCCGCCGAATGCGCCTGGTTCCTGGAGAACGTGGTCAGCGAGGCCTGGCACTTCCAGCACGATGCCGGCCGTTCGCCCACCGAAATGGTGGCCGAGCGCAGCGCCGAGTTTCCCGATCATGCCGAGCTGATCGCCGCCTGGGCGACCCGTTTCAACGAAACCATCCCTGGGCCGGTGCCGGGCACCGCCGACCTGGTCGAGGCGCTGCACGCGCGCGGGGTGCCGCTCTATGCGATCACCAATTTCGGGGCCGAGTTCTGGGCCGGCTTCCGCCCGCACTGGCCGGTGATTGGCCGCTTCCGCGACGTGGTGGTTTCGGGCGTGGAGAAGGTGACCAAGCCCGATCAGCGCATCTACGAGATTGCCCGCGCGCGCTTCGGCCATGCGGCGGAGGCCATGCTGTTCATCGATGACAATGCCGCCAATATCGAGGCCGCGCGGGCCTGCGGCTGGCAGGGGCACCATTTCACCGATGCGGCGGGGCTGGAGGCGGACCTCAGGGCGCGGGGGCTGATCGGTTAGGCTTTGCGCCGGCGGCATCGCCCGGCATCCTGCGGCCATGAACCGCCGATTCGCCCTTGTCGCCCTGATCGCCGCTGCCGTGCTGGGGGCGCCCGCCGCCGCCGCGCCGCGCAAGGCCACGCCCGCCCGCCCGGTCCCGCCGCCGCCGCCGCCCGCGCCGCTGGGCGATACGGTGCGGGTGATCATGGTGACCGAGCTTGGCCCGATCGAGCTGGCGCTCGATCATGGCCATGCGCCGGTCACGGTGGAGAACTTCATGCGCTATGTGGATGGCCGCAGGTTCGACGGGATGACCTTCTATCGCGCGATGCGGCTGGCCTGGGGCGACCAGCCCAATGGCCTGGTGCAGACCGGGCTGCGTGGCAATCCGGCCAAGGTGTTCAAGCCGATCGCCCACGAGCCGACCAGCCAGACCGGCATCCGCCACAAGGCCGGAACCCTTTCGATGGCGCGCTGGGCGCCGGGCACGGCGACCGCCGATTTCTCGATCCTGCTCTCCGATCTGGGCGGGCTGGATGCCAATCCCGAGGCCGCCGATGCCGAGGCCCGGGCCGGCTATGCCGCCTTTGGCCGGGTGGTTTCGGGCATGGACGTGGTGCGCCGGATCTGGGATTCGCCGCTTTCGCCCACCGCCGGGGAAGGGGCGCTCAAGGGGCAGATGCTGGAGCCGCCGGTCAAGGTGCTGACCGTGCGGCGTGCGGCCCAGCCGTGATGGTTCAGCTGCGCGCGGGCATCCGTCGGTAGCTCAGGGCTTCGGCCACGTGGATGCGGCCGACTTGTTCGGCGCCGGCCATGTCGGCGATGGTGCGCGCGACGCGCAGGATGCGGGTGTAGCCGCGCGCGGAGAGCCGCATGGCTTCGGCGGCCTGGAGCAGCAGCTTGCGCCCCGCCTCGTCGGGCGTGGCAAAGCGTTCGAGCGGCTCGCCATCGAGCTGGGCATTGCAGCGCGCGCCGGTGCCTTCGAGCCGCGCGGTCTGCACGGCGCGGGCCGCCGCGACCCGGGCCGCCACCTCGGCCGAGCCTTCGGCGGGCGGGGGCAGGGCGAGATCGGCGGCGCGGACCGGATCGACATCGACGTGGAGATCGATGCGGTCAAGCAGGGGGCCGGAGACCTTGCTCTGATAGTCGGCGGCGCATCTGGGCGCGCGCGAGCAGCCCAGCGCCGGATCGCCCAGGTGCCCGCAGCGGCACGGGTTCATCGCCGCGATCAGCTGGACGCAAGTGGCAACGCACGTAGGCATAAAAACTGGTCGGCTGCGCGCTGAGCGGCCAGAAAAGCGGCAGTTCTGGCCTGGTCAGAGAGCCGGAATTGGATATTTCGACATTGCGGACTGGCCTCTATCCTGCCAACTTGCCCCTTATGGCCTTGGAACAAGCTGTGATTGCGGCGCTGGTCGGCGCACCTGTGTATGACTGGGTTTTGGTCAATGGGGCTGCCGCCAAAATGACCAGTTTTGACTACGAATACTGGCCTTTCACTAAACGGAGAAAGGCGAGCGTTGCCTTGGTGTCGCTGGGGGCGTTCTTCACATTTCTCATCATCGATCCCCCGGAGGACAGGCTATGGCCGATGTTGCCTGTGTTTGTAGCTATGGCTGTTCATGCTTACGTAGCAATCTCGGATATCTTTCGACAGCGGCGGGAATCGTAAATCTGTCCCCAATGACTTCATTTCAAACAAATTCAGGCATTGGAAGGCCTCTCTGAGCGCAGCAGAAGCGAGGACATTTAGTGACCTTCCCTACGCAGGGAATACCCCGTTTACTGCCTTGAGCTTATGCCCTCGGCGCTTGTCTGCGGTAGCTAAGCGCCTCAGCCACGTGGATGCGGCTAACGATCTCCGCGCCGCTCAGGTCGGCAATGGTCCGCGCCACTCGCAAGATGCGAACATAGCCTCGGGCCGACAATCGCATGGCGTCGGCCGCTTGCAACAGCAGTTTTCGACCTGCCTCATCCGGAGTGGCGTGTTGGTCCAGCAGGTCGCCGTCGAGTTCGGTGTTGGTCCGAAGTCGAGTGCCTTCAAGGCGGGCGGTCTGGATTTGGCGTGCCTGTGCCACTCTGGCGGCGACTTCCGCGCTGCCTTCAGCGGGCGTGGGGAGGGCGAGGTCGGCGGCGCGAACCGGGTCAACGTCCACGTGGAGGTCGATGCGGTCCAGCAGCGGGCCGGACACCTTGGCCTGATAGTCCCCGGCGCAGCGCGGCGCGCGGCTGCAGCCCAGCGCCGGATCGCCCAGGTGGCCGCAGCGGCACGGGTTCATTGCCGCCACCAGTTGGACCCGCGCCGGGAAGGTGACATGGGCATTGGCCCGTGCGACGGTGACCGTGCCGGTTTCCAGCGGCTGGCGCAGCGAATCGAGCGCGGGGCGCTGGAATTCGGGCAGTTCATCAAGGAACAGGACGCCAAGGTGGGCCAGGCTCACCTCGCCCGGGCGGACCTTGAGCCCGCCGCCGGTGAGCGCGGCGATCGAGGCGGAATGGTGGGGCGCGCGAAACGGGCGGCTGCGGCTGATCCGCCCGCCCTCCAGCGTGCCCGCCACCGAGGCGACCATCGAGACTTCCAGCGCCTCGGCCGGTGCCAGCGGGGGGAGGATGCCGGGCAGGCAGGCGGCCAGCAGGCTCTTGCCGGCGCCGGGCGGGCCGCACATCAGCAGGTTGTGCCCGCCGGCCGCCGCGATTTCCAGCGCGCGGCGGGCGACTTCCTGGCCTTTCACCTGGCGCAGGTCAGGCCCGCGCGGCGGCTCGGCCACTTCGCCGGGCTGCGGCGGGGGGAGCACCTGGACGCCTTTCAGGTGATTGAGCAGGGCAATGAGATCGTGGGCGGCCAGGATCGGGATGCCGCTGGCCCAGCGCGCCTCGGCCCCTTGCGCGGCGGGGCAGATCAGGCCCTTGTCGGCCCCGCTGGCGTGGAGCGCGGCGAGCAGGACGCCCGGTGAGGCGACGATCCGGCCATCCAGCGCCAGTTCGCCCACGGCCACCCAATCGCCCAGCTGTTCGGCATCGGTGACGCCCATGGCGGCCAGCAGAGCGAGAGCGATGGGCAGATCATAGTGCGAGCCTTCCTTGGGCAGGTCGGCCGGGGAAAGGTTGATCGTGATCCGCTTGGGCGGGAGCGCCAGGCCGAGCGCGCTGAGCGCGGCCTGGACCCGCTGGCGGCTTTCGTTCACCGCCTTGTCGGGCAGGCCGACGAGGTGAAACCCCGGCAGGCCCGGCGCGACCTGGCACTGCACTTCGACCGTGCGCGCCTCCAGCCCGAGATAGGCGACCGTTTCCACCCGTGCGACCACGATCCGCCTACCCCCATCTTGCCCAAGTAATTACCCCTAGGATGGTGATGGCGCAGCGCTCCCGGCCTGTCGAGAGGGGGTGGTGCAATCGTTTCCGTTTCGGACCAATCCGTATTCGCCCTTAACGGCACGTCGGGAAATCTTAACCGATTGCCTTGGCAACCCGGCAAGCTGCGGGGCCGCACGATGGGCTCATGCGCCGCTTCGGTTGCCTTGCCCTGGCCCTTGCCGCCCTGATCTCCGCTCCGGCGGGCGCGCAGCAGCTTGCCTATGGCGAGGCGGCCGGGTTGGGGCCGCTGTCCACCCAGGTGGCCACCGTGACCGAGGTGGTGGAGGAGGAGATTGTCGAGGAAGCTGGCGGCGCGGCGGCCGGGTCGGGCCGTTTCGTCGCTTCCTCGCCGGTTTCGGGCCTGGCCGCCTTGCCGCGCGGGGTGGCGCGCTACGGGCCGTTCCGTGTGCTCGATGCCGGCCGGGCCGCGCTGGTCGGGCCGACCGACGAGCGTTCGCCCGCCCAGTTCCTCGCCATGCTGGCCGCCCATCCGGCCATTGCCACGCTGGAGCTGGTGGAGTGCCCGGGCACCGAGGATGATCGCGCCAACCTGCGGCTGGGCCGGCTGATCCGCGCGCGCGGGCTGGCGACCCACGTGCCCGATGGCGGCTCGGTGCGCTCGGGCGCGGTGGAGCTGTTCCTGGCCGGTGTGCGTCACCGGGCCGAGGCCGGCGCCGAGTTTGCGGTTCACGCCTGGGCCGACGAGGACGGGCGCGAGGCCACCGACTATCCCGCCAGCGCCCCGGAAAACCGCGCCTATATTGCCTATTATCGTGAAATGGGGATGAGCCCGGCCGAGGCCGCTGCCTTCTATGCGATGACCAATTCGGTGCCCAATGCCCAGGCCCGCTGGCTGACCGCCGCCGAGATGGGCCAATGGGTGCGCCAGGATTGAGCGCCGTGCCCGCGCAGCGCCTTGACTCGAATCTCGCCCGCGCCTAACGGGCCTCTTCTTTCCGGTCGTCCGCGCGGCGGCCCGTCACGCATGAATATCGAAGGTCAGTGAAATGAAGCGCACCTTTCAGCCGAGCAATCTTGTCCGCGCCCGCCGCCACGGCTTCCGCGCCCGTACCGCCACCGTTGGCGGTCGCAAGATCCTGCGCGCCCGTCGCGCCCGCGGCCGCAAGTCGCTCTCTGCCTGAGGGCGCTGCCGCGAGCCCTGGGCTCGCGGTCCTCACGAAGCGGGCCGATTTCCTTGCCGCGAATCGCGGCTTGCGCGTTGCCCGGCCCGGCTTCGTCCTGCTTGCCCGTCCCAATGGGGGCGGGCAAATGCGTTTCGGCATCACGGTTACCAAGAAGATCGGCAATGCCGTGGTCCGCAACCGGATGAAGCGCCGGTTCCGCGCCCTGCTGCGCGAGCTGCTGCCCGAACATGGCCTGCCGGCCAGCGACCATGTCCTGATTGGCCGTGAAGGCGGGATCGAGCGGGACTTTGCCAAGCTGCGCGAGGAACTGGTGGCTGCGCTCGGCCGGGCGGCGGCGGGCAAGGGCGATCCGGCAAGGCCCAGGAAAGATCGCAAGGGCAAGGACCGCAGTGGCAAGCAGGCTGGCGGGGGCAAGACGGCATGAAGCGCCTGCTGATCCTGATCGCGCGGGGCTGGCAGCTTGGCCCGTCGCGGGTCCTGCCGCCGTCGTGCCGCTATGCGCCAAGCTGCTCGCAATATGCGATCGAGGCGCTTGAAAAGCACGGTGCGATTAAGGGTGGCTGGCTGGCGGCGAAGCGTCTATTGCGCTGCCACCCGTGGGGCGGGCACGGCTACGATCCGGTGCCCTGAACAGCCCCCGCATTGAAATAGAAAGTCGAACGGGAACCCTCGTGCAGAACCAGCGCAACCTGATCCTGGCCGTATTGCTGACCATCCTGCTGATCTTCGGCTGGGACAGCGCAATGCGCTATATGTACCCCGAGGCGAACCGCCCGAAGCCTGCCGCCACGCAAGCCGCGCCGGTGGCCGAACCCGCGCGGGCCGACAAGCCGACCCGCGAGGGCGGCCTCGCCAATCCGGCCGACGTGGCGCTGGAAGCCCGGGACCTGGCCACCGCGCTCAACCCCGCGGGCCGCGTGGCGATCGCCGCGCCGGGCCTGTCGGGTTCGATCAACCTCACCGGGGCGCTGGTCGACGATCTCGTCACCCCCCGCCACACCGCCACGATCGAGAAGAACAGCGGCCCGGCCCGCATCTTCTCGCCCGCCGGCACCCCGGCGCAGCAGTTCGCCCAGGTCGGCTGGACCGGAGCCAACGTCGCCGTGCCCAGCGCGCAGACCGTGTGGACCGCGCCGGCCGGAGCCAGGCTGACCCCGAAGACCCCGGTCAGGCTCACCTGGGCCAATGGCCAGGGCCAGACCTTCGCGATCACCTACGCGATCGACGACGATTACCTGATCACCATTTCCCAGGCCGTGACCAATGCCGGCCCGGCACCGGTCCGCCTCCAGCCGATCGCCCAGGTCAACCGCACCGACAAGACCGCCAGCGTTTCCACCTGGACGCTCCATTCCGGCCCCTTCGGCGCCTTTGACGGTTCGGTGAAGTTCAAGCCGAACTACAAGGACGTGGCCGAGACCGGGACGGTCCAGAACATCGGCAAGCCCGACTGGCTGGGCTTCACCGACATCTACTGGATGAGCGTGCTGGCCCCCGATGGCGCGGCCCAGGGCTCGGATTTCCGCGCCCCCGGCAATGGCATCTACCTTGCCAACCTCTACTACCAGCCCGCCGACGTGGCCCCGGGCCAGACGCTGGCCCACACCACCAGGCTGTTCGCCGGCGCCAAGGAAAGCGCCGTGCTGGATCGCTACGAGGAGGCGGGCCTCTCCAACTTCGGCCATGCGATCGACTGGGGCTGGTTCTTCTGGTTCGAGAAGCCGATCTTCTGGCTGCTCAAGAGCCTGTTCAAGACCGTGGGCAACTTCGGCGTGGCAATCATCCTGCTGACCCTGATCGTGCGGGGCATCATGTTCCCGATCGCCCAGCGCCAGTTCGCCTCGATGGCACAGATGCGGGCGATCCAGCCGAAGATGAAGGCCTTGCAGGAGCGCTACAAGGACGACAAGCAGCGTCTCCAGGAAGAGACGATGAAGCTCTACAAGGAGGAAGGGGTCAACCCGCTGGCCGGCTGCCTGCCGATCTTCCTCCAGATCCCGGTGTTCTTCGCGCTCTACAAGGTGCTGACGCTCGCCGTGGAAATGCGTCACCAGCCCTTCGCGCTGTGGATCCACGACCTGTCCGCGCCCGATCCGCTGCATATCCTCAACCTGTTCGGCCTGCTGCCGTTCAACCCGCCCGGCTTCCTGGCCATCGGCGTGCTGGCGCTGCTGCTGGGCTTCACGATGTGGTTGCAGTTCAAGCTCAACCCGGCCGCGCCCGATCCGGTGCAGCAGCAGGTCTTCGCGATCATGCCGTGGATGATGATGTTCGTGATGGCGCCGTTCGCGGCGGGGCTGCTGATCTACTGGATCACCTCCAACATCCTGACCATCGCCCAGCAGAAGTATCTCTACGCGCGCCACCCGCAATTGAAGGCCATGGTCGACAAGGAACGGGTGGACGTGGGCGCCGCGGCCAAGCGCGCCAAGTGACCGACCAGGACGAAGCCCTTCGCGCGGAACGGATCGAGCGGGCCGGAAAGCTGTTTTCCGGTCGGGTCGAGTTCCTGCTCTCGGCCCCGCAGCTCAAGTTCCTGCCCGATCCCTCGGTGCCGGAAATCGCCTTCTGCGGGCGCTCGAACGTGGGCAAGTCGTCGCTGCTCAATGCGCTCACGGGACGCAAGGCGATTGCGCGGGCCTCGGTTACCCCGGGGCGCACGCAGGAGCTGAACTACTTCGAGGTGGGCACGCCGACCGCGTTCCGGCTGGTCGATATGCCCGGCTACGGCTTCGCCAAGGCGCCGCCGGCCGTGGTCGAGAAATGGCGCCGGCTGATCCGCGACTACCTGCGCGGGCGGGTGGTGCTCAAGCGCACCCTGCTGCTGGTCGATGCCCGCCACGGGGTGAAGCCGGTCGACGCCGAATTCATGAAGATGCTCGACGAGGCGGCGGTGGGCTACCGCGTGGTCCTGACCAAGGCGGACAAGCTCAAGGCCACCGAACTGGCCGAGGTGATCGCGCGCACCGAGGCCGATGCGCGGCGGCACGTGGCCGCGCACCCGCAGGTGCTGGTCACTTCGGCGGAAGTGAAGCTGGGCATCGACGACCTGCGCGCCGCCGTGCTGGAAGACGCCGGAGCCTGAGGCCCGGCCAGGCCATCGTTGGCCGACGGGAACCCCGGCCAGCCTTTGGCCGATGGTAACCATTTTCCGGCTAGGGTGCCCGGCATGACAACTGCCGTGCCTGTTGCGCCCGAAGCCTCGCCGCGCGCGCCCGAGTTCCTCTCCGGTCCGATGTCGGCGCTGGTCGATTGCATCCGCGTGGTCAGCGCCACGGCGGTGATGATCGCCCATTCCCATGCGCTTGGCTTCCATTCGGGCCAACCCTTCGTCGGGCCGATGGGCGCGCACTATGCGGTGGTCGTGTTCTTCGTGGTGTCCGGGCTGGCGGTGGGCACGGGCGCGGCCCGGCCGGGCACCGGCCTTGCCGACTATGCCCTGGCCCGGGGCACCCGGATCGTGCCGGTGGCCGCCTTCGCCCTGGCCTTCGCCACGCTGGCCTTCGTGCTCAAGGGGCCGGTGCCGGTGTTCGAGCCGCAGCGCGGCGTGGAAGTGCTGACCTGGCAGGCGGTGGTCCATCCGCTGCTGTTCCTGACCGAGACCGCCACGGGGCAATTGCCGGTGTGGAACGCGCCGTGGTGGTCGCTCAGCTACGAGGCCTGGTACTATGCGCTGCTCGGCGCGGCGGTGTTCCTGCGCGGAACCCGGCGGCTGATCTGGCTCGGCGCTGTCGCGGTGATCGCCGGGCTGCCGATCCTGCTGCTGCTGCCGGTCTGGCTGGCGGGCGTGGCGCTGGCGTGGTTTCCCGCCTGGGTCCGGCTCGATCGCCGGGCCGGGGCGGCCTTGCTGGCCCTGGCCGTGGCGCTGTTCGCGCTGGGCCGCGCGATCGACCTGCCGGTGCTGGTCTGGCTGGCGGCCCATTCGCCGCTGCCGCTGGTCAATTCGCAGAACCTGGCGGGCGACCTGGTGGTGGGCGCGGCGGTGGCGCTGGGGCTGGCCGGGGTTCGCCCGTGGCTGCCGGCAGCAGCCGGCCTTGCCGGGCGGCTTGCTCCCATGCTGCGCTGGCTTTCGGGCCTTTCGTTCACGACCTACCTGTTCCACCAGCCGCTGCTCTGCCTGCTGCGTTCGTGGGGGCTGGCGGCGCCGGCCGGGACCTTGGGTGCCGTCGCGGGCCTGGCGGGCGTGCTGGCCTGCTGCGCGGTGCTGGCCGCGCTTGGCGAACGGCGCACCCCGGCGCTGCGTCGCTGGCTGGTGGCTCGGGCCGACCGCGCCCACACGGCTTCCCCCACAAGGCCTCTTGCGGCCAGCCCCGCCTGATCCTAGGCCTTGGGCCTGGCTCGGCGGGGATCTTCGTGAAGCTCATCATCGGCAACAAGAACTATTCGAGCTGGTCGCTGCGCGGCTGGCTGGCGGTCAGGCAATCGGGTCTGCACTTCGAGGAGCTGACCATCCCGCTCTATGGCGAGAAATGGGACCAGGCCAAGCGCGAGACGGGCGAGATCGCGCCCTCGCATGGCCGCGTGCCGGTGCTGTGGGACGGCGATGCCGTGGTCTGGGACAGCCTCGCCATTCTCGACTACCTGGCCGACCGGGTCGGACGCGACCGGTTCTGGCCCAAGCCCGACGATGCCCGGGCCATGGCTCGCTCGATGGTGGCCGAAATGCACGCCGGCTACCAGGCGCTGCGCGCCGAATGCCCGATGAACATTCGCCGCCGGGTGGCCGAGCATTCGCTTTCGCAAGAGGCGCGCGCCGACGTGGTGCGGATCCTCACCCTGTGGGCCGAGGCGCGGGCGCGGTTCGGCCATGGCGGGCCGTTCCTGTTCGGCACCTTCTGCGCGGCCGACATCTTCTATGCGCCCGTGGTCAGCCGCTTCCTGACCTATGGCGTGCGCGTGCCCGGCTTTGCCGAGGCCTATATGCAGGCGGTGTGGGAGCACGACTGGATGGGCGCCTGGATCGCCGCGGCCGAGGCCGAGCAGTGGCGGCTTGAGCAATACGAGGGGCCATCGGCCGCCTGAGCTTCAGGGCCGGCGCCGCGCGGGATAGGGGGTTCCGTCGCGGTGGGCATAGCCTTGGGCGGTGAACGTGAGGTCGATGTCGGAATAGCCGCCGCCGGCCGCGCGGTCGCCGCCACTGACGACCACGAAGGTGCAATCGGCCCCGCTCTCGTTGATCAGGTGGTGGCCGTTCTGCGTGCCGGCGGCCCAGGCCACCACGTCGCCCGGCCGGATCACGCTGCGGCCCCCGTCTTCCACCAGCACGGCCTCGCCCGCCACCATCACCAGCAATTCGTCCTCGCCGTTGTGCCAGTGGCGCTGGCTCGACCAGGCGCCGGGCTTGAGCACCACGTGGCTGGCGCCGAACCGGGTGAGGCCCGCCCCCGGGGCCAGCCGGCGATAGCGGCGGCCCGCGACCTCGCGGTCGAACGGCTCGGGATAGGTGCTGGCGTTGGTCTGCGGGATGGACGCAAGGTCGATCTTGGGCATGGGACTCCCCTGGTCGTATGTGTGGCCGGGTTGTGTCGCTGGCGCGATGCCCATATGCGATAGCGTGATAATGACCGCGCACCAAACCCCCGCCTCCGCCCCCGGCAGGCCGCCCGTCGCCGATCTCGCCGAGGCGCTGATCGCTTGCCCCAGCGTGACGCCGGCCACCGGCCTCGTGTTCGATTGCCTGGAAGGCCAGCTTGCCCCGCTCGGCTTCGAGGTTCGCCGCATGATCAATGGCGAGGCGCCGGACGGGCCGGTGGAGAACCTGTTCGCCGTGCGGCGCGGCCCGGAAGGTTCGCGCCATTTTGCCTTTGCCGGGCACCTTGACGTGGTGCCGCCGGGCGAGGGCTGGACCAGCGCGCCATTCCTGCCGGAACGGCGCAAGGCTCCGGGGGGCGACCTGCTCCACGGGCGCGGCGCGGTGGACATGAAGGGGGCGATCGCCGCCATGGTTTCGGCCTGCGCGCGAATTCCGGCGGAGGCGGGCACGCTCAGCCTGATCATCACGGGGGATGAGGAAGGCGCGGCGCGGTTCGGCACGCTCGCCCTGATCGACCATATGCGCGAAACCGGCGAACAGCCCGACCAGTGCCTGGTGGGCGAGCCGACCTCGGTCCATCGGCTGGGCGACACGGTCAAGATCGGCCGGCGCGGCTCGGTCAACATCTGGATCGAGGTGGAGGGCAAGGAGGGCCACGTGGCCTATCCGCACCTTGCCGACAATCCGATCCCCCGGCTGGTGGCGATCATGGCCGACCTCCAGGCGCTGGAGCTGGACGGTGGGACGGACTGGTTCCAGCCCTCCAACCTGGAGATCACCGACATCGAGGTGGGCAACCCGGCAACCAACGTGATCCCGGCCCGGGCCGGCGCCCGCATCTCGATCCGCTTCAACGACCTGCACACCGGCAATGCCCTGGCCAGGCGCGTGGCCGCGATTGCCCATGCCCACGGCGGGACGGCGCGCCACGTGGTCTCGGGCGAGGCTTTCCTGACCCCGCCGGGCGATTTCTCGGCCCTGCTGGTCGAGGCGATCCGCGCGGAAACGGGGGTGGAGCCGGAGCTGTCGACCACGGGCGGCACTTCGGATGCGCGGTTCCTCAAGGCGGTTTGCCCGGTGGTCGAATTCGGCCTGTGCAACGCCACCATGCACAAGCGCGACGAGGCCGTGGCCGTGGACGACCTGGAGGCATTGGCCCGCATCTACGCCCGCGTGGCGCAGGCGGCGCTGGCGGGGTGACGGCGCCGCGTCAGCCCTGACGGGCTGTGCCCTCGCCTGCAGGGGGCGATCACTTGCACCGATTTGCGCTGCCCCCTTTGGCCCGCTAGGCTCGCCTGCTGACACCAGGGGGCACGGGCATGACGGGCAAGCTGACCACGCGAATCCTGATCGGGCTGGTGCTGGGCATCGCGGTCGGCGTCGGCATCAACCGGTGGATCCCGGCCGCCGATCCGCTGCAGGCGCAGGTGGCCGACACGCTCAAGCTGCTGCCTGACGTGTTCCTGCATCTGATCAAGATGATCATCGCCCCGCTGGTCTTCGCCACGCTGGTGACGGGCATCGCCGGCATGGGCGACAGCGCCGCGCTGGGCCGGATCGGCGGGCGGGCGCTGGCCTGGTTCATCACCGCCAGCCTGATCTCGATCACGGTGGGCCTCTTGCTGGTCAATTTCTTCCAGCCGGGGGTGGGGCTCCAGTTCAAGGCCGGGGGCGACATCGGCCAGTTGGCGACCGCGGATTTCACCTTCCGCCACTTCGTGCTCGAAGTGTTCCCGACCAGCGCGCTCGACGCGATGGCCAGGAACAGCGTGCTCCAGATCCTGGTCTTCTCGCTGTTCTTCGGAGTGGCGCTTTCTGCCCTGCGCGAGAAGGGGGCGATCATCGTCGCGGGGCTGGAGGCGCTGGCCCAGGTCATGTTCCGCGTGACCGACTATGTCATGCGCTTCGCCCCCTTCGCGGTGTTCGGGGCCATGGCCTCGGTGATCGCGGTGCGCGGGTTCGGGATCGTCATCACCTATGCCACCTTGATGGGCGAGTTCTACCTGGGGCTGGCGATCCTGTGGGCGATCCTGTTCGGCATGGCCGCGCTGGTCCTGAAGAAGCGCGCGGTGGCGCTGGCGCGCTATATCCGCGAGCCGGTGATCCTCGCCTTCTCCACCGCCAGTTCCGAAAGCGCCCTGCCGCGCCTGTTCGAGCAGCTCGACCGGTTCGGCGTGCCGCGGCGCATCTCGGGCTTCGTCCTGCCGCTGGGCTACAGCTTCAACCTTGATGGTTCGATGATGTACACCAGCTTCGCCACGCTGTTCATCGCCCAGGCCTATGGCATCCACCTTTCCGCCTTCCAGCAGATCGCCATGCTGCTGACGCTGATGGTCACCTCCAAGGGCATTGCCGCCGTGCCGCGCGCCAGCCTGGTGGTGATCGCCGCCACGCTCACCCAGTTCGGCCTGCCGATCGAAGGGATCGCGCTGATCCTGGGGGTCGATACCTTCCTCGACATGGGCCGCACCGCCACCAACGTGGTCGGCAATGCCGTGGCCACGGCGGTCATCACCAAGTGGGAAGGGATGCTCCAGCCGCTGCGCGATCCCGAGGCCGAAGGGCCGGAGGCGCCGCACGATACGCCCGAGCACGGGCGGCACGGGCTGAACCTCGATCCGGAGGCCTGAGCCGGTCCTACCGCGCCAGTTCGATCGGGGTGAAGCGCCCCAGCCCGCAGGCTGCGCCCGGTTGCAGGCCGCCGCCGCCCTGTTCGAGCACGCGGATGATATCGGTGCTGCACAACTGGCTGAGCGAGGTGTTGAAGCTGAAGGCGCGTTCGCTGGCGAGGCCCGGGCAATCATCGGGCAGGACATTGCGCCAGCCGCGATGCGAACTGGTCAGGAAATCGATCGTCCGGCTGTCGCGCACGCGGGTTTCGCTGAACTGGCGCAGCGGGATGCAGGCCTGGTCGGGGCCGGTCACCCGGGCGGCGGGGATGCGGTCAACCGGGGGGCGGTGCGGGCCGCGTTCATAGGCATAGCAGCCGCCAAGCGCCGCGCACAGCGCGAGGGCGGGAAGGGCGGCGCGGATCGCGGGCAGGCGCATGGCAAACTCCTGAAGGCTCAGTGCTGGGCTTGCGTGGCTCGAACGGGCCGGGCCGCGCCGCGTTCCCGCCGGGCGGCCGGTTCCGGCACCTTGGCCTTGAAACCGCACAGGTCAACCACCGGGCAGCGCCAGCATTCGGGGGAGCGCGCCTTGCAGATGTAGCGGCCGTGGAGGATCAGCCAGTGGTGCGCGCCCACCCGGAAGGGCTGGGGCACCTTCTTCTCCAGCTGCTTCTCCACCGCCAGCGGGGTCTTGCCCCTGGCCAGCCCGGTGCGGTTGCCGACGCGGAAGATATGGGTATCGACCGCGAAGGTTTCCGCCCCGAAAGCGCAGTTGAGCACGACATTGGCGGTCTTGCGGCCCACGCCGGGCAGCGCGGTCAGCGCATCGCGGTTTGCCGGCACCTCGCCCCCGAAATCGCGCACGAGGATTTCGGAGAGCGCGATGACGTTCTTTGCCTTGGTGTTGAACAGGCCGATGGTCTTGATGTGCGCCTTCAGGCCATCCTCGCCCAGGGCGACCATCTGGGCCGGGGTCTTCACCTCGCGGAACAGCGCCCGGGTTGCCTTGTTGACGCCGACGTCGGTCGACTGGGCCGAGAGCACCACGGCGACGAGCAGCTGGTAGACATTGCCGAATTCCAGCTCGGTCTCGGGCGAGGGATTGGCCTCGGCGAGACGGCGGAAGAATTCGAAAATATCGACGCGCTTCATGGCTGCTTCAAAGTCCGAGCACCTCGGGCATCCGGTAGCGGCCGGGCGCCTTGCCGATCAGCCACTGCGCGCCGCGCACCGCGCCGCGCGCGAAGATCATGCGGTTTTCCGCAAGGTGGGAGAGCGCGATGCGTTCGTTGTCAGCGAGGAAATGGACCGTGTGATCGCCGGCCACGCTGCCGCCACGCAAAGATGCAAAGCCGATGGTGCCGGCCTCGCGCGCACCGGTGATCCCGTCGCGCCCGCGCACCGAATGGTCCGCCAGCCGGATCGCGCGGCCTTGCGCGGCGGCCTCGCCCAGCAGCAGGGCCGTGCCGGATGGGGCATCGACCTTCATCCGATGGTGGGTTTCCACGATCTCGATGTCCCAGTCCTCGCCCAGCCGCGCGGCGGCCTCGCGCACGAGGTGGGCGAGCATATTGACGCCGAGCGAGGTATTGCCGGTCTGGAGGACGGCGGTGCGTTCGGCAGCGGAATCGATCAGCCAGTGGTGGCGTTCCTCAAGCCCCGTGGTGCCGACCAGGATCGGCACGCCCGCGCCCATCGCCGCATCGAGATTGGCCTCCAGCGCATGGGGGCTGGAGAAATCGATCAGCACGTCGCAGGCCGAGGCCAGGGCCACCGGATCGCCGCCCTTGTCGATCCCGCCGGCCAGCACTTCGCCGGCGGCCGCCACGGCCTCGGCCAGGGCATGGCCCATCCGTCCCTCGCTGCCGATGATCCCGATTCTCGTCCCAGAATTCATGATTGCTCACCTCGCTGTCGGCGTGCTTCATGGCGGTGATGGCGAAAGACCGCAACATCGTGATCCTCACCGGCGCCGGCATTTCGGCCGAGAGCGGGATCGATACCTTCCGTTCGGCCGGCGGGCTGTGGGAACGGCACCGGGTGGAGGATGTCGCCACGCCGCAGGCCTTTGCCCGCGATCCCGACCTGGTCCTGCGCTTCTACGATATGCGCCGCGCCGCGATCCAGGAAAAGGCGCCCAATGCCGCCCACCACGCGCTGGCCCGGCTGGACCGCGAATGGTCGGGCGGGCTGCTGATCGTCACCCAGAACGTCGATGATCTCCACGAACGTGCCGGGGCCGGCCGCGTGCTGCATATGCATGGCGAGCACCTCAACGCCTGGTGCCTGGCCTGCGATGCCCGCCCACGCTGGACCGAGCCGCTGGCGCACCGGCCCGCCTGCCCCGAATGCGGCGAGCCGGCCCTGCGGCCCGACGTGGTCTGGTTCGGCGAGATGCCCTACCGGATGGACGATATCCACGCCGCCCTGCGCGAGGCGGACCTGTTCGTTTCGATCGGCACCTCGGGCGCGGTCTATCCGGCGGCGGGCTTCGTGCGGCTGGCCCGTGATCTGGGGGCCGAGACGCTGGAGCTCAACCTGGAACGCAGCAAGGGCTCCGCCTGGTTC
Source organism: Novosphingobium bradum (assembly GCF_042646485.1). Classification (NCBI taxonomy): domain Bacteria; kingdom Pseudomonadati; phylum Pseudomonadota; class Alphaproteobacteria; order Sphingomonadales; family Sphingomonadaceae; genus Novosphingobium; species Novosphingobium bradum. The sequence continues at coordinate 179,398 of NZ_JBHRTQ010000003.1, read as the reverse complement.
GAACAAACCCGCCTTGGCCCGGCAACCGAACTGGTGCCGGCGTGGGTGGCGGAGGTGCTGGGCTGAGCGGTTGAATCCTCCCCGCTTGCGGGGAGGGGGACCGCCCACAGGGCGGTGGAGGGGGCTATCGAGAGGCACGGCGTCTGGATGCCCCCCCTCCGTCACGCGCTGCGCGCGCGCCACCTCCCCACGCGGTGGGGAGGAACTACCTGCCCGCACACCCCTTGCAGTCCGCGTCCTTGGGCACCCGGATCGTGCGGAGCGAGGGGGCGAGGCCGTCGAACAGCTGCAGCTTGCCCCATTGCGGATCGCCCAGCGCGGCATGGCCTTGGAGCAGCACGCGGATCGCCTGCATCGCGCCGAAGCTGCCGACCATGCCGGCCATCGCGCCCAAGACGCCATCGGCGGCGCAGGTGTCGCAATCCTCCGCATCGAAGGCATCGCCAACCCAGCAGCGGTAGCACGGTTCACCCGGCAGATGGCCGGCGAAATTGCCGATCTGGCCCTGGAACCGGCCCAGCGCCGCACTGGCCAGCGGCACCCCAGCCTTCACGCAGGCATCGGAGACGGCGAGGCGGGTGGCGAAATTGTCGCAGCCATCCAGCACCACGTCGGCCCCGGCGATGAGCTCGGCGGCATTGCCGGCATCGATCCTGACGGTGCGGGCGTGGACTTCGAGCGCAAGGTCGAAGTGGCGCACCCAGTCGGCCGCGGCCTGGGCCTTGGACTGGCCGAGGTTGGCCATCGAGAAGATGGTCTGGCGCTGGAGGTTGGAGGCCTCCACCACGTCGTCGTCGATCAGGGTCAGCCGGCCCACGCCCGCCGCCGCCAGGTATTGCAGGGCGGGCGAGCCGATCCCGCCGCAGCCGACCAGCACCACGTGGCCGCGCGCCAGGGCAACCTGCCCCGCGCCGCCGACCTCGGGCAGGACGATGTGGCGGGCGAAACGGTCGAGGCGGTCGGGCGGCAGGCTCATGGGGGGCAGGCTTAGGCAAGCGGCGGGGTGGCTACAACCGCATTTCAACCGCATTTCAACCTCTGCCTGCCAGGCCTGCCGCCCCATGGCAGCGAGCACGACCAGCACATCCGCCCCCTCGGCGACCCGGATCATCCGCGCGGCCGTGGCCGTGCTGGTCCTGGCCTTGGCTGGGGCGCTGGCCTGGGCCATGGCGGCGCGCGGGCCGTGGTATGACGAGTTCTTCACGCTCTACGTCACCAGCCGCCCCGAAACCTTCACCGAAGCGCTGGGCCGCCACTGGCTGGCCGACAACCACCCGCCGCTGTTCTATGCCCTGGCCGATCTGGCCGATCTGGCCGGCTGGCTGGGGCCGGCGGTCGAGCAGCGGCGGCTGGTCAACGCCCTGATCGGCCTTGCCGCGCTGGGTGGAGGCTGGGCCGTGACGCGGGGCGCGCGCACCGAATTCCGCTTGCTGGCCGCCTTCTACCTTGCCGCGCTGGTCGCCCAGCCGACGGTGCTGGTCCACGGGGCGGAGCTGCGCTCCTATTTCCTGTCGCTGGCCGCCTGCGCGGTGCTGGTGCTGGCGCTGGTGCGATTCTACGCGGAGCCGAGGCCGGGCGCCAGCCGCCTCGCCCTGTGGCTGGCCATGGTGGTGGCCTTCAACACCCATATCGCCACCAGCCTGATCGCCGGCGCCCTGGTTGCGGCATTCCTGGCCGTGGCCCTGGCGCGGCGGCGGGGGGACTTCGTGCGCGCCGTGCTGCCCCCGGCGCTGGTGGGGGGCGCGCTGTTCGTGGCGGTCACCGCGGTGCAATGGCCGCACTGGGAAGCCAATACCCGCGCTTTCTGGATCGCGCCCGGGCTGTTCGCGGCGCGCTGGGGGATCGAGGTCTTCGTGCTGGCCGCGCTGCGGGCCAACCTGATCGTGCTGGCCGGGGGCGCTCTGGGGCTGGGCCTGCTGGGCTGGCGGGCGCTGCGCCGCGAGATCTCGCCCCGGGCCGACTGCGTCCTGGCCCTCGTGCTGGGCACGGGCTTCGCCCTGGCCATGATCGTGGCGATCCACCTGGTCCTGCGCCCCTTCGTGGTCGATCGCTATCTGGTGGGGCTGGTTCCGGCCCTGGCCATGGTGCTGGCGCTGGGCGTGGCGGCGCTGGCCGGGCGCTGGCCGCGCCTCGGCCTGGCACTGCTGCTGGCGGCCACGGCAGCGAGCCTGCTGGCGCTGTGGGCCAATGCCCGCGAGACCGCGGCGCGGCCATCGTGGAACGGGACCGCGGCGCTGATCGCCGCCGAGATCCGCCGCTGCCCGGCCACCGTGGTTCACCACGATGCCATGTGGAACGAGCCGGTCGCCGCGCTGGCGCCGGCGGAGAACCGCCAGGTCCTGCCCTTTGCCTATGCCCTGATGGCGGCTCGCCACGGCTTCATGCTGGAACCGGCCGCGTCGCGTCGGGTGGCCAAGGGCTGCCCGACCCTGTTCTGGACCGAACATGGCCAGGCGCCGGGCGAGGCGGCCCTGCTGGCGCGGCTCAAGGCCACCGGCTATCCGCTGGGCGCTGTGGCGATCCGCCGGGTGGGCGATGGCTGGGTGGGCGTGGCCCGACCCTGAGCCTGTGGACAGCACGGCGCAAAACCCCGGCAGAAGCTGTGTCCTGCCGGTGCACGCGCTGTGCAATGGGTTTGCCGGAGGCCTGCGTCAGTCTTCCAGCTGGCGCAGCAGGGTCCGCACGTCGCCGTCCATGTCGGCATCGCGGGTCCGCAGGTCCTCGATCAGGCGCACCGCGTGGATCACGGTGGAATGGTCGCGCCCGCCGAACTTGCGGCCGATCTCGGGATAGGAGCGCGGGGTCAGCACCTTGGCGAGGTACATCGCCACCTGGCGGGGGCGCACCACCGCGCGGGCGCGGCGCTTGGAGGCCATTTCCGTGCGGTCGACCCGGTAGAACTGGCAGACGGTGCGCTGGATCTCGTCGATCGTGATGCGGCGGCGATTGGCCGAGAGGATGTCGGTCAGCTGTTCCTCGGCCAGCTGGAGCGAAACCTTCTGGCCAGTCAGCTGGGCATAGGCGATCAGCTTGTTGAGGCCGCCGACCAGCTCGCGCACGTTGCGGTTGATGGTGCGGGCGAGGAATTCGACCACGTCGGCCGGAACGTCGGTGGGGGCGAAGCGGGCGAGGCGGTGTTCGAGGATCGAGCGGCGCAGCTCGATGTCGGCCGGCTGGATATCGGCGACGAGACCCATCGACAGGCGCGAGAGCAGGCGCTGTTCGACGCCATCGAGCGCCTGGGGCGCGCGATCGGCGGCAAAGACCAGCCGCTTGCCTTCGTTGAGCAGGGCATCGATCGTGTAGAGCAGCTCTTCCTGGGCGCTGGCCTTGCCGATGATGAACTGGATGTCATCGACCATCAGCAGGTCGAAGCCGCGCAGGCGGGCCTTGAATTCCAGCATCTGATTCTGGCGCAGCGCCTGGACGAATTCGACCATGAAGCGCTCGGCCGAGCAGTAGAAGATGCGGCTGCGTGGGTGCGCGGCGAGGAAGGCGTGGCCGATCGCGTGGAGCAGGTGGGTCTTGCCCTGGCCGGTGGCGGCCTTGAGGTAGAGCGGCGAGAACTGCGGCTTTTCCGCCGCCGCCATGCGCTGGGCGGCATTGCAGCCCAGCACGTTGCCAGCGCCGGTCACGAAGCTGGCGAAGGTGAGCGAGGGATCCAGCCCGATCGAGGGCTGGCCCAGCGTGACGAATTCGCTGCCCGACAGGTCGGCCGAGGGCAGGGTTAGTGGGCCGGGTTCGGGAACGGGCATCGCGGGCGCGCCATCATTGGCCGGGCGGCGGCCGGCGGGCGCGCCGGCAAGGCGCATATCGGGCATCTGGCGGCGCGCGGGGTGGACCGAGATCCGCACGTGGCGCACTTCGGAACGGGCGATCTTCCAGGCCAGGCTGAGCCGGTCGGCGAAGCGATCGGCCACCCAGTTGGCGGAGAATTCGGTCGGCAGGAACAGGTCGAGCGTGCCGGTTTCCTTGCAGAACGAGCCAAGCTGGATCGGCTTGATCCACTGGCTGTGCAGCTGCTGGCCCAGATCCTTGCGAAGGCCCTGGCTGATGTCCGCCCAGTCGGCGGCCAGATCGAGGGCTTCCTGGTCTTCCATCATCCGCGCTTCGTTCATCTTGCCCTTATGCGTCATGCCACACCCCTGCGCCCGTAATCTTGTGACAACGGATCGACGGCCCGGACGCCCATGCGCCATGCCTCGTCCGAGCCGCGTATCGTCCTGTCAGATGTCCCATCCGGTCAGAACCCCCATCACGCAGCCGCTAACCCCCGCTTGCGGCAGACACGAACGCCGCTTGTCGGAAACGCGATGTTTCCGCCCAATTCGCCATTCCATGTCCGTGATACCCGTTGCGCTGCCGCTCGGGGCAGGGCGATTTATGAAGCGGATTTGATTCCACGCAAGCGGCCCGCTGCAAAAAAACTGAAATAAAGCTCCTTGACACTTCACCCCCCGGGAGAATCCCGTCGGTTGGCTGTCAAAGGCCTGATTTCTGCGGTTTTTCAGTATAGCCCCAGCCGAATCGCAGAATTTCCGCGCTTTTCTAATGAGGCTTTGCCAGGGCGCATCGGAGCCGGGTCTGCCGGAACGAAAAAGGCCGGGGGAAGCCCCCCGGCCGTGTTCCGTTTTCGTCCCGTCATGGCGCCCCTGACGGGCGCCGCGACGGCGAATCGATTCGCCTTCAGGCGAGCTTGGCGACCGCCTTCGACAGACGCGACAGCTTGCGCGAGGCAGTGTTCTTGTGGAGCACGCCGCGGGCGACGCCACGCGCCAGTTCCGGCTGGGCAGCCTTGAGCGCGTCGGCGGCGGCCGACTTGTCGCCACCGGCGAGAGCCGCTTCGACCTTCTTCACGAAGGTGCGGATGCGACCGATGCGGGCACCGTTGATCTCGGCGCGCTTCTCGTTGCGGCGGATGCGCTTGCGGGCTTGCGGCGTATTGGCCATGTCTGTCCTTCGTTCGGCCCGGCGGGCCCGTGATTTGAATTGCGTTCTGGATTGCGCCGTGACCAACGCAATCATCGCGGGCTTGGCCGGAGCCATCCCACGGGAAGGGCGGCCCTTAACCGCGCAGGGGCGAATCGTCAACGCCCGAGTGGCGCAGGGCGATTTGCCCTGGCGCAATGTGCCCGGAGCGCGCCTCGGGCAAGAGGGAGTCCATGTCGCCCGTGCCGTTCCTGTTGCCCGTATCCCATGCCGCCCTCTCGTTCGTGATCGCGGCCCTGGCCCTGCTGGTGATGCCCGGACCGACCAACCTGCTGCTGGCCGCCGGCGCCGAGCGCGTAGGCTGGGCGCGGGGGCTGCGGCTGATCCCGGTGGTGATCCTGGCCTATGCCATCGGCATCGCGCTGGTTGCAGGGATGATCGGCCTGTTTCCCGGCCTGCCGCTGGCCCTGGGGTTCAAGCTGGCGGCCCTGGCCTGGCTGGTCTGGCTGGCCCTGCGGATCTGGCGCGCGCCCGAACTGGCCCGCGCTGGCGCGGGTGGCGGGGCCGGCGCGCTGTTCGTGACCACGCTGACCAACCCCAAGGTGGTGGTATTCGCCTGCCTGCTGATTCCGCCCGCGCCGCTGCCGGGGCGCCTCGCGCTGCTGGCGCCGCTGATTGCCCTGTCGAGCGGGTTCTACCTGCTGCTGGGCGCCGGGCTGGTCAGGCTGGGCCTGTCGCAGCGGGTTCTGTGGCGCGGCCTTGCCGCCGTGCTGCTGGGCTTTGCCGGCCTGGCGGCGGCCTCGGTGATTCGCTGAGGCCGCAGGCGGCTCATTTCTGGCACCGGGGGCAGGACCAGGTGCTGCGCCCGCCCTGGACGATCCGCCGCACCGGCCCGCCGCACGAGCGGCAGGCCTCGCCCTCGCGGCCATAGACATCGAAGGCCTTGGCGAAATAGCCGAGCTGGCCATCGGGCTGGGCATAGTCGCGCAGCGTGCTGCCGCCCGCCGCGATGGCTTCCTCCAGCACGGCCTTGATCTGCGGGACGAGCTTGCGAAGCGCGGCGGGGCTGACCTTTCCGCCCGGCTTTTCCGGATCGATCCGTGCCCGGAAGAGCGCCTCGCACACGTAGATGTTGCCCAGCCCGGCGACCACGCGCTGATCGAGCAGGAGCAGCTTGATCGCGGCGAGGCGGCCGGCGAAGCTGGCGGCAAGGTGCGCCGGGGTGAGGGCGGGCGACAGCGGTTCCGGCCCGAGCGCGGCAAAGGCGGGCCATTGATCCAGCGCGGCGGTTTCGACCAGGTCGACCGAGCCGAAGCGGCGCGGGTCGCACAGGGCGAGGCGGTGGCCCGAGCCGGTTTCCAGCACGAGATGATCGTGCTTTTCCAGGTCTTCCGGATCGATCCGCCAGCGCCCGGACATTCCCAGGTGGAACACCATGGTCTGTCCGCGGTCCACATGGATCAGCCCGTACTTGGCTCGCCGGCCCATGCCGGTGACCCGCGCCCCGGTCAGCACCTGGACCAGATCGGGCGGGAAGGGGCGGCGCAGGTCTGCCCGGCGGGTGGCGACGCGGGCCAGCGTCTCGCCCTCGAGGAAGCGGGCGAGGCCGCGCACGGTGGTTTCGACTTCGGGCAATTCCGGCATGGCAATGCGGGTATCAACCTTTTCGGCCCGCGCAAATGCTCCTAAGGCGCGTGGCATGAGCGAACAGCCTTCCCCAGACCAGGTGTCCTTCGGCTACCAGGAGGTCTCCCCCGAGGAGAAGACCCGGCGCGTGGGCGCGGTCTTCTCCAGCGTGGCCAAGAAGTACGACGTGATGAACGACGCGATGAGTGCCGGCCTTCACCGCGTGTGGAAGGACAGGTTCGTGCGCCGGGTGAAGCCGCGGCCGGGCGAGGCGATCCTCGACATGGCCGGCGGCACCGGCGACATCGCCTTCCGCATGGCCCGCCACGGCGCGCAGGTGACCGTTTCAGACATCAACCAGGATATGCTGGACGTCGGCATGGAACGCGCGGCCAGGCGCGGGATCGAAGGGTTGGGGTGGAGCTGTCAGAACGCAGAAGAGCTGACCTTCGCCGACCGTTCGTTCGATGCCTATACGATCGCCTTCGGCATCCGCAACGTGACCCGGATCGATGCGGCCCTGGCCGAGGCCTTCCGCGTGCTGAGGTTCGGCGGGCGGTTCTTCTGCCTTGAGTTCTCGACCACCCAGTGGCCCGGCTTCAAGGAAGCCTACGATGCCTATTCGCACCACCTGGTGCCGCGCCTGGGCCAGATGATCGCAGGCGACGCGGAAAGCTATCGCTACCTGATCGAATCGATCCGCCGCTTTCCGCCCATGCCCCGCTTCGAGCAGATGATCCGCGAGGCCGGCTTCACCCGCACGAAGGTGGAGCCGATCCTGGGCGGGCTGGTGGCGATCCATTCCGGGTGGAAGGCGTGATGCGGGCGTTGCCCGGTCATGCCTTCGGCGCGACCTCGCCGGCACCGGCCCGCTCCCCCGGCCCGACCACCCATCAAGTGTACCGTGTGGGAGGTCGGGCCGGGGGAGCGGGCCGGTGCCGCAAGCCCCTGACGGATGTCAGGGGCGCACCCGACAAGAAAACGGCCATGGCCCGATGACGTCTGCCGTCACCCATATCTGGCGCCTGCTGCGCTGGGGCCGCATCCTGGCCCGTCATGGCGCGCTCAGGATCATCGAGGAGGGGATGAACACCCCGGCCCCGGTGCGCCGCCTGTGCCGGGTGGCCCGGCTGGGCACGATCCAGCCGCGCGTGCCCGACTATGCCGGCGCCTTCCAGGCGATCGGCCCGGCGGCAATCAAGCTGGGCCAGACCCTGGCCACCCGTCCCGACCTGGTGGGCGAGGAAGCGGCCCATAATCTCCTGACCCTGCAGGACAGCCTGCCCCCGGTGGGCTTCGCCGCCGTGCGCGCCGAGATCGAAGCGAGCTTCCAGCAGCCGCTGGACCGGCTGTTCGCCAGCGTGGAACCCGAGGCGGTCGGCGCCGCCTCGATCGCCCAGGTCCACCGCGCGGTGACGACCGAGGGGCACACGGTCGCGGTCAAGGTGCTGCGCCCGGGCATCCGCGAGAAGTTCGCCCGCGACCTGGAAACCTATGAATGGGCCGCCGCCCACCTTGAGGCGCTGGGCGGCGAGGCCGAGCGGCTGCGCCCGCGCATGGTGATCGACAACCTCAGGCGCTGGACCGCGCGCGAGCTGGACCTGCGCCGCGAGGCCGCTTCGGCCTCCGAACTGGCCGAGGCGATGAAGGGCTTTGCCGGCTATCACGTGCCCGGGATCGACTGGGACCGGACCAATGGCCGGGTGATGACCATCGAATGGGTCGACGGGACCAAGATGAGCGACCTTGGCGCCCTGCGCGGCGGCGGGCACGACCTGCCCGCGCTGGCGCGCCGGCTGGTGCTGGCTTTCCTCACCCAGGCGATCAGCGTGGGCTTCTTCCATGCCGATATGCACCAGGGGAACCTGTTCGTGCGCCCCGACGGCACGATCGTGGCGATCGACTTCGGGATCATGGGCCGGATCGACCGCCGCGCCCGCCAGTGGCTGGCCGAGATCCTCTATGGCCTGACCACGGGCAACTATGCCCGCGTGGCCGAGATCCACTTCGAGGCGCAATATGTGCCCAGCTACCATTCGGTCGACGAGTTCGCGACCGCGCTGCGCGCCGTGGGCGAGCCGATGCGCGGGCGGCCGGTGAGCGAGCTTTCGGTCGGCCGGATGCTCGACGGGCTGTTCGCCATCACCCGCGATTTCGACATGGCGGTGCAGCCCCATCTCCTGCTGTTGCAGAAGACCATGGTCATGGTCGAGGGGCTGGCCCAGGCGCTCGACCCCGAGATCAATATGTGGGACGTGGCCGCGCCTTTCGTGGGCGCGTGGATCCGCGACGAGCTTGGCCCCGAGGCCGCGATCGCCGCCCGCCTGCGCGACGACGTGAAGACCCTGCTGCGCCTGCCCGACCTGGTGCGCCGGGTGGAGGAGCGCTTTCCCGCCCGGGGCGGCGCGCCCGAAGCCCCGCCGCTGCGCGAGATCGAGCTGGTCTGGGCGCGCTGGCAGGCCGGCCGTCAACCCGATGGTAACCATGGTGGGGCTAGCTGGCCGCGATACCTTCTCGCGGGGGTTCTGGGGGGACTGGTTACGTGGACACTCATGACGCAGGGCTGGTTGGGCTAGGGTCGCCAGCGACGGACGCGCGCCGCCGCTTCGACCGCTATGCCGCCATGCCGCGCGCCGGCGCGCGCATCGTGCTGGCGCTGCTGGCCGCCTTCCTCGTGCTGGCCGCGATCGCGCCGGGCTATGCGCCGCCGCCGCCGCCGCCGCCCAAGGTCACCCTGACCGATGCCGCCGGCCACAAGGTCACCAGGGACGATGACAACGACCTCCGGCTCTATCGCCTGATCAACCAGCGCCTGGCCCGGGGCGACGACTATTACGTTGCCGCCACCCAGGAGCAGCGCGCCAACAGCTATCCGGTGGCTCCGGGCCTGACCGTGCGTCTGCCGACGCTGGCCATGGTGACGGTGGCGCTGGGGCCGACCGGGCTGATCGCGCTCCAGGTCGTGCTGTTTGCCGCGATGATGCTGGCCAATGCCCGCCGGCTGGGGCTTGAGCCAGGCGGGGAAAGCCGCCGGCCGATGGCCCTGGCCCTGCTGATGGCGGGCATCGCCAGCGGGCTGAGCGCGCGCTACAATATGCTTCACGAGATCTGGGCGGGCCAGTTGATCGCCCTGTCGTTCGGCCTCCACCGCCCGCAGGAGGGGCGCTGGGGCGCGGCCTGGTTCGCCGCCGCCGCTGCCTTGGCGGTGCGCGAGCTGGCGTTGCCGTTCGTCCTGCTGATGGCGGCCTGGGCGCTGTGGCACCGGCGCTGGCGCGAAGGCGCGGCCTGGGCGGCGCTGATCGCTCTGTTCGGGGCCGCGTTGATGGTCCACCTCCATTTCGCCGAGGCGCAGATCCGCCCGGGCGATCCGGTCAGCCCTTCGTGGTTCGTGCTCAAGGGCATTGCCGGGCTGATGTACAAGGTGAACAATTCCACCCTGCTTTCGCTGTTCCCGGTGTGGCTGTCCGGCCCGCTGGTGGTGCTGGCCCTGTTCGGCTGGACCGGCTGGCGCAGCCCGATGGGCGAGTTCGGCGCCCTGCTCACCTTCGGCTATGCCCTGGCCTTCATGATCGCGGGCCGCGACAACAATTTCTACTGGGGCATCGTGATCACCCCGCTGTTGTTCATGGGCGGGGGCTTCCTGCCCTATGCGCTGCCTTCGCTGTGGCGCTCGGCCGGGCTGGGGCGGGGCGGGGACCGGGCGCTTGCCTGATCCCCTTGCCCTTCCGTCCAGCCGCTTTGCCGTCTGGCCGCGCCGGGCGGCGCGCGCCATCCTGGCGCTGTGGCTGGCCCTGCTGGTGGCCGCGGCTTTCACCCCGATCCGCGCGGGCGAGGACGAAGCGCCCCGCGCCGCCGCGCCGGCCGCGCCCGGCCAGGTCCGCACCCGCGACGCCGATCTCCAGCTCTACGACGATGTCATCGCGCGGCTGAAGGCGGGCGAGGGCTACTATGCGGTGATCGCCGAGGAACATCGCAGGCACCGCTTCCCGCTGCACCCGGGCTTTGCCGTGCGCCTGCCGACCCTGGCGGTGATCGAGGCGGCCGTGCCCGCCGCCGCGCTGGCCCCGCTGGCGGTGCTGCTGACCCTGGCGGTGCTGCTGGCCTGGTGGCGCAAGCTGGGGGGCGATGCCCAGGCCAGTCCGGTCCGCGCGATGGCCATGGCCGCGCTCTTGATCGGCGCGACCATCGGGACGACCCGCTATTTCTTCGTGCTGCACGAGCTGTGGGCAGGCCAGTTTCTGGCGCTGGCCTTGGGCCTCCATCGCCCGGAGCGCGGGCGCTGGCTGGGCGCCTGGCTGGCCGCCGCCCTGGCCCTGGCGATCCGCGAACACGCGCTGCCCTTCGTCCTGCTGATGGCCGCCTTCGCCTTGTGGCAGCGGCGCTGGCGCGAGGGCGCGGCCTGGCTGGCGCTGGTGGCGCTGTTCCTGGCGGCCATGGCCGTCCACCTCCATCTGGTGGCGCGGATGGTCGTGCCGGCGGACCAGCCTTCGGCCTCGTGGATCACCCTGCGCGGGCTATCGGGCTGGCTTTCGATGGTGGTGCTTTCAGGCAACCTGCGCCTGCTGCCGCACTGGCTGGCCGGGCCGCTGGTGGTGGCCAGCCTGCTGGGCTGGTCGGGCTGGAAAGGCGCCGCCGGCCTGTTCGGAACCCTGCTCCAGGCGGGCTACGGCCTGGCCTTCGCCATCGCAGGGCGCGGCGACAATTACTACTGGGGCATGGTGGTGGCGCCCACGCTGCTGATCGGCCTGGCCTTCCTGCCCGCGGCCCTGCGCGATCTGCGGCGCTCCGCCGGAATGGGACGAAACGCGATTGCCCTTGCGCTCGGACCTGTGCAGAGAACGTGACACCATGGCCGGACCGCGCATTCTCCTGATCATTGGCGGCGGGATCGCCGCCTACAAGTCGTGCGAGCTCGTGCGGATGATCCGCAAGGGCGGCGGCAAGGTGACCTGCGTGCTGACCGAGGGGGGCGCGAAGTTCGTCACCCCCATGGCGCTGGCCGCGCTTTCGGAAAACCCCGTTCACACCACCTTGTGGGACCTGAGGAACGAGGTCGAGATGGGCCATATCCAGCTCAGCCGCGAGGCCGATCTGGTGGTGGTCTGCCCGGCCACGGCCGATCTCATGGCCAGGATGGCTGCCGGCATCGCCGACGATCTGGCCACCACCTTGCTGCTGGCCACCGACAAGCCGGTCATGGTGGTTCCGGCGATGAACGTGCGGATGTGGCAGCACGCCGCCACCCAGCGCAATGTCGCCACCCTGCGCGAGGCCGGGGTCTTCGTGATGGACCCGGACGAGGGGGCCATGGCCTGCGGCGAATTCGGCCCCGGCCGCCTGCCAGAACCCGATGTGGTCTGGCGGCAGGTCGCCGCCTGGTTCACCGGGCCTGACGCCCTGCCGATGCGCGATGGAGCCGGGTGGAATGCGCCGGAGGACGGGCCGTTCGTCCCGGTCGATCCGCTGCCTTCCTTTGCCAACGACGCCGATGAGGCCGGGGCCGGCACGGGCCTTGGCGGCCTGTCCGCTTCGCTGATCGGTCGGGCTGAGGGCAAGGGCGCGAAAAAGGCCATTGCGCTGGAAAGTCCGGCCGAGGGCGAGGCGCTGAGCGCCCCCGCGCCGCAGCCGGAAGTGCCGGCCGCCCCTGTGCCGGGCGCCGGGGCGCTGCTGGTCAGGAAGGGCAAGGCCCGCGCCGCGCCGCCAACCGATCCCGAAGCGCTCAACCACCTGGTGAACGAGCGCCAGTCCGCGCCCGAGCCGATCGCCGGCGACAACCACGGGATCAGCGTGGGCGCGGCCCTGCCGGACGCGCCGGCCACGCCTTTCGTCAAGCCCGAGGATGGCCCGCTCTCCGGCCGGCACGTGCTGGTCACCGCCGGGCCGACCCACGAGCCGATCGATCCGGTGCGCTATATCGCCAACCGTTCCTCCGGCCAGCAGGGCTTCGCCATTGCCGCCGCCGCCGCCCAACTGGGCGCGCAGGTCACCCTGGTCGCCGGCCCGGTCAACCTGCCGACCCCGCCGGGGGTGGACCGGGTGGACGTGGAAAGCGCGCGCGAGATGCAGGAGGCGGTCAAGCGGGCGCTGCCCGCCGACGTGGCGATCATGGTCGCCGCCGTGGCCGACTGGCGGACCAAGGACGTGGCCACCAGCAAGCTCAAGAAGCGCGGCTCGGCCCCGCCGGTGCTGATGCTGACCGAGAACCCCGATATTCTCGCCACGGTGGGCGCGACGCCCGCGCTCAAGCCCAAGCTGCTGGTGGGCTTCGCCGCCGAGACCGACAAGGTGATCGAGCACGCCCAGGAGAAGCGCAAGCGCAAGGGCGCGGACTGGATCGTGGCGAACGACGTCTCGTTCGATGCCAGGGGCCGCAGCGTGATGGGCGGCAAGTCCAACACGGTCCACATCGTGACCGCGCAAGGCGTGGAACACCTGCCCGAAATGCCCAAGGACATGGTGGCCATGGCCCTGGTTGAAAGGATTGCCCATGCACTCGTCTGACGGATCGGCCCCGGAACCCGTTCCCGTTCTGGTCAAGCGCCTGCCGCATGGCGAGGGGCTGGACTTGCCGGCCTATGCCACCGACGGCGCGGCGGGGATGGACGTGGTGGCCGCCGAGGACGTGACCCTGGCGCCCGGCGCGCGCCATGCCGTGGCCACGGGCTTGGCCGTGGCGATCCCGCCGCATTTCGAGATCCAGGTCCGCCCGCGCTCGGGCCTGGCGCTCAAGCACGGGATCACCGTGGCCAATGCGCCGGGCACGATCGATTCCGACTATCGCGGCGAGGTGAAGGCGATCCTGATCAACCACGGGACCGAGCCCTTCGCCATCCGTCGGGGGGATCGCGTGGCCCAGCTGGTCCTCGCGCCGGTGGTGCGCGCGGGCTGGGTGGAGGTGGCCGAACTGGAACACACCGCGCGCGGCGAAGGCGGCTTCGGTTCAACCGGCGGCGTGGTTTCGCTCAAGCCCTGAGCCGCCAGGCCTGTTCCTCCCCGCGAGCGGGGAGGAACCTGGTTACGCCGGGCAGAATTTCCGGCGGTCCTTCTTGTCGCCCATCGCGCCGTCGCGGCGGTAGATGTCGGGGTAGAAGGCCACCTGTCCGTCTGGCCCGAGGCCGGCGGTGAAATAGGCGATATAGACCGGCAGCGGCGCTGGCAGGGGGACGGTTACCGTTGCGCCGGCGGCCACGCGCGCATCCACCGCGGGGCGGCTTTCGTCCACGAGGGTGGCGGCGAAGCCCAGGGCATCGCTCACCCGCACGCAGCCGTGGCTGAAGGCGCGCACCGGGCGGGCGAACAGCTGCTTGGCCGGCGTGTCGTGGAGGTAGATGTTGTAGGGGTTGGGCATGACCAGCTTCATCGCGCCCAGCGAATTGGTGGGGCCGGGCCGCTGGCGGAAGTGCCCGCCGCTCCAGACATAGCCCTTGGCCCGCGCCGCCGCCGGGTTGCGCGCGGCCAGCGCGCCGATCCCTTCGCGCACGATGTTGGGCGGCAGGTCCCACCAGGGGTTGAAGATGATCCCGGTGACCCGCGCCGAGAAGATCGGGGTGGGCGAGGACACCTTGCCATTGATCACCGCCCGCCGATCGAGCCGCTTGACCCCGGCCCAGGTGCTCACCTCGAAGGCGGCGGTGTTGACCAGCAGGTAGCGCCCGCCCGAGCCGGCGCCGGGATCGCGCGGGAGCCAGCGCCAGCGCTCCATGTTGCGCGCCAGGGTGGCCTTGCGCGCCGGGTCCTTCTCGGTTGCGAGGGCGGCGCGCAGGGCGGCATATTCGGGATTGTCCGGGGCGAGGCCGGCGAAGAAGGCATCGAGCGTGCCGCCGGCCACGGCCGCCGCGATCCGGGCGGGCAGGTCGTCGGTGCGGTCGGTGTCGGTGATATGCCAGCCGGCGTGGGCGGCGGCATCGCAGCAGCCGGCGAGATGCATCCGCGCCAGCTTCAGAGCGAGGGCATCGGCGGTGTTGTCGACCGCCGCGGTATCGCCCAGGCGCTCGGCCGCTTCGAGTGCGCTCGCATCGGGGGGCGGCAGGGCATCCTCCGGCGCGGCGGCCAGCCACTTGTGCAGGCTGGCGAGCACGGGGGCCGACCAACGCGGCGCGGGCGAGGAGGGGGCGGCGGGCACAGGCGCCTGCGCGCTCAAGGGCACGGCCAGCAGGGCAGCGAACGCGGGCAGGAAACGCTTCATCGTGCCAGCTTTTGCGCGCGCGGAGAGCGCCGCGCAAGCACCTCGGACAAAACCTGAGTCGCCCCGGGTCAAGCCCGGGGCGACGGGAGAAGATTGGAGATCAGCCCCGGCTCAGCGCCGCGTGTGTTCCGGCGCCACGGTGATCCGCACCGTTTCGCCCGAGTGGCCGGGGAAGCCGGTGAACATCGCCTCGACCAGGTTGGGGACGAGGTATTGCAGGCGGTTGGAGGTGGAGACCGCCTCGGCCTTGCCCTCGAACAGGCGGGTGCCATCGGCCTTGCGGTCGATCTTGAGCGAGACCCCGCTGGTGTAGATGGTGTAGCTTTCCACCTCGTTGTCGAACCACGGATCATACCAGCCCCAGTTCCAGCCACCGGCCCAGCCGCCAGAAGGGCCGAAGCGGTAGGGCCGGCCATAGTAGCCGCCGCCAAATCCGTGGTAGCCATACCACGGCCCCCAGAACGGATCGTGGAAGGCGGTGGAGCGCAGGCGTTCGCGTCCGCGATCAACGCCATAATCGAACCGCACGATCATCGTGGCATGGGCCGGATCGGACGGGGCATAGCCCAGCCGCACCATCTGGCCTTCGACCAGCCGGGCATACTGGGCGAACTCCAGCCCGCCCTCGAGCGCGGGGTTTTCCGGTACGACCGCGAAGGTCTGCCCGGCCGGGGCCGGCATCTGCGACTGGAAGCGGCTGACGCTGGTATCGAACCCGGTGGCGCAGGCCGAAAGGCTGGCCAGCACCAGCGGCACGGCGGCAAGCTTCAGCCGCTTGCCCAGGGCGGAAAATTCGAGAGCCTTGCGCGACATCCTGTTTCCCTTTCGATTCTCGCGCTGCCCTCCCGCCCCACGGGTCAGCGCGCCTGAGCGTCAATCTAACGCTCCGGCACTGAACTCAGCTTGAATGCCCTGCGGCAGCCCGTGCCGCAAGGGCGGCGAAGGGGTGGCGAGCTCAGTCCGCCCCGGCGCCGGCCTCGGCGTGGTCGGGATCGCGGGTGAAATCGAAGCGGATGCGGACCCACGAGCCGATCAGCGGCTGGCCGCCCACGCGCGGCGGGCGGACGAGGAACTGCCAGGCGGCCTGCCGCAACCCGCGCGCCAGGCCCGATCCGGGCGGGTTCTCCGCCATCTCTCGGCAATCCTCGACGTGGAACCCTTCGATCGTGCGGCAGGCGATCACTGCCCAGCTTCCGGGTGCGTTGGCGCCCTTGGGGATATAGGTCGCCATTTCGGCGCGGGTCGGTTCGCGCACCCATTGCGCGGCATAGAGATGGGCGCCGCCTGGCCCGTCGCCGCCGCCCGCATCGCTGGCGCCGCCGGCGTTCGGGGCTGGCGGCCCCGCCGCCGGGCCGCGCCGGGCCATCCGGCCGATGTCGGCCGAGGCCATCTCGGCGCGAGTGAGGGGGATCAGGGCGAGCGGCGGCAGCGGCGTTGCGCTGGGGGTGGGCTGGGGCGGCACGATCACCGGCGCGGTCGCGCTGGGCGCGGCGACCTGGTGAGCCTGGGTGCGCTGGGCCTGGCGGGGCTTGTCCGCTTCATGCTGGCTTAGGTCGACCGCGACGAGGCGCGAGCCATTGCCCGGCGCGGCGGGCGCGAAAGCCCCCATCCGTGCCAGCATGAACCCCAGCGCGGCGCAGATCGCCAGCGAGAGCAGGGCCGAGATCGCCCGTTCGCGCCGCGACGGGCCATGGGCCGCGGGGGCGGTGAGGGAGCTGGGCAGGATCAAGCGGCGGCGCTCCCATGCGGCGGTGAAACGCAGCCCCGGGCGCCCCTTGCCCGGCCCAACCTTTCGGAAAGCTGACTCGTGCTAGCCCCGCACCAGCCCCAGCGCGACATAGGCCTTTTCCAGCGTCGGCACGGCCAGCGCCCGCGCGCGGGCCGCGCCCTTGGCCAGGATCGCATCGAGCGCGGCGCGATCGTGGCGCAGCTCCACGAACCGGGCGTTGATCGGCGCCAGGCTTTCGACCAGCAGCTCGCCCAGCGCCGGCTTGAACGCGCCGAAGCCCTTGCCGCCGAATTCGCCGAGGATATCCGCGACCGTGCGCCCCGACATGGCGGCGTAGATGCCCACCAGGTTCGCCGCTTCGGGCCGGCCCTCCAGCCCCGCCGCCTCGCTGGGCAGGGGTTCGGGATCGGTCTTGGCCTTCTTCACCTTGGTCATCAGGGTGTCGGCATCGTCGGTGAGGTTGATCCGGCTCATCTCGGAAGGGTCGGACTTGCTCATCTTGGAGCTGCCGTCGCGCAGGCTCATGATCCGCGCGGCTTCGGGCGGGATGATCGGATCGGGCAGGGTGAAGACCGGCGCGTCTTCGCTGGCGAAATCGAAGTTGAACTTCTGGGCCACGTCGCGCGCGAGTTCGAGGTGCTGCTTCTGGTCCTCGCCCACCGGCACGTGGGTGGCCTGGTAGAGCAGGACGTCGGCGGCCTGGAGCACCGGGTAGGTGAACAGGGCGACGCTGGCGCCTTCGCGGTTCTTGCCGGCCTTGTCCTTCCACTGGGTCATCCGCTGGAGCCAGCCCATCCGCGCGGTGCCATTGAGCAGCCATTGCAGTTCGGCGTGCTGGGGCACCTGGGCCTGGTTGAACAGGATCGAGCGCTCCGGATCGATCCCGCAGGCGACCAGCGCGGCGACCATCTCGCGGGTGTTGGCGGCCAGGTCGGCCGGCACGTGCGGCATCGAGATCGCGTGGAGATCGGCGAGGAAATAGAGGCATTCCCCCGATGCGTGTTCATCCTGCATCCGCACCCAATTGCGGATCGCCCCCAGGTAATTGCCGAGGTGGAGATTGCCGGTGGGCTGGATGCCGGAAACGATACGCATGGAACTCACTTTGCAGATGTGGAGCGGCGCCGCCGCAGGAGCAGGGCGATGTCGTCCTTCGAGAAGGCGCCCATCACCACGGTGGCGAGCCCATAGACGACCGTGCCGGCCGAGACCAGCGCCGCCAGCGCGGCGAAGCGCACCAGCCAGGTGCCGTGGACATAGGGCGTCAGCAGCCCCTGGCCGAACCACAAGGCCACGCCCATGGCCAGCGCCGCCAGCACCAGGCGCGGCGCGCGCCGCCGCAGCCGCGCATCCATGACGAAATGGCCGCGCGCCACCAGGGTGCGATAGAGCATGGCGACATTGACCGTGGAGGCGATCGCGGTGGCCAGCGGCGGCCCCATGTGCTGGAGCGGCAGGATCAGCGCGAGATTGCCCACCAGGTTCACCACCATCGACACCGTGGCATAGCGTACCGGGGTGCGGGTATCCTGCCGGGCATAGAAGCCGGGGGTGAGCACTTTCACGAGGATGTAGCTGGGCAGGCCGACCGAGAAGGCGGCGAGCGCCTGGGCGGTGAAATGGGTATCCTGGGCCGTGAAGCGGCCATAGCCGAACAGCGCGGCGGCGATCGGTTCGCCGGCCACGACCAGCGCCACGGTGGCCGGCAGGGTGAGCAGCAGGGCCAGTTCGAGGCCGCGGTTCTGGGTTTCCATGGCGGCGGCGTGTTCGCCCCCGCCGAGCTGGCGCGAGATCGTGGGCAGGAGCACCGTGCCAAGGCCAATCCCGATCAGGCCCAGCGGCAACTGGTTCAGCCGGTCGGCCATGTAGATGTAGGTGACCGAGCCGTGGGCGAGCAGCGAGGCGGCCAGCGCGGTGGAGATGACCAGGTTGATCTGCACCGCGCCCGCGCCCGCCGCCGCCGGCCAGATCAGCTTGAGCAGGCGCCTGACCTCGGGGCTGAGGCGCGGCCGGCGCAGTTTCAGGCTGACCCCGTTGCGCCAGCAGGCGAAAGCCAGCCACAGCAGTTGCAGCAGGCCCGAGACGGAGACCGCGATCGCCTGGTTGCGCGCGGTGGCCAGCGGGTCACTGGTGTGGAACAAGAGCAGGGCGGCGATCAGGGTGAGGTTGAGGAGGATCGGCGCGGCCGCGTTGACCCAGAACTTGTGCAGCGAATTCAATATGCCGCCAAACAGCGAAACCAGGCTGATCAGCATCAGGTAGGGGATCGTGTAGCGCGACAGTTCGACCGCGAAGGCGAATTGTTCGTGGCTGACCCCGTTGAACTTGCCCGAGAGCGCGAAGGTCACCGGCCAGGCGAAGACTTCCAGCACCACGGTCATCACCAGCAGGACCGGCAGCAGCACGGCGAGGGCCGCTTCGGCGAAGGCCAGGCCGTCCTTCAGGCCCGCGCCTTCGGGGTTGGCCACCTTCTGGTTGAACATCGGGATGAAGGCGCTGGCGAAGGCGCCTTCGGCAAACAGCGCCCGGAACATATTGGGCAGGCGGAAGGCCACCAGGAAGGCGTCGGAGGCGAAGCTGGCGCCGATGTAGCGCGCGAACAGGCTGTCACGCACCAGGCCGAGCACGCGGCTGGCCAGGGTCAGCCCGCCAATTGTGCCGGTGGCCCTGAGAAGGTTCATGAAAACAAGCCTACGTCCGCTCGGCCTGAGCCTGTCGAAGGCCCAAACACTGCGCGCGGTGCTTCGACAGGCTCAGCACGAGCGGACGGAGGTGCATGGCGTTCAGGCGTTGCCGGCCGGTTCGCCCGAGGTCTGCGCGGCCTGGGCGAGTTGCTGGAGATAGAGGCCGTTGAAATCGATGGGTTCCAGCATGACCGGCGGGTAGCCGGCATCGCGCACGGCATCGGCCAGGATGCGGCGGGCGAAGGGGAACAGGATGCGCGGGGCTTCGCCATAGATGAAGGCGTGTTCCTGTTCGGGAGCAAGGCCGCGCATCCCGACCAGGCCGCAATAGGCCAGTTCGATCATGTAGGCGACGCCGCCTTCCGCCTTGGCGTTCATCGAGATCTTCAGCTCGACCTCGTGGATCTCGCCGTCGACCTGCTGCGACTGGATGTTGAACTGGACATCGAGCTGCGGCGCGTCCTGCCACTGGTAGCTTGCCGGCGCATTGGGGTTCTCGACCGAGAAGTCCTTGACGTATTGCGAAATGATCCCCGCGGCCGGGCCGGTGTCCTGCCCGTTGGGAGCGGAGCCGCCGAGGTTGAGATCGGAAATGACGTTGCCTTCATCGGCCATGGGAAGTGCTTTCTCGACTGCTGGAAACGAATGGGAACTGGCCGCGCGCCTAGCAGTGTTTGGCTCTCGCGCAAAGGCCCGCCGGGACTCTGGCCGACTGCGATCTTGCTGCCGGCACGATGCCGGGCCGGCGCCCGGCGCACCGGCCCCTTGTGCCATTTCCCTCCTCCGGACGCGAAAAATGCACGGAGGTGGCGATCATCCGTTGTTCATTTGTCAAGCTTACCTATCTGAGGCACAGTGAGTCTGCGGCGAAATCGCCCGCCAGCCCAACGAAAGCAGATCGACGTGACCGTTGAAGTCGTCATCTTGGCCATGATTGCAGCCTTCCTCGGGCTGCGGCTCTATTCGGTGCTCGGCCGCCGGGCGGAGCATGAGGAAGAGACCATCCAGGGCCGGATCGATCCGCGTGGCGAGGCCGGCAGCACCGGCGCTCCGCGCGCCGTGGCGCCGCAATTGCCCGAGCGCGCCCTGCCGCGCGCCGCCCAGCCTGTCCGCCGCGAACTGCCGGGCGTGCTGCCCGCCGCCGAGCGCGGCCTGCGCGACATTGCCGCCGCCGATCGCCGCTTCGATGCGCTGGTGTTCCTCCAGGGCGCGCGCGGCGCCTATCGCCTGATTCTCGACGCCTTCTGGAAGGGCGACCGCGACCAGCTGGCCCACCTGTGCGACCGCGACGTTTACCAGGGCTTCGCCTCGGCGATCGATGCCCGCCTTGCCGCTGGCGAAACGCTCGACAACCGGCTGGTGCGGATCGAGGACGCGAGCATCGTCGATGCCGTGCTCGATGGCACCCTTGCGCGGATCACGGTCCGCTTCACCGCCGATATCGCCGCGGTCACCCGCGATGCGGCAGGCACGGTCATCGCCGGCTCGCTCAACGATGCGATCGAGGCGCGCGACCTGTGGACCTTCAGCCGCGACCTGTCCGCCGCCGGCCCCGACTGGCTGCTCGACGAGACCGACGAAGCCTGAGGCGCGCTGCGTGCGGGGGGCAGGGCGGCAGCGGAGGCTCCTCCGATCGGGTGCGGTGCGGTGGGCTTTGCGGCCGGCGCTACTGCTCGCGCCGCTGATCCTCGCCGCCTGCACGATCATTCCCCCCGCCCGGCCCGGCGGTTCGGCCCTGGTGCCGGGACCGGTCGCCGCGCCCACGCCGGCGCCCACATCCGCGCCTCCGCCAACCGCGCTATCCACCGGGATCATGCCCGGGCCGGCCGTGGCCAGCCTGCCGCTGGCCGGCGCGCGCGCGCCGGCGGCGCTGCGTTCGTTCGCGGAAAGCTGCCGCGCCCTGCTGGCGCGCGGTGACGGCAGCGGGCTGACCCGTCCGGTGGACTGGCAGGCGCCCTGCGCCGCCGCGCCCGGCTGGCCAGCCGGCGATGCAGCCGGTTTCTTCACCCGCTATTTCGAAACGGTCAGGGTGGGCGATGGCCAGGCCTTCGTGACCGGCTACTACGAGCCCGAGATCGCTGGCGCCCGTACCCGCCAGCCGGGCTTCGAGGTGCCGGTCTATCGCCTGCCGCCGGACCTGGTGCGGGCCTGGCCCTTCGAGACCCCGTTCGACCAGCGCACCGGCCAGCGGCCGGTGGGCCGCTTCGATGCCGATGGGCGGTTCGTGCCCTATTTCGACCGCGCCCAGATCCAGGATGGCGCCCTGGCCGGCAAGGGGCTGGAACTGGCCTGGGCGGCCGATCCGATCGAGCTGTTCTTCCTGGAAATCCAGGGCTCCGGGCGGCTGATCGCGCCCGATGGCACGGTCATCCGGATCGGCTATGCCGGGCAGAACGGGCAGCCCTATACCGCGATCGGCCAGCTCATGCGCGATGCCGGGCTGATCGGCGCGGGGCCGGGCCAGAACTCCGGCTCGATGCAGGGGATCATGGCCTGGCTGCGCGCCCATCCCGATGAAGGGCGCGCGATGATGCGGGCCAACCGTTCGGTGGTGTTTTTCCGCGAGGTGAGCGGCGATGGCCCGGTCGGCGCGCTGGGCGTGCCGGTCCGCGCCCAGGCGAGCCTGGCCGCCGATCCGCTGATGGTGCCGCTGGGCGCGCCCGTATGGCTGGCGACCGACCGCACCGAGACCACCGGGCTGTGGATCGCCCAGGACACCGGCGGGGCGATCAAGGGCGCCAACCGGTTTGATTCGTTCTGGGGCGCCGGCCCCACCGCGCGGCTGATCGCCGGCGGGATGAGCGCCAGGGGCAATGCCCTGGTGCTGGTCCCGGCGGGAACCCTGGCGCGGCTGGTGGGCACCGGCGCCGCCTCTGCCGCGCGAAAATGAGCCGGCCCCCGCGCGGGCTGACCCCCGAGGAAGCCGAGCTGTGGGCGCGGGTCGCCGCGACCGTGCGGCCGATCCACCCGCGCCGGGCCGAACCGGGCGCGGGCCATCCCGCGCCTGGCCCGGCCGCCCCCGTCGCCCCACACCCCGTCCCGCGCCCCAAGGTGCGAGGCCGCGTTCCCGCGCCGCTTCCACCGGAACCGGTCCGCGCGGCGGCGCCGCGCCCGCTCGATCGGCATGGACTTGATGCCGGCTGGGACCGCCGGCTGGCCCGCGCGGCGATCGATCCGGACTTCACGCTCGACCTGCATGGCCACACGCTCGATTCCGCCCATGCCCGGCTGGATCACGGGCTGGCCCAGGCCGTGGCCCTGGGCGCGCGGCTGGTGCTGCTGGTCACCGGCCGACCGCGCCCGTCGGATGACCATGCGTCTCGCGGCGACCGGCGCGGGGCGATTCGCGCCAAGCTGCTCGACTGGCTGGCCGCCGGTCGCCACGCCGGCCGCATCGCGGCGGTGCGTCCCGCCCATCCCCGGCATGGCGGGGCCGGAGCGGTCTACATCGTGCTGAAGCGGCCGCGCTGAGCGGGCCAGCCGCGCTCTGACCGGCTTCCTCACGGCCGCCCTTTATCCCGCCTGCCGCTTTGCGCTGGCCGTTTCTGGCGGCCCGAATTGCGCCAGACACGCGCCTTGCGCCGGCCCTTGTACGCGCCCGGCGAGGGGAAATTTGCGAATTTTGATCCATCGCAATTGCAAATCATTCTCAATAACAGTAACCGCCGTCCATCAGACCTGGACTGGAGGACACCGTGAAGAGAATTGTGGTCACCGCGCTTGCCGCTGCTTGCCTGCCGAACGCCGCCCTTGCCGCCGAGGCCGAGGCCGGCGCCGATGCGGGCGATGCCGGCATCGTGGTGATCGGCCAGCGCGACGGATACCGCGCCGAGCAATCGGCCAGCGCTACGCGGACCGACACTCCGCTGCTCGACCTGCCCCAATCGATCGCCGTGGTGACCCGTGAGCGGATGGACGACCAGGCCCAGCGCTCGATGGGTGAGGTGCTGCGCTATGTTCCGGGCACCACGGTTGGCCAGGGCGAGGGCAACCGCGACCAGATCGTCCTGCGCGGCCAGGCCACCACCGCCGACTTTTTCCTCGATGGCCTGCGCGATGACGTCCAGTATTACCGCAGCCTCTACAACATCGAGCGGGTGGAGGTGCTGAAAGGCGCATCGGCGCTGGTCTTCGGGCGCGGCGGCAGCGGCGGGGTGATCAATCGCGTGCAGAAGGCGCCCGCGTTCGATCGGCTGGCGATCACTGCCGCGACCAGCGTCAACACCTTCGGCGGCTGGGATGTGGCGACCGATGTGAATGCGCCGATCTCGGGCAAGGCGGCCCTTCGGCTCAACGCCACCTACGAAAGCCTGGCCAATGCCCGCGACTATTTCGGCGGCAAGCGCTATGCGGCCAACCCCTCGCTCGCGCTGGACCTGGGCGCGTGGAAGCTGGGGCTGTCGTACGAATATGTCCACGACGACCGGGTGGTGGATCGCGGCGTGCCGTCGATCGCCACCAGTGCGGGGCAGCCGAACCAGCCGCTGACCGGCTATCAAGCCCTGTTCTTCGGGGTGCCGGGGATCAACCGCACCGGGCTGGACGCTCACATCGCCCGGGCGCGGCTTGACGGCGCGCTGGCGGACAACCTCACTTGGTCGACCACGGTGGCCTATGGCGACTACGACAAGTATTACACCAACGTCTTTGCCAATGGCGCGGCCACCAGCCAGACCGGGACGGTGGCGCTTTCCAGCTACAAGGAAGCCGTCCAGCGCCAGAACGTCATCGCCCAGAGCAACCTGGTGTGGGACCTGGCCACAGGGCCGCTGGCCCACAAGCTGCTGCTGGGGGTTGAATTCGCCAACCAGGACACGGCCAGCCAGCGCCGAGACGGGACGCTATCCAGTTCCACCCTGAACCTGGCCGCCATCGTGCGGCCGACGGTCAGCTTCGGTGCGCTTGCGCGCGACGTGGTTTCCACGGTGAAGACCTGGTCGGCCTATGCCCAGGACCAGGTCGGGATCGGCGACCATGTCGACCTCGTGCTGGGCCTGCGCTACGACCGGTTCGCGATCCGCGGCACCGACCGGGCCGGCACCCCGCGCCCCTTCGCGCGCACCGACGAGATGGTGACCCCGCGCCTTGGCCTGATCCTCAAGCCGCGTGCCGACATGGCGTTCTATGCCAGCTACAGCCGTTCGTTCCTGCCGCGCTCGGGCGATCAGTTCGTGCAGCTCACCGCTGCCCAGGCCAACCTGGCGCCCGAGCGCTTCACCAACCGCGAGATCGGCTTCAAGTGGGACGTGACCCGCGATCTCGCCCTGACCGTGGCGCTGTTCCGGCTGGATCGCACCAATGCCACCACCCCCGATCCGGCCAACCCGACCGTGACCATCAATATCGGCGAAACCCGCACGCGCGGCCTGGAGCTGGGCCTGTCGGGCCGGCTCGCCCGGCGCTGGCAGGTGAGCGGGGGCTATACCTGGCAGGATGGCACGCTGCGCGGGAATGGCGCGGTCAAGCTGGCGCAGGTGCCGCACCACCAGTTTGCCCTGTGGAACCGCTATGACGTCAGCCCCGCGTTCGGCCTTGGCCTTGGCGTGGTGCACCAGTCGAGCGCGTTCGCCGCGATCCGCACCGTGGCCACCACCACCCGGCTGCCGGCCTTCACCCGCGTGGATGGCGGCGTGTTCTGGACGGTGACCCCGCGTCTGAACCTGCAGCTCAACATCGAGAACCTGCTCGATGCGACCTACTTCTCCGATGCCCACAACGCCAACAACATCACCCCCGGCGCGCCGCGCAACGCCCGGCTTTCGGCTCGGGTGAAGTTCTGACGGCGGGCCGGGGGCCAGAGCGCGGCCCCCGGCTCCCGGTTCCCGGCCGCCAGGTCAGGCCGGCTCGCTGACCTTTTCCTCTGCCGGCAGGCGGATCAGGGTGTCGAAGGCGGAGAGCGCGGCGGTGGCCCCGGCGCCCAGCGCGATGACGATCTGCTTGTAGGGCACGGTGGTCGCATCGCCGGCGGCGAAGACGCCCGGGATCGAGGTTTCGCCGCGCTGGTCGATCTCGATCTCGCCGCGCGGGGAGAGCGCAACCGCGCCCTTCAGCCATTCGGTATTGGGCACCAGCCCGATCTGGACGAAAATGCCTTCAAGCTCGACCTTGTGGATCTTGCCGCTGGCGCGGTCCTCCCAGGTGAGGCCGGTGACCCTGGCGCCGTCGCCCAGCACCTCGGTGGTCAGCGCCGAGACGATCACGGTCACATTGGGCAGGGACCTGAGCTTGGCCTGGAGCACGGCATCGGCGCGCAGGCTGGCGTCGAACTCGATCAGGGTGACATGGGCGACGATGCCGGCCAGGTCGATCGCCGCTTCCACGCCGGAATTGCCGCCGCCGATCACCGCCACCCGCTTGCCCTTGAACAGCGGGCCATCGCAGTGCGGGCAATAGGCCACGCCCTTGGCCTTGTATTCCGCTTCGCCCGGCACGTTCATGTTGCGCCAGCGCGCGCCGGTGGAAAGGATCACGGTGCGCGCCTTGAGGCTGGCGCCGTTGGCCAGGACCACCTCGTGCCAGCCGCCCGGCCGCTCGGCCGGGATCAGCCGCTCGGCGCGCTGGAGGTTCATCACGTCGACCGCGTATTCCTGGACGTGGTTCTCCAGCGCGGCGGCCAGCTTTGGGCCTTCGGTATAGGGCACCGAGATGAAGTTCTCGATCCCCATGGTGTCCATCACCTGGCCGCCGAAGCGTTCGGCCACGACGCCGGTGCGGATGCCCTTGCGCGCGGTGTAGATGGCAGCCGCCGCGCCGGCCGGGCCGCCGCCGATGACCAGCACCTCGAACGGATCCTTCGTGGCGATCTCTTCCGCCGCGCGGCTGGCCGCGCCGGTATCGAGCTTGGCGAGCACTTCCTCGATCGTGATCTTGCCCGAGGCCCACATCGCGCCATCGAGGAACACGGCCGGCACGGCCATGACGCCGCGATCTTCCACCTCGCCCTTGAAGGCGCCGCCCTCGATCAGCACGGCGCGGACGCGCGGATTGGTCAGCGCCATCAGGGTGAGCGCCTGCACAACGTCGGGGCAATTGTGGCACGAGAGCGAGAAATACATCTCGAAGCTGTAGTCGCCCGGCAGGTCGCGGATCTGCTGGAGGACGGCGTCCTCCACCTTGGGCGGGTGTCCACCGGCCCAGAGCAGGGCGAGGACCAGCGAGGTGAATTCGTGGCCCAGCGGAACGCCGGCGAAGCGCACAGATGCTTCGGGGTTCGATACGCGGGCGATGGAGAAGGAAGGGACGCGGGCATCCGTGCCGTCGAAGCGGACGGAAACCTTGTCCGAAAGGCTGGCGATCCGTTCCAGCAGCTCGCGCGTTTCGGCCGAGCGCGGATCGGTGCCCAGCGTGGCGACCAGCGCGATCGGTTCGCGCAGCAGGGCCAGGTATTGCGTGAGCTGTTCGGTGGTGGCGGCGTCGAGCATGGGAGGGGCTCCTTCTGTTTCCTCCCCGCACGCGGGGGGGTGTCAGACGTCGCAGACGGCTGACGGAGGGGGTTGTCGGGTTGGCACAGGGCTTGACCGGAAAGCCCCCTCCACCATCCTGCGGATGGTCCCCCTCCCCGCAAGCGGGGAGGAGTCCGTGGGGGATCAGATCTTGCCGACGAGGTCGATCGAGGGCGCCAGGGTCTGGCTGCCTTCTTCCCACTTGGCCGGGCAGACCTGGCCGGGGTGCTCCTGCCAGTACTTGGCGGCCTTGATCTTGCGGACCAGTTCGGCGGCGTTGCGGCCCACGCCTTCCGGGGTCACTTCGACGAGCTGGAGCACGCCGGCCGGATCGGTCACGAAAGTGCCGCGATCAGCCAGGCCCACGCCTTCGCGCAGGTTGTTGAACATGGTGGTCAGCACGTGGTTCTGGTCGCCGACCATGTGATATGCGATCTTGCCGACGGCGGCGGAGGTGTCATGCCAGGCCTTGTGGCTGAAGTGGGTGTCGGTCGAGACCGCGAACACTTCCACGCCCATTGCCTGGAGTTCGGCATACTTGTCGGCGAGGTCTTCCAGCTCCGTCGGGCAGACGAAGGTGAAGTCGGCCGGGTAGAAGAAGAACACCGCCCACTTGCCGAGCACGTCCTTCTCGGTGATGTCGACGAACTTGCCGTCCTTGAACGAGGTGGCCGAGAACGAGCCGAGCTGGCTGCCAATGATACCCATGGGTGTAGACTCCGTTGCGATGAAATTTCAGCGACAGGGAGGGGGATAGGCGGGCAGGGCCGAGTCGGGAAATGCGGATTCCCGATTAATTCGATTTGCTGTGGCGATCAGCGATTTGTGATCGGTTTTGGCGATCAGTTGCGAATGGCTCGCAAGCGGGGATTGGTTCACGCGGAGGCGCGGAGGGAAGAAAAGGGAGATCGCGCAAAGGCGCAAAGGTGTTGCGCGATGCGGCGAAGCCGCCGTTCATTCCGCCGTTTGAGCGATCATTTGGGAATAGCCGCTACGCGGAAAGATCGCGCTCCGCCTTTGCGTCTTTGCGCCTTTGCGCGAATCTGGTCCTTTGTCGCGTCTCCTCGTGAAACGCCTTACCCGCACTGCCCGCGCTGGAGCAGCTTCTGGTCGGCCAGGACCAGCGCCATCATCGCTTCCACCACCGGCACCCCGCGAATGCCGACGCACGGATCGTGGCGACCCTTGGTGCGGACCTGGGTGGCCTCGCCCGAGCGGTTGATCGATTCCACGGGCGTGAGGATCGAGCTGGTTGGCTTGAAGGCCACCCGCAAGCGGACCGGCTGGCCGGTGGAGATGCCGCCCGCGATGCCGCCGGCGTGGTTGGCGAGGAACAGCGGGCCGTCGTGGTCGTCGCCCGCAGGCCGCATGGCATCGGCGTTCTGTTCGCCGGTCAGCCGCGCGGCGTGGAAGCCGTCGCCGATCTCCACGCCCTTGACCGCATTGATGCTCATCATCGCGGCGGCCAGTTCGCTGTCGAGCTTGGCATAGAGCGGCGCGCCCCAGCCGGCGGGGACGCCAGAGGCTTCGCATTCCACCACCGCGCCGATGGAGGAGCCGGCAAGGCGCGCCTCGTCGACGATCTTTTCCCAGCGCGCGGCGGCTTGCGCGTCGGGGCAGAAGAACGGGTTGTTGCCGATCTCGGCGGCGTCGAAATTGTCGGGATCGATGGCGTCGCCGCCGATCTCGCTGACCCAGGCGGTGATCGTCACTTCCGGGATCACCAGCCGCGCCACCGCGCCCGCCGCCACCCGCGCCGCCGTTTCGCGCGCGCTGGAACGCCCGCCGCCGCGATAGTCGCGCAGGCCATATTTGGCGTCGTAGGCATAGTCGGCATGGCCGGGGCGATAGGCCTGGGCGATCTCGCCATAGTCCTTCGAACGCTGGTCGGTGTTCTCGATCATCAGGCTGATCGGGGTGCCGGTGGTGCGGCACACCCCGGATTCATCGGCGAAGGTGCCGGACAGGATGCGGACCTGGTCCGGCTCCTGGCGCTGGGTGGTGAACTTCGATTGCCCCGGCCGGCGCTTGTCGAGGAAGGGCTGGATCAGGCTTTCGTCGATGGCGAGGCCCGGCGGGCACCCGTCGACGACCGCGCCGAGGGCAGGCCCGTGGCTTTCGCCCCAGGTGGTGAAACGCAGCAGGCGACCGAAGGTGTTGAACGACATGGGCCGCGCTTTTGGGCAAAGTGGGCGCAAAAGTCCACCGGGGCGCTTACAGCCAGCGCTGGCGGATCAGTTGGACGTCATGCAGTTCGGGCCGCCGGGCGAGCTGGCGCTGCTTCTTCTCCGCGCGTTCGCGGTTGTCGCTCTCGAAGGCGAAGATATCGCCGCTGTTGTCACGCGCGGTCACGCGGAAACGCTTGGGTGCATCGGCCATGGTGCCCATCTTGGGATGAAGTGGCCGTCCGGCAAGGGGCAAGGGCGCACCTGTCCCGCAATGCGCCAGCCTCTTGCTCCGCGTCGTGGCTGCGCTAGGACGGGGCCATGACGATCACGCTCCATGGCATTCCCAACTGCGAGCAGGTTGCAAGGGTTGTAGAAGCAAATTCCGGCTTGGTAGGTTCGGCTTGACTGGGCGTAACATACACAGGGGAGCGGCAGTCTCGCTTTTCGCGTTCGTTGTCGTGCTGCTGGTCGCCAGCAACTGGAGCGCGACGGTTTCCAAAAGCGAATTGGCTACAAACGCGTTTCTTGCCCTCGCTGGTGCCAGTATGCTGGGATGCGGCTATTTCCTGCCTCGCTCAGTCAGGTTTTGGTTTCGGAGGAGGCGGAAGTGACGTTAACCATGTTTGGAATCCCCAACTGCGACACGGTTAAAAAGGCCCGCGCCTGGCTGGATGCGCGGGGGATCGCCTATGCCTTCCATGACTACAAGAAGCTCGGCGCCGATCCGGCGAAGCTGGCCGCATGGCAGGCGCAGGCGGGCTGGGAGAAGGTCATCAACCGCGCCGGGCCGACCTTCCGCAAGCTGCCCGATGCCGACAAGGACGGGCTGGACGCCGCCCGCGCCGTGGGGCTGATGGTGGCCAATCCCAGTTGCATCAAGCGGCCGATCGCGGAGCATCCCGGCGGGCTGCTGGTGGGCTTCAAGGAAGCGGAATGGGAAGCCGCGCTGGGGTAACTTGCGCCACATCCCCCTTTCCGCTCGACACGAACGGGGGGGGCGGGTCAGATTCTCGTGGCGGTCACGATGTAGTTCAATGACAGGTCGGCCGAAAGATGCAGCCCTGCCAGCGGGTTCCAGGCAATGCCCTGCGGCTGGCCCATGGCGAGGCCGGCGGCGGCGAGGAGGTCGCGCAGTTCCTCAGGCGTTGCGAAATCGGCCCAGTGGTGGGTGCCGCGCGGGATGCCGCCGAACCGCTCAGCCGCTTCCACCAGCAGGAGGCGCGAGGCCGCGGTGCGGTTGGGGGTGGAGAGGACCATCAGGCCGCCCGGCGCGAGGCTTTGGGCCAGGGCGCGGACGAAGGCGCCCTTGTCGGCCACGTGTTCGATCACTTCCATCGCGGTGACGAGATCGAACTGGCCGAGATCCAGCGCAGCAAGGTCGCCGTGGCGGTAGTCGATGGGAAGGCCGCCGCCTGTCGCATGGGCCGAGGCGACCGCGATGTTTTCGGCCGCCGCATCGACGCCGGTCACCGCCGCGCCAAGCCGGGCCAGCGGTTCGGCCAGCAGGCCCGCGCCGCAGCCGACATCGAGCGCGCGCTTCCCCGCGAGCGGCTTCAGGGTGCGCGAATCGCCGTGCCAGTGCCGGTCCATCGCCTCGCGCAGGAAGGCGAGGCGCACCGGGCCAAGCTTGTGGAGCATGGCGGAGGAGCCCTTGGGGTTCCACCAGTCTGCCGCCATGCGCCCGAAATGCGCGGCTTCATCGGGGCGGATCGTGGGGGCCGTGTTGGAGGTTGCATTAGCCATGCACCCTTCCTAAAGCGCCCCCGCCCATCGGTCCATGGCCCGTCCATGCGGATCGGCGGGCAGGTTTCAGTGCGTTGGCTAGCAGGAGCACAGGCCCGTGGGGCGCATCGTGATGAAATTCGGCGGCACGTCGATGGCCGGGACCGAGCGGATCCGGCGCGTGGCGGGGATCGTCAAACGCCAGCAGGAAGCCGGGCACGAGGTGGCCGTGGTCGTTTCGGCCATGGCCGGCGAGACCGACCGGCTGGTGACCTTCTGCCGCGAGGCCAATGCGCTCTATGATCCGGCGGAATACGACGTGGTCGTCGCCGCCGGCGAGCAGATCACTTCGGGGCTGCTGGCGCTCACGCTCCAGGCGATGGGCTGCAAGGCGCGTTCGTGGCTGGGCTGGCAGCTTCCGGTGCGGACCGACGATGCCTATGCCAAGGCGCGAATCGAGGATATCGACAGCGGCGCCCTGCTGGCTTCGATGGCGGCGGGCGAGATCGCGGTGATCCCGGGCTTCCAGGGGCTTTCGCCCGATGGCCGGGTGACCACGCTGGGCCGGGGCGGCTCGGACACCTCGGCCGTGGCCGTTGCGGCTGCGATCGGGGCTGACCGCTGCGACATCTACACCGACGTCGACGGGGTCTACACCACCGATCCGCGCATCGTCGCCAAGGCCCGCAAGCTCAAGAACGTCACCTACGAGGAAATGCTCGAGCTGGCCTCGGTCGGCTCGAAGGTGTTGCAGACCCGCTCGGTTTCCCTCGCGATGAAGGAAAAGGTGCGGGTGCAGGTGCTCTCCTCGTTCATCGACGAGACCGCGCCGGCCGCCGACACGATTCCCGGAACGATGATCGTCTCTGACGAAGAACTTGAAGGACTGGATATGGAACGCCAGGTGATCACCGGCATCGCCGCCGACAAGAACGAAGCCAAGGTTACCCTGACCCGCGTGGCCGACCGGCCCGGCGCGGTGGCGACGATCTTCGGCCCGCTGGCCGAGGCCAACATCAACGTCGACATGATCATCCAGAACATCGCCAAGGACAAGGGCGAGACCGACGTGACCTTCACGGTCCCGGCGGCCGACCTCTTGCGGACCCAGGCCCTTCTGGAAGAACGCAAGGAAGCCATCGGCTACTACCGGCTGATCAGCGACGACAAGGTGGCCAAGATCTCGGTGGTGGGCGTGGGGATGCGGAGCCATGCCGGCGTTGCCGCCACCATGTTCAAGGCGCTGGCCGAGCGCGGGATCAACATCCAGGCGATTTCCACCAGCGAAATCAAGGTTTCGGTGCTGATCGACGCCGACGAGGTGGAACTGGCCGTGCGCGTGCTGCACACCGCCTACGGGCTCGACGCCGAATAAGCCGCAAGGCGGATGCAACGGGGACGAAAGCCGGGTAAAAGCGGCTGCCGGACAGTTGCACCCCGCGCACGGTTTGTGACACGGATGTGACACGCGTGGCGGGGGGCCGCGCCGGGTTTTCCGACACGGGAGCACGCGCCATTCGCCAGGTCGCCGCCTTGCCATACCGCACCGACGGGACCGGGGTTGAGGCCGCGCTCAAGGTCATGCTCGTCACCTCGCGCGGGACGGGGCGCTGGGTCCTGCCCAAGGGCAATGTGGGCGCGCGCACCGCGCCGCACGTGGCCGCCGCGCTCGAGGCCGAGGAAGAGGCCGGGGTGCTGGGCGCGGTCTGTCCGGTGCCGCTCGGCTCCTACCGCTTCCGCAAGCGCGTGCGCTCGGGCGCCTCGCTGATGGCCGACGTGGACGTGTTCCCGCTGGCGCTGACCCGCGAGCTGGACGAGTGGGAGGAGCAGCACGAGCGCGAGCGCCGCTGGTTCACGCTGGACGAGGCCGCCCGCGCGGTCGACGAGCCGGACCTCAGCGAGCTGATCCGCTCCTTCGCGCCCGCCGAATTTCGTGATGCCGCCCGGCGCACCGGGTTTCTCGACGTTGTCGCCAAGACTTCAGGGGTATTTTGGATGTTTGCCTGGTTCCAGCGCCTGCTGCCGCGCAGCGGCGATTTCTTCGGCCTGTTCGAAGCCCATGCCGCCACCGTGCTGGCCGCCGCCGAGGCCACGGTCCGCGCGCTGGAAGGCGGGCCGGCCGCGCACGAGCATATCCGCGAGGTGATCGAGCGTGAGCACGATGCCGACGAGATCACCCGCGAGATGCTCCACGAGGTGCGCCGCACCTTCCTCACCCCCTTCGATCGCGGCGCGATCACCGCGCTGATCGGCTCGCTCGACGATACGGTGGACGAGATGCAGGCCACGGTGGAGGCGATCAAGCTCTACGAGGTGACCGAGTTCGCCCCGCAGATGCGCGACATGGCCGCGATCGCGCTCGATGCCGCGCGGCTGACCGCCGAGGCCATGCCGCTGCTGCGCGACGTGCCGCGCAATGCCAAGCGCCTGCACGAGCTGACCGAGCGGCTGGTGCGGATGGAAGGCCATGCCGATACGGTCCACGCCGAGGGACTGAAGCAGGCGCTCAAGGACCATGGCGCCAGCGATACCCTGCGCTTCGTTACCGAGCGCGAGATCTACAAGCATCTCGAGCGGATCGTGGATGCCTTCGAGGACGTCGCCGACCAGATCGACGGCCTCGTGATCGACCACGCCTGAGCGCCGGCCCGTGCACGAGCTGGCCTTCCCGCTGCTGGTGGCGCTGATCCTCATCGCGCTGGCCTTCGATTTCCTCAACGGCCTGCACGACGCGGCCAATGCGATCGCCACCGTGGTGGCGACCCGGCTGCTCTCGCCGGTGAAGGCGGTGGCCTTTGCCGCCTTCTTCAACTTTTCGGCCTATTTCCTGACCCTGGCCTTCCCCAGCCTCCATGCCGTGGCCGATACCATCGGCAAGGGCTTGATCGACAAGGACCTGGTTACCCCGGGTGTGGTGTTCGGCGCGCTGGTGGGAGCGATGTTCTGGAATGTCGTCACCTGGCTCAAGGGCATTCCGTCCAGTTCCAGCCATGCGCTGATCGGCGGGATCGTGGGTTCGGGCGTGGCCCATGCCGGCTTTTCAGGGGTGAAGTGGGGCGGCCTGTCGAAGACGCTGATCGCCATCGTCGCCTCGCCGATGATCGGGTTCTGGCTGGCCCTGCTGGTGATGATGCTCAGTTCCTGGGCGCTGCACCGCTTCACCGCGCGCCGCGCCGAAAGCACGACCCGGACGCTCCATCTGATTTCCAGCGCGGCCTATTCGCTCAGCCACGGGCTCAACGATGCCCAGAAGACCATGGGCCTCATAACCGTGCTGCTCTATTCCACCGGCTACCTGCACGGCGATTTCACCGTGCCGCACTGGGTGGCGATCTCGTGCTATCTGGCCATGGGGCTGGGCACGCTGTCGGGCGGGTGGAAGATCATCGAGACCATGGGTACCCGGATCACCAAGCTCTCGCAGCACCAGGGGTTCGGCGCATCATTGGCCGGATCGATCGTGGTGTTCACCGCCTCGAGCCTGGGCATTCCGGTTTCGACCACCCACACGATCACCGGCGCGGTAATCGGCGCGGGCACGGCGCGGCGGGCCTCGGCGGTGCGCTGGGGCGTGGCGCAGAGCGTGGTGGTGGCCTGGGTGATCACGATTCCGGCCTCGGCCGCGGTGGGCGCGCTGTTCTATTCGCTCACCCGCCTGTTCTGATCCGGCCGGCCCCGAGGTCCGACCGCCCTACCGTCCAGCCCCCGCTCCCCCACGCGCTTCGACGGGGCAGGTGGTAAATTTCGCGTTATCGACGTGTCTTGTCGTGACGGTAAGCAGCGCGGGCGCACTCTGTCGGTCCCACCGGAAAGAGTATCGTGCAATGATGGCCTATATCCTCGTCATGCTGGCGGGCATCGCCGTGCTGGTCCTTGCCCCCATTTCGCGCGAACGCGCCGTTCGCACCGCCACGCAAGGGACCGCCGGGCTGGTCTTTGCCGTGGGCCTCGTGTTCTTCATGGCCCGTCTGTTCGGGCCGATGGCCTGAGCCTGCGGGCGGGGTGAGCCCCGCCTTCGCGGGGGGCAGGCGAAGACGGGGCTCGGGCGACCCGAGCGGCCGGGAGCGGGATGGCTCACCGGGCCGGGGGCGGGCTGCGGCGGTCGGTCGATCCTTGCCGTCCTGCCGCTGGTCCACCTGATAGCGCCGGATCAATCATCGGATAAGCGCGCTGATCCACCCACAGTGATCGCCTGAAACGATTTCAATCGCGGGGGTTTATCGCCCGCGCCGCAGCTTCTATAGCCGGCCCGCCCGCGGCCCGGCCGGAGGGCGGGAACGATCGGGGGTACCGTGTACGACAAGACCAAGGCGCGCATGGCGCGAGGGGCCGCTTTCCTCGGCACCGAGCACGCAATCCTGTGCGGCGCGATGAGCTGGGTGTCCGAGCGCAACCTGGTGGCGGCGATCAGCAATGCCGGCGGGTTCGGCGTGATCGCCTGCGGGGCGATGACGCCTGAACTGCTCGACAAGGAAATTGCCGCGACCAAGGGGCTAACGCAGAAACCCTTCGGCGTGAACCTGATCACCATGCATCCGGGCCTGTTCGACCTGATCGCGGTCTGCGCGGCGCACGGCGTGAGCCACGTGGTGCTGGCCGGTGGCATCCCGCCCAAGGGCAGCGTGGAGGCGATCAAGGCCTTCGGCGCCAAGGTGCTGGTCTTCGCGCCCACCCTGGCTCTGGCGAAGAAGCTGCTGCGCCAGCGCGATGGCGCCGGCGCCGATGCCCTGGTGATCGAAGGCTCCGAGGCTGGCGGCCATATCGGCCCGGTGGCCACCAGCGTGCTGGCCCAGGAATTCCTGCCGGCCCTGGCCGAGGAGCATATCGTGTTCGTGGCCGGCGGGATCGGCCGGGGCGAGATGATGGCCGCCTATCTGGAAATGGGCGCCTCGGGTGTCCAGCTGGGGACGCGCTTTGCCTGCGCCACCGAATCCATCGCTCACCCCGCCTTCAAGAAGGCCTTCTTCCGCGCCAATGCCCGCGACGCGGTGGCCAGCGTGCAGGTCGATCCGCGCCTGCCGGTGATCCCGGTGCGCGCGCTCAAGAACAACGGCACCGAGGAATTCACCGCCAAGCAGCGCGAAGTGGCGCTACTGCTGGACCAGGGCACGATCGAGATGGGCGAGGCCCAGCTCCAGATCGAGCATTTCTGGGCCGGCGCCCTGCGCCGCGCGGTGATCGACGGCGATGTCGAGAACGGCTCGCTGATGGCCGGCCAGTCGGTCGGCATGGTGACCAAGGAAGAGCCGGTGGTCGAGATCATGGCCGAACTGCTGGACCAGTGCGAGGCGGAGCTCAGCCGCCGCTGAGGCGGCCTGGGGCCGGCTGGCTGTCCCGGCCGGCCAAGGCTGGACCGGGCCGCGCCGGCGTGGCACCCTTGCGCGCGGCGGGATCAGCGCCGGAGGAAACCCATGCCGGTCAGCGGCCTCAACCATGTGAACATCGTCACCGCCGATCTTGAGGCGACCAGGCGGTTCTATATCGACCTGCTGGGCTTGGCCGAGGCGGATACCTCGTTCCTGCCCGCCGGGATCAAGGCGACCTGGCTGGCCGATCCGGCGGGCCGGCCGATCGTGCACCTCCAGCGCCACGATCCGGCGCGCCACGGCGCGGACCGGGCGGGCGGGCCGACCGGCGCGATCGACCACGTCGCCTTCGATTGCGAGGATTTCGAGGCGATGCAGGCCCGGTGCGCGGCGCTGGGGCTGGACTTCCGGGCGGTTGACCTGGGCGGCGCGGGCTTTCGCCAGCTGTTCCTGACCGATCCCAACGGCGTGAAGCTGGAACTGAACTTCCGCACCTGAATTGCCCTGCCAACCGGATCGCGCCGATCGAATGGGAGAGAGCCGATGTGCGATGAGCCCACGCCTGCCGAACTGGCCGCCGCACCAGCCGTTTCGCGGCGCCAGTTCGCCCTGATCGGAACCGCCGCCGTGCTGGCCGCCTGCCAGGGCACCGATGTTTCGGGCGCGGGCGGACCGGCGGGCAAGGCGGTGCGCGAAGCGGCGGTAATGGTGCCCACGCCCGATGGCCGGGCCGATGCGCTGTTCTTCCATCCGCCCTCGGGCCGCCATCCTGGCGTGGTCATGTGGCCCGATATCGCCGGTATCCGCGAGGCCAGCCGCGCGATGGCCCGGCGCCTTGCCGCCGAGGGCTATGCCGTGCTGCTGGTCAATCCGTATTACCGCGGCGCCAGGGCGCCGGTGCTGGCCAGCCTTGCCGAGTGGCGCACGCCCGAAGGCCAGGCCCGGCTAAAGCCACTGATCGCGGCGATCACGCCGGAAGGGACCACGCGCGATGGCGGCGCCTTCGTGGCCTGGCTCGATTCCCGGCCGGAGGTGGACAAGGCGCGCGGGATCGGCAGCAACGGCTATTGCATGGGCGGTCCGTTCGCGGTGCGGACCGCGCTGGCGGCGCCCGGGCGGGTGGGCGCCGTGGCTTCGCTGCACGGCGGCGGGCTGGTCTTGGACGCGACGGACAGCCCGCACCGGCTGCTCGGGCAGACTCGCGCCAGCTTCCTCTTTGCCATCGGCCGCAACGACGATGCCCGTTCGCCCGGCGACAAGGACGCGCTCAAGGCGGCGGCGGCAGCGGCGCACCGTCCGGCCGAGGTGGAGGTCTATGCGGCCGATCACGGCTGGACCGTGCCGGATTCGCCGGTCTACAACCCGGCCGAGGCCGAGCGCGCCTGGGCGCGGATGGTCGCGCTGTTCGCCAGGCTGTGACGGCCGGCGCGGGCCAGGGAGAATTGCCGATGACCGACAAGCGCGAATTGACCGACGAGGAATGGCGCGAGCGGCTGACGCCCGAGCAGTATCACATCCTGCGCGAGGCGGGGACCGAGCGGGCCTTTACCGGCAAGTATGAATACAACACGGCGCCCGGCACCTATTTCTGCGCGGGCTGCGGCGCGCAGCTGTTCGCTTCGGACGCCAAGTTCGATTCCGGCTGCGGCTGGCCGAGCTACACCAGCCCGGCCCGGCCCGAGGCGGTGGACGAGCTGGTGGACCGTTCGCACGGCATGGTCCGCACCGAGGTGCGCTGCGCGGCCTGCGCGGGGCACCTGGGCCACGTGTTCCCCGATGGTCCGGGGCCGACGGGCCTGCGCTATTGCATCAACAGCGCGGCGCTGGATTTCAAGCCGAAGGATTGAGCGCTTGGACGGCGGGCCATTTCGCTGTTAACGCTGGGTTCCGGTTCGCCTATGCATGGGCGCCGAGAGATGCGGGCCACCTGGGCGCCCGCGGAGGGATCAGACTAGATACATGGCCCGTTCCGCCATCCGGCGCAGCCTGTCCGAACAGCCCCCGGTGCCCCCACCGCCCCCGCGCAAGCCGGGCGGCGGCGGTGCCAATGGTGGCGGGAAAGGCCGTAGGCCGGGCCGCATAGCCCGTTTCTTCCGCAAGCTGCTGGTCTGGGGGCTGGCCTTGGCCGTGGCCGTGATCCTGGCGATCGGCGCGGCGGTGGCGGTGGCGGCCTCGTCGTTGCCCGGGTTCGAGGCGCTCAAGAGCCAGGCCCAGGGGCAGATGATCGTGGTGCGCGCGCGCGACGGGTCGGAGCTGGTTTCGCTCGGGCCGAGCTACGGCAAGTGGATCCCGGTGGCCCAGATCCCCGCGACCATGAAGGACGCGATGATCTCGGTCGAGGATCGGCGCTATTATGATCACTTCGGGGTCGATCCGGTCGGCATCGCGCGCTCGCTGTTCGTGCGGGTGGAGAGCGGCAAGTGGCGCCAGGGCGGATCGACGATCACCCAGCAGCTGGCCCGCAACATCTTCCTCAACAACAACCGCACCTTCACCCGCAAGATCCGCGAGGCGATCCTTTCGATCGCGCTGGAGAGCAAGTTCTCCAAGGCGCAGATCCTCGAGCTCTATCTCAACAAGGTCTATTTCGGCGGTGGCGCCTATGGGATCGACAGCGCGAGCCGCAAGTTCTTCGGTCATCCCGGCGACCGGCTGACCCTGCCCGAGGCCGCGATCATCGCCGGCCTGGTCAAGGCGCCCTCGCGCTATTCGCCCACGGCCGACAAGGAGGCGGCGGTTTCGCGCGCCAAGGTGGTGGTCGCCACGATGCAGGATGCCGGCGCGATCACCGCCGACGAGGCGGCGGGCGCCGATTTCACCAAGGTGACCTTTGCCCAGGAGGCCGGGCAGAACTCGGTCCGCTACTTCACCGACTGGGCCTTGCCCCAGCTTGACCTGCTGGTGCCCGAGAACAACCAGCCGATCGAGGTGTGGACCACGCTCGACCCGGCCATGCAGCGCGCGGCGACCGATGCGGTGGCGAAGAACGCGCCGAACGGCGCCCAGGGCGCGCTGGTCTCGATGGACCGGGACGGGGCGATCCTGGCCATGGTCGGCGGCACGGACTACGTGACCTCCAACTACAACCGCGCCACCAATGCCGTGCGCCAGCCGGGTTCGGCCTGGAAGCTGTTCGTCTATCTGGCCGCGCTGGAAGCCGGCTACAAGCCCGACGATACCGTGGTCGACGAGCCGGTGACGATCCAGGGCTGGTCGCCGCACAACGATGCCCGCAACTTCGCCGGCAAGATCGACGTTCGCACCGCCTTTGCCTATTCCAAGAACACCGTGGCCGCTCAGCTCGGCAACGAGGTGGGCTTCGGCACCGTGGCCGGCATGGCCCGGCGCTTCGGGGTGACCACGCCGATCAACACCATGCCCTCGATGGTGCTGGGCACCTCCGACGTGCGCCTGATCGACATGGCGCGGGCCTTCGCCGCGGTTTCGGCCAAGGGCAGCGCGGTCGATCCCTATGGCATCGCCAAGGTGACCACGACCGACGGCCAGCTGCTCTACGAGCACAAGCCCGCGCCCGCCCAGCAGCTGGTGGCCGACTATGTGGCGGCCGGGATCACCGATCTGCTCCAGAC
The DNA here is from genome assembly GCF_042646485.1 of Novosphingobium bradum. Classification (NCBI taxonomy): domain Bacteria; kingdom Pseudomonadati; phylum Pseudomonadota; class Alphaproteobacteria; order Sphingomonadales; family Sphingomonadaceae; genus Novosphingobium; species Novosphingobium bradum. The sequence goes on along the minus strand of NZ_JBHRTQ010000003.1, from coordinate 140,017 downwards.
CGCGGTCAACATCGGCACGGGGCGCGCGGCGCAGATCGGCCGGCCGGTGGCGGGCAAGACCGGGACCACCAGTTCCAACAAGGATGGCTGGTTCATCGGCTTCTCCAGCGGGATCACGACCGGCGTGTGGATGGGCCGCGACGATGCCAGGCCGGTGCCCGGCCTGATGGGCGGCACCGCGCCCGCGCGGGCCTTTGCCCAATATATGCGGGTGGCGACCGCGCGGCGCCCGGTCGAGCAGTTCGACACCCAGCTCAAGCTGCCCGAATATACCCTGGAGCCGGACGACGAGGCCAACCTGGGCACCAATCCCGAGGACTATTACTATGTGGACGAGAAGGGCAACCTGATCGATCCCAACCGCCAGGGCGCTCCGCCGCCCGACGCGCCGCCGGGCCGGCCGGAAGACAACGGCCAGCCGCCGGCCGGCGATGGCCAGCCCCCGGCGGCCGACGATGGCTTCCTCGACCAGGCCACCGGCAAGCAGGTGCCGCCGCGCGGGGGCGCTGGCAGGGGCAACTGAGCCGGCCCGCCCGCCGGCCCATCCGCCCGCCCGCTTTTGGCTGACGCGGCCGGGCAAAGTGCGCTAGATCAAGGCTCTGGATCCTCCGCCCGCTAAGGAGGACAGGAGGGGGATGGCATGGCGCTGACGCTGACACTGCATGGGGCTGGACGGACGGTCACCGGATCGTGCCTGGAGTTCAACCTCGATGGCACCCGGTTGCTGGTGGACTGCGGGATGTTCCAGGGTTCGCGCACGCTGGAGGCGCTGAACCGGAACAACGGGATCGAGCGGCCCGACCAGATCGCCGGGGTGGTCCTGACCCATGCCCATATCGATCATTCCGGCCTGCTGCCCCGGCTGGTCAAGGATGGCTACGGCGGCGACATCTTCTGCACGCCCGAAACCGCCGATCTCCTCGAATTCATGCTGGCCGATTCCGGCCGCATCCAGGAGGCCGACGCGGAGCGGCAGGCCCGCCGGCGCGACCGGCGGCACGAGGACCGGTGGGAGCCGCTCTATACCGAGGACGAGGCGCTGGAGGCCTGGCGGGCCACGCGCCGCACGGGGCTGGGCGAATGGTTCGAGCCGGCGCCGGGCTTTCGCGCCCGGCTGTGGAACGCCGGGCACATCCTGGGCGCGGCCTCGGTGGAACTTGAGGCGGGCGGCGTGCGGATCATGTGTTCGGGCGATATCGGGCCGGAGAACAAGGCGTTCCATGCCGACCCCGAAGGACCGGCCGGGTTCGACCACGTGATCTGCGAGAGCACCTATGGCGACCGCGTGCGCGAGCGGCAGACCATTGCCCAGCGCCGCGAAGCGCTGGCCGCGATCATCACCGAGGCGCGGGCCAAAGGCGGCAACCTGGTGATCCCGGCCTTTGCGCTGGAGCGCACCCAGGAACTGCTGCTGGATATCGCCATGCTTTCGCGCGGGGGGGCGATCGGCAATGCGATGGTCTTCGTCGACAGTCCGCTGGCCAACCATGCCACCGATGTCTTCGCGCGGCACCTGCATGACCTTGAAGACACCGGCGGGATCGACCCGTTTTCCAGCCCGGCGATCCACTATGTCAACGATGTGGCCGAATCGATGCGGCTCAACACGATCTCGGGCGCGATCATCATCGCGGCCTCGGGAATGTGCGAGGCCGGGCGCATCCGCCATCACCTGTTCCACAACCTCGCCCGGCGCGATTCGACCGTGCTGTTCGTGGGCTTCCAGGCGCAAGGGTCGCTGGGCCGGGTGATCCTGGACGGGGCCGAGCGGGTGCGGATTTCCGGGCGCGACGTGCTGGTGCGCGCGGCGATCGCGCGGATCGATTCCTATTCGGCCCATGCCGACCAGTCGGAACTGCTGGCCTGGATCGCGGCGCGCGCGCCGATCCGGGGCAGCCTGCTGCTGGATCATGGCGAGAGCGGGGCGATGGACACCCTGGCTGCGCTGGCCGGCAAGGGGCCGGGCGCGCCCGTGGTGCGGATCCCGGAAATGGGCGAGCTGTGGGAACTGGCGCCGGGCGCGCCGGCCCGGCGGCTGCGAACCGGCCCGCCGGAACTGGCGCGCGCGGCCGCCCCGCGTGATTGGCAGAACGCCTATGCCGACCTGGCCTCCAGCCTCAAGCACCGGCTGGAGGCGATCCGCGACGACGAGGCGCGCGAGAAGGCGATCGCCGAGATGCGTAAGGTGCTGGATTCCTATGCGGCGTTTCGCGCGGGCAAGAAACGGGACGGGAGCCACCCCTGATGGATTCGCCCGAACTGGCGATCCGCGCGCGCCGGGCGGCGTTCAACCGGGCGCTGGCCGAGGCCGATCTTGCCGCGATCGGGCCGCTGCTGGCGCCCGCCGCCGTGCTGGTGACGGGCAGTGACAGCGCGGTGATCGCGGGCCGCAAGGCGCAGGTTCTGGCGTGGAAGCGGGAATTCGCGGCGGCCGACCGGACGGTCTACACCCGCCGGCCCGGCCGCATCGAACTCTCGCCGGTCGAACCGATTGCCATGGAACAGGGCGAGTGGCGAGGCGAGACGCAGTCGGGAAGGCTGCTGGCCAGCGGCACCTATGCCGCCAAGTGGCGCAAGGCAGGCGCGGACTGGGTGATCGAGGCTGAGATCTTCGTGACGCTG